>CAVYHX010000034.1:0-11708 GCA_963768415.1 uncultured Gammaproteobacteria bacterium
CACCGGCGGATTGACCATCGATACACTGCGCTCCCTGAAAGTTCTGTACTAGGACAGCAGCAAACCGGAAAAGGCCGCGGTCATACCGCGGCCTTTTTTTTGCCCTGCCTTATGTGTCAGGTAACAGGCATTGCCATCCTGACCCCGCGTCACATCACCCGGCGCACGGAACGCCTGCAGGACAGCCCGGCTAACCGGCCAGCTGCGGGGGTTCACGGCAAGACAAACACGCCGGATGGTACTCTGCTCTGCGCGGCATCCGGGTCCAGCTCACTGCTGTCCCGTAACTGCTTGTGAATTACTCGTGTTGTTGGCCGAATGAATTCGGCCCTACCCAGTTAGACCCGTAGGGTCGAATTCATTCGACCAGCTGTCATCCAGATCGACCTGTAGGGTCGAATTCATTCGACCAGCGGTGAATCATCGTCATTGAATCAAACCTGTAGGGTCGAATTCATTCGACCAGCAGCGATGTCCATCGCCATGGAATCAAACCTGTAGGGTCGAATTCATTCGACCAGCAGTGTTTCATCGTCATCTGTCATCCAGATGCGGTTATTGGCCGAATGAATTCGGCCCTACAACGGTGAGCTACCCAGTCGATTTGAGGAAGGTTATTGGCCGAATGAATTCGGCCCTACAACGGTGAGCTACCCAGTCGATTTGAGGAAGTTTACAGGGCGGCAGCGCGGGCCCGGCCAGAGGCTACTGCCCGGGCGGGTTTTCCCCGTTCGACTGCTTCCTGACTATGCTTGCCGGCGGCATAAAATGCCGGCGCATGCGCCGCCGCCCGAGATAATCCGCGATACTTCCATAGATAACCGCGACCAGCATTCCGCCCAGTAATGACAGGATGATGTAGTGGGCACTCCAGATATAGGTAAACGCCAACTCCGGATTGCCCGCCTTCAGCAGGTTGAAGGCATTCTGGAAATTATCGATGAGGTTGTCACCCGCATGCGGCATGCGTTGCAAGGCACCCGGGGATTTGTCAATCCAGAACCAGGCGACCCACCCTGCAATGAAAACCATAAAGACACTGCGCATCGTCAGTATTCCCGGGACAAAAAAAGGCCGGGCAACCGCCCGGCCGCAAAATATGTCATACCTCCCTGCTACTGCCAACTACTGGGTCATGGCATCGCCGGCATCTTCCATGGCATCGCCGGCATCTTCCATCGCATCGCCCGCATCGTCCATGGCGTCTTCTGCAGCATCTTGCGCAGCTTCCATGGCGTCACCGGCAGTGGCATCGATCTTCTCCCCGGCGGCATCATAGAGATCCGATGCAGCGTCCTTGGTCGCATCAACGGCGTCACCGGCCGCATCACCCACTCGCATCCATGGCACCGGCTGCCTTTTCCTTGGTGGCGTCATAGGCGCTCGCCGACAGCACCGGCCGCATCGTCGGCCATATCACCGACCGCATTGCCCGCATCCTTGGCGGCTTCGATGGTCGCATCCATGGTCTTTTCAAGCATGGATGGCGCTTCCCCGGTAGCAGACTTGTCCTTATCACCACACCCGGCCAGCACCAGACATCATACTTGCTGCCAGTATCATTACCTTATTCATAACTCTACTCCTGATATATTGACTAGCTGATGGAAAAATCGCCTGTTACGAAACCTGTGATGCGCAAAACTTGCAGCGTTTGGCGGCAATCGGGAATATCCGAGAGACACTCAGGGCAGGCCTTCGTATTCGGTGCCTTGGCAGGCTCTTCCGTCTTCATCTTGTTCATCGCCTTGATGACCATGAAGATCGCAAAGGCCACAATCAGGAAGTCCAGGACCGTATTTACAAACATACCGTAATTGATAGTTGCTGCACCCGCTTCCTGTGCGGCAGCCAGCGTTGTGTAGGTCCCCTCACCCAGATTGATGAAGAGGTTACTGAAATCAACACCGCCCATCAATTTACCGATCGGGGGCATCAGCACATCCTTCACAAACGAACTGACGATTTTACCGAATGCAGCACCGATCACGATACCAACGGCCATATCGACCACGTTGCCGCGCATGGCAAATTTTTTGAATTCTTCTAACATCTAAATCTCCTAATTATCTGATAGATGAGGAAAACTACAGCGCGCCCATTATATAGACTGTTATTCCCCGGTTTACATATATTCACAAAGTAAATTGTGCATATTTAACAACAGGTTATGTTATTTTTGCCGGACGGGAAACAGGCGCGCACGGCCTGTGCCGGTTTATCTGCAATGCACAAATTGCTAGAATGCGCCGGGTAGTCAATGTGCTGTTTACAGACGAGGCATTCACCCGGCATGGATATTACCCAGACCATTGCGCTTACCCTGGGTGTTGCCTGGGCCAGCGGTATCAATCTCTATGCGGCGATCCTGGTGCTCGGTTACCTGGGTACCACCGGGGGTATCGATCTGCCGCCCGACCTGCAAATTCTTGGCGAACCCCTGGTCATGCTGGCCGCCGGCCTCATGTATTGCATCGAATTCTTTGCCGACAAGGTGCCGGGTGTGGATACCGGCTGGGATGGCCTGCATACATTTATCCGCATACCGGCCGGTGCAATCCTCGCCGCCGGCGCGATCGGCGAGGTGGGTGCCGGCGCACAACTGGCCGCCGGACTGGTCGGTGGCGGTCTTGCCGCCGGCAGCCATGCCGCCAAGGCCGGCAGCCGCGTATTGATCAATACTTCACCGGAACCGTTTACCAACTGGTTTGCCTCTGTCGGCGAGGATGTCGCCGTAGTCGCCGGACTCTGGGCCGCCCTTTATCACCCGGTACTGTTTATCGTATTGCTGACGGTATTCATTGTGCTGCTGATCTGGCTACTGCCCAGACTCTGGCGCGGCATAAAGAAAGTCTTCGCCTTCATCGGGCGTCTGCCGGGTAATCGCGCCTCCGGAAAACAGACAACGCGAGCCGACCACCACAGCGAAAAACGACTCATGAAGTTACCGAAAAGCCTGATCACTCTGGGTGCCATCAGCCTGCTGGGTGCGCTGGCCTACCTCTGGCTGACTCCAGCCGCTGACAACATAACAGTCCGGATATCAGCCTGCTTGCAACCGATGGTGAAGAACTGCGCCTGGTGGATCTGCGTGGCACACCCGTGCTGGTGACATTCTGGGCAACCACCTGCCAAAGTTGCGTCCGCGAAATGCCGCACCTGATCGCGCTGTACAAGGAACTGGCTCCGCAGGGTCTGCAGATCATCGCGATCAGCATGTACTACGACCCGCCCAACCGGGTGCTGGCGATGCAAAAGGCGCGCAATATTGCCGTATCCTGTTGTCATGGACATCCAGGGCGATGCCGCACGTGCCTTCGGTAATATTCGCGTGACGCCCACATCAATCCTGATCGCACCGGACGGCCGGATCGCATTCCGAAAGACAGGTACAATGGACCTGGACAGACTGCGGCGGGACATTCTCGCCATGCTGGATAAAACCCGTATTCCGGCTGACCGCGAGCACGCGCGCGCGCTGCCATATAATTATCTGAAACTATATGACTGGATAATAAGCGATGCTCTGGATAAAGGCCCTGCATATTGTCTTCATGGTGACCTGGTTCGCCGGTCTGTTCTACCTGCCGCGACTGTTTGTCTACCATGCTGACGCGCACGACGAGATCAGCCATCAGCGCTTCCTGGTGATGGAGCGCAAATTGTTCATCATCATGACCATCGGCGCGGTGCTCACCGCCCTGTTCGGCATCTGGATGCTGTACGCGTATGCCTGGGCGGCCTATCAGGCATCCGTGTGGCTGATCGCCAAGCTGATGCTGGTCGGATTACTGATCGTCTTTCATCTCTATTGCGGCAGAATCATGCGCGAATTTCGTGCCGGGACGGCGCGGCACAGCCATGTCTTCTACCGCTGGATAAACGAGATCCCCGCCCTGTTACTGATCGGCATTGTACTGCTGGCCGTGGTTAAACCCTTTTGATCATCGGGAATATCTGTCGCCGTTAATCAGGACAGATCGAATCAATTTCGGAGTACAATTCCCGCAAGTCAGTTCAATCGATCGGAGTATTGCCAAATGGCCCATATAGTCAATTGCGTCGTTCTCAAACGTGAAGCGGAGGGACTGGATGCACCCCCGCACCCGGGCTCACTGGGCGTGCGTATCTACGAAAATGTTTCCCGAGGAAGGCTGGAAACAATGGCTGGAACGCGTGACCATGATTATCAACGAGAACGGCCTGAATACATCGGATCCCGCCAGCGTGGAACTGATCGAGAAACACATGGTGGGTTTCCTGTTCGGTGAAGGTGATCTATGGTGCTGTCCCGGAAGGCTTCAAACCACCCGGCGCCAAGAAATAACCCCGCCCTAACGACACGCCGGCCGCGGTGTGGTCACCGCAGCCCGTCACCCCTGATCGGAGCAATCCGGCCGCCGCGTCCGTCTTCCAGTGGCAGCAGCGGCGCAACCACAATCTTCAATTGCGCGTGAGCCGCACGCAGGGCGGCCTCGGCCTGCTCCGGCGTGGGCGCGCGCGCGAACATAAACCCGAGATAACTGCTGCCCTCCGGGAGTGGCACCAGTTCATAGCCATCGCGAATATTGATCAGGATATCCTCGATACAGGGAACGGCCCGGGCCGCGGTGATACCCTCGATGCGCCGCAGCACACCCGCTCGCCGGAATCGGGATCATCAGGACACCGGCGGCACCGGCAGCCGCCTGCACCTGCAGTGGCTCACCCCGTGCGTGCGCGATGACCAGTTCTTCCAGGTCATGCCCGGCGCCGAAACTCAGCAGGCGCGCGCATTCGCCACCAATGGTGCGCGCGGCGACCTCCATGATGACACAGCCCTCGGCAGACACGCGGACTTCGGCGTGAATCGGGCCTTCTGACAGACCCAGGCCAGCACAGGCGGCTGTCACACACTCGACAATACAGCGCTGTACCCCGGCGGCATGGCGCGAGGGGGTAATGTAATAGGTTTCCTCGAAATACGGACCTTCCAGCGGATCCGGCTTGTCGAAGATCGCCAGCACGTCCAGCTTGCCGCGGTGCAGCAGACCTTCCAGCGCGACTTCCGGACCGGGTACGAAGTCTTCCACCAGCAGATGGGTAGCGGAAAACGACTGCCTGCGCGACTCACCCGCCAGGATCGCGCGCACGCGCGCACAGGCCGCCGTGACCTCCTCCAGGGTATCAGCGCGAATCACACCCCGGCTGGCGGACAGCGACTACCGGCTTCACCACACAGGGCAAGCCGATTCCCTCCAGTTGCGGGGCAAGCGGCCGGGCGAGATCGATCACGCGGAAGGCCGGCACATCGACATGTGCAGCGGCAAGCGCCTGGCGGGCAAGGTCCTTGCGCCGGGAAAATCGCGCAGCCTCCGGCGGGTTATGCGGCAGGCCAAGCTGGCGGGCGATGCGGCTCGCCAGCTCGACGGTGTTGTCATCGGTGGCCACAACCCCGGCCAGGGGGCGGTCGCGGCTCGTCGCCAGCAGCACCTCGAAAGCCGCGGGATCGTCCAGATCGACATGGATTCCACGGGCAATCGCGCCCACCAGTGAGTATTTGCCTTCCGAGGCAACCAGCACATCGACACCCAGACGCCGGGCGGCGTCCAGGTAGGCGATGGTGCGGTAACTGTTGGGGGGGGTGATTAACAGGAGACGGGGAGGCGTCTCCAGACGTCGCGGCTCAGGCACAACCTCCGCCAGACGAACCACAGGCACCGCAGGTACCCGAACCACCGGTCATGGAGAAGGCGTTGTTGAAAACGAAGCTGGCCCCGGTCGGACGTTCCACATAATCGATCTCGACCCCGCGCAGGAAATTCAATGCGACGGCATCGACATAGATATCGAAACCATTCTCGGAACGGATGCTGTCATATTCAGATTGCGCATCGGTGAAGGTCATGCCGTAACCCATACCCCCGCAGCCACCGCCCGAGACAAAGACGCGGATCGCCTTCAGGCCATCATCCTCGACCTGGTCGAATAACTCGGCCATTTTGTCGCGTGCAGCGGCAGTCAGGGCCAGATCCGACTCCTGCAGTGCCATGGGGAATTCAGTTGCCAGTTGTGCTTGTGCCATATCGTGCTCCGTTTGCTGTGTCTGTATGCAGCAGTGCCTGCCTGAAAACAATATAAACCCAGATCGTTACAGTGGCCAGCCTGCCCGCTTGGGATAGATCCAGGGCCATGCCTGCACTATTTCTAGATTAGCCTATTTTTCTATATATTACAATAGCTTAATTTAATTATTTTAGACGCGGAAACCTTGCGCCTCGAGTCCGATCTTAATTGTAATGATAATGATTTGCATTTAGATTATTTATAATTAAAATCAGGCTCCTCTGCTTCCAGGATCCATCGGGGGATCATTACCATGAAAACTTGTCTCGTACCCATTCTCCTGTGCACCGCCCTGTTGTCCGGCCCCGTGGTTGCCGCCGAACCGCCCGCTCCGAGTATCGAGGAACTCTGGAAAATCATCCAGCGGCAGCAGGCGGAAATCGATGCCCTGAAACAGCAACAGCAGGAAACCGCGCAACAGGCGTCACAGGCCGACGATAAGGCCGAAGCCGCCGTGGTCGCGGTCGAGGATGCGCGTCAGGAAGGCACTGCCTCCGGTAACTGGGCAGACAAAACTTCCATTGGCGGATACGCCGAACTGCATTACAACAACCTGGATGGCGATGGTGGTGCGAGCGACAAGAAAGAAATCGACCTGCACCGTTTCGTGGTGTTTCTTGGTCACGAGTTCAACGAAAACATTCGCTTTTTCTCGGAAGTGGAAATCGAGCATGCCGTTGCCGGTGAGGATCAGGTTGGCGAGGTTGAGGTCGAACAGGCCTATGTGGAATTCGATCTCAGTGACCGGCACGGGGCACGCACCGGCGTTACCCTGCTGCCGGTCGGCATCCTGAACGAAACCCACGAACCACCGACCTTCTATGGTGTGGAACGCAACCCGGTGGAGAACAATATCATCCCCGCCACCTGGTGGGCGGGCAGCGTCGGCCTGTTCGGGGAGATCGCACCGGGCTGGAGCTATGACCTGGTGCTGCACGAGGGCCTGAAAACCTCGGCCGCAGACGGTTACAAACCGCGTGATGGCCGGCAGAAATCGGGCAAGGCGGTCGCAGAGGACCTCGCCGCAACTGCGCGGGTCAAGTGGACCGGCATGGCGGGCACTGAAATTGCCGGGGCGCTCCAGTACCAGTCGGATATTACCCAGGGCGTTGATCCCGCCGCGGGCAGCGCACTGCTCTATGAACTGCATGCCGTCATGGAACGCGGTCCATTCGGTTTGCGCGCGCTGTATGCCATGTGGGACCTGGATGGTGCCGGACCGGCAAGCATCGGCGCAGATGAGCAGGATGGTTTTTATATCGAACCTGCCTATAAACTCACCCCCAAACTGGGTGTATTCGTGCGCTATAACCAGTGGGACAATGCAGCGGGCAGCAGCACCGACAGCGAGCAACAGCAGTGGGATTTCGGCCTCAACTGGTGGCCGCACCCGGACGTGGTGCTGAAAGCGGATTACCAGATACAGGACAATGAGAATGGCAGTGAACAGGATGGTTTCAATCTGGGTGTCGGTGTGCAGTTCTGATCGGCAAACATGATGCGCTGGCTGAAATATATTCCGCTTCTGTCTGCCCTGCTGGCAGTGGCAGCCTTTGCACGTGGCACATACCAGGAACCGGATGATTTCCTGCGGGAGGTGTTTGCCGGAGCACCGCCCGAGCCACAATTTGTCTGGCTCAGGGACGAGCTCAGGGAGACCGCGAATACCATCCTTGGCCATCACTATCCCGGCCTGCGTATCCGTTACTGGCGCGAGGGGAAACGCAGCGCCTGGATACTGGAGGAAATCGGCAAGGAGAAACCGATCACTGTCGGACTGGTAGTCAATGACACCGGGCTGGAAACCATACGCGTGCTGGTATTTCGTGAAAGCCGTGGCTGGGAAGTCCGCCATCCGTTTTTCACTGACCAGTTTGCCGGCGCGTCCCTTGCGGACAATTACCAGCTGGATCGCAATATCGACGGCATATCCGGCGCGACCCTTTCGGTGCGCGCACTGAAAAAGCTGGCGCGACTTGCACTGTATCTGCACAGCCAGTCGGCAGCCGCCAATGACGCGCCATAAACACCGGCGCTCCCGCGCCAAGCTGCTGCGATCGCTGTATATCTGGCACCGTTATATTGGTCTTGCGGCTGCATTGTTTGTCGTCCTGCTGACAATCACCGGCCTCGCCCTGAACCACACTGAAGAACTGGCACTGGACTCAACCCATGTAAAGTCCGCCACCCTGCTGGACTGGTATGGCATCCGTGCACCGGAACAGATCACCAGCTACCTGGCCGGGCCAACTCTGATTTCCGCGGTAGGCGAGCGCCTGTACTGGAACGGCGAGTTACTGCCGGGCTTGACACCCCCCCTGATCGGCGCCCTCGAATATGCCGGGTTGATCGTGGTGGGAGTCGCGGATCATCTGCTGTTGTTTACACCGGATGGCACATTGATCGAGGAACTGGGCAGTAGTGCAGGGGTCCCGGCCGGTTTGCAGGCACTCGGGCGCAGCGCGGACGGCATGCTCGCCATGCAAACTGCACACGGCTACTACCGTACCGATGCCAGTTTCCTGAAGTGGGTGGAATCCGCGCATCTGGATGCCAGCTGGGTCACCGGCAGCAGCACGCCGAAGCCGGTAAGGGAACTCTTACAGGCGGCCTATCGTGGCACCGGTCTGTCACTGGAACGGGTACTGCTGGATTTGCACAGCGGCCGCATCCTGGGGAGCTGGGGAGTGTACCTGATCGATGCCGCCGCAATATTGTTCCTGTTCCTCGCCCTCAGTGGTGTCTGGTTATGGGGCAAGCGACGCGCCAGCGGCAGGGAACACCGGCGCAGGATCGCTGCATAAGCAGGCAGGTGTTGCACGCATGCCTGTTAGTTAATTTTGGTGAGCCTGGATCCCTCCAGCGACAGCTTCTAGTGCGAGACCGCCATACGCTGCGCCCGCAGCTGACACTTCCATCATCTGCTATGATCGAGGAAAACGCGATAATTACGGAGGAGAATCAACATGGGGAAAACGCTCTCGCGGCTCATCATAGAAATATCCATCGCAACCGGGGTGGCCAGTGTACTCATAGGTATCAGTCATCATTCTGGTGCACACTACCAGTATTTACAAACCCCATTTCCTGGGCCTGACACCGGATGATTTCCTTCAATTCGGCGGCATCTGTTTTCTGTTCTCGATTGCATTCACCGGGCGCCGCATACTCAAGTACATGGAACTTGCCCATAGACATGAACGTAACAATCTTCACTAATTCGATTCGATGGCAAGGTTGTTGGCCGAATGAATTCGGCCCTACTCAATCAATCCTGCAGGGTCGAATTCATTCGACCAGCAGAGTTTCATCGTCATCGAATCAAACCTGCAGGGTCGAACTCATTCGACCAGCGATGTTTCATCGCCATCGAATCAAACCTGCAGGGTCAAATTCATTCGACCAGCGGTATTTCACCGTCATCGAATCAAACCTGTAGGGTCGAATTCATTCGACCAGCGGTATTTCACCGCCATAGAGTCAAACCTGCAGGGTCGAATTCATTCGACCAGCGGTATTTCACCGTCATCGAATCAAACCTGTAGGGTCGAATTCATTCGACCAGCGGTGTTTCACCGTCATCTGGCATCCAGATGCAGTTACTGGCCGAATGAATTCGGCCCTGCAACGTAATCTACCCTCTCGACTTGGGGAAGAGCCAATAAATACACTGTCATTCACAACGTAGTGCATTAGTCGCAATGACGACTAAATCAGAGCTGCCCTAGTTACCTGCCCTTACCAGGCCACCCAGCCCACCCTGCTCGAGTACGTTGTTATACAGGTCCCTGATTGCCGCCGGCTCCTCCATCGTCCAGGCCTGTTCCAGCAGTTTACGCGCGTGTTCCCGGCTAAAACTCCGGATCACCCATTTGATGCGCGGCAGATTGCTTACGCTCATGCTGAGACTGTTCACACCCAGTCCCAGCAGGGCCAGCACCGCGGCAGGATCACCGGCCATCTCACCACAGATACTGACCGGTTTACCGAGCGCTTGCGCTTCATCGACGACCTGGCGTATGGCGCGCAATACTGCCGGATGCAGGGACTGGTACAGGCCGGCAACCTGCGTGTTGTTGCGGTCCACCGCCAGCAGGTATTGCGTGAGATCGTTGGTCCCGATGGAGAAAAAGTCCACGCGCCGGGCCATGGCGCTGATCTGATACACCGCCGACGGCACCTCGACCATGATTCCGATCGGTGGCCGAATCACCTGCTCACCCTCTTCGATCAACTCGGCCATCGCCTGGTCGATTAACGCAACCGCCATGTCGACTTCTGTCACAGTCGAGATCATTGGCAACAGAATATTCAGGTTATCCAGACCAACACTGGCGCGCAACATGGCACGCAATTGCGTCAGGAATATCTCCGGGTGATCCAGCGAGATACGGATGCCGCGCCAGCCGAGGAACGGATTATCCTCATGCACCGGAAAATACGAAAGCACCTTGTCGCCGCCGATATCAAGTGTGCGCAGGGTAACAGGACGCGGGGCGAAGGCCTCGAGTGCCTTGCGATAGATCCGCAACTGTTCTTCCTCGCCGGGAAACTGTTCGCGCATCAGGAACGGGATCTCGGTGCGATACAGGCCGACACCATCGCCCTCACTGTGAACTTCCTGCTGCGCCACCCGAGACCAGGCCGATATTGAGATACAGCGGCATGACCGTGCCGTCGGGGGTGACCGATGGCTGGCCCGCCATCTTCTTCAGCTCTTCTGTGAGTTCGGATTCCTCACCCTGTAAACGGATGAATTCCTCGCGCACCAGGATCGATGGATTGATAAAGACGTCGCCACGGTACCCGTCCGCAATCAGGGTCTGGCCTTCCATACGGCCCACGGGCATATCCTTGACACCCATGACTGCCGGCACGCCCATGGCCTGGGCGAGGATGGCGACATGCGAGGAACTCGAGCCACTGGCCGAGACGATACCGGCAAGAAATTCCGCAGGTATGACCGCCAGTTGCGCGGCACTGATATCTTCACCAACCAGCACCGTCTGCGCATAGGCCACACGCTCGGCCGGCTGGCCGCTTTGTAACCGGGTCAGGATCCTGCGGCCAAGATCACGAATATCACTGGCACGCTCCCGCAGATAAAGATCTTCCATGGTTTCGAAGACCTGAACATGCTCTGCAACGGTATCGCGCAAGGCCCCCTGCGCCCAGTTTCCGGCGCGAATTCGCTCAACAGTCTCACCGATCAGGGTGTCACTGCCGAGCATCAGCAACAATGCGTCGAACAGCGCCAGCTCTTCCGCGGGCATGCGTCCGGAAAGGCGCCGGGCTATACCACGCAGATCATCCGCTACTGCATCGACTGCATTCTGAAAGCCGGTTATCTCGGCCTCGATATCGCTCACCACGCGATCCGGCACGACGTCGAGGTTTGCCGGCGGATACACCACCATGGCCTGTCCAATGGCAACCCCGGGCGCACCCGGCAACCCCGAAAGCGCAACCGAAACCGCAGCGACATCTCCCGCTGTCTCCAGCAGACGGGATATCTGGCCACTGGCGCCGGCATGGGTAATGGCGCCCGCGAGTTGCGCCGCGAGAGCAATACGTAGTGAGTCGAAGCAAGAAGACTACAAACA
>CAVYHX010000035.1:0-52328 GCA_963768415.1 uncultured Gammaproteobacteria bacterium
GCAAAAAGCCAAAAGCACCTGAATCAGCGTGAGCGAGACAACTGGCTCGGGAGAGTGGTGCAGCCAGATGAGATATGTGTCGGGTTCATGCAATACGCGACATGTGTCTTTATCCTGAACTCCACACTCGCTGGGGATGGGCTTTGAGCGAGCAGGGACAGATTGCCGAAGCCATACGGCATTACCAGCTTGCAATGCAGGCAAAACGAAATTATACGCTTGCCTATGCCAGACTGTCCGATCTATATCTCGAAGCCAATCAGCCTGATGAAGCACGAAAAGTCCTTGAGTCGGGACTGAAAGCCAGTCCGAACTCGCGTTCGCTCAAAAGACGGCTGGAGAAGCTTAAATGATCCAGATAAGCTGTCATGGATGTTTCCCGCACCCATCCCGGCAGGACGTCAACCCCTCGTTTAGTCCGCACAACAGCTGAGTGATTGCCCGTCGCCGGCCAGACAGATAACCCGGTAGAGCGATGTATGCCTTGCCGGTCCTGACGGCACGGGCTTTTCTGGCTGCACAATCCACGGAACCCGCTGGATCATGCTTCCGGATTCGCTGCTGATCTTGCTGCGAGATTCATTCCATTTTTTTCCAGGAAGTGCCTGATTTCGCGGGGCGTCATGCTGGTTCCGCCCAGCGTCTCAAAGAAGTAGGAGAAGTAGCGGCGACATTTGTCCAGAAAACGGATCAGGTCCGCCTGGTTTTGTACATAGGGGGTGCCGCCCGGCTGGATGGAAGGTGAATGGAAACTGAATACAAATATGCGTATACCGCTCCTGTACAGGGTACTGGTTAGCCGCCGCATCTCCGGTTCGCTGTAGTCCTCCGGTGAGAGGCGTATGCGCTCCATCAGGCGCAGTCTTGCTACCAGCCCGGACAGTTTTGTGCGGCGCAGCCAGGGATGGGTCAGCCGTGTGTATAGCGCTGTGCCGCCGCTTCGCAGTGCACCCACGTAGCCACCCGTACCGGGCAGACCCAGCAGTTTTCGCTGCTTGCCGAACCAATAAGGATGGCTGGTGTAAGCCGAGTAGTCCGGTCCCCCGTCCGCACAAAAATTGATGGGGACCGCGGGGCTGATGTCCACTTCGTAACCGAGTTCTTCGAGAATCTCCCCGGTGTTTGGTCCGAAACCATAACGGCCGGCGAGGTAAGTGACGGGCTGCGTGCCGAAAGACTGGGTAATCTTTTCTGTGAGCAGGCGCAGTTTCTCCGCTTCCAGGTCTCTGGGCAGATTGCCGGGATAGGAGTTATGCGCATTCACCTCTTCTTCATAAGGTGGTGACACCCAGGGGTGCAGGTGTGCACCGATGAGGGCACGGCCTGAATCGGCGAAGGTCCTTCAACGGCGCAATTGCAATCTCCTGGGAGGCGATGGGGTAGTCGATGACATAGTTCGGTACGATGCCGAACTCGTCAAACATCTCCTGGGCCCGGTCAATGTGATGCATATGCTCGACACTCGTGGCATGGCGATTGTGCGGCTTGCTCCAGTCAAATTCCTCCTCGGTGTGAATCACCGTGGCCAGGATGGGTCTGGTTTCGGGTGGGAGGAAGATCAGATCACGTTTCATAACTTTTAGTCTCGCGTGAGAGGCAATACCAGCAGGGATGCGTGGTGGGAATAGCGGGCATTGTGTCCTGCACGCTCCCGATGGTGATAGCGGGTATTGTCATGGCAAAATGATATCGAAGTAACTA
This sequence comes from uncultured Gammaproteobacteria bacterium, assembly GCA_963768415.1. Taxonomy (GTDB): domain Bacteria; phylum Pseudomonadota; class Gammaproteobacteria; order UBA9214; family UBA9214; genus CAVYHX01. The sequence goes on from CAVYHX010000035.1 coordinate 1,702, forward strand.
TAGTTTTCAGTCCAGTCGGCAAGTGACCATTGGGTCGAGTACCTTATTTGTCTAAATGTGTCCCGAAGTCAGAGGTCCAGGGCCACGATTTCCGTGTAAAGGTTGCTGATGTCGGCCTCGGTAAGTGTAGTCGCTGCGGAAGACCTTGTTGCGAAAGCCGGCGAGTTCGATGCTTGGCCTGGGTACCCTGGTCAATAAGCGTGATTCGACCCTGGTGAACACAAGACCGTTCTTGAATAGCAAATGATTGCCAAGCGCGATGCGGTATTTTACAAATTGCCCGGGATTGCTGAAGCCCAGTACGAAAGCACCGGGTAATCCCCTCAAGCGGGTTCTTTTATAGACCACATGGCAAAAGTCACCGGGTCGGCCTACTGCCAGGTGGTTGAGCCAGGGCAAGTGTCTGTGATCCAGATAGACCCTGGCGTCCTCGGGAGACAGGACCTGCTCGATAGCGTTCGCATCAGTGATTACACGCACACCTGCAAGTAATGAAAAAGGCCAGGGCGGGTTGGGCCAAACCGCCTGCCGCTCATTCATGGGCTTGAATTTCAGAAATTGCAGCATCTTCGATACCACCTCAGTGGGTGTGAGATCGGTGAAATGAAAATCGGGCTGGGATGTCAGCGCCATGGCAAGTCGCATGCTCTGGGAACGGTACTGGTCCAGTACGCACCAACTGGTGATGTTGCAAAACCGCTCGGGTTTGCCGTGGACCAGGCGTTGTGCATAGATGGCACCGATACCACCCACGATTTGTCCATCATCTCGCAACATAAATCCGTTGTTGGGCTTCTCTACCCCCCAGTGCTGCCTGAAAGCACTGGCCCATTCATCGGCAGTACGCACGTTACTCAGGTTTCTGGTGAGAAATCGGCAAAAATCCAGGAGATCACTGTCTTTGATCGGTTCAATCGTTGGCTGGCTCATTTTTTCAGATTGTCAGACATGAAATTCAATAAACAAAATATCATAAAGAGATAGTAACCGGCCATGTCCGGGATGGCTGTCTTCAGGACGGTCATACCTGCAAGCGAAAGCGGCTGGGTAACACAGTCACTTCCGGTTGCGGGGGGGGTTGAGCCTGGATGCTGCTGACGAGCAGACTTCTCTTTGTTGTACGCTTCTGAATAGCGCCTAAGTATGTATTCCCCGCATCTCGCCCAGCATGGCTGCAATGCGTACCAGAAAAAAACGTGTTTTGGCCCATTGCAGGGAACAGACCGGCGTGAAAGATGTATTTTGCAAGTTTGCGCCACATGTAAAGCGGGATCCGCGCGTGTGTGTGGCGTGTTTTTACCCCGGCACGCGAGCGTTGAAAACTTTTCCTGAGCAAGTAGCCAAGTCGGAGGCGGGCCGGGTCTACGTAGTGGTACTGCAATACATCGGGGATATAAATCAGTTGTTCACCGGCATTCAGGGCGCGCAACACGAAGTCCGTGTCTTCACCCCCCCCGAGGTTATGTCCCTGCGGTCCCAGTTCAGTGGCAAAGTTGCCAATACGATCAAAGACCTCCTTTCTCAGGAACAGATTGCCTCCACCGGGTATCCGGTCCTCCAGACCAACAGGATGTGAAGTTTCCCCATGATCCTGCCGCGGCACAGGAAGCGGGTAAATGCGGTAGGGGCCTGTGTCGTGGACCCAGGCCGGTTCCGACCCGTCCCAGTCCGGGTGTATGCGGCCGCAAAACAATGCGGCATCAGGGTAAGACTCCACTGCCTTGCAAATAGATATCAGGTAATCCTTGTCAACGCGGTGGTCATCATCGACAAATGCAACCAGATCCGATCGGAGTTCCGGTATGGCGCGATTCAAGGCGTGGGATTTACCCGGGGTTGCTTCTTCAAGCCAGTCGAGTGGCAGCCAATCTTTTGCTGCCACCTGTGTCTGGTAATTCTGGAGGAAGGCCGCTGTATTGTCCGTACAGGCATTGGCGACCACCAGAACAGTGATCGAACAGTTTATGGGGCGGTGCGCGCGGTTAAGGGAAGCCAGGGTTCTTTCCAGCAATGCCGAGCGATTGTGGCTACAGATCAGGACAGTGAGATGCATCGATATATACAAATCAAGGGAAGTGTCAGGCCTTTACTGACAGGTAACAATCATAGTTATGTGCGGCTGGGCGAGGGAAATAGTAACACTTTACTTGCCTGTGTTGCTTGTTCATTACGCGCCCATCGATACGGGGGGCTCACTTTAGCATGGCGCAACACCACCAGACCCGGATTCCGGCGCAGTTCCTGACAGATGATCGATTTGTTACACTACGGCGCGCGCAACCACATGACCTACGAGACGTCCGAGTAAAATACAATGGGCCTGCCTTGTCTTGCGTTATCAATGAAAGTCGTCAGATTTCGATCCCTTTTTTCCGGAGTATTTTTCTGGTTGCTTTTTGCCCACCTGGTTCATGCCGGTCGTGTTCTGGAGGGAAATCCTGCGTAATTATCGCCAGCTTCTCAGGCAGCTGGGCCCGGGTGATACGCTTCAATTACGGCCAGGAGAATACCGACAGGGGCTGCCCGTTCATCACCTGAACGGACGACCAGACAAGCCGATCCTCATCACCGGCCCGGAGCAGGGGCCGCGGCCGGTTTTCCCTGGCAGGCCGGGAGCAAATACGGTCAGTATTCTCGATTCCAGTCATGTAACAATCCGCAACCTCGAGCTGGATGGCCTGGGGTTGCCGGTCGATGCCGTGAAGGCTGAGGGGTATGCGGACTGGGCACATCACATCACGCTTGAGAATCTACTGATACGGGGGCATGGGAATAATCAACAGACGGTGGGTATTTCCACCAAGTGTCCCGCCTGGGGCTGGGTCATTCGCGATAACGAGATCATTGGTGCGGGTACCGGTATCTACCTGGGTGATTCGGATGGCAGTGATCCGTTCATCGCGGGACTGATCGAGCACAATCTCGTTGTCGATACCCTGGGCTATAACCTGCAGGTCAAGCATCAGAGAAGCAGGCCGGATATTACGGAGTATCCCGGAGGGCGAAAATGTAACCATCATTCGCCACAATGTCTTCAGCAAGGCGGATGGTGGCTCAGCAGCGCCAATGGCGCGCCCCAACGTGCTGGTGGGTCACTGGCCACTGTCGGGCCCCGGGATGAATGACCGCTATCTGGTCTATGGTAATTTCTTCTACCAGAACCCCAACGAGGCCCTGTTCCAGGGGGAAGGAAATATCGCGCTGTACAACAACCTGTTTGTGAATTCCCACGGGGATGCCATCCATATCCAGCCCCACAACGATGTGCCGCGATCAATCGACGTGTTCTACAACACCATCCTGTCCACTGGTACCGGTGTTGCTATCCGGCACAGGGAAGGCGAGTCGCCACCCGAACGACAAACGGTGCAGGCCAATGTTGTATTCGCAGCAACGCCGATCAGCGGCGGTGAATCAAGGGAGAATATAACGGGACCGCTGGAGGCTGCCGCTGACTATCTGGAACGCCCGTTTGGCCCATTGGGGGAGATGAGCCTTTATCCCAAAGCCGGGGTGCGGCAATCAGATGCTAATTGATACCCTGCGTTTGCAGGCCTTTGTCGATTGGAACAAGGACTTTGATGGCCGGCCGCGTGAAAGATGCTCTCGTGGTGCCTGCTGCGGCAAAGGCGGATTCGTGACTGGCTGCCGCAGCTACAACGCAAGCCGCACCTGGTGAATAGATTAAATCAGGCATTATCAATGAAGTTTAACGCGCAAGGCACGGCCAACTGGTAAGTGGTGACACACCTCTGCGAGAGGCGTTCATTCAGGCCGGGAATCTCTTGCGGGAGAGCAGCATATAATGCTGGCCCTTGATGTGGCTCCTGTCCTTGCCGTTGAGGCATTGGTATTCACTGCGCCGGACTTTTTCTTGGGTCTTCGAGAGATGAGGCCAGAAAAGCGAACGTTACTTGAAATATTTTCTACTTATTGCCCGCACCGGTTTTTCAACGCATACATAGGTGAGCGCCGCAATGCCAGTTGTGACCAACAATGCGAAAACAGCCGTTAGGAAAATATGTTGATGAGGATTGACGCCCAGCTTGGGGAGCAGTCTCAGGGACAGGTTTATGACCGGATAATGAAATACGAAAATTCCGTAGGATAGGAGTGCGAAGTATTTGACCGGCATACTTTCCAGGAATGTCGATGCACTGCCCATCGCTGCGGATATGAGAAGCAGCGCAACCAGGATGGGTGTTATTGGAAAGTGATATACAGCATACGGCAGTTCCATATACTCGGCGATTCGTGTTCCCAAGCCCCCACTATCAATGCCATTAGCAACCAAAACGCAAACCGCCTGAAGAAACGCGAGCCCGCAAACCGACCATTCTTATCACAAACCAGGTACAGCCAGCCGGCAAGTGTCCCCGTGAGAAAATGCGGCAAATATGCAAAAAACGACTTCGTTAAAACCAGGTTTTGAATGCCGGAAGTACTCGCATCTGCCAGTGACTGAAAGATAGGCGTGCGCAAGATATGAGAGAAGTATCACCGAAATAAAAACTGCCAGGGCGTTTTTCGTGCCTCCTTTTCCGAACCGGAACAGTATCGGCAGAATCAAGTAGAAGTGCATGAAAAACGCCAACACCCAGAATACCGGGTTTAGACTGTAGTAGAACTCGTTTGAGTAGTTATACAGGAAGGAAAAATGCAGCAATATGTCCGTCCAGCCCTGTGATTCCTTCCAGACTTCATTGTGCACGATGAGAGCAAGAAGGCATATGTAGTAAAGCGGCGCGATCCTCAAGAACCGTCTTATCCAGAAGTTCATTGTCGATGGCCACCGCTGTTCTTGCGCAAGTGCCCGCCAGAACGGAATACTGAGCCCAAACCCACTGAGGACAATGAGTGTAACGATTCCGAAGCGACCGGAAATTTCACCGAAGTCAAGAAAGTACTCGCTTGAATTAAAGTCGACCTTGTTAAGGTAATTGACAATGAAGACTCCCAGGCAGGCAAGTGCCCGACAACCATCGATACCAATAATGTGATTTTCAGGAGTGTGCGATTTCATTTTACGACCCCCCGATTGGTTCGACGCGAACAAGGTTCGTGCAGCACTTCCAGGGCATTGATCTTCCCTCGATATTTGCCTGCGCGAGCATTGCTGTTGCATGGTCGGCGTTGGGATTCCACAGGACCGAAAACCGCAGGTACGACATTATCGGGTATGAGCATTGATGGCAGCCTGCCGATGGGCGAGTTGCTTGAGCAGTACCGTGATGATTATCAGATGATAGAGGATGTCCCAGTACGACAATCCCAAAAACATCGCACCCGATGCATAGGCAATCAAGGAACCCTGCAGCATGAGACTGTAGTTGTGCAGCCATGTGAGTTCAGGGCCTTGTTCGGCCAGTCTTGCAAGCCTTGAGAGACTGATAATGCTGCCAAGCAATAATGACAGCCAGATCGCGAAGGCGATAAAACCATGTTCAGCCATGATCTCAATATAGCTATTGTGCCAGTCAAGCCCGGTAGTATCTATGGTCACGTCGCGCCAACCTTCGAAACCCGCGCCTGTCAATGGGTGTTGCACTGCATAATCAAGCCCTGTCTTCCATGTTTCCAGCCGGCTGCTGGCCGACCCCTCTGTTTCGTAGGCCTGTAGGGTCTGCATTCGTTCGAACCACGTTTGCGGCAGGTATTGAAAGCTGAGGAAGATGCCGCCAAGCACGACGGGTATGGCAAGGTACTTGCGCTTGCTATGCCATACGAGAAACAGCGTCGTTACACCCAGGCTGAGTAATGCGCCACGTGACCAGGATGAAAGGGCCGAGGCGACGCTGAGGAAAATCATGCGCCATCAGGATGTAGCGAAGCCGGTTGTCTGTTGTCTCTCGCAGCCACAGAACCAGCAGGGGAATGGTCATGATGACGACAATAGCGAAGTGGTTGTTGTCGTAAAAATGACTGCCCGGCGGGCCATAAACACGGTCTGAAAAACCGGTCATGAAGGCCCAATAACCGCCCTTCAGCACCAACAGGGCAAAACAGGTCGCGATCGTAATGATCAGATAGAACAGCTTCTCACGCGAATTGATCAGTATCAGCGTGAGTATCAGGGGAACAAATGTCTTGCTAACCTCGAAAAACCTGGGCCAGGCCGCCCAGGCGACAATGGCATGATAGGTCGTGAATAGAAAATAACCCCACAGCAACACCAGTAGCACCAGGCGCCAGTCCAGCGGTGGTGGCCGGATTTCCTCGCGCTTGATGATGAAGGACCAGGCAACCGATAAGCAGACAGCAATGAACATTATCTGGTAAGCCGGTAATGTTGCAATCAGTTCGGAGCCGTATTTATGCGGGTTCATATAACCAATGACAGTCAGCCCCAGAACGCCCACCCAGGGGCGATAAAGTGCGCCATATAGCAGTGCTGTGAGTATCAACAGAATGGCAAGGTCGCGCACTTCAGGCACTCCCGGTCTGCAACGGTATACGGGGGGCGTTCTGCCGGCCAGCGTCATCCTGGAAGGCGTCAAGCAGTAGCAGCGTGAAAAACAGCGTGGTAAGCCGCGGTGCTTCGAACGGGCTGCCAACCAGCCCTACGGCAAGAAAGCCGGTGACCGATGCCAACAGGGTGGCGGCGAACTGGTCACCGCTCCACATGGCGGCAAGCAAGCCGCCTGAATAGCAGAACAAGCAGGAGGCAGAAGGTCAGCAGTCCCAGCCAGCCCTGTTCGAAAAAGACCTGAACCCACAGGTTCTTGATGTGCCACGGGAGGTGCCCGTGGGTCTTGAAAAACCAGTTGTCGCCGCCCCTGGCAAAGTTACCGTTACGGATGAGCTGTGTACCGCTGCTGTCCACCAGGCTGACATTGTCAATATCCACGATCGTGTTTGCAGCCGGGTTGTATAGCGACATTTCCACCGGCCGACGGGAAAGCCAGTTCCCGCTGCCGACATCACCGCTGTCGATACGGATTTCGGCGTGGTGCCATTGGTTGTCGCCGGCAGGGAAAGGCACCCCCTGCCACTGACAGCGAAAGGAATTCAGCAGGTGCTTCTCACACACGGGGGCTGACAGCCGGGCCCTGGGGTCCTGGCTGCGCAGGTCCATCGACAGCGAGTAGGTGTGTTGTGCATGCACCGCTACACGCTGGGCCATGTACAGGGTGCTACCGGCACCCAGTCGCAAGAAGGTGTTACCGCCCTCCGTTTCATAGCGGTAGGTTGCAGGCAGGGTATGTGCAGGGCCCTGGTAGAGGTAGGTCACGGGAAAGGTGCCCAGACCCATGCCGAATACCTGTGTCGTCCAGTCATTGTTCATCATCGCGAGGGCAGTCGACCAGTGGGTCAACCGCGTCTGCGTGTCCTGTTCCACCCGGGCGAGTCGTTGCTGAAAATAGTCGCCGCCCAGCCCGATGATCACCACAGTGCTGGCCCCCAGCAGCAGCACTACCGGCAACACGAACTTCCAGGCTGGCGGGTTTCCACTTGCCACGTAGCTACGATAGCTGCCGATGCCAAGTACCACGAGGCCCGCGACGAGTGCAAAGACTCCGCCGCGGGCGATGGTGGTGATGGTCAGATACACCGCGGCCAGAAAGACCAATATCACGAACAGTCGCACCCCGGCCATGCGGCTGCGCGTGATGAATAGCCACAGGAAGGGGATTGCCATGACCAGGTAGGTCTCGATGTGACCACCGCCAGTGTGCATGCTGGAAAAGCTGGCGGTAATGCGGTAGTTGGACGCCAGGTCAAACAGCCCGGCAAACTGCCAGCGTTCCCGCAGACCGATCAGAATCACACTGACGAGACCCAGCAGCATGCCGCTGGTCAACAGTTGCCGGGCAAAGCGGGCCGGCCATGGCAGAGACCAGCGTAGCAGCAGCAGCAATACCAGGGCCCAGAATCCACCTTTTGCGACACGCAGACTGTTGTAGGAGCTCCAGTAACTGCTGAAGGCATTGGCATCGACGGGCTGCAGTGGCAGCAGGCCGATCAGCATGCTGATGAAATAAGAGCAGCCAAACAGGCCTGCTACGACTATGACCGCGGGTGCGAGGGTGGCAGTCAGCTCCCGGTTGATGCCGTGCCACAACGCCATGGCCGTGGTGCACACCATCAGCAGGTCGAATTCATCGAAAAAGAAGCGGCCGGTCGAGGGGGCGAGGTTCAGCGCCGGCAGCAGCGCCGGGACGACCAGCAGCCAGACATACGGGTATTTCCAGAGTGCCAGCACGTATACGGTCAAGCCCGCCCCAAGCCACAGTTCCCAGCGTGGGAAGTTCCACACCAGACAGGCCGCCAGAACGAGCAGGAGCACAGCGGCTGACCGGAGCAGCCACCCGGCAGTGGTGAGGACTGGTAGTCGATCAGATGCCGGCAAGGGCTGCGCTGCAGCTGACGGGGCTGAGCTGACACCGGTAACGCCCGAGGTGCGGGCAGCCGCAACCACGGCGTGGACAGGCGCGGGTATCTCTGTGTAATTACCCAGCCATACGCCGGCCCAGATGCCGAGTGGGGCAAAGGCCACTTCCATCACATCTCGCACCAACAGTACGGTGAACAGCGGGGCTGCCACCAGCACAAAACCGGCCAGGCCGGCCAGCACCCAGATCTTCAGAGTCTGCTGTTTTCCGGCCAGGCGATAGAGCAAACCCAGCGGTATCCAGAGTATGACACCCTTCAGAACGGTATAGATGTGCTGTTGTGTCGCTGTGAATGCAGCACTGATCGAGCTGTCATCCCAGCGTGTCGTTATGTCAGCCATGCGCACATCGGTATCCAGCGGGACAACCAGCAGCAGGATCACACCCAACACCAGAGTGAGGTGTATGGCGAGTGAATGGTTCTGGAGTCGTGATGACATGGCTTGCATGTAATCGAGTAGCCGCTGTCCTGCAAGCCACCAGGCAAGGAGACCGAGTAAGATGCCCGCCAGTTGGGCGGTCAGGTGGCTCCATGGCAGCACATCAGCATACAGGTGCTGGTGAGTGAGGTGGACGCCCAGGGTCATCAGCATGAGACCGGCGCAGAATGTCAGCATGGTCGCGACACGCTGCAAGCGCCGGCGGCCCAGGCGCCAGAACAGCTCTTGCCCTATGAAAGCAAGGGGAACTGTCATTAACAGGAGGCTGGCTGGACCTATGGTTACGCCGATTGCCGCGGCCTCTGTAAGAGGAGTCCCGGGTGCCAGGCCCAGATAGAGAAACCAGGCCAGGCAGGAGACCGCCGTGGCGGACAGCAGTCCGGGCAGGGTACGGGTATTCATGGACGGGATAATCCTGGCAGCTGATCATCTTCCCGGCGCGACCCTATCCATACCAGGCCGAGGTAACCCGCGAGACCGCCCAGGCATTCCAGTACGATATCCGTGCTGTCAGGAAGTTTGTCAGGCAGGGCAACCTGGCCAAGCTCGATGACAACGGCGGTCGTCACTATGGCGGCAAGGACGAACAGGGAAAACAGGCGCCTGAACGACGGGTGCCTGATCGGCAGTCCGATTACACCCAGCAGGATGCCGAGAGGGGCGAAAAACACGACCTTGTGCAAGACTTCGGTGATGGCGCGGAATTCAGTGCCGTAGTAATAATTGTGGAATGGCACCCGGTCGAACAGTTCGACGCGTTCCCTCAGGAAGGCACGATCGAGATTGAAGTCGAAGGGATACCAGAAGATCACCGCGAGCACGACTAACCAGATGAGGATGCCGGCCACTCCCAGCCACTGCACTGTGTGGCCGCCGGCTTGATCGGTTGCCCGGCTGCTTCTACATGCCAGTAGCGAGTTAACCAGACCCCCGCTCCTGCCCCGACCATGGCAGTCAGGATGTCGGTAATGTCGGTAACGCGTGAGTAGACCAGTAACTGCAGGCCTTCCAGGATGCTCGCTGTGACCACTGCCCAGATCCAGGCCTGACGGCGGGATTTTTTGTCCGACAGAATCCAGAGAAAACTGACAGGTATCCAGAGTGCGATATCAGTCAGCAGGTTGTAGGCGAGTTGCGCGCTGTTCTCAACGTGAAAGCCGAAGGGCAGCAGAATGACCTTGCCCTCACGCCATTTGTGATAGATCTCCACGGGGCTGATGGTGAGGTCGAGCGGCAGCAGGTTGTAGCCAAACAACAGGGCCAGGTAGAGCCAGAGCAGGCGCAGGGCGATATTTGCGCTGCCGCGTAGCGTACGCCAGTGACTGATCCATGCAACAATCTCGTCGCCTTTCCACCACCATGCGGCAATGCCGAACAGGGCGCCAAGGCCTTCTGCGAGGATGTCGTTTTGCGACACCGTGCGTGGCGGGAAGAACAGCTGGGTGAACTCGATGCCGATGCTCAGCATCAGGCACAGCATCCAGACCATCACCGAGACCAGCAACCGGGCGCCGATTCCTTGCCGGGGCCAGAATACACCCAGCAGCAGAAACGAGAGCGGGACAAACAACAGGATATTGGCAACCCAGTCGGCGCGCGAGCCGATGCCAAGATTAAGGTAACGGATGGCATTGAAACGTGTTTAAGGCTTCGGCAAGCGGACGGGGCTGGAAATCCAGCGGGACCAGGCTGCCGTAAATGACAAACGCCATATAGGCCAGGCAGGCTGTCAGAATCACGGTCGTGTTGCGTAAGTCCGTCATGGCTGTATGGGCAGGTCAGGTGATTACGGGTGCGATCGTCATTAAAACACGGTAATCTTTTTAGATACCCTCTTCCCCTTCCGTCCGCGGAACTTAACCAGTCCTGTCCCTGGGCAGGGCGAGTGTATGGGTCAGTGGTGTCACCTCAGCGCTGAGCCACCCGGATTAGAGGTTGTCTTGTGCGAATGGTTATGTCATTTTTCTTATATACGGCGATCTTGACTGAGGTCGCTTCTGCTGCAGGAAGTCAATCAGGTCGAGTCGGGTAGTAGCCATGCAAATTAAAAATATTCGTTTTTCTGCATTGAGTGCAGTGACTATAGCATGGCTGATGCTGGTCATTTCTATCGCACCTGTCACACCAGCGCATGCCGATTTGCCCGATACCATCGAGCGTACCCAGCCGAGCATCGTCGGCATCGGTACCGTGCAGAAGACACGGCGCCCGCCGGCCAAGCTCGTCGGTACCGGTTTTGTCGTCGGGGACGGCCGGCATGTGATCACCAATGCACATGTGATCCCGAAGGAGATCGACACGGCCAAGCTGGAATATCTGGCGGTGTTCACCGGCAAGGGCAATAATCCGAAGGCACGCCAGGCAGTGAAGGTGAAGGTGGACGAGACGCATGACCTTGTGCTGCTCAGGTTCGAGGGCACAGCCACTGCCGGCATTGTCCCTGGGCGAGTCTTCCCGGGTCCGTGAGGGTGAGGAGTATGCGTTTACCGGTTTCCCGCTGGGGGCGTGATTTTGGCCTCCATCCGGTCACCCATCGCGGGATAGTCAGTGCGATAACGCCCATTGCCCTGCAGGCGAATGCCGCCAGTCAGCTGGATCCGGCACAGATCCGCCGCCTGCGTTCCCCCTACGATGTCTTTCAACTCGATGCCACGGCCTATCCCGGGCAACAGCGGCAGTCCGCTGTACCATCCCGAAACCGGTGCGGTGATCGGGATTGTCAATATGGTGTTCGTCAAGGAGGGCAGGGAGAATATACTCGCCAAGCCGAGCGGGATCAGTTACGCGATACCAATCCAGTATGCACAGCGGCTGCTGCAGCAGGCGGGCCTATCCCGGTAGTGGTGCGTCGTACGGGCTGTTTATGCCCACAGCGCGCACGGACGTAATTTATGGGATATTCCTGGTGTCAGGAAATTTTACAGAAATTGACGGCATTTCTTTGCGTTGAAATGGCCGCCGTTGGCAATCAATCAACTTGCAGGACCGGGTTGCTCGCGGTGAAGCTAGATAAACAGATATAAATAACATAGTAGTTGCATATTATCAAGGGGTAGATGTGCGGCGCCTGGGCAGCTCATGCCGGTGCCGATTCGTGCACTGGGGAGGCTGTTGGCTGGAATAATTGTTTGAGATTTTTACATATGGCGCTGAATTGTTAGTATAATAAAACGTCAGAATTCCAGCGCAGTATACTAAACAAAAGGTTGAAACATCTGGAATGATATTTGCATCCACTCTGTCAGAATATCTCGCTTTGGGAAAGTAAATGCCAAAAACAAACACTGGTAACGGGACCTCATCCACGCGCGGTGCTGGCAATGCAGCTGGGCATGGAGTAGCGAACCATGCCGTTTCCGGCCAGCGCCGCAAGCTCATCAAGGCTTCCGCAGCAGCCATACCGGCTATTATGACATTACGCAGCGGTGCCGCTGCGGCAATGGGAAGTACATATCACTGTACTAAACATGATAATTCGCACTGCGTTGCTGGGGGTTGATAATGTAGTGGAAGCTGTTGACATGGAGATACCTCATGACGGCTGGCTGCGCATCCCGGGAAAGAGAGTCACCATTCCTTCCACGCCTCAGGATGTTATCTACTACTGCGTTGATACTGGAATGGGTCCACCGAACCTGGGTGGTTATCAGTGCTTTAATGAGGCGGATGGCTCGGAATATCTACGGGACCGGCCCCGCCGATCACCCAGCCCGATATTGATGCAGGCGAATAGTGTGGGCTTGCTTGCCTACCTGGATTTCGATGAATTCGGTGACGATACCGGGGCAGCCTGTACTCTTCTACCCCAGAATACGAGAAGTGCTCGCCAGCACCGCCGGGATACTCACCGCTCACCGGCTCCTGTTTGTCCTCGATACATCCGAGCCTTGCAATTTACAGGACAGGGATAAGGGCGAGCTTTCCTGTATCCCGCCTTGTGTATTGATAAACACTCGGGCCCCGAATTCCTGACTCCCTGTTTGTTACATCGCCAGATTTCAATGGTGGGCCTGTATTGTTTACCCTTAGTTTTACGCCCAATGGTGGCAGGTGATAACAGCGTGGATGATTCGAGTCATTCTGAAATAGAGCCGCGCTGGGTGGCGCCTGAGAAGAAGGAGCTTTACTGGGAGAGTTGGGGGAGCAGCATGCTGTTTTCGATATCCGTTCGGGAGAGACCCATCTGTTGCCGGATCCGACTGCGCGGGTGCTGCAACAACTCGTTGTTCGCCCTGGTACTGTCAAAGAGATCACGGAGACCCTCTGCAGGGAATCCGGTGAGATCTATAATGAGCAATCCCTGGAACGTATCGCGCGGCTGGTGCGGCAATTACAGAATGTAGAGCTGATCGAGAAAGCCGACACGTGAGACTTGCCGAACTACCGGAGGACGCTTTCACTCAACGTCTTGCAGGGACGGGAATCCTGCTCCAGACCGGCCCGTTCACTGTGCGTATCCGCTCCGGGATAGAGGATTTCGCGCAGTTGTTACGGCGTTTCTACAATCACTTCCCGGTAGTGCCGGAGCCGGCCATTGCCGATTTCCATGTGCGTCTGACCACGCCGGGCGGTATCCGCAGGCGCTGGCACCCACAAGTCCTGTTCCTGCTGGACGGACAGGAGATTTTCCTGCCGTATCCCGCTCAGACACGCCTTTCCCTTGTTTGAATGGGGGCTGAACTGGGGCATTGCCATGCAGGCACACCAGTACCTGATGTTGCATTCGGCTGCCGTGGAACGCTACGGTCGGGTACTGCTGCTGCCGGCCTGGCCGGGCTCGGGCAAGAGCACGCTGTGCGCAGCGCTGGTTAACCGTGGCTGGCGGCTGTTTTCCGATGAGTTCGGCCTGGTTCGCGCCGATGACGGGCATCTGACACCGCTGCCACGGCCCATGCCGTTGAAGAACCGTTCCATCGATGTGATCCGTGATTTCGCACCGGATGCAGAACTGGGCCCCTCTTTTCACGGAACGCGCAAGGGCACCGTTGCCCATCTGGATTCACCCGCCGCCTGTGTCGAGCAGTCCGGTGTCACCGCACCGCCCGGCTGGCTGGTGTTTCCACGCTACCGGGCGGGTGCGTCATTGCGCCTGGAGCCAATCTTCAAACCGCAGGCATTTATCAAACTCGCAAACAATTCGTTCAATTACCAGCTGCTTGGCCTGCGCGGTTTCCAGGGGGTAAGCCGCCTGGTGCGCGACTGTGACTGCTATGTCCTCTCCTACAGCAATCTCGACGAGGCCATCGTTGCCCTGAACCGCCTGGCAGAATCATGAGAGCCGGCAGTGACAGTCGGAAACAGGGCGCGAATATCTTGCTCAGTGCGCTGGGTGATCCCGCCAGGACAATCTCCTTTGGAGTGGAAGACTGGGACCTGTTGCTGCGTCTCGCGCGGGCTACCCGCCTCCTGGGGCGCCTCGCCGTCTGTATGGAGGAACAGGGCTTGCTGGCACAGGTTCCCCCCAAGATCGTGGAGCATTTTTCGGCAGCGAAGGTTTTCGTTGACCACCGCCAGAGGATGGCGCGCTGGGAAATCAGCCGCATTCTAAAGGCGCTGGAGGGGCTGGATGTGCCTATTGTCCTGCTGAAAGGGCGGCGCCTATATTCTCGCCGGACTGCCTCCATGCGAGAGGCCGGCTGCTGTCGGATGTTGACTTGCTGGTGCCCGCAGCCGTGCTTGAGGAGGTCGAGCAAAAACTGCTTGGAAACGGCTGGGAAAGCGTCAAGCTGGAAGAATACGATCAGCGTTATTACCGCACCTGGATGCACGAACTGCCCCCCCTGCGTCACCCGGAGCGCGGCCTCGAGGTGGATATCCATCACACCATTTCACCCCTGACCAGCCGCCTCAATCCGGACCCGGAAAAACTCTTTCGGGACAGCATACCCCTGGCCGACGAACGGCTGCGGGTGTTGCAGCCGGTGGACATGGTGCTGCACAGTGCCGTGCACTTGTTTTACGACGGCGAATTTATCAATGGCCTGCGTGACCTGGTCGATCTCGCTGACCTGTTCGCTTATTTCGGACGGCACGCTGAATTCTGGGATCAACTTGTGGACCGCGCGCGCCGGCAGGATCTGCTGCGGCCGCTGTTCTATGCCCTGCGTTATACAGAGCGCTTGCTGGCCACTGATATCCCCGCCAGTGCAATGCAGGGAGTTGATCATGGCGCGCCACCTGACTATGTAGTGGCGCTGATGGACAGACTGGTTGAACAGGTGTTAATTCCGGATCATCCTGACTTTCCGCAGCGCTGGACGGCTAGCGCGCAGTGGCTGCTGTATGTGCGCTCCCACTGGTTGCGCATGCCACCCGGACTGCTTGTCAGGCATTTACTGCGCAAGCAGTTCATGCGCTGGAAGCACCGCAGGGCAACAACTGCCGTTCCGCAGCAGGGAAATTGAGCCGGCCGGTCCAGTCCGTGGCCGGTATGTGGCAGAATACTATGTGCTGCCGTTTGCTAACAGGAGGAGTGAGATGGAGAAATTAACTGGCTATTCTGGGAGATATTGCCGCACTCGCAGGGGTACTTGCATGCCTGGTAGCGGGTGGCGCCAGGGTCCTGGGCAATTACCAGGTATTCGATTTTTCAACAATTGCGCTGTTTCAGGCCGGGGTCGGGCTCATGGTGCTGGCATGCCTGTGCAAACTGCACGTCCTGTCAATCCGGAGCCGCTGAACGGGACCGCGGTAGTCCGGGGTTGTTATTCAGTTGCTGCGGTTCCCGGTTGGCGGGCCAGACGTCGAGAGCGTGCGATCAGCCACAGCGCTACTGTGCTACCCAGCGTATTTAGCGCAATATCCGTCAGCGATGCATAGCGGCCGGGTACAGTCAGCTGGTGCCATTCATCCAGCACACCGTAACCGGCGGTCACAACAAATACCAGCAGGTATACCACCGGGAGCGGGGTAATCCATCCAGCCAGCGTGCGGTACCAGAGCCAGGCAAGGATCCCGTATAGTGGTATGTGCAGCAGATTCTGGATTGCAGGGGGGGTCCAGGCGATGATCCCTCCGAGGCCCGCTGCACCGGCATCACCGGGTATGGCTGACAGCCGGTAGATACCCGCCATATAGAGTATGGCGAGCATCAGGTAGAATAATCCTGCAGTGCGGTTGTGAGCCATATGGGAGAATACAGTGCTGTTACATTGACGATTCGATTCAGGATTTAACCTGATCTTACATTTATTTGGACTCGCCTGCGCCAGTTTGCTAGTTTTTTACGTATGAGGCCGCATAATGCACATGGAGCGGATAAGGATGGATTTGCAATGAACCGGGTATTTACGTTTATCGCTGTGTTGCTGTTCAGCATCAATGCCGGTGCCGAAACAGGCATCGAAGCCGCTACGGACGACGTTGGCGATACTGATTTCACCATAGAAAATGCTGGCGATGCTGAGATCACTGTCGATGACGACACCGCTGCCGAGGCGCGTGTCAAAACCGGTATCCGGGTGATGACCCCCACTGGACGCCATGTACTGCTGATGGAGGATCAAACCTGGGAGTACGTCGAGATTGAGCCGGGTAATCCGGACAGCAGTGCAGTGATGACGGTCGCGAATATCCAAACGTTACGCAATGCCTGCAAAATCGGCCTGAGACTGCAAAATAATCTGGGGTTCAAGATAAAAAGCCTGGTGCCCAGCTTTACCGCCTATACCGGTGACAGTGTGCGTTACGAGACGGTCTCCAAGTCCTTTTCCTCGATCAAGCCAACGCTGGATCAATACCGGCAGATCCAGTTCATCGGGCTGCGCTGTGAGGATATCAGCCATATCCTGGTGCACGGCGCCGATCACTGCTATATGGGGCCGCTGGACAAGTTCACCGCGGAAACGGGTATATGTCTTAGCTATGTTCATGTGCAGGCCAGCGACCTGATCGAGATTTCAAAATGAATGATCCTGCCAGCTGCCGCTGACGAACTGATGACCGTTATTAGGCGAGTGGTGCAGAAGCGGTGACCGGCCGGTCATCAACAGGTTCTCCTGCTTCTGTTGTGCGGCTGTTTCAGCCTGGTAGACCTTGTGGGTGTCGACGATCGAGATCCAGCGCTCGGCAGGATCGACGTGAGGGGCGTATACCCACCCCGCGCGCCGGTGAAAAGTCAGTCACCGGGGATTGCGGCGCGCCAGCCGCGCCGGTTATGGCAGCATAGTGCAGGTCTGGTCGTAAGGTGCTTCCACCATGACAGTCAATGAGCCCAGTTCGATTTGCACCGGCCCCGGGTCGAAGCCGGTAGCCGGCGTCAGGGTGAGCTCGACCAGGTTCTGAAAGGAGCCGACCCAGTCAGCTACCTCCTCCTCGATTCCGGCCAGGTCGATATCAAACACAAACGCGCCGCGCTCACCGGCAAATTCGATCAGTTCCGCGGTATCGGCGCTCAGGGTGCCGAGCATGATAGGAATGACGCGGCTGTCATCGATCAGCGTGAGCAACTCCGGCTTGTCATAGGTTACCGAGGCATTTTCCAGGCCGTCGGTATGAACAACCAGCATGCGTATCGGCCGGCAACGTTCGATCAGACCATTGGGATCCATTGGTATGCCGCGCTCCAGGGCGGTGCCCAGCGCATCGTAGAGTGCTGTCTTGTCGCTGGAAAAACGTATCATCACGTTGTACAGCGGCTCGCAGGAGAGCCAGGTCTCTCCGTCCAGTCCTGACGAATGTCCACATTGTTCGAGAAGTTGAACACCGCTGCCTCGAATGTCGTATTCAGGGCAAGGGCAGTCGAGAATGGTACCTGTTCACGAGCGGCGATCCGGTCCAGGTCGGCAATTTTGATACTGCCGGAGTAATCGGTCACCAGGGCCAATGACATGAGCGGTTCATTGGGAAGGATGTCCTTGATTGTCAGCTCAGGGTCCGAATCCATATAGGTGTCAACAGCGGTCGTGACAGTTGCCATCGTTTTGTAGTCGTCAAGTTCGAGCGGGTTGCCGGCCTGGTCCAGGCCATTAACAAAGATGCGCAAGTCACCGGTCATGCGTCGACCTGTGTGCCGAGAATAAACAGGCGCGGGGAGAGGGTACTGACTGTTGTGGGCTGACCTCCGCCGCCGGGAGTACCACTGGGGCCACCGCAGGCGCCCAGTAAGACCGCGAGCAGCATAAGCAGCAGTACTCCGGCAATATTGCGGGCAGCCAGCCCTGTAGACGTGTGCAAATTAAAGTGGGATCCCGGTGAATAACAGCTCATTTGATAACGCTCTCTGTCTGGTGGTTAAGCGCAGCCAGGCCCTCTGGGATGGTGGCGCGCGTAAGACAATGAATTAATTAAATATTTAATAATCATATAGTTACTATACCATTGATGGTCTGATCCCGGTCTCTATATGACAATTTATTACAATTGACGCGGTTGGGCTATTGGTCAATGGTACAGGTGCAGCCATTATCTGCATCGGCGGTACCTCACAGAACGAACGGCCAGTGCGGCGCGCCACGCACCGAACTTGCGGTGGTGTGACAGTCAGGATATGGAGTCAATTCCGTCCCGGCGGTGGACAATAGCGCCAGGCTGGATTACTGAGTGTGAGGCCCTGCTTGCGATGTTGGATATTAGGCGCTTTTGTACCGAAAATCCAGTCACTGAATCTGAATATTTACCGTCGAAACGGGGTGGTTTCCTTCCTGTTTAAAGTTGCATCATCCGGGGCAGATGGTTCGGCACAGACTGGCCGGTTACGCACGCCTGTCTCTGGCAAGGGTGGCTGTAATTCCAGGCCGGCAACATGCAATCAGTCGTTCAGCGCGAACCTGGTATCCGGTTTCATACCCGTTCGCCATACAGACGGCACACTGCGCCGGTCATCCGGGCAGCGTTATTTCAAACCGCCAGGCGCATGACAGGTATGCTATATTCAGCGCAAGAAATCCCTGCCGGGAACGGTGGTAAACAACTACGAACAGCGCGTTTGCCGATTTTCCGGCAGACACTCATCGGGAGTAATGCAATGAGAAAAATTATTCTGCTGACTGGCATGGCACTCGCATTCGCCTGCGGTGCACAACTGGCGACCGCAGGCCTGTCGGATTTTCTCGGCGTCTTCAAGGACAAGGCGGGCAGTGTCCTGAAGCCGGAATCGACTGCCACGGACATGCTCAGCAATGACGAAATGGTGAGCGGGCTGAAGGAGGCGCTGCAAAAGGGTACCCAATTCGCGGTCGATAACCTGGGCCAGGAAGGCGGGTTTCTGAATAATGCAAAAGTCAGGATCCCGATGCCGGACAGCCTGTCGTGGGTGGAAAAGACGCTGCGTACCCTGCGCCAGGACAAGCTTGCCGACGAGTTTGTCACCTCCCTGAATCACGCAGCGGAGCAGGCCGTACCCGAGGCTGCCGCCATTTTCGGTGATGCCATCAGCGCAATGTCGCTGGATGATGCGCGTGCCATCCTTTCCGGTCCCGATGATGCGGCGACGCAGTACTTCCGCACGCACACGGAAGCGGCCCTGACGGAGAAGATGCGTCCGATTGTCACCGAGGCGACCGCGAAGGCCGGGGTCACTGCATCCTATAAAAGCATGATGTCCCGCGCCGGCTCCCTGACCAGCCTGCTTTCCAGTGACACGACCGATCTGGATGGTTATGTCACCGGCAAGACACTGGATGGCCTGTTTCTGATGGTCGCCGAAGAGGAGCGGCGCATCCGCGAAAATCCACTCGCACGCTCTACCGATTTGCTCAAAAAAGTGTTCGGCAGTGTCACGCGTTGAGCAACGGGAATACTTCGAATACCGGCTCGCTCGTGCCACACCGGCCTGGCGTTTACTCAACCGACGGGTACCCCTGATTCATGCCAAAACGCCGCACGCGCAGGCGGAAAAAGTCCCGTCGTAAAACACTGTTCCGCCGCTCCGTCTGGATCCCGCTATTTACGCTACTGGCCCTGGTAATTACCGGTTATGTTGTCTATCTCGATTACCAGGTGCGCCACCAGTTTACCGGCAAGCGCTGGTCACTGCCGGCGCGTGTCTATGCGCGTCCGCTGGAGTTGTATGCCGGTCAGCAGTTGACGGCTGACCAGTTTGTCTACCGAGTTGACAGCACTGGGTTACCGTTCGGTGCGCTCGCCCCGCCAACAGGGTGAATTCTCCAGAAATCGAAACGTTTTCCATCTGATCACGCGCCCCTTCATCTTCTGGGACGGGACAGAAGACAAGCATAATGTACGGGTGACATTCTCGGGCAACGGTATTACCCGCCTGGCCGACGGCGTCAGTGGCAAGACCGCCAGTATCGTGCGCCTCGATCCGGTGCTGGTGGGAAGTTTTTATCCGTCCCACAACGAAGACCGGGTGTTGCTGAAGCTGGAGGAGGTGCCCCCGGCACTCATCAATACCCTGATCGCAATCGAGGACCGCGGTTTCTATCAGCATCACGGGATCGCGCCACTCGCCATACTGCGCGCCCTGTGGGCGAATGTGCGTGCCCGCGGCGTGGTCCAGGGTGGCAGTACCCTTACCCAGCAGCTGGTCAAGAATTTCTTCCTGACCAGTGAACGTTCACTGGCGCGTAAAATCAACGAGGCCATCATGGCCCTGCTGCTGGAGTGGCATTACGACAAGGATGAAATCCTGGAGGCCTACCTGAACGAGGTTTACCTTGGACAGGACGGCAGCCGGGCCATCCATGGTTTCGGCCTTGCCAGCTATTTTTATTTCGAGCGGCCGCTGGTCGAGCTTGACGTCGAGCAGTATGCCCTGCTGGTGGGACTCGTCAAGGGGCCGTCCTACTACAATCCGTACCGGCATGCCGAGCGCGCCCGTGCGCGCCGCAACCTGGTGCTGGATGTCATGACGGGTCTGGAGATGCTCGAACCACAAGCGGCGGCCCGCGCACGGGCTGCGCAGCTGGGTATCGGTCACCAGGAAAGAAAGGCGATCAATCCCTTTCCCGCATTCCTGAACCTGGTGCGCAGGCAGCTGGCACGCGATTACCGGGAAGAAGACATCACCTCGGAAGGCCTGATCATCTATACCACCCTTGATCCCCGAATACAGTGGCAGCTGGAGGCGGTGCTGGATGCGCGGCTGAAAAAACTGGAAAGCAGCCACGGAATGGCGCCCGGGACACTGGAAGGCGCGGCGGTCATCACCTCGGTGCCGGGGGGGGAGGTGCTGGCACTGGCCGGCGGCCGGAATCCGCACTTTGCCGGATTCAACCGGGCCCTGGATGCGCGCCGCCATGTCGGCTCGCTGCTGAAACCGGCCGTCTATCTCACGGCGCTGGAGCAGCCGGACCGTTATACCCTGGCGACACTGCTGGATGACAGTGCGCTGACCTTCACGGCGCGCAATGGCGATACCTGGACACCCGCGAACTATGACAAGGTCAGCCATGGCGAGGTGCCGCTGTACCAGGCCCTGGCTCAGTCATACAACATCGCCACCGCGCGCCTGGGTCTCGCGCTGGGTATCAAGCGGGTGGTCTCGACACTGCACCGCCTGGGGATAGAGCAGCAACTGAATCCGTATCCGTCCCTGGTGCTCGGGGCTGTGGACCTGTCGCCGCTGGAGGTGACCGGGATGTACCAGACCTTTGCCAGCGGTGGTTTTCGCACACCGTACCGCGCTATCAATGCGGTTTTATCCGTGGAAAAGTCGCCCCTGAACCGTTACCCGCTCAAGCTGGAGTCGGCCGTTGACCCGGTGTCGAATTACTTGCTGACGACCGCGCTGCGCCATGCGGTGCGCGCGGGGACCGGGCGCGCGATCTACGCGGTCTTGCCGCCCGGCGAGGATGTCGCCGGCAAGACCGGTACCACGGATGATTTGCGGGACAGCTGGTTCGCCGGATTTACCGGTGACCGGCTCGGTGTCGTCTGGGTCGGTCGTGATGACAACAAGCCCACCGGACTGACCGGCGGGACCGGTGCCCTGCGGGTGTGGCGCGACCTGTTCGCGCAGTTTCAAAACCCGGAATGGGTGCAGCCGGCACTCGAGGGCATCGACTATCAGTGGATCGATCCGCACACCGGCCTGCTGACGGATGCGGCCTGTCCGGATGCCGTACAATTACCCTTTCGCGCCGGTACGGCCCCGACTGACATTAGCCAGTGCGGATCCCGACCCGGCGCGGTTGACTGGTTCAAGGAGTTATTTCAGTGACACTGTCTGTACTGCAGCGTTTAGGCATCATCCCGGTCGCGGCACTGGTTATCCAGGCGTGCAGCAGCGTGCCTGCAACCCGGGTGCCGCCCCCGGTCGTGGACCAGGGTATCCCGGCGCCTGCCGATCAGCGCGTACCGGTGCCGACCCGCTCCATGCCGGCCCCGGTTCCCGGGCGGACGCCACCCGCACGTCCGCAGCCTGCCGCTGTGGTGGCGCTGCTGGACCATGCCGAGCAACAGGCGAATGCCGGTGACCTGGGATCTGCGGCGGCGTCCCTGGAACGGGCGCTGCGTATTGATCCGCGCAATCCGGTGCTCTGGCACCATCTGGCCACGGTGCGGCTTGCCCAGGGTCAGGCGGCTCAGGCCGAGCAACTCGCCGTCAAATCCAACAGCCTGGCCTCCGGTAATGTCACCCAGCAGGCACTCAACTGGCAACTGATCGCCCGGGCGCGACAGGAGCAGGGTGATGCCAGTGGTGCCGCACGGGCTGATCACCGTGCCCGCGAGCTGGAAGCACGCTAACTGCATGTGCCTCTCTGCAGGGCATGATTACCCGGATCAACCCGATGCGTGAACTGCTGGGAGAAAACGGGCCGCTGGCCGCCGGTGTACAGGGCTTCGCGGCACGCGAGGAACAGCAGCTCATGGCCGAGGCCACCGCGGCGGCTATTGCCGCACAGGACCACTTGATCGTCGAGGCGGGCACCGGTACCGGCAAGACCTTCGCCTATCTCATGCCCGCCCTGTGTTCCGGGAAAAAAATCATCATCTCAACCGGGACGCGCCACCTGCAGGACCAGTTGTTCAGCAAGGACCTGCCCGTGGTGCGCGCGGCACTCAAGTTGCCGCTGCAGATTGCCCTGCTCAAGGGGAGAACGAATTACCTCTGCCGGCACCGGCTGGAGACCGCAGCGGGCGAGGGCCGGTTTACAGCGCGCCGGAATCTGCATGAGCTGGAGGAAATACGTGCCTGGTCGGGGCGCACCCTGAGCGGTGATATTGCCGAGCTGGGCGCGGTGCCGGAGGACTCGGCAGTCTGGCCGCGGGTCACATCCACGCTTGAAAACTGCCTCGGCCAGGAGTGCGAGCACTTCCAGGAATGCTTCGTGATCAAGGCGCGCCGCGCCGCCATGGAGAGCGATGTGGTGGTCATCAATCACCACTTGCTGTTTGCCGACATGGTGCTGAAGGAAGAGGGCTTTGGCGAACTGTTGCCGGGCGCAGATGCATTTATTATCGACGAAGCCCATCAATTGCCCGCCGTGGCGTCGGTTTTTTTCGGTGCCTCACTCAGCAGTCACCAGCTGCGCGAACTGGCGCGCGATGTCCGGATTGAACAATTGCGCGAGGCGGGGGACATGCAGGATCTGCCCGAAGCCGCACAACAGCTCGATGGCATGGTCGACAAACTGCGCCTGCTGCTGGGCAAGCAAGTGCGGCGCGCATCATGGTCCGAAGTCGCCGGTGATGCCGACATTCAGGCCTTGTTACAGGCGCTGGATGGTTCCCTGCAGCAACTCACCGGCTGGCTTGACCAGGTGGCCGGCAGGGGCAAGGGACTGGACAGTTGCCGGCAGCGTGCCCTGGTGCTGCGTGAACGGCTTGCCCTGCTGCGGGAAAACGACTCGAGTGAATACATCCACTGGTTCGAGACCCAGCGCCACTCATTCCGTCTCAACCTGACACCGCTGAACGTGGCACCCGTATTCAGGGGCTGTCTCGACGCCCTGTCCAGCGCCTGGATCTTTACCTCCGCGACCCTGGCTGTCGGTAACGAGCTTCCAGCACTTTTCCCGGCAACTTGGACTCGAGGATGCGCGTACGCTGCAGCTGGACAGTCCCTTCGATTACCAGCGCAATGCCTTGCTGTATCTGCCCCGGGATATGCCGGAACCGAATGCAGCGCACTACAGTGATGCCGTGGTTGCCTGCGCACGCGCGGTACTGGCGGCGAGTCGCGGCCGTGCCTTTATGCTGTTCACCAGTCATGCGGCCTTGCGCGCGGCCGCCGCGCAACTGGATGGGTCGCTGGATTATCCGCTACTGGTGCAGGGCCGGGCGCCACGCCAGGAATTGCTCGAGCGCTTTCGCAGGCTGGGCAACGCGGTCCTGCTCGGGACCAGCAGTTTCTGGGAGGGCGTTGACGTCCGGGGCGAGGCGCTGTCCTGTGTGATCATCGACAAACTGCCCTTCGGATCACCGGGAGATCCGGTACTGCAGGCGCGCATCGATGCCCTGCGGGAGCAGGGGGGGAACCCGTTTATCGACTACCAGCTGCCCACCGCCGTGATCAGTCTCAAGCAGGGGATCGGGCGCCTGATCCGGGACAGCAACGACCGCGGCGTACTGGTGCTGTGCGATCCGCGGTTGCGCAGCCGTTCCTATGGCCGGGTATTCATCAACAGTCTGCCCGCCATGCCGGCTACCCGGGATATCGATGCCGTGCAGGAATTCTTTGCGCGTGTGCCTTCGGTCTCTGGCGGGACTGCAGTACAGTACTGAATACGGGCAGCGCTCATGTCGTTGAAAATACTTGCCCTGGAAACCTCCACTACCGCCTGTTCCGCCGCGCTCAGCATTGATGGCGAGGTGCTGGAGCGCTACGTCATTGCCCCGCGCGAGCACGCAATACTGATACTGCCGATGATCGAATCGCTGCTGGTCGAGGCGGATTTGAGCGTCACGCAGCTCGATGCCGTCGCCTTCGGGCGCGGGCCAGGCTCGTTCACCGGTGTACGTATCGGGGCAGGTGTGGTGCAGGGCATCGCCTTCGCCGCCGACCTGCCGGTCGTGCCGGTGTCGACACTGGCTGCGCTTGCACTGGGCGCCATGGGCGAGACCGGTGAAGGGCGGGTGATGACGGCACTGGATGCGCGCCGGTCCGAGGTGTACTGGGGCTGTTATCTACAGGACATGCAGGGTATGCCGGCATTGCAGGGTGAGGAGTGCGTCTGCCGGCCCGCCGCCGTGCCATTGCCGGAGGCTGGTGGCTGGATCGGAGCCGGCAGCGGCTGGGATGCCTACGGCACTATCATGATGCCGGTGGCCGGCAGGCAAATACTGCGCATGTTGCCGGATATCGAACCGCGCGCCGCCGATGTGGCGCGGCTGGGCGTTGACGGCTTCGGGAAAGGGCTTATAGTCAGTGCGGATGCGGCCGTACCGGTTTATATTCGGGACACGGTTGTGGGTTGAGGTCCGGCAAAACACTGAGGAACCTCTGCTGTGGCGTCATTCCGGCCGAAGCGCAGTGGAGTGCCGGAATGGCGGGTTAATGATTAATCAAAGCGTCCCTAACTAGCGGATATGACCTCCGGAGGTGGCATGATGGTCAGGATTGGCGGTTTTGTTGGCATGATTTTGCTGTGGGGCACGGCAGCGGCCGGGTTGCCGGGGGTGTTGCACTGGCAGGTGGAGCGAGACCTGGAAACCGTCTACGAAAGTGTCTATAACGCATTGGAAGAAAACAAGTACTTTATTATTTTCGAGGCAAACATCAGCGCCAACCTGGCGCGCTTTTCCGAACAGTGGGGTGAGTCTTACAATCGCAGCCAACTGCAGGGAATCCGCGCCATGGTGATTTGCAATCCCTGGTATACGAACGAGGTCAGTAACCAGGATCCGGACATGCTGGTGCTGTGTCCGCTGCAATTGACCGTGTATCAAAAGGACGGCATCACCCATGTCGGGTTTGCCCGGCCGACGCATGTCGGGGCGGGTAGTGATGCGATGCCGTTGTTGAAGGAGATCGAGTCCGTGCTCAGCAGCGCGGTCGAGCAGGCCATTGCCAGGCTGAACAACGATTCAAAGGCGCTGCCACCACAGGGAAATAAACGGTATGTAGGTAATCAGGGCCAGCCAGATGAGCATCAGCATCAGGAAGGGGAGAGCCGCCCGGAATAATGACAGGACCGGGCGCCCGAAGCGCTGACTGGCGATAAACAGATTTATCCCCACCGGTGGTGTGCTGTAACCGATTTCCAGGTTGGCAAGAAAAATGATTCCCAGATGTATCGGATCGACGCCATAGCGCAGGGCGACGGGTAGTAACAGCGGCACGACAACGACTGTCGCCGAGAAGATATCCATCATGCAGCCGACGATCAGCAGAAATACATTCAGCAGGATCAGAAACTGCAATTGCGTAGTGATATGGACTTGCATCCATGCCAGGATTTTCATCGGCACCTGGGCATCGATCAGCAAATTGGTCAGACCCATGGCAACGCTGAGGATGATCAGGATGCTGCCCGTCAGAATCGCAGCGGCCTTCAACAGTCCGGGTAAATGCCTTCTCAGGTGAATTTCCCGATGGATGACCCCCTCCAGCACCAGGACGTAGACAGCCGTACAGGCAGACGCCTCGGTGATGGTGACAATCCCGCCGAAGATCCCGGCAATCACGCCGACCGGTAACAGGAGATCCCAGAAACTTTCGCGGGCGGCCTTGCCGGCGGTCGCCAGGGAGAAGTGATGCCGGGGGACGGCGGTTTTCCTGCCGACATACAGGCAGTAGGCACCCAGGATCAGCATCAGCAGGATGCCCGGCACAATACCGGCCAGGAACAGCTCATCGATACTGACACTGGCGACAATCCCGTAAAGCAGGATCGCGAGACTGGGTGGAAATAACAGGCCGAGCGAGCCCGAGGTCGTCAGCAAACCAAGATTAAACCGTTCGTTGTACCCCGAGTGCAGCAGCATGGGGAACATCAGCCCGCCCAGCGCCAGGATGGTGACGCCGGAAGCGCCCGAGAAGGCCGTGAAGAATGCGCACGATATCAGTGCCACGCCGGCCATGCCGCCGGGCAGCCAGCCGACACAGGCATTGAACAGCTGGATCATGCGTTCCGGTGCCCCGCCGGCGGCCAGCACTACACCGGCAAAGGTGAACAGCGGAATTGCGGCCAGATAGGGCGATGCCGCGAGCCGGTTGAGTTCAACCGCAAGCAGGGCGGGGTCGAGTCCGGCATTGAAGGTTGCCAGCAGGCTGCCGCCGGCCAGCGCCACGAACAACGGGAGTCCCAGCAGGGCAAGCAGGACCAGCAGGCCGACCAGCACGAGAGTCATGGGCCCGGTGCGCCGCCCGCTTGCCTGAAGAGTGTACCCAGCAGAAAATGCAGTGTCAGTAACCCGAAGCCGAACGGTGTGATCAGGGCCAGCACGGATGACCAGCGTTCATGTTGCGCGACATACTGCCAGTCGTCATACCAGAAGCGCATGGCGGCCCAGGTCAGGAGTCCGCACAGGATGGTGGAAATCAGGAACAGGAGCGGGTTTGATCCGCTGACACCGCTCGGCGGGCATGCAGGCGGCAATAGCATCTACGCGGATATGTTTGTGATACTCCACCGCCAGCGCGGCACCGAAGAATGTCACGTACAGGACCATGTAGCGGGACAGTATATCTGCGGCCGGTATACCTGAATTGAATATATTACGCGCCACGACCTGGCCGAATACCAGGGCGAGCAGGAGCAGTAATGAAGCCCCGGCCATGAAGGTTTCCATGCGGATCAACGCATGGCGAAAGTTGGTAACGGACTCGGGTTCAGTCGGCAGCATCGACTGCATTATTTGCTATTTCACTGCGGAACTCCTGCAGCCACCGGTTCACCTGGTCAATGACCGGCGCCGGAATATAGTTGTTGCTTCATCAGGCTTTCGCCCGCCTTCCTGCTGATTTCGGCCACCTGTTCCTTGTCCAGTTCTGTTTCATCGAGGACAAACTGTATGCCTCTTTCCTGCAGTACCTCCAGGCTTTTGGCATTGTCTCTGCGCCCGGCCTTGACCAGTTTCTTGCCGGTTGCCAGACCGGTGCGTTTCAGCAGCTTTTGCAGATCCTGCGGCAGGTCCTGGTAAAAGCGGCGTGACACCACCAGTGAGCCGATGCCATTGGCCATCGGAACCTTGGTCATGTAACTCGTCTTGGTGAACCATTGCAGGGCGATGGCCCCGAGGGGCGGGCAGAAGACGGTGTCGATGAGTCCGGTGGACAGGCTGGTATAGACATCGATGATCGACAGGGGTACCGGCGAGATACCGCTGGCATCGAAGAATGCCTTGCCGATCGGGTCTCCCTGCCAGTGCCATATGCGGCGTTTCTTCAGGTCGTCCAGCGAGTGAATCGGTTCCTTGGAGAAGAAATGGATGAAGCCGACTTCCATCCAGCCCAGTAACTCAAAGCCGTTGTCACGGTATCCCTGCGCAATCTGTGGCATGAATTGTTTGCGCACATAATCGATTTCTTCAATGTCGTTGAACAGGAACGGCAGTTCGAGTACGCGTGCCGGTGAATAGAAATGACCGATACCGTAACCGGTAAAGGCACCGCCATGCAGCTGGTTGAAGCGGATCTTCTTGAGGACGTCGGGTTCGTCACCCTGCACACCGCCGGGATACAGTCTTGAAGCGCAGCTGTCCGGCGCTCTCTTCCTCGACCTGGTCGGCCCATTCCTGCAGCAGGTTCATCCAGGTTGTGCCGGCCGGGGCGAGGGTGGCGAACTTCAGCTCATAGACTTTTTGCGCATGCGCGCTACCGGCGGCCAGGGAAAATATGGCGGCCATGAGCAGAATGGCCGCCAGGTGCAGGCTGAATGTGCGGGTGTGGATCAAAACCAGTCGTCCTCGAGTGCCAGCAGTCGCTGTGCCTTTTGTTTCGCTATCGCATTGACTAACGCCATTTCCGGGAAAAGGTTATCCGGGGCCGTGATGATACGTGTCAGACGGCTGTGAAATGCGGTTCTGTCCAGTTGCTGGCGGGCAAGATATTCCGCATACAGCAGGTCAGTCAGCAGCAGTTTGTCGTCGTTGATCTCGACGGCCCGCTGGAAGTGGTGTGCGGCGCGCGCGTGGTCGCCGCCGAACATCGGGGACCGGCCGCCGTAATAGACGCCAAAGAACAAATGTGCGCCGCCGTAGTAATAATCTTCATCCAGTTCCAGCACGCGTTGCATAAGGATGGCGGCGCTGGATAAGCCGGCAATCCCGACCGGATTGTCGCGGTTCAGGTCGATCCATTTCCCCAGGCAGGAGGCGCTCCAGAACAGCGCCGGTAGCGCATCAGCGCCGGCCCCGGCGAGCGTGGCCTGCAGTGTATCTGCAGTGGCTTTTTCGGGATCAATGGTGATGCCGGCCCGGACCAGTGCCTGGCGTGCATGTGTGTAGCAACGGCGATAGAGTTGCGCGGCACGTGCGGGTGCCTCGTCTTCGATGAAGCCATAACTGTAGCCGTAAAAGCCCTGTGCCGCAAACAGGCGCAGCTCGGTATTGTTCGGATCTTCGCGCAGCATGCCTTCCAGCAACATCAGGTTTGCCGGCATGGCATCTCCGGCAAGTTGCAGGTCGGTTTCGCGGTTCATGGCGTCGATGCCGCCATCGAGAATGCTCTGGGTGCCGCGCACCACCAGTTGTCCCATGGAACAGGCTGACAGCAACATGGCGGTGACGAGAATGCAGGAGATCCGTTTCAGGAATGCGGTGTCGATGCAGCGTGTGATGTACAGGAAGTCCATGTTCTATAATTATTCTCTGGTCAATAACCGGTGCAGAATTTCCTCGTATATGGAGGAGAGTGTATCAATATCCGCGACTTTTACACATTCATTTATTTTGTGAATAGTCGCATTTACCGGCCCCAGTTCGACGACCTGGGCGCCGGTGGGAGCGATAAAGCGTCCGTCCGAGGTGCCGCCACTGGTGGATAGCTGGGTGGTGATTCCGGTCACCGCCTGAATAGCGTCGCGCGCGGCATCGACGAGTTTGCCGGCCGGCGTGAGGAAGGGCATCCCGGAGAGTTTCCAGTCAATTGCATAGTCCAGTGCGTGCCGTTCCAGTAGCGCCTCGATACGCGACCGGATGGAGTCGGCGGTGGACTCGGTGGAAAAGCGCAGATTGAACATGATTTCCACGGTATCCGGAATAACATTCTCGGTACCGGTACCGGCATGAATGTTGGATATCTGGAAAGTCGTGGGCGGAAAAAAATCATTGCCCCGGTCCCACTCGATAGCGGCAAGTTCAGCGAGCACCGGCGCCACCTTGTGAATCGGGTTGACCGCCAGATGGGGATAGGCGACGTGTCCCTGCTGACCCTGTACACGCAGCCGTCCGTTCAGGGATCCGCGCCGGCCGTTCTTGATGATGTCGCCGGTATTTTCGCTGCTGGAAGGTTCGCCGACCAGGCACCAGTCGATATGTTCTTTGCGTGCCTGCAGGTGTTCGATGACCTTGACCGTGCCATCGACGGAAGGACCTTCCTCGTCACTGGTGATGAGGAAGGCGATCGAGCCGTCATGATCGGCATGTTCAGCCACAAAGCGCTCACAGGCCGTGGTCATGGCGGCGATACTGCTTTTCATATCGGCCGCGCCGCGGCCATACAGGTACTTGCCCTTGATCACCGGTTCGAACGGGTCGGTTGTCCAGTCATCCCTTGGGCCCGGCGGCACCACATCGGTATGTCCTGCAAATACGAACAAGGGTGCCACCGTACCGCGCCGTGCCCAGAGATTGTCTACCTTCCCGAAGCGCAGGTGCTCGATAGCGAAACCGGCCGCCTGCAGGCGTGCGGCCAGCAGTGCCTGGCAGCCGGCGTCATCCGGTGTTACGGATGCGCGCTGTACAAGTTGCTTTGCAAGTTCAAGTGTTGTGCTCATGCAGGTGATGTCCCGTGGAAGATTGTCCGGTAACTGTTCGAGTCGAAGCCCAGGTACAATTTGCCGCCGTTATCCAGGATCGGCCGCCTGATTATGGTCGGTTGTTCCAGCATCAGCCGCGTGGCAGTCGCCCGGTCGATATCAGCGCGCGTTGTTTCCGGCAGCTTGCGCCAGGTGGTACTGCGCCGGTTGAGGAGGTTTTCCCAGCCGAGTTCCCTGATCCAGAGTTGCAGGCGTTCCCTTGCCAGGCCATCCGCGCGTATATCATGAAAACGGTATTCGATAGCCTGATCATCCAGCCAGCGGCGTGCCTTTTTTACGGTGTCGCAGTTTTTTATGCCATATAGGGTCGTCATGCCGGTGAAGCGCGCGTGCCGGATAAATTAAATATCGCGCAGCAACTCGTTGATACCGACCTTGGAGCGCGTCTTTTCATCAACCCGCTTGACGATTACGGCGCAATACAGGCTGTAGCTGCCATCGCTGGAGGGCAGGCTGCCGGAGACCACGACAGATCCGGCGGGTACCCGGCCATAGATGATTTCACCGCTGGTGCGGTCATAGATGCGCGTGCTTTGGCCGATGTAGACACCCATGGAAATGACCGAGCCTTCCTCCACGATGACACCTTCCACGACCTCGGAACGCGCACCGATAAAACAGTTGTCCTCGATGATGGTCGGGCTGGCCTGCACCGGTTCAAGTACGCCGCCGATCCCGACACCACCGGAGAGATGGACGTTTTTCCCGATCTGGGCACAGGAGCCCACGGTAGACCAGGTGTCGACCATGGTGCCGCTGTCGACATAGGCACCGATATTTACGTAGGAGGGCATTAACACCGCGCCCGGTGCTATATAGGCACCCTTGCGTGCCGTGGCCGGCGGGACGATGCGGACGCCGCCCTCGCGGAACTCGCGCGAGTTCGTGTCGGCATATTTCGAGGGTACCTTGTCGTAGTAATTCGTGAACCCGCCCTTGATAAAGGCGTTGTCCTCGATGCGAAAAGACAATAGCACGGCCTTTTTCAGCCAGTCGTTGACCACCCATTGGCCGTTTTGTTTTTCCGCTACCCGGGCGACGCCCCGGTCCAGCATGTCGATGGCTTCCAGTGTCGCTTCCTTGACGAGGGTGTCGACGTTACGCGGCGTGATATCTGCGCGGCGTTCAAAGGCTTCTTCAATCGTGGCCTGTATGTCACTCATGCGGGTGTCTCCATTGGTTCAGTACAACTCGATTCTTCCGGCGTATGATAACCGCCTAAAGGCTGACAATATATGATTTGATCCGTTCCGCGGCCTCGATGCAGTCCTGCAGTGGTGGCAACCAGCGCCATACGCACATGGTTTCTGCCGGGATTTGCGTCCCTGACGGTGCGTGACAGGTAGCTGCCCGGCAGGACCATGACATTTTGCTGTTCCAGCAGTCCGTGCGCGAATTCGGTGTCATCAAGCGGCACGTGTGGCCACAGATAGAAACCGGCCTGCGGTGGTTCCACATCCATGACCGGTGCCAGGATGTCGAGCACCGCGGAGAACTTTTCCGCGTACAGGGCGCGATTCCGGACCACATGGGCTTCATCCTGCCAGGCCCTGATGCTGGCCGCCTGGGTGGCCGGCGGCATGGCGCAGCCATGGTAGGTCCGGTATCTGAGGAAGGCGTGGATGATATCCGCATCACCGGCAACAAACCCCGAGCGCAATCCGGGCGCGTTGGAACGTTTCGACAGGCTGTGAAACACAATACAGCGGCTGAAATCGTTCCGACCCATGGCGGCGGCGGCCTGCAGCAGTCCCGGTGGCGGACTGGCATCATCCGGATAGATCTCCGAATAGCATTCGTCCGATGCAATGATAAAATCGTGTCGATCGGCAAGCCGGATCAGTTGCTGTAATTGCGCAGTTGACATGACGGCACCGGTCGGATTGCCGGGCGTGCAGATATAGATCAGCTGACAGCGTGACCAGGTGCTGTCAGCAACGCTCTCGAAATCCGGGCAGGTAGTCACTGGCCGCTTCGCAGTCGAGAAACCACGGGGTCGCACCGGCGAGCAGGGCGGCACCTTCGTAAATCTGGTAGAACGGATTGGGCATGAGCACCAGGGGAGATGTTGACCGGTCGATAACACATTGCGCGAAGGCAAACAGTGCCTCGCGGGTGCCGGTTACCGGCAACACATGGGAATCAGCGCAGCACACTGTCCGCCGGCAGCCCGAAGCGTGCAGTCAGCCAGTCTGCAATAGCCTGCCTCAGTTCGGGCCGGCCCCGGGTTGAGGGATACTGCGACAGGCCATGCAGATGGGTAATTATTTCCTCGCTGATAAATCCCGGTGTTGCATGCCTGGGTTCCCCGAGCGACAGCGAGATCAGCTGCAGTTGTTCGGGTGGTACTACATCATTGAACAGCTGTGCCAGGCGTTCGAACGGATAGGGTTGCAGCTGTCGCAGGTCAGGATTCATACAGGATAATTTGCTGGTGGAAACGCCCGGTTGTCCGGATGCAGGCAGGAAATGACTTGCCTTCATTGATAATGAAATGAAAGTATACGGAATCGAATGAATACGTCCAGTCAGGAAAACCGGTTGCTGCCGGTCATCAGTCTGCTGTTTACGGCCACCCTGTGGGGGCTTGTCTGGTATCCGTTGCGCCTGCTCGAACAGCAGGGCCTTGGCGGGCGCCTGGAGTGCCCTCGTCAGCTATGGTGCGGCATTGCTCGTGTGCTCGTGGGTATTTGTGCGCGACCGGGACGCGCTGTATGGCAATGCGCTGCCGCTTGCAGCCCTGGGCCTCACCGCCGGCTGGTGCAATGTGGCCTTCATCATGGCGGTACTGGACGGCAACGTGGTGCGCGTGTTGCTGCTGTTTTACCTGTCACCGTTCTGGGCGGTTGTCCTGGGCTGGTTCATGCTGGGCGAGAAACTGGACAGCAAGTCCATGGTGGTATTTGTCATTGCCGTTACCGGCGCCATGATCATGCTCTGGAACAGTGCAAGTCGGCCTGCCCTGGCCGCAGAATAGCGCTGACTGGCTGGCCGTTTCGTCGGGTTTCGCGTTTGCCCTGAGCAATGTCTACGTGCGCAGGATGCAGACTGTCGGAGTCTGGCTGAAATCCGCCAGCAGCTGGGTCGGAGTGGTACTGGTGGCAGTCGTATGGATAATGGTGCAGGACGCGGAACTGCCGGAGGTTGATACCGGTATCTATGCCTGGGCAGTCGTGCTGGGTCTGTGTGGATTTCTGGTGATGACAGTCTGTGTGCAGTATGGCGTGACCCGCATGCCGGTGCATCGCTCCGCTGTCATCCTGTTATTCGAGCTGGTTGTGGGTGCGGTTTCGTCGTTGTTGCTGACCGACGAAGTAGTCCTGGTACAGGGAATGGACCGGTGGTGTCATGATTGTGACTGCGGCCTACATCGCGGCGCGAATTCATGCAGGTAGCGAGGCATGATCGAGGTCCTGTCAATCAATCATGTCAGTGTGCTGGTCAGCGACACGGCGCGCTCGCTGGATTTCTACCGCGGTGTGCTCGGGCTTCAAATCGATTCCGCCCGCCCGCCCGGGCTGCCGTACCCGGGCGCCTGGCTCCCGATAGGCAATCAATCACTGCATTTGATCGAACTGCTGGCGGAGATGCCGCATTCACAGCAGCAGCATGGTGGCAGGGACCGGCATCTGGCGCTCGACGTCGCGGACCTGGATGCTGTCATGCAGGGGCTCGATGACAGTGGCATTGACTACAGCCTGAGCCGGTCAGGGCGGCGTGCGCTGTTTTGCCGTGATCCGGATGGTAATGCCCTGGAGCTGATCGAGGCAGGTTGACCAGCGCTGCTAGCGGGGCGCGTCGCTGTCAAGGTATTTGTGAATTGCGCTTGTCAGGCAAGCGCGCTGTTCATCCCCGGTTAGCGGCTGGTTGTTGCGGTCGGTGATGTAAAAGACGTCTTCCGCCCGCGCCCCCAGGGTCCCGATCTTGGCATTCATCAACCTGACGCCGCAGTCCGTGAATGCCTGGCTGATATGCGACAGCAGGCCGGGGCGATCGGTTGTTATCAACTCCATGACGGTACGCCGGTCGAGTTCGTCCGGCTTGAATTCAATATGCGTCTTGATGGGGAAATGCCGGTACTGGTGCGGTGTTCTGCGTGATATATGCCAGTCATCGCCTTTTTTGTCGGCAGTACCGGCAAGCAGGGCTGATTTTATTTCAGCGATGCGGTGCGAGCCTGTGATCGGCGAACCCGTTGCTTCGAGTACATGGAAGGTATTCAGGACATGACCGCTCGGGGTGGTGATTATACCGGCATCGACGACATTGAGTCCCAGCTGGTCAATCACTGCAGTGATGACGCTGAACAGTTCGTCGGCTGCACGCGCGCAGATAAAGATCTCGGTGCTGCCCAGCTCCGTCTTGGGCCTGACATCGACAACGCTGCATGTTTTTTCCTGCTGCAGTGCCAGCAGCCGGGTATGATGCGCGGCCTGTTCGGGCGTGTGCCGGAGAAAATACTCGTCACCCAGCTGTGCCCATACGTGTTCGACCCGCTCCGGAGCGGCCGTGCCTTCCAGCAGCATGCTTGCTTCATCCTGTACCAGGTGTATGTGTTCCGCCCGCTCCATGGGGTCCTGGAGCCCGCGTTGCAGGGCGCGCCGTGTATTGTGATAGAGCTGTTTGAGTAGTGCGTCTTTCCAGGTATTCCACATCTCCGGATTTGTCGCGCGAATATCGGCGACGGTCAGCAAATAGAGATAATCGAGATGTACGGTGTCTTTTACCACCTTGGCAAAGCGGTTGACGACGAGCGGATCGCTGATGTCCTCGCGCTGTGCCGTCGTTGACATCAGCAGGTGGTGATTTACCAGCCATTTCACCAGGTTTGTGTCATAGTCGCTCAGGTCATGATGCGTGCAGAATTCCACTGCATCTTCGCCACCCAGCTCCGAGTGGTCACCGCCGCGTCCCTTGGCAATATCGTGGAACAGCCCCGCCAGATACAGTAACTCGGTTTTTGGCAGTGTGCTGACGATGTGACTGCACAGCGGGAATTCATTCGCAAATTCCGGAACCATGAAGCGGCGCAGGTTGCGGACCACGAACAGGATGTGTTCGTCGACTGTATATATATGAAACAGGTCGTACTGCATGAGGCCGACGATCTTTCCGAAAGCAGGCAGATAGGCGGCGAGGATCCCGTAGGTATTCATCCGGCGCAGTTCATGGGTGACGCCGTGTGGCTGGCGGATCAGTTCCATGAACAGGCTCGTCGAGCGGATGTCGCTGCGAAAATCCTCATCGATCAGGTGCCGGTGCTCGCGGATGGAGCGAATGGTGCCGGCACGCACACCCTGCAAGTCGGGGTTCTGTTCGAGCAGCAGGAAGATTTCCAGCAGGGCCAGCGGGTAGTTGCGGAAGATGTCCGGACTGGATGTTTCCAGAAAGCCGTGCCGGGACTGAAAGCGCCTGTTCAGGACCACCGGTTCGCCCGGACCCTCCGGATGGAGGATATCCTCGTGAAACAGTTGCAGCAGCATTTCATTGAGGCGATTGAGTTCCATGACAGTCAGGTAATACTGTTTCATGAAGGCTTCCACGCCGAGCCGTTTCTCATCGTCCCGGAATCCGAATTTTTCGGCGAGTGTCCGCTGGTAGTCGAACAGCAGCCGGTCTTCGCCGCGCCCGGTGAGCGCATGGAGGGCAAAACGTATGCGCCATAGCAGGTTGCGGCCGTCGACCAGCGTCCGGTATTCCTCACGGGTCAGAAAGTCGCGCTCGACCAGTTCTTCCAGCGAGGCGGTACCGAAATGCCGGTTTGCAACCCAGGCAATCATCTGGATGTCGCGCAGGCCGCCGGGACTTTCCTTGATGTTCGGTTCCAGCTTGTACGCAGTATTGTGATATTTCCTGTGCCGGGCATGCTGTTCCCGGTGTTTCGCCGTGAAGAAATCCTGGCTGGACCAGATTTTCTCAGGCCCGGTACTTGCCTGCATCTGGCTGAATAATTCCGCTGATCCTGTCAGCAGCCGTGCTTCCATGAGGTTGGTTGCAACGGTGATATCGGCCAGTGACTGTTCAATACAGTCCCTGACGGTGCGGACGCTGTGCCCGACTTCCAGGCTGATATCCCACAGGAAGGTCAGTAATGCCTCAACTTGCGCATCGATCCGGACATCCGGCGTGTCCGGGAGCAACAGCAACAGGTCCACATCCGAGCCGGGCATGAGTTCGTTGCGCCCGTAACCGCCAACAGCAACCAGAGCCAGGTTGTCCTGCGTACCTGTCATGCAAGTCGACCACGCTCGCAGCAGCACCTGGTCAACCAGCCAGGAGCGGGCGTAGACCAGTGTCTGGATATCCATGCCCCCGGCGAACTGCTCGATCAGTGCGCTGTTGCCCTGCTGCAGGCAGCGTCTGTAGACCGTGACCGGCGAGTCGGCGCCAGCCAGCGCGGTATCCAGGTCATCAATGGCAAACCAGGAGGTGAAGACCTCTTCAGCCGGCAGCATGGAATTGTTCGGCACGGCTAGATTTCGTCGCCCGGAAGACAGGTCAGGACTTCGTGACCGGTCCCGGTTACCAGAATGGTATGTTCCCATTGCGTGGACAGGCTGTGGTCCTTGGTCACCACTGTCCAGCCGTCGGGCAGCAGCCGTGTGTGCCGTTTGCCGGCATTGACCATGGGTTCAATAGTGAATGTCATGCCTGGCTGCAGTTTCATTCCGGTGCCGGCCTGGCCGTAATGCAATACCTGCGGGTCTTCATGAAATTCACGGCCGATACCATGCCCGCAGTATTCGCGCACAATGGAGCAGTTGTGAGCTTCGGCATGCTGCTGGATGGCATGGCCGATATCACCGAGCTGGACATCAGGCCCGACCATGCCGATGCCGATCTCCATGCACTCGTGACTGATGCGTGCCAGTCGTTTGGCCGCAACAGTAGGTTCGCCGACGAAAAACATTTTGCTGGTGTCGCCATGGAACCCGTCCTTGATGACGGTGATATCGATATTGATGACATCACCTTTCTTCAGCACCTTGTCGCCGGGAATCCCGTGGCAGACGACATGATTGACCGAGGTGCAGATCGATTTCGGAAATCCGCGGTAATTCAGGGGTGCGGGAATGGCCTGCTGTTCGTTGACGATGTAATCGTGACAGATACGTGTCCAGCTGCTGCGTGGTCACTCCGGGTAGCACATGCGGCCGGATCATGCGCAGCACTTCGGCGGCGAGCCGGCCTGCGACACGCATTTTTTCGATCTCTTCCGGTGTCTTGATGGTGACAGCCATATAAATCCCTGATTTCAGGCGCTTGTGAGTATCTGTAGTGCCGGCGGCGATTGCCGAGGGTGTGAGTGTATGGTATAAAGGCGGGCTTGTTAAGTCGCCTGGTACGGGCGGCCTGGCAAAATTCACGTAGTTACCGGCACGTACAGCAGGGTGCCTGACCGGCAATGGCCGGCAGGTTGCTGATACGGGGTACCTGCAGGATCAACCCGAAATTTTGGAGAATATCAGATGGCAGATGTCACCATGCGCCAGATGCTTGAGGCTGGCGTGCATTTTGGTCACCAGACCCGTTACTGGAACCCGAAGATGGCCCCCTACATCTTCGGCGAGCGCGGAAAAATTCACATCATCAACCTCGAGAAGACCATGCCACTTTTCGGCGAGGCGATGAATTATGTCAGCAGCCTGGTCGCAAACGGCGGCACGCTGCTTTTTGTCGGAACCAAGCGGTCTGCCCAGAATGTAGTCAAGGAGCAGGCCATCCGTTGCAACATGCCTTTTGTCAACCATCGCTGGCTTGGCGGTATGCTGACCAACTACAAAACCGTACGCCAGTCCATCAAGCGGCTGAAGGACCTCGAGGCGATGTCCGAAGATGGTTCCTTCGAGAAAATCAGCAAGAAAGAGGCGCTGATGCTGACGCGCGAACTGGAGAAGCTGGAGCGCAGTCTCGGTGGCATCAAGGACATGAAGGGGATCCCCGACGCCATGTTCGTCGTGGATGTCGGGTATGAAAAAATCGCTATCAGTGAGGCGCGTGAAACTGGGTGTACCGGTTATCGGTGTTGTCGATACAAATAACTCGGTTGAAGGCGTTGATTACGTCATACCAGGTAATGATGATGCCATCCGTTCCATCAAGCTGTATGTTGAAAATGCGGCCGATGCAGTCGATTCAGGAAAACTGAGTGTTGCCCATGCTGTTGCAGATTCGGCAGACGAATTTGTCGAGCTCGACGAGAGCGGGGTAACCAAACCGGCTAAAAAGAAACCCCGCACGGCTGCCGGCAAGAAACCGGCCGGCAAGGTCACGGTGAAAAAGAAGGCGGATCCGCAAGAAAGCAGGCGAAGCTGCGCAAACCGGCAGATGACTGCCGCCGATGAGGACGTGCCGCAGCTGCAGATGAAGCGCAGGCGGAGACCGGCGCAAACCGGCAGATACCGCCGCCGATGAGGGCGTGGCCGCAGCTGCGGATGAAGCGCAGGCGACGGGCAAATAGCAGCGGACAACTGAACCGCTCATTACGAGTTAGCAACAGAACAGAGGATATCCAGTATGGCTATTACAGCTGCGCAAGTGAAAGAACTGCGCGAGCGTTCCGGTTCCGGCATGATGGAATGCAAAAAGGCACTGGTCGATACGGGTGGTGATATGGAAGCGGCTATCGAGGCGCTGCGCAAGTCCGGCATGGCCAAGGCCGACAAGAAAGCCAGCCGTATTGCGGCAGAAGGACTGGTCGTTGTCGAGGTCAGTGACGACGCCAGGACCGCGGCCATTGTCGAGGTCAATTGTGAAACGGATTTTGTCGCCAAAAAAGAGGATTTTCAGGAATTTTCCAGGGCTATAGCGCAGCGTGTGCTGGCTGATAATCCGGCTGATATCGATAGTCTCCTGGCGCTGCCTTTGCACGCTAACGATGCAACCACTATCGAGGATGCCCGCAAGGCGCTGATTGCCACGATTGGCGAGAACATCAGTGTACGGCGGTTTGTTCGCATGGAGAGCAGCGGTCAGATAGCGCAGCTACAGTCACGGTGTCCGTATCGGTGTACTGGTGGACCTTGCAGGTGGCGAGGCTGCACTCGGCAAGGACCTGGCCATGCATATTGCGGCGCATGACCCGCGGCCTGTGTGTGTCTCGGAAGACCAGGTACCTGCAGAGCTGATTGCCGAGGGAGCGCGATATTTTCACCGCCCAGGCACGGGAAAGCGGCAAGCCGGATAACATCATTGAAAAAATGATCGAGGGCCGTATTCGCAAGTACCTGGGTGAAATCACCCTGCTGGGCCAGTCGTTTGTCAAGGATCCGGACCAGACGGTGGGCAAGTTGCTGTCCGCTGCCGGTGCCTCCGTGGTCCGCTTCGAACGTATGGAACTGGGTGAGGGCGTCGAGAAAAAAGTCGAAAACTTTGCGGATGAGGTGATGGCCCAGGTCAAGGGTGGTTGATACGGATCCAGGATCCCCCGGCGGCGGGCCCCGGCAGGTGAATGACGGCCACCCGTATCAGCAACAAACGCACACAACGGGGTCGGTCATCGGCCCCGTTTTTTTATGGCAATATCCGCTGAAAAGTAAGAGAATGGTCGGCGCGTGGCACAGTGCCAGCGGATTATCCAATTAACTGATTAGCATAGATATATATGTTATACCAGCGAATATTGCTCAAGCTCAGTGGTGAGGCCCTGATGGGTGCGGGCACCCATGGCATTGAACCGGAAGTCATCCAGCGGATTGCAGGTGAGATCCATGCCGTTGACTGCGCAGGGTGTCCAGGTGGGGGTGGTCATCGGTGGCGGCAATATCGTGCGTGGCGCCGGCATGGCGTCGCAGGGTATACACCGGGTGACCGGCGACCATATGGGTATGCTGGCGACCGTGATCAATGCGCTTGCCATGCAGGACGCGCTTGAAAAGGCCGGAGCACAATGCCGTGTCATGTCGGCGCTGCATATCAACCAGGTATGCGAGCCCTACATCTGCAGGCGTGCTGTCCGGCATCTGGAAAAAGGCCGGGTGGTCATCTTCGCTGCCGGAACCGGCAATCCGTATTTTACGACTGATTCCGCGGCAAGTCTGCGCGCGATAGAAATCGAGGCCGACCTCATGCTCAAGGCCACCAAGGTGGATGGCGTCTACACGTCTGATCCGGTGACCGATCCTGATGCAAGTCTGTATGAAAGCCTGACTTATGATGAAGCACTGGAGCGCAAGCTCGGTGTTATGGATGCGACGGCGCTGGTTATGTGCAGGGAACAAAATATGCCAATGCGTGTCTTCAACATATTCAAGCACGGTCACCTGGCCCGTATTGTTGACGGGCAGGATGTTGGAACACTGGTGGAACAGGGGAAACTAGGGTGATAGACGAGATCAACAAGGATGCAAGTGAACGCATGCGTAAAACAATCGAGGCCCTCAAGCAGTCACTTGGCAAGGTGCGTACCGGACGTGCGCACCCCAGTCTGCTGGATCATTTGACGGTTGATTACTACGGTTCCCAGGTGCCGATTTCGCAGGTTGCGAATATCGGTGTAGAGGATGCGCGCACACTGACGGTGACGCCATGGGAAAAGCCCATGGTGCAGCCGATCGAAAAGGCGATTATGTCTTCCGATCTCGGGCTTGAATCCCGCCACTGCCGGTACGGTTATCCGCATCCCGATGCCGCCACTGACCGAGGAAACCCGGCGTGATCTGGTGAAAGTGGTGCGCCATGAAGGGGAGGGCGCAAAGGTCGCAATCCGCAATATCCGTCGTGATGCAAACATGACTTCAAGGAACTGCTGAAGGAGAAAAGAGATCTCCGAGGATGAGGACCGCAAGGCACAGGAGCAAATCCAGCGGCTGACCGACCAGTATGTCGGTGAAGTGGACAAGGTGCTCGCTGTGAAAGAAACCGAATTAATGGAAGTCTGACACTGCAGTGGCGGCACAGGCTCGTAGAGCGAATTAACCACGCAGGCAGGAATCTCCGATGGCAACAGAAAGCGAAGCAAGCAGCCTGCCACGCCATATTGCGATTATCATGGATGGCAACGGGCGCTGGGCGCGTGCGCGCATGTTGCCGCGCTATGTCGGTCACCGGGAAGGTGTGAGCTCCGTCAGGCGCGTCGTCGAAGCCTGCCGCGACAGGGGTGTCCAGGCACTCACCCTGTTCGCCTTCAGCAGCGAGAACTGGCAGCGTCCGAGTGACGAGGTCGGTCTGCTCATGGACTTGTTTATTCATGCGCTCAAGAAGGAAGTGGATGCGCTCAACCGGAACGATATCAGACTGCGCTTTATCGGCGACCGGACTGCCTTTCCGGAAAATCTGCGTGCGCTTATCGAGCAGGCGGAAGCACAAGACACGCGGAAAATACCCGGCTCGATCTGATGATTGCAGCAAACTACGGGGGGCACTGGGATATTGCCCAGGCATTCCGCAGTGCTGGCCGAACGTGTGCAGGCCGGGGAGTTGCAACCCGATGCAATCACCGAGGAAACCATCGCCGCTGAAATGTCGCTTGCGGATCTGCCGGTACCGGATCTGTTTATCCGCACCGGCGGCGAACAGCGTATCAGCAATTTCCTGCTCTGGCAG
Source organism: uncultured Gammaproteobacteria bacterium (assembly GCA_963768415.1). Classification (GTDB taxonomy): domain Bacteria; phylum Pseudomonadota; class Gammaproteobacteria; order UBA9214; family UBA9214; genus CAVYHX01. The sequence continues at coordinate 43,903 of CAVYHX010000035.1, forward strand.
CTGGCTTATACCGAACTCTATTTCACCGATATCCTGTGGCCGGCATTCGGTGCGCGGGAACTGGATGATGCACTGTTGTGGTATGCCAACCGTCAACGGCGATTCGGCCGTACCGGAGACCAGGTGGAGCAGTTAAAGGGTGCTTAGGGCGCGCCTGATCTCAGCTGCCATAATGGTGCCCGCGGTTGTCGGCGGGGTACTGTATCTGCCCGATGTCTGGTTCGCCCTGATTCTGGGCGTCATCCTGACGGCGGGAGCCTGGGAATGGAGTCGCCTGATCCCGCTCGCCGGCAGTGCCGCGCAACTGGCTTATACTGCTGCAATCGCATTGCTGTTGTGGTTGCTCTGGATTACGGAAGTGGAACGCTATATTTCCATGCTGCTCTGGGCGGCATTTCTGTGGTGGCTCTGGGTGTTGTTCTGGTTATCACGGCCCGCGACCATTCAGGGTGCGACATTAACCGCTACAGTTCTGAAAATGTGCGCCGGCATGCTGGTCTTGCTGCCAACATGGGCTGCGCTGGTGGATTTGCGTGCCAGTCAATACAATGGACCGGTAATGGTCCTGATTCTGCTGGTTCTGGTTTGGCTTGCCGACAGCGGCGCCTATTTTGCCGGCAGGCAGTGGGGACGCACCAAGCTGGCACCGGCAATCAGTCCGGGCAAGACCCGGGAGGGTGTATACGGCGGACTGCTTGTGTCCGTAGTATTCGCTGCCATAGCAGGCGGATTTCTCAGTCATTCGCTCAAATGGACGCTCGCGTTCATGCTGGTATCCCTGACGGCAGTCATGTTCTCGGTCGCGGGTGACTTGCTGGAGAGCCTGATGAAGCGCCAGTGCGGGGTAAAGGACAGCGGCAACATTATCCCGGGTCACGGTGGTATTCTTGACCGGATCGACAGTCTGACTGCCGCGTCACCCATGTATCTGCTTGGAATGCACTGGCTGGGCCTATGAACAAATGCGCAATCAAACTGGCCACTGCGGCATTCCAGCGCTGGTTAGCGACTGACGGACAGTAGCGTGCCTGCAGGTATATCCATACTCGGTTCGACCGGATCCATAGGAATCAACACGCTGGACGTGGTTGCCCTGCATCCGGGGCGTTTTACCGTGGTTGCATTGTCTGCAAACAATGATGTGGAAACGCTTGCCGGGCAATGCGAGCGTTTTCGCCCTGCCTATGCGGTGATGGCGCAACACGACGCTGCTGCGCAACTGGAGCGAAAACTCAGGGTTACGGCGCCGGATACAAAGGTCCTCGCGGGAGAGTCGGGGCTGGTCACGGTTGCGGGGCTACCGGAGGCGGAGTATGTCATGGCCGCCATCGTGGGATCAGCCGGCCTGTTGCCTGCACTGGAGGCGGCGCGCCGGGGCAAGCGTGTACTGCTGGCCAACAAGGAGGCACTGGTCATGTCTGGCGCACTGTTCATGCAGACGGTGCGTGATAATGCCGCGGTACTGATGCCGATCGACAGCGAACATAATGCGATCCTCCAGTGCCTGCCGGACGATTACGTGGCCGGGATAGCGCCGCAGGGAGTGCAACGCATCATGCTGACTGCATCCGGCGGCCCCTTCCGGACGCTGCCGGTCAGCAAGCTGCCCGCCGTAACACCGCAACAGGCCTGTGCGCATCCGAACTGGGTGATGGGAAGAAAGATATCGGTCGATTCCGCGACCATGATGAACAAGGGCCTTGAGGTTATCGAGGCAGGCTGGTTGTTCGGGTTGCCATTTGACAGGATAGATGTGATTCTGCACCCGCAAAGTATCGTGCATTCGCTGGTTGAATTCGATGACGGGTCAGTGCTGGCGCAGCTGGGTAACCCGGATATGCGCATCCCCATCAGTCATGCACTGGGCTGGCCGCAGCGTATAGTCTCGGGCGTGGCCTCTCTGGATCTGGTGAAAGCCGGGACTCTGCAGTTCGAGAAACCGGACCTGGCACGCTATCCCTGCCTGGAACTGGCCAGTGCAGCCTGGCATGCGGGAGGTACGGCGCCTGCGATCCTGAATGCCGCCAACGAAGTGGCCGTGCAGGCGTTTCTCGACCGGCAGCTTGCGTTTACCTCCATTCCCCTGATGATCGAAGCGGCGCTTGCACAGTGTGCGGCGCGTGCTGCAACCTCACTCGAGGTAATTCTCGAAGCGGATGCAATGGCACGGGCATTTACCATTGATTACATACAGTCAAACGCAGGGGCGGCCATACAATGAACGGCGTTATTTTTTCGATACTTGCATTCATCGTGGCTATCGGGGTGCTGGTCACCGTGCATGAGTACGGGCACTTCTGGGTTGCCCGGCGCCTTGGCGTGAAGGTATTGCGTTTCTCCGTCGGATTCGGGCAGCCGCTGTGGAAGCGAACTTTCGGTGCGGACCGGACCGAGCTGGTCATTGCAGCGATCCCGCTGGGCGGTTATGTGAAAATGCTGGACGAGCGTGAAGCGCCGGTATCAGACGCGGAACTCGACCGGGCATTCAATCGCAAACCTGTGCAAACCCGCATCGCTGTGGTCCTGGCAGGCCCGCTGTTCAATTTCCTGTTCGCGGTATTTGCCTACTGGCTGATGTACGTGACCGGTATACCCGGTCTGCGTACGGTCGTCGGTGACGTGGTGTCTGATTCTCTTGCGGCCCGTTCCGGTTTCATCCGCGGTGACGAGATTCTTGCACTACAGGGTAAACCCACGCCAACCTGGGACACGGCCGTGCTCGCACTGCTCGATGCCAGTTTCGATGCGCCGCAAACGGTGGAGGTGGTGGTGCGCGATCAGGCGGCAGTGGAGCGTCACCTGCAGATCCGGTTTGACGAAGATTCCGGCTCGCTGCTGGAGAAGGGCGGCGTGCTGGAAAATTTCGGACTCAGGCCATGGGAACCGCTCGCGGTCATTGACCGGCTGGTCGAAGGCGGTGCCGGTGACCGCGCGGGATTACGTGGCGGTGACCAGGTCGTGATGGCCGATGGCACTGCGATTACCGGCTGGGCGCGATGGGTTGAATATGTCAGTGCGCGACCGGAACAGTCCATTACGACCCGGGTCATTCGGGACGGCCGGGAACTGGACGTCATTTTGACGCCGGAGCGGGTCACAGTCGACGGCAGGGAAATCGGCCGTATCGGCGCCTATGTCCGCCTTCCGGGTGAGGAACAGCGTGCTACAATGCGCGTCGTTGTCCGCCATGGTGTGCTGGATGCGTTACCGGCAGCACTGGCAAAGACCTGGGAGATATCCACACTGACCTTGCGTACCTTGTGGAAGATGGTCACAGGCAAGGCATCCGTCGAGAATCTGAGTGGTCCTATCAGTATCGCCCAGTATGCAGGCCAGTCAGCAACCATTGGCCTGGCTGCATTCCTGGGGTTCCTCGGTATCGTCAGTGTCAGCCTCGGGGTATTGAACCTGCTGCCAGTCCCGGTGCTGGATGGTGGACACCTGATGTATTACCTGATTGAAGTGGTCAAGGGCAGCCCCGTGTCCGAGGCGGCGCAGCTGATCGGGCAGAAAATCGGGATAGCCCTGTTGCTGGCAGTTATGTTGACGGCTGTTTATAACGATATATTACGCTTGTTTGACGGAACCTGATAATGCGTTTAGGTAAAAAACTGACAGGTTTCCTGTGCCGGGCGGTGATGATTTATCTGGCCCTGTCTGCTGCTGCACAGGCATTTGAACCATTCAAGGTTGCGGATATTCGTGTCGAGGGATTGCAACGCATTGCGGCAGGTACCGTGTTCAATTACCTGCCCGTCAAGGTTGGCCAGATAATCGATACCAGGACATCGGCCGATGCCATCAGGGCCCTGTTCAAGACCGGATTTTTCAATGACGTGCGTCTCGAACAGGACGGTGATGTCCTGGTTGTGGTCGTCAGGGAGCGTGCTGCCATCAGCAGCATCGAAATTACCGGTAACCAGGATCTCGGCACTGATGACCTGCTCGAGGGATTGAAACAGATAGGTCTGGCCGAAGGGCGTGTGTTTGATCGATCCCTGCTGGAAAAGGTTGAACAGGAACTTCAGAGACAGTATTTCAGCCGCGGCAAATATGCCGTCAGGATCGATGCCACTGTTACACCGCTGGAGCGCAACCGTGTCGGCATCCTGATAGATATATCGGAAGGCAAGGCCGCCAGAATCAAGCAGATCAACATTGTCGGGAATCACAAGATCAGCGATAAAGAACTGCTCGACGAGTTTACACTGACAACGCCCGGCTGGTTGACGGTTTTCACCAAGAGCGATCAATACTCCAAGCAGGCGCTTTCGGCTGATCTCGAAATCCTGCGTTCCTACTATCTCGATCGCGGCTATCTGAAATTCAATATCACCTCCACACAGGTATCGATAACGCCGGACAAGAAGGATATCTACATAACGATCAATGTAACGGAAGGTGAGCAGTACAACATCGAGATCGTCACCCTGTCAGGCAACCTCGTAGTGCCGGCTGAAGAAATTTTCCCGCTGATCAGAATAAACAAGGGCGATGTGTTCTCACGCAAGCGTGTGACCGGGGCGGTTGAGAGAATCAGTGCAAAACTCGGGAACCAGGGATATGCGTTTGCGAACGTCAATACTGTCCCGGATCTGAATGACGAAGACAATACTGTGTCGCTGGCGTTCTTTGTGGATCCGGGTGATCGTGTCTACGTGCGTCGGGTCAATATCGCCGGTAATGTCAGTACCCGCGATGAGGTTCTCCGCAGGGAGATGCGGCAGATGGAAGGCGGCTGGTTTTCTGCCGAGAAGGTGGAGCGCTCGCGCACCCGGCTCAACCGCCTGATATATATTCAGGACGTGAATGTAGAGACGCCGACTGTTCCCGGAACAACCGACCAGCTGGATGTAAACTATTCGGTGACGGAAACATCCTCCGGCAGTGTGACTGCAGGTCTCGGATTTTCGCAGTCTTCCGGTCTGCTGATCAACGCCAGTGTTGTGCAGGATAACTTTCTCGGCAGTGGCAAGCGGGTAAGCTTCACCTTTGATAACAGCGAAGTGAATACCGTATACAGTCTTGGCTATACCAATCCCTACTACACCATAGATGGCATCAGCCGCGGTTTCGGCCTGTTTTACCGGGAAACCAACGCTGATGAGGCCAACCTGTCCGATTACAATACCGACACGCGTGGTGCCGATGTCAATTTCGGTATCCCCGTCAACGAATTCGACACTATCAGGTTCAGCATCGGCTACCAGGGGCTGGATCTCTCCCCAACCGTGGCTTCGCCGCTCGAGGTGACTGATTTTATCAGCAAGCATGGCGACAGCTACGATAGTGCCGTACTCACCGGTAGCTGGAGTCACGACTCGCGTAACAAGACCCTGTTCGCGGACCGTGGTGGCCTGCAGCGGCTTTCGCTGGAAACGACATTTCCGGGCTCCGGGCTGGAATACTACAAACTCAACTACGAACAGCGGCGCTATATACCGCTGACCAGGGACTTCACCCTGGCCCTGAAGGGCCGGCTGGGCTACGGTGACGGCTACGGTGATTTCGAGAACCTGCCATTCTTCGAGAATTTCTTCGCGGGTGGTGTGCGTTCCGTGCGCGGTTTCGAAGACAATACCCTGGGGCCGCTGGATTCGAACGGCAACTCGATCGGCGGCAGCTTTCTGCTGGTGCTGAATGCCGAGATCATCTTTCCGATCCCGTTTGTGGAAGACAGCAAATCGGTCAGATTGAGCGCCTTTGTGGATGCTGGTAATGTCTACCGGGATTTTGATGCATTCGACGCAGGAGATCTGCGCTATTCGACGGGCCTGGCCGGCATCTGGTTGTCGCCACTGGGTCCCATATCGGTCAGTCTGGGGTTCCCGCTGAATGCAGAGGATACGGATCAAGAGCAGAACTTCCAGTTTACGGTGGGGACATTCTTCTGATTTCGTTTATAACCATTGGAGAGAGATTGTGAAAAAATCCAGTTATTTTGTTTCACTTGCAGTGCTTGTTACTGCATTGTCCGCATATTCCGAAAGCCCGCTGGCGGAGGTGAAAATCGGTTTTGTCGACACTGTCAAGCTGATCGAGTCGGCGCCGCAGGCAAAGTCGGCGCAGTCCGAGATCGAGGCGGAATTCGCTCCCAGGGAAAAGGAACTGGTGGCTATGCAGCGTGAGATCGGCGCCATGGAAGAAAAACTGGGCCGTGACGGGGCCGTGATGAGCGATTCCGAGCGGACCAAGCATGAACGCCAGATTACCGCCAAGCGCAGGGAAATGAAGCGTTCCCAGGACGAGTTTCGCGATGACCTGAATATCCGCAAAAACGAAGTCCTCGCCAAACTGCAAAAAGACATGTACCAGGCGGTTGTGGAACTGGCCAAGGAACAGAGCTTTGACCTGATACTGAGTCAGGGGGTCGTCTATTCAAGCAAGGAAGTCGATATTACGGACAGCGTAATCAACAAGCTCTCTGGATCAAAGTAAACCGGCAGACCGGAACGGGGGGCGTGCACGGATGGGGCTGGCACTCGGTGAACTGGCACGGCAGGCCGGCGGAGAACTGGTAAACGGCGACCCTGACCGGCAGATAATATCAGTCGCGACCCTGCAGAATGCCGGTCCCGGCGATATCAGTTTTCTGGCCAATCCCGGTTACAGAAAATACCTGGCCGGCACCCGCGCGGCGGCAGTCATACTGAGCCCCGATGATATGGCCGCATGCCCTGCGGCCGCTATTACATCAGTAAATCCCTATGCAACCTATGCACGCGCCGCTGCACTGATCCATCCGCCGCGACCTGACAGGCAGGGTATACATTCCGCTGCCAGCATCAGCAAAGACAGTACGGTCGATCCAACTGCCTGGGTCGGACCCCATTGTGTCGTTGAGGAGGGCGTGATCATCGGGGCCGGCGTGCAGCTTGACGGCGGCTGTTTTATCGGTGCCGGCACTGTCATCGGTGCCCATAGCAGGCTGCAGGCCAATGTGGTTGTCTGCCACGATGTCAGTATCGGTGAACGGGTGCGGATATATCCGGGAGCTGTCATCGGCAGTGACGGCTTTGGACTGGCGAACGAGGACGGCCAGTGGCTCAATGTGCCGCAACTGGGTAGCGTGCGTATCGGCAACGATGTCGAGATCGGTGCGAACACGACCATCGACCGGGGTGCGCTCGAGGATACGGTGCTCGAGGATGATGTAAGACTCGATAATCAGATACAGGTCGCGCATAATGTTCATATCGGTGCACACACGGCGATTGCCGGTTGTGTCGGCATATCCGGAAGCGCGAGGATCGGCCGGTACTGCATGATCGGTGGCGGGGCGGGTATCGTTGGTCATCTCGAAATTACCGATCATGTCGTGGTAACCGGCATGACCATGGTCACACGTTCGATTACGGAACCGGGTACGTATTCGTCCGGCGTGCCGGCCCAGGACAATGCAAGCTGGAATAAAAATTATGCACGCTTCAGGCAACTCGACAGGCTCGCGCGCAAGGTACAACAGCTGGAGCGTTTGCTTGCTGACAAGCAGCCGCAAACCACTCGATAATTGAGTCGCGGCATGGCCTGCCAGGCCGGGTACAGCGGCGGACAAACATAACAGCATGAACATGGACATCAACCAGATTCTCGATCACCTTCCGCATCGCTATCCATTCCTGCTGATCGATCGGGTCACCGAGTTCAAGCCGGGTGAATCACTGGTCGGCATCAAAAACGTAACCTACAATGAACCGTTTTTTCAGGGGCATTTTCCGCAGCGCCCGGTGATGCCGGGAGTGTTGATACTCGAGGCCATGGCCCAGGCAACCGGGCTGCTGGCATTCCGCACCATGGAACGGACCGCGGAGCGCCAGAGCCTGTATTTTCTCGTTGGCATGGACAAGGCGCGTTTCAAGCGCCCCGTGGAACCGGGGGACCAGCTGATATTGCGTGCACGCCTGCTGCGCACGAAGCGTGGCATCTGGGTATTCGATTGTGATGCCAGTGTCGACGGCAAGATCGTCGCCACGGCCGAGATCATGTGTACCGAGCGGGACATCGACACTTGATCGACCCGCGGGCGGTTATTGATCCGGGCGTAATACTGGCCGACGATGCAAGCGTCGGTCCGTTCTCTGTCATTGGCCCGGAGGTGGTGATCGGCCCGGGTACGACAATCGGTCCGCATGTGGTCATCAACGGTCCGACGACGCTTGGCAGGGACAATCATATCTACCAGTTCGCTTCCGTCGGTGATGCGCCCCAGGACAAGAAATACGCCGGCGAGCCGACGCGTCTGGAGATCGGCGATCGCAATACCATTCGTGAATTTGTCACTATCAACCGCGGAACGGCCCAGGATGAAGGTGTTACCCGGATCGGTGATGACAACTGGATCATGGCCTATGTGCATATCGCGCATGATTGCCAGATCGGCAACCAGACGATCTTTGCCAACGGCGCGTCGCTGGCAGGTCATGTCA
>CAVYHX010000036.1:0-36698 GCA_963768415.1 uncultured Gammaproteobacteria bacterium
GTCGGTGGCAGTACGTCCAGTTGCCCGGGCTGAATCGCGGGGTCTTCGGGTGGGCTTTCGCTGAAGTGGGTCACGCCCTCCTGATCCACCCAGGTGTAGACCGGCCCGGCAACTGACGGTGAAAAATCAGTTAAAACAATTAGATATATAATTATGGCTGGACGGTAACGCATTCGGGATTACCTCCTTCACTACGACCCTGCCACACATTGCCGGTTCCATACAAGCCCGTTTGGACAGTAACGGCCGCCTGGCCGCGATCGTATTAATCATCAATCGCGCCGCAGGGTGGTGTTCCGTACCCATGATGGGCACGCTGCGCTTCATTCATCCTACGATGATTAATAGTTGTACAGTTTGTGTAGGTTGGGCGAAGGAACGTAGTGACGATGTACATGGATGTACAAGTGCCGCGGGAGGCAGGATGCCGTGAGCGGCCGCGCCCAACATCCGGGCCGCGATCGTGTTAATTATCAATCGCGCCGCAGGGTGGTGTTCCGTACCCATGATGGGCACGCTGCGCTTTGCCCATCCTACGATGATTAATAGTTGTGTAGGTTAGGCGAAGGAACGCAGCATCAATGATGGGCACGCTGCGCTTTGCCCATCCTGCGATGATTAATAGTTGTACAGGTTGTGTAGGTTGGGCGAAGGAACGTAGTGACGCGCCCAACATCCGGGCCGCGCCCAACAGATCGGCAGCGGTTTCAGAAATGGCGGTCCAGCGTAAGCTGGAGATAGTCATCGTTACGGAAACTGTAGAGTGTGCTGCCGGGCGGCGCATTGGAAAACAAGCGTGCTTCCAGTTCGACGGTCCAGTGGGCGCCGAGCCGGCGACTGGCTTCCAGGTTGTAAGTGACGGCGCTGGAGTCGCGGTCAGTAATAATACCGAGCAGGGCCTCGCTAGACTGCGCATCATTTACCGCCAGGCGCAGACCGACCATGAGAGTCGTCTTCAAACGGCGTCGGTGCACGCTCTCCACGGTCATCGAAATGGTATTCGCTGATCAGGCCGAGATCAGCTGCAGTGTCGAAAATACCGACCCAGGTGTATTCGAACCCTCCGACCGCCGCACTATACCGGTCGCCCTGACCGGAGCGTGTCAGCCATTCCAGCTTCCAGAGCCAGTCGCCCCAGGGTTGCCTGCAGATCGAGACTGGTCTGGTCAATGGTTTCATACAGCGGGATGAGTACCGCTTCCCCGGCAGCTGTCAGCCCCGGGAGCAGACGCGGTTCGCGGCTGGTGCCGCTGAAATGCGCCAGCCCGAAATCCCAGTCGCCGATGTAGTGTGACCAGCGGATGGCAAAATCGATGTGCCTGTCTTCAGCCGCTGAGGCATAGAGCGGGTGGTCGGTGTCGACCCGTGGGATCGAGCGCAGCCGTCCGTCCCTGCCGGGAAAGGTGCGTTCCCGGAAGCCCGGCAGCACGATACAGATCGATGGTGCCCCAGTCCCGGATCAGCGCCAGGTTGACCAGCGGCTGTCCGAGCTTGTCTTCCTGGTCGATATTCTCGACCAGGTCGGTCTGGTTGATGATGTCGACCAGGTGCTGGGATTCCGCGACACCCCAGAACACCTTGCTGATGCCGGCGCGCAGTTCCCAGGTCTGCCCCGCCTTTTGCCAGACCAGTTCCCGAATATCGCCGTGGGTGCGTTCACTGTCGTGCTGGTCCAGACGCAGGAAGGGTTGAAAGGTGAAGCTTTGTGCTGCCGTTGTCCCACTCGGCTATAAAACTCGGGTTCGGTCACCAGGGAAAGATTGAAGTGATCGTGCTGTGCGGGTGCAACCGGGTCGTGCTGAAACAGGCGGGCCTCCATGCCGAGGTATCCGGACCATTCGCCGGCCGCCAGCCGCGCCGGCAGCAGCAGGCTGCAGGCAAGTACTGCCACGGTGAGCAGCCGGCTGACGGGAGGTAGATTCACGCTATCGGGGTTGCTGGCCAAGGTAATGAGAAAAGCGATATTTAATCTACTAATTCATTAAGTTATGCAGTTCAGGATGAGCCGGAAAACGCCCGGGCCAGGGCACAACACAAGTTCTCTAAAGGGCCATCTTACGGTGGCCGATAAGGTTTTCATAGTACGGCTATGCAGATCCATCCTGTCCAGGCATAAGGGGGCAGTCTATGAGCGTTGTAACGCAAGATGTTGCACTGAATAAACGCAAGCCACGCAAGAAGCGCCGCAAGGGAGTCGCGGCATTACGCGCGATGCGCAGGGCGCTGGCACGGCGCAAGCTGGAAGAAATGCGCGATGATAAACTGCTCAGCGAACAAATCTATGATGTGTTTGCCGATGAGGATGAAGGCATGTCCTCCGGTTAACGAACCCGAACGTTACACCGGCACAGTGCATGGGTCTGGCGTGCTGTTTTTCACGGTTATCGTCAATGGTCCCGGCGTTATTATCCTGCTGCCGTGGCGGCCATGTTTGGCCTAGAATGTATGCATGGCTGCCAGAACACTGACCCTGCAATGTGACATAGCAACCAGTCATATCCTTAGCCGAGCTATTCGCGACTACGCGCTTGCCGCCTACCCCGAGGGCGGTTCGGAATGTGCGCAGGTCGCCCGTTACACCCTGCTGGAACTTGCAGCGACCATCGATGCCGGCGTGACCACCGACACTGCGGTAATTGAAATCAGCAAACGGCCGCGTGCAATGGTCAAGGCCGCAATCGAATATTATTTCGATCGCATGGATGCGGCACAGGGTGGCATCTCAACGGAACAACGCAGGGTGTTCCTTGCATTGCTGTCCGGAGCGCCGGTCAACCGTGCGCTCCTGGCAGCGGCAGCAGTTATCGATCGGGCAGGGTGATAAAGCGCGCTGTTATTTGGTCCATTCCTGCAAGGCTTCGATGACCTTTTCCGCCTGGTCCTTGCTGGAAATATTGAATTTCGATTTTTGCTGATATTCGCCGTTGCGTTTCTGGTACCGGCGGATGGTGTATTTGTCCGGTCCATACTCCTCTTTCGCGCGGTTCCAGTCCTGGTAACGAAAAATGACCGTTGACCATGCGCCCTTGGTCAGGATCTTCTTGTCCAGCTCCTTGACGGTTTCGATACCGTCCTCTTCATACGTGACTGTCAGTTCATCTACAGTTGTGGCCATGTGGTACTCCGGAATTGAATGGATCAGATAGCGGTTGCGCAGCCATCATACGGATTTACACGGGAAGCGGAAGTAGTCCTGATAAAGATCTTTGATATCAGCTTGTTCCGGATAAATACCGGTCTATTAGCCACTCGAACGGTGCGCATGCCGGGCGCCGGGTCCGCAACAACCGTCCGGGTGCCGCCGCGCGCCCGGACGCCGGCGTTGCATTGTATGATGTCGCATTCAATTGCCAGCAGGGCGCCATGACGCGTTACCGCACTTCACCTGTCCAGCAGGCCGGTATGCCCGGCGGCATGCCGTTCATAATCGCCAATGAGGCGGCCGAACGGTTCAGCTATTACGGCATGCGCGCCATTCTGGTGGTTTTCATGACCCAGTATCTGGCCAGCCGCAGCGGGGTACTGGATGTAATGGGTGCCGACGCGGCCAAGGGCTGGTTTCACCTGTTCGTTTCGGCCGTCTATGTGACCCCGCTGCTGGGGGCATTGCTCGCCGACGGGGTGCTGGGCAAATACCGCACGATTATTCTCCTGTCGCTGGTCTACTGTGCGGGGCATTTTGCGCTGGCGCTGGACGATACCCGCCTGGGGCTGGTGCTCGGCCTGGGCCTGATCGCGATCGGGGCGGGCGGGATCAAGCCGTGTGTCTCGGCCCATCTGGGCGACCAGTTCGGTCAGACCAATCGCGGCCTGCTGGGACGCGCGTTTGCCTGGTTTTATTTTGCCATCAACCTGGGGGCGTTTATATCCAGTCTGGCTATACCCTGGTTACTGCAGCACTACGGTTCCCGGGTGGCGTTTGCCGTGCCGGGTGTCCTGATGCTGATGGCCACGCTGGTGTTTTGGTCGGGCCGCCACCGGTTCGTGCATGTCCCGCCGGGTGGCCGCCGTTTTTTGCAGGAGACCTTCGGTTCCATCGGCCGGGCTGCGCTGCTGCGTCTGTGCACGGTGTATGTCTTTGTTGCCGTCTTCTGGGCACTGTTTGACCAGACTGCCTCCGCCTGGGTGTTGCAGGCGCAGCACATGGATCGCATGCTGCTGGGTATCGAACTGTTGCCGGCCCAGATCCAGGCCGCCAACCCGTTGCTGGTGATGGTGCTGATACCGTTATTTTCCTATGGTGTGTATCCGCTCATCGAGCGTGTCTATACGCTGACACCATTGCGCAAGATCGCCATCGGCCTGTTCGTTACCGCGCTGGCGTTTTCGATTCCGACCCTGGTGCAATACAGCATCGATGGCGGTGGCAGGCCACCTATCGGCTGGCAGTTGCTTGCCTATGCGGTGCTGACCGCGGGGGAGGTGATGGTCTCCATCACGTGCCTGGAATTTTCCTATATGCAGGCGCCGAAGACCATGAAGTCCTTCGTCATGGCCTTTTTCATGCTGTCGATTTCCCTCGGCAATCTGTTTACCAGTGCAGTCAATTTCTTCATCCAGAATGCAGATGGCAGTAGCAAGCTCGCGGGTGCGGACTATTATGTTTTTTTTACGGCACTGATGCTGGTGACCGCTGTGCTGTTCACGCAGGTGGTGCGCTGCTATCGGGGGGAGAGCCATCTGCAGGACGAGTTGCCGGCCAGGGGCGGCTAGTCACGCGCGGGAGCATGCTTGATTATTTGCACATGTCCGTTTTCGGGTACTTGTCCTTCACCTCGCGGATCTTCTTGTCCAGTTCGATCTCCGCGCTCACATCACCCTGGCGTGCCTTGTAGGCGGCGTCCAGCTGATCTCCGATAGAGGGGTATTCGGCCCTGCGCAGGGCGGCGTAATTGCTGAGCATACCGCCTTCAGGGAGTTTGGCCAGGGCGTCCTGCAACTCTTTGGCCGTGGGCTTGGGAGCATCGGCATGCCATTCCGCCAGGTAGGCATCCTGCCCCGTACTGTCGTGCCCGATGATGTAATCGATACCGATGTGTGCGTCGGGATGGATCAGATGCACGGCATGACAGAGTTCGCGCGCGCTCATGTCGGTTCTGACCATGTTTTGCTGTTGGACGATATCGCGGATTTGTTCATGTGTTCTGCGTGCGTTTTGCCAGATGATGAACACCCAGCCGCAGACACCCAGTATTATGATACCGAGGATACCCAAGATTCCCTGGTCGACCATGACGGTTGCTCCTTAACTCGCTGGAAGGCGCTGACAGTGTAGCAAGTAATGAAGACAATCAACAATATAAGCAATCCGGGTCCATGCCGGACTGCAGCGATTCACTCTGTGCAGGGCCTGGAGCGACACAGATCGAGCACATGGCCTGGCCGGCTATCCGCTGGTTATGCATGCCATGACAACGTTCTACTGTTGGAGGGCATCCGGAGTTTCGGGCGACGCGACTGATGGTATTGAAAACGACGCAAAACGGACAATCGCACGGTGCGCGTTCATCACAGCGCCCGGTGCCATTTGCAATGCGCATAATGCGATTGCTGTTTTCCAGGGTGGGCGGCGTACTGCCCGGCCTGATGGGGCGTTGGGCCTACCGGTTGTGGTTTCGCACCCGGCGGTTTCCGGAGTCCGCCGCCGGCAAGCGTGCGACCGGCCGGGCCGGGCGCGCCACCCTGGTGGTCAACGGGATACCGGTTGCACTCTACAGCTGGGGTACGGGGCCGGTGGTTGTGTTTGTGCATGGCTGGTCCGGGCGCGGCAGCCAGGCCGCCGCATTCGTCGAGCCTCTCACGCAGGCCGGATACCGGGTCATAGCAGTCGATGCGCCCGGCCATGGCGAGACACCGGGGGACCGGACCAGCATCTTCGAGTGTGCCGCCGTCCTGCAAGCGATCGCCGGGCAATACGGCCCCCTGCACGCTGTAATCACGCATTCCTTCGGCGGGATGGTGCTGGCCTATGTCATGCGCCACGGGCTTGCAGTCGCACGCGTTGTTTGTATCAGCGCGCCGGCAGACATCGATTTTCTGCTGGACAACTTTGCGCGCACCCTGTCGATGCACCCGGCGGTCGCTGCGGATTTGCGCCGCCGGCTGGCGCAACGCTATGGTGAAAATCTTCATGAACAGGTGTCGACCAGCGTCAATGTCCGCAACCTGTCAACACCCGCACTGATTATCCACGATGCAGACGATGCCAGCGTGCCCGTGCAGCAGGGTGAACTGATCGCCGCCGCCTGGCCCGGGGCCCGGTTTTTGAAAACCCGCGGCCTTGGCCATGGCCGTATCCTGCGTGCTACGGAGACGGTGCAGGCGGCTGTTGAATTTATTGCGCAGTGACTGGCGCCGATTCATTGCTTGGTCTGGGTAGCGGTCCGCGTTATCCTGAGTCCCATGAGGCTTTATCTGGTACAGCATGGCGCCGCACTGGGTAAGGACGTGGATCCGCAACGCCCGTTGAGCGAGCAGGGGGAGCGGGATGTCCGGGCCATGGCCGATTTCCTTGGCGCTGCCGGGATCCGTGTGGAGCGTATCTGGCACAGCGGCAAGCGGCGCGCGGAACAAACGGCAGCGGCGTTGTCCCGACAGGTGCTACCCGGGGGCCGGATCGAGGCGACTGCCGGAATCAACCCGAACGATTCCGTGCAGGAGTTCGCCCTGGATGCCGACTGCTGGCAGGAAGATACCCTGGTCGTCGGTCACCTGCCCTACATGTCACGCCTGGTATCGCTGTTGATCTGCGGGGATCCGGACCGGGAAATAGTCAGTTATCGACCCGGCAGTGTGGTGTGCCTGGAGCGTTCCGCTGCACAGCAGTGGACACTGCAGTGGATGTTGCCACCCGGACTGCTGGCGGCGCCCGATCAATGAAACCCCGGCGATCGCGATGAGTCTGCGCGGCATCGTTCCTCCCGATCCGGAGACCGGCGTCTCCCGGGAGCACTTCGCGGTTATCTTTACGCCGCGTACCAGCCGCAAACGCTATCCGGCCGGCTGTGTGGAAATCTTCGACAATCCGCAGGCGGCACTCGCGGCATCCGACCCCGACAATAAACGCCATGCCGCCCGGGTAGTCGGCCCGTCGAAATCATCCGAAGGCCAGTTTATCTACTATCTGATCGACTGGCTGAACTAGCAGGGATCGTTGCCTGGATTGCGCCTGTCACTCCGCTGTGATTCAAAACCTGCCCTGCGCATAGTCTTCAAAGGCCTGCTGCACTTCCACCCGGGTGTTCATGACGAAGGGGCCGCCCCGGGCGACCGGTTCGTTCAGCGGTTTACCGGCGATCAGCAGGAAGCGCGCCGCATTCGTGCCGGCCTGTATATCAATGCTTTCACCATGGGTCAGTACGCCCAGGTCATCACGCGTGAGCTGCACCGTCTTGCCATCCACATCCCGTGCCCCCGGGGATCCCTGGATGACATACACAAAGGCGTTGTGTTCTGCCGGCAAGCGTTCCGCGAAGCGCTGTTCCGCGGGTAATGTAACATCCAGATACAGGGGTTCGGTCAGGGGCTGCACGACCGGCCCCTGGGTGCCGTGCGCCGTCTTGCCGGCGATGACCCGGACCTCGACACCGTTATCCCGCGTTTCCACGGGGATATGTCCGGCCGGGTATTCCTGGTATTCGGGAGGGTCCATCTTGTGTTGTGCGGGCAGGTTCACCCAGAGCTGAAAACCTTCCAGCAGGCCGTTTTCCTGTTCCGGCATTTCCGAGTGCACGATACCCTTGCCGGCGGTCATCCACTGGATGCCGCCGGGTTCGATCAGCCCCTCATGGCCCGCGTTGTCCTTGTGGCGCATGCGCCCACTGAGCAGGTAGGTGACCGTTTCGAAGCCGCGATGCGGATGCGCGGGGAATCCGGCGATATAGTCTTCGGGTTTGTCGGAACGGAACGCGTCCAGCAGCAGAAAGGGGTCCAGCATGGGCAGCGGCGGCTGGCCGATGACCCGGGTAAGTTCCACGCCGGCCCCGTCCGTGGCCGGTGTACCCTTGATGATGCGAGCGATGCCCCTTGCTGCCTGCCCGGGCTTGTTCATGGTCATTCCCTCCAGCGTTCAGGGCGCCGACGTGTGTCGATCCGCCGACAGTTACTTGTACGGTTCGACCCGTGCCGGCGCCGGACGTTCCGGCAGCGTGCGCAGGAATTCGACATAGGCCGGAGTGTCCCACGGGCGCCCGCCCAGTGCCTGGTAGCGGATGCGGTTGTCCGGATCGACCAGAAAGGTCGCGGGCAAGCCGCGCGGTTGCCAGCGTTCGGTGACCAGGCCGTCGCTATCCATGAGCGGAACCAGGTCCGGCGCCACGATGCCGAGGAAGCTGAAGACCGTGTCCTCGGTTTCCGCGGTATTGACGACGACGAATTCGAGCTCAGTGTTGCCCAGCAGGGTGATCATGCGCTCGATGGTGGGCATTTCGCGCCGGCACGGGCCGCACCAGGTCGCCCAGAAATGCACGAAGCGCCAGTGGCCGCGCGTTGCGGCGAGGTCGTATGCCGTACCATCCATATCGTCGAGTTGCAGTGCCGGTGCCGGCACGCCGTCGACTGGCATGACACCGGCTGGCAGCGCGGCTGCCCGGACGGCGGCTGTCGTCAGTAACAGTACGCTACCGAGCAGGATGGCGGCGGTGGATAATTTCACGGGGCCGCCGTGTCCCGGGGACACTGGATGTTTTCAAATTTGATCACGCGCATGCCCGCGCGCTGGTCCTTGCCGGTAAGAAAATGGGCCTCGATGTTGAAGGATTCAGTCGTGCCGGGAAGGACCACGTTGCCGCCGACCGGCTCGTTCGGCTGCAGGTCGCGGACATCGGGGAGCTGTGTCCAGCCAAAGGTTGAACGGTTTGCCTGCGGTAATCCAATCTCATCCCACACGGTATCCCAGTAAGCTTTATCCAGGCGCGGGAGTTCCTTGTCGTTACTGCTGAACCGCCAGTTTTTCCGGTCCAGCCACAGGACCGTGCCACTCTTGTTCTTTATGTGCACGGTGACAAAACAGGTCTGGCGGATGCGCTCGATGGCGCGCGGGGGAAAGCCGCGCGCTTCGTAGAAGGCTGCCATTTGTTCCGGGGTGCGCGGTTTCAGCACGACCAGGAAGTCCTCATTCTCGATGAACGGCCCTGTATAGGGTTTGTCGGCAGCCGCCGCGGCAGCGGGCAGCAGGAGGCTGCCGGCCGCGCAGGCAAGCAGTTGCAGTGTAAATAGAATTCGTGCGCCGATTCGCATACCATGAACCCTGGTTGATTTGCAGTGTCGATCACGACGAGTCTGCATGTATCCCGGCCGGAGAACAAGACATGCGCAATGTGGTTATTATCCTGCTGGTATTTTTTCAGGCGGGTCTGCATGCAGGAGAAATCCCTGCCAACAGCACCCTGCGCCCCGTGCATACCTATTCCATCGTGGCGCGCGATCCCGACACCGGGCAACTCGGCGTTGCCGTACAATCGCACTGGTTTTCAGTGGGCGCGCTGGTCCCCTGGGCGGAGGCCGGCGTCGGTGCGGTGGCCACCCAGTCCTTTATCGATGTGCGTTATGGTGCGGAAGGTCTCGAACGGATGCGTGCCGGTGCCAGCGCGCAGGAGGCGCTGGATGCCCTGCTCAAGGCGGACCCGACGCCGGAAGTGCGCCAGGTCGCCCTGCTCGATGCGCGTGGCCGGATCGCCCAGTTCACGGGGAAACAGTGCATTCAACATGCCGGGCAGTATGCCGGTGATAATTTTGCCGTGCAGGCGAATCTCATGGTCAGGGATGGCGTTCCGGAAGCGATGGCAACCGCCTACCGCGCTGCGCAAGGCAGCCTGGCGGAACGGCTGCTCGCGGCGCTGGAGGCAGCGCAGGCCATTGGCGGTGACTTGCGCGGCAAGCAGTCCGCGGCCATCCTGGTGGTGCGCGGGAAAGCGACGGGCAAGGCCTGGAAAGACCGGCTGGTCGACCTGCATATCGAGGACCATGCGACGCCACTCAAGGAGTTGCGGCGCCTGCTCACGCTGAATACCGCTTACCACCATATGAATCTCGGTGACCATGCGCTGGAACAGAATCATGTCGATGCCGCGCTGCTGCACTACGGCAAGGCGGAGGCCCTGGCGCCGGATAACCTGGAGATGAAGTTCTGGCACGCCGTCTCGCTGGTAAATGCCGGGCGCGTGCAGGATTCCCTGCCGCTGTTTGCCGCGGTATTCGCGGCGGATGACAACTGGCGGCAACTGGTGTCACGCCTGGTGGCCGCGGGACTGCTGACGGCAGACCCGGCAGCGGTGGAAAAGATTGTGAACGTAACAGCCAAATAAGGAGCAAGAGAAAATGATAGTGTTCGGGAAAAAGAGTGTCAGAAAGTATCTGCTGGTTCTCTGTTGTGCAGTGGCACAGGCCGCGCCTGCAGTGGATATCATACCGGCGCGGATGATGTCGCTGGACCTTGCGCGTGATATTGCGCAGGGCGCGCTGGATGCATGCCGCAAGGACGGTTTCCAGATCGCAGTCGTTGTTTCAGACCGCAGCGGTCACCCGCTGATCGTCATGCGCGACGTTTTTGCGAGCGACTATATGCGCCAGATCGCGCAGAGCAAGGCCAATGCCGTGGTCCTGTCGCACACGAGTTCCGGCGAGATGCGCCGCAACCAGGCCGACATCCTGAATGAACTGAATCATCTCCCCGGGTTACTGGTGATGCGCGGCGGTCTGCCGATCCAGGTCGCCGGTTCCATGCTCGGTGCGGTCGGTGTGAGCGGTGCGCCGGGCGGTGATCTGGACGAGGCCTGTGCCCAGAAAGGTATCGATGCCGTACAGGAACGCCTCGATTTTGCCGACTGAGGCAAGCTGTCTTTGCCGGTAATGAAGCCCCCCGGAAAGTTCGGAATGACGCTTCCCCCGCGTACTGTTTGCGGTTTACCCGTAAGCAGTCCGGGTGGTTTGTTACCTGTCCTGGCCGCACTCCTGGTGTGCGCCTGCGGCGAAAGTTCCGCGCCGCCGCCTGCCATAGTCGACGTGAATGATCTTGCCGTTGAGTGGAACCGCACCGATAAAACCTGGCAGGTGGATGAGCTGCTCATGCTGGACAGCGGTAAAAATCTTTACCAGCGCACCTGTGCAGGTTGTCACCTGTCGACCGGCGCAGGGCAATTGACCATCGGCGCGCCTGCCCTGAAAGGCAGCGCTGTAGTTACCGGTCCGCAGGATGAACTGATTCGGGTTGTCGTGAATGGCCGCAACACCATGCCGGCCTTCGGCGCGGCTAAAAGCAAAATAGAACTTGCCGCCATCCTGTCCTATGTGCGCAACGCCTGGGGTAATACAGCCGGTGACCTTATCAGCGTTCCCGACATGGATGCGTTGGCACCATCGCCATGATGTAACCCGGAAACATCCAGCCGCGCAGCTGCGTAGGGCGCAATAGCGCAGCGTATTGCGCCGCATGCGAAAGCTCAAGGGTGCGTAGGGCGCAATAGCGCAGCGTATTGCGCCGCCATGCTGCATTAACGCCTGGCCGCGTTGCATGTTATTCCCGGGTGCCTGTCAGCTTCAGAACCAGAAGCTCGTATCTTTCAGCAGGAACTCCAGATAGGGCATGTAGTGCGATCCGTCACAGGAGAAGGTCAGACTGATCATGCCGTTGAAGAGATTGATCGAGGCCATACGCAGATAGATGGTCTTGTCGGTCAGGCGCAGCGACCGCATGGTGTCGAGGATCGCGCTGATGTCCTCCTGGGGGATCACCGCATTCTCGGGGTAGGGTCGCAAGGGGTAGACGAGGCAGATATCCGGGTCCGTCAATGCCTCGTGATCCAGAATGCGATAGCGGAATGGATCATCCTCCACCCAGATCGTCGCCTGACTGCTGGAGAAGTGGATCTGGCACTGAAAGACGCCGCGTTGCGTGAGCAGCTCCTCCAGGATGGACAACGCCTCCTCGAGGTTGGCATCCATCGGGCTCTCAACCCGGGTCTGCTGGAACAACCCGCCGCGGATGGCCGGATCCCCCTTCACCTGCCGCCAGTAGCCCGGTTCCTCGTAGAGCTCGGAGGTCACCGGCAGGTTGCGCAGGTCGAAATCCGCGCCGAGATAACCCAGCACTCCGTGGTCCGAATGCACGACCTGCAGGGCGGTGAGCGAGGGCCGCTGCTTGTACAGGCTGATGTAGGCATCCGAGAGCAGGAAACCCCAGGAGGGAATCGCCTCTTTCATGTAGGGGCGCTGGGAGCGGTCGCGTCCGAAATGCTCGGGCATGAGCCCGGAAGATTCCACGTTGTCGCTGATCTGGACGCCGTCCGTATCGAGAACATACAGGAACGCGCAATGGGGTATGCTCGCAAACCCCTTCAGAAGGACTTCATCCAGCCTGTCGCGGTTACCCCATACCTCCGTGCATCTCCCGGCCAAATGTTCCAGCGGCTCACGCAGGATGCGCGCAAGTTCCTCGCGTTGCACATAGATACTGTCTTTCCATGAAAGTGCCATTACCGACTCCTGGAATATCGCCTTAGTCCCTGTGTTTCGTCCCCATTCCCCGGCGGGACGGGTTGGATAATAATCCATGAGGAATTATAGTTTCAGCTGCTTAAGACTTTATGACAGCGGACATCGTTCCCGCCTGCCGGAAGCGGTATTCCGCAATCACGCCGCAGGACGGTGCTCCTGCAGTATGCTTGGGACCACCTGGGGCGAAAAGTACGTATTCATGCTGATTACATTTGGAAAATTCCCTGGTTGACGGGAACCGGCCCGGTGATTGACATTCAGAATTTCCAGTCTATATATATCAGTGTTAGGTGATATATACAGGGCGGGTGTAGTGTTGACATATCGTGACCTGGATCATGGCAATTCAATAACGATTAAAGGTAATAATAATTATCAATACATGAGGTATTCCATATGTTGCGCACATCGGGATGGGTGACTGCCTTGTTGCTGGCCGCGGGCAACATGGCATATGCAGAAGACCTGGATACGCGGGTGGTCGATATCGGCACGGACCGCGATCAATGGCAACGGTTCGACCCCCGAATGACATCTGACGATTACATGAAGATATCCCGGAATAACCTCCGCATGGCACGCCGCGCCCTGACATCCTACTCGCATGAGAGACTCACCTCATTGTGGGTTCCGGAGATGGGCATTAACGTTCTGGGCACGGCCATTGGTCTGGCAACCAGTACCGCAAGATTCCACGTAAACAAAAGCAAGACCGTGGCAGTGGAATTCGATAGCCTGGCCGAGGAGGAACGGGCATTGACTCTCAAGGTGAAGATCGACTGGTAACTCTTTCTTTTATGGCAGCACCAGACGCAAGAAACCGGCTTAACGGATGACAACCCCGTGATTGGCTGCCTCCGGGTCGCCGTATGCTCCGCAGTTGTATGTCCGGGTCAGGCACGGCTGCGCTTGATCTGCTCGTAGGCCAGCTTGATCTCCTGGGTCTTTTCCGTGGCAAGTTTCATCATTTCCTCCGGCAGTCCTTTCGCGGCCAGCTTGTCCGGGTGGTGCTGGTTCATCAGCCGCCGGTAGGCCTTTTTTACCGCGGCATCACTGGCATTCCGGCTGACTCCGAGTACTTCGTAGGCGTCGGACAGGGACGATCTGCCGCTGTCCATTGCTGCGCCGGACTCGGTAAAGCTGAACAGGTGCTCGATGGCGGCACGGTCGAACCCGAGTTGTTCACCGATATGGAATAAAATTCTTTTTTCGCCGGGGTGTAAGCGGCCGTCTGCCATGGCGGTCGAGATTTGTATTTCAAGGAACATCTGCACCAGGTTGCGGCGGCGATGACATTCCTGGCGAAACTGCGCGAGCACCGCGTGCAGCTGAAAGTCTTTATGCTTGCCGGCATTGAACAGTTTGATGGCGGCCGTGCGCTGCTCTGCGTCCAGTTGCATGCGGCCCATGAGGGACTCGGCGGCCGAGATTTCATCTGCAGTTACCTTGCCGTCTGCCTTCGCAATGTGACCCATCACCGAGAAGGTCGCCGTGAAGAAGGCGGCCTGGACGCGTTCCTGCTGGCCGGTGCGAAATACCCCTGCTTTAGCGGAAGTCTTCAGGCCCCGGTCGAAATTTCGCCCCAGTGCTGCACCCAGCAGTGCGCCCAGCGGTCCGCCGAACATGTAACCGAAAGTTCCGCCAAGCAGTGTGCCCCACCAGGCCATGTATGTGGTTTCCTCGTGCCGATCGATCCGGCAGGTAGTTTACACGTAACTATGCATTGGCATGCAGGGTCATGCAGGAAAATAGCCCGGAGTGGGCTGACTGCGCTGACTAAACCGGAGATCCATGCAATACCGCAGCTCTCAGGGCGCAGTTTTGTTGTTGCGGAAGGTCTGGCGAAGCCTTGCTGTAATCGTCAGTGCGAGTGGAGCGTGGCAATGACAGCAATGTTCCGGTTAATCAGAGCCCCCCTGGTTTTGGCGGCAGGTCAGCACCAGCTTGCCGACCGTCTGACCGGATTCCAGATCACGGTGCGCCGCGGCGACAGCTTCCATGGGGTAGGTGGTCACCGCGGGCGGGCGCAGCGCACCTTCATTGACCCACTGGGTGAGTTGCTGCAGTCCGTCCGTCATGATGGCGGTTTTATCAAATAAAAAACTGAGATTGAAACCCATGACACTGTGGTTGCGCGTGGTCAGGTCGAACGGGCTGAAGCGCGGGGTGCGCAGGTAATCGAAGGCAAGTTTGAGCTTGCCGGGCAGGCCACCGTGTTGCGGCAACATGCTGTGGAAGCCATAGATGACCAGTTTGCCGGCAGGCGCCAGGTGGCGGTAGCTTTTTTCCAGGGTTGACACGCCATTGGCGTCGAGGACGACATCATAACCCTGCGGTGCCTGTTGTTCCGCCGCCAGCCAGAGATCATGGGTTGACTTGTCGATGACGGCATCCGCACCCAGCTGCCGGACGGTGTCGACCTTGTGCGCGGCGCCGACGATACCTGTCACCCGGCAGTCAGCGAGTTTGCCGAGTTTGACCAGCATGCTGCCGACGCCGCCGGCGGCGGAATGCACCAGCAGCGAGGCGCCCGCGCGGATGTGCGCGAGTTCGAACAGGGCATACCAGGCGGTCAGTGCGACGGCGGGAAAGCCGGCCGCCTCTTCAAAGGAAAGTTGTCCTGGAATAGCGAATACCTGTTCGCGCCGGACGACGACCTGTGTTGCATAGCCGTTGAAGCGCGTCACGGCCATGACCGCGGTGCCGACGGCCAGGTCGGTCACCCCGGGTCCCGTGGTGCTGACGGCACCGGATACCTCGAAGCCCGGTGTAATGGGGTAACCGACATAGTGTTTCGCCGAGGCGTACAGGCCCATGCGCGTGACACAATCGGCGTAATTGACGCCGCTGGCCACGACATCGATCAGGACTTCACCCGGGCCGGGTACCAGGTCGGGATGCTCCTCGAGCACCAGACGGTCATAGCGGCCCGGTTTGTGGATGACAATTCTTTTCACGCCTGCATGCTTCGGCAACCCGTCAGGTCAACCGGTACCGGCTGTTTGCCGTGTGCCTGTCCATGGCGTCGATAGTAGCAGTTCCGGTGTGTCCGGTATTGACAGTACGCGGGAAGGGATGCAACTGGCATTGCAGCACCCGGTGCACCGGGGTGAAAGCTGTCGGGTGCAATAACGCCGACCGCGCGCGGGCCGTTGTCCGCTGCGGGGATGAAGGTGCCGAACAGCTGCTCCCAAAGCGGCAGCGCGCTGACCAGCGAGGTACCGAGCATGTCCAGAAAATGGATGGTATTGGTGTTCACCAGGTTGACCTTGTCCGGCGAGTGATGGATGCCATGGATCTTCCATAGCCAGCCAACGCGGTGCCCCGGCCGATGCGCCCGGTAGCAAAAAACTTACTGGTGACGATTGCCTGTGGCGCTGCCAGCTGCAACGGGTAGGCGAGATAGGGCAGGATACCGCCAGCTACTGCCGGAGTAGCATAATATATTGTATTAAAATATATATTTATGGTAATCCTGCGGTTTGACGGGATCTGCGTGACTAAATGTTTACAGTGCAAACATGGATGTTGACGCTGTCAACATAAAGTCCTATCGTAGGGGTCATGAAGGGCCGATGACTGTGCTGCATCCAAAAGACCAGTATCACCATGGCGACCTGAAGAACGCCCTGCTGCAGGCGGCGGAGACGCTGCTGGCGGAAACCGGCGCAGCGGGCCTGAGCCTGCGCGCGGTGGCCAAGGCGGCGGGTGTCAGTCATACCGCCCCGTATCGTCATTTCAAGGACAAGGCGGCGTTGCTGCGCGCACTGGCACAGGCGGGTTTCGAGCGCCTGCGGCTGGCTATCAATGCCGCGGCGGACGCGGTTCCGCATGATGCCGGGCAGAAACTGATCGCGGCAGGCGGTGCCTATGTGACCCTGGCGGTGCGCAACCCGGAACTCACCCGCCTGATGTTCGGCGGTGTCACGGAGCCCGGGGATGACGATGCCAGCCATGCTGCGGATGCGGCATTCGAATCACTGGTGTGGATTATTACTGCGGGTGTGCAGGCCGGCGCCTTCCGTGACCGTGATCCCTATGAACTGGCGCTGGTGGCCTGGACCAGCATGCATGGCCTGGCGATGCTGATCGCGGCGGGTCTTCTGCAGGTCGACGCCGGTGACGAAGCGCAGGTCGATACCCTGGTGCGTTCCGTGGCGCAGAACCTGCTCTATGGCATCTCGAAATAGTCCGCGGCCGAACGGGGTGCTGCGCTGACTCGCTTCGCTAGTTGAGCACCTGGTAACCGCGGTTACGCAGACAGTTCTTCACCACCCGGTCTTTTTCGTTACCGGCCTTGCTGCCACCGCCCACCGCGCCGGTCACTGATCCGGCACCGGCTGCTTTGCTCGCGGTACTGCTGTCACCGACAATCGCGCCGAGAATGCCGCCCAGGACCGCGCCGCCGACGACGCCCTGTGCAACCTGGGAACCTGTTGGAACCTGTTCTGCATATGCCCGGCAATCCGCCAGGTCGCTTGAGTAGTTCGACATGTCGGTCCCGTCTTCGTCGATGATGATGCGCTGTGAAGCGCAGCCCGACAGCAGCATGATTGTGATCGAAAATAATAATGGTTTCATTGCATGATCTCCTGTTTTCAAAAACTGCCGGGTGCGCGTTCGCTTTACTGCGGCAGGCTGGCCGCGGGCAGGCCGTCGAGCGGGACCGCCAGGCTGGCGACCATGTGCAGGTGCCGTTCCGGGATGCCGGCTGTTTCGGGTTCGACAACGACATGTTTGCAGGATTCCGTATTCGGGAGCATATAGTCGGGGCGTTGCATAACTCTCACAACCTGTCAGTACGTTGAAATGTTCACGCCGCGTGCGCGATTGATGCGGTAAAAACCGGTGAATTCGCCGTCAGCCATGCAAACCATGCGCGGTCCAGGGCCATTTTCCGCTGCTGCGGGCCCGTTATTATGTCGCATTTTACCCTGAATACATTGATATTTTTTGCTGGCCGGGCGGCCATCTCCCGGGATTGGTGCGCTTCATCCGGTGGCGTGAAGGCTATGTTAATCTTCCGCGATGATGACGTTACGTAGCAGGTTGCTGGGGTACTTGTCCGACGGGCACTACCATTCCGGCGCGGTGCTGGGCACCAGGCTGGGTGTGAGCCGCATGGCGGTCTGGAAGCATATCGATGCCTTGCGCGACCTGGGTATCCCGATTGAGTCGGTACACGGCAAGGGTTACTGCCTGCCGGGTGCAACCGAGCTGCTGGATGCGGCCGCGATACGTGCGCAGGTTGCCGCGGACACGCAGGCCCGGCTCGGGGCGGTGGAGACCTTCCTGGAGATCGACTCGACCAGTAACTGGCTGCGCGCGCAGGCGCTGGATGGTGCACCATCCGGAACGGTTTGCCTGGCGGAGATTCAGCACGCGGGCCGTGGCCGCCGTGGCCGTACCTGGGTCTCGCCGTTTGCGGCGAATCTGTACCTGTCCCTGTTGTGGCGTTCGTCTGCCGGTGTGGCCGCGCTCGGTGGCCTGAGCCTGGTTGCCGGGATTGCGGTGCTGCGTTGCCTGCAGGCGCACGGAGTGCATAGCGCCGCGCTGAAGTGGCCCAACGACCTGCTGGTGAATGGTTCCAAGCTGGCCGGTGTGCTGATCGATGTCGTGGGTGAATCCACCGGTCCCTGTGCGGTGATTATCGGTATCGGGCTGAACGTGGAGATGTCGGACCGGGCGGCAGCGGACATCGACCAGCCCTGGGTTGATCTGCGTACGCTCACCGGTGCCGAGCGGTTATCACGTAACCACCTCGCTGCGACGCTCCTGGACCAGCTGATGCCCGCCATCCGGCTGTTCGAGGCCGAGGGAATGCCGGCATTCATGGCGGAGTGGCGCCGGCATGATGCCGCACATGGCCGCGAGGTCGAGCTGCACCTCAACAATGAAGTGATCTTCGGTACCGCCTGCGGGATCGATGTCGGCGGTGCATTGCTGGTCGAGACGGCGGCGGGGCGCAGACGCTTTACCACGGGCGAGGTCAGCTTGCGAGTGACGCCGTGAAGTTGCTGCTGGATATCGGTAATACGGCAGTCAAGTGGGCGGAGTACAGTGCCGGCCGGATGGTCAGTCGCGGGGACTTTCGCCACCGTGACGGGGTGTTCAGCGAGCTGGCAGACGCTGCCTGGGCACGGCTGCAGGCGCCGGCGCGGATCGTGGTTGCGAACGTGGCCGGCGCTGTGCTGCAGCGCAGTCTCTCTGACTGGACCCGGGCGCACTGGGGCCTGCAGCCGGATTATTTTCGAGCCACCGCGCGGGCCTGCGGTGTGACCAACGCCTATCACGTGGCGGCCGACCTCGGTGCCGATCGCTGGGCGGCCCTGGTGGGCGCGCACAGCGGCCACGGTGTGCCCGTGTGCATAGTCGATTGCGGCACGGCGCTTACCGTCGATGTACTGTCCCCGGCGGGTGCACATCTGGGGGGCTGATTCTGCCGGGGATCGCCATGCTGGCGGAGTGCCTGGTGCACAATACGGCGGATATAGGCATGGTCACTGACCTGCCGCCGCTGAGTCTGCTGGCACAGGGAACCGGGGAGGGCGTCACCAGCGGCGCAACCCGCATGGCGGTGGCTGCGCTCGATCACGTGGTCGGTGAACTGGTGGCCGGGCAGGGCGGGAATCTGGAGGTCGTGATAACCGGTGGCGATGGCGCGCGAATATTGCCATTATTGGCGCGGCCTGCGCGCCTTGAGCCCGACCTGGTGTTGCAGGGGCT
Organism: uncultured Gammaproteobacteria bacterium; assembly: GCA_963768415.1. Taxonomy (GTDB): domain Bacteria; phylum Pseudomonadota; class Gammaproteobacteria; order UBA9214; family UBA9214; genus CAVYHX01. Next base: position 19,219 of record CAVYHX010000036.1, read on the forward strand.
GGCGAAACTTTCCAGGGAGCATTGATGCGTCAACTGATTTATCTGTTACTGGTCGTGAACCTGGTCTATTTCGGGATGCATGTTATCCAGGATATGACCGACACCGTCGAGGTGCGGGCAGCGCCATCGGTACCTGCTGGCGTAAAGACACTGATTCTGCTGCAGGAGATGGAGCTGGGAGACAGTACTGCAGGTGACACGGATAACCTGGACAGTCTGACCCGGCAAGATCCGCCGGGTGCGGGCGCTGCCCTGCGCTGCAAGACGCTGGGCCCCTTCGCCGCTATCGAGAAGCTGCGGCCCCTGGAAACAAGCCTGCTGGAGTCGGGCTTGCATCCAACCCGGCGCACCACCGATGAGAATAATATCACCGGCTACTGGGTTTACCTGCCCATCATGCCGCGCGCGACAGCGCTGGCGGCACGCGATACGCTCAAGGAGCATAAGATCAGGGACTTTTTTATCGGCAAGGACAATTTTATTTCCCTGGGGACCTTTAAACATATCAGCAGGGCGGAAAGACACGCAGCAACTATTCGTAAAATCGGGCTTGAGCCACAGATAAAGCCGCGCTTGAAGACGCGCAGCCAGTACTGGCTGGATCTGGATGAAGCCGAATCACAAACGGCCGATGCGGATATCCTGCAGGAATTTCCGGGTATTAAGCTGCAGGCACTGGCCTGCCCGTGAGTGGCCTGGCATGCCAGTCAATTGAACTTGTCGGGGTGATTCACTAGAATACGCGCGGTTATCGGTATTATGCTGGCGTAGCTCAGTTGGTAGAGCGCTTCACTTGTAATGAAGATGTCGGGGGTTCGACTCCTCTCGCCAGCTCCAAACCGGTTACTCGGGATCTTCCGGATCTTTCGGATCGACCCCGGGCATCTCTGACAACAGGGTTTGCCGCTCCGCGGCATCCAGGTTCTCCAGGCGCCGCTCACGCTGTTTGCGGCGGTCCTCGAGCACCAGGCCATGCTCATCATCTTCCAGTCGCAACGTAGCTGTCGTGCTGCCGTGGCGTCTATCCTTGCGATTCCGCGTCACAGTGACCTCCTGCAGGTGTGGGATCCCCTGACAGAGGCTAGCGGCCGATCGTTGCGCAGCTTGAGCCAGACACCGGGTCGCGGTATCGGCTCTTTCCCGAATCGAGTGAGTAGATTACCGTTGCAGGGCCGAATTCATTCGACCCTGCAGGTTTGACTCGATGGCGATGAAACATCGCTGGTCGAATGAATTCGACCCTACAGGTTTGATTCGATGACGGTGAAATACCGCTGGTCGAATGAATTTGACCCTACAGGTTTGATTCGATGACGGTGAAATACCGCTGGTCGAATGAATTCGACCCTACAGGTTTGATTCGATGACGATGAAATACCGCTGGTCGAATGAATTCGACCCTGCAGGTTTGATTCGATGGCGATGAAACATCGCTGGTCGAATGAATTCGACCCTGCAGGTCTGATTGAGTAGGGCCGAATTCACTTGTGCCCGGCGCTTTATCGGGTATTCGGCCAACAACATATTCAAGTAACAATTTATTCTTTTCGGCGCGGCCGTCAGTGTTGTGCCTCGCGCAGCGTGGTGAGGCCCTTTTTTCTCTGGGCATGGACGATTTCTATTTCCTTGCGGAGCCGTTCACGTTTGCGGTCACTCTTTTCATCCTCGAGTTCCTGCTGGAGTTCATGTTCCTTTTCCTTCAGCTTGTCGAGCAGCTTTTTCAGTTCCTTGTAGTGCTTGCGCTGCTTCTGTCCTTCCATATCCAGGAGATCGCGCAGTTTATGTAGCAGTTTTTTACGTTTCATGGGGCTGCTCCGTTCGGCTATCCGCTTTGGGCCATCTCGTCTTTTGACTGCTGTGTCATTTCATTGAGCTCGCCCTTGTCCAGCAACACATCGTGGGCGGCCTGCATGAGATCACTGTCCCTGGCTACGAACAGTGTCTGTGCGGCGTGGATAAGATTCGTCGCTATGTCGTGTGCGTAGACGCTGTCATTCAGCAGTGAAGACCCCATCATGGGTGTAATCATGCGCCTGCCGATAAGTTCTGTCATGGTATTGTTTATTTTATCCTGTTCCTCGTCCACCATGAGCTTAAGTGCGTCCAGGGACAGCAGGTCGACGACGCCTCCGCTGCTTGCCCGCATTTCCTCGAGTTCGCGGACAGTGCCGGCAATCTGCAGGCGCAGATCATTGTATGCCGCATGCATGCTGGCATTGTCCGAGCCCACGTAGCGCAGCAGGTTCTTTTGCAGATGCTTGGTGTCTTTCACCGACTCGACGATGTATTTATTGGCTTCCCTGAGCCATTGCAGGCTTGCCGCCTGCTCCTCACGCCGGGAAAAAGCCGTGTCGCTGATGAAGGCGATAATGGCGCTGTAGATACCCTTGATATGTTTCTCATACATGGCATCCATATCGAATGCATGGATCCGCGTCTGGCCGGCGAGCTTTTGTTTGAGGTCCACCGTGGACAGGACATCCGGCTGGGCCATGCCCAGCCCGGCAATGATGATCCTGAGCGCGCTTTCATAAATGCGCAGGGTTTCATTGCGGACGGCCTCCACCGCGGTGCCGGGAAATGCAGCCGATGACTGCGTGAGGTACAGCGGCTGGTCGACCTCGGGCGCTTTTTCCGGGATCAGCCTGTTGAGGAACACCACCAGCTGGTTGAGCAGCGGTAACATCAGGACCACGCCCAGCAGATTGAAGATGGTATGGAATACTGCCAGCTTGAGTGTGTAGTCCTCGGCGGCTATGCCGATAATTTCCGCTAGCCAGTTGACCAGATCCACGAGCTGGTAGATCAGGGCGATGGCGATCAGACCGGTCACCAGATTGAAGATCAGATGCGCAACCGCCAGGCGCTTGCCGCTCTCGTTCGCGCTCATGGATCCGAGTAGCGCGGTAATGGTGGTACCTACATTGGCGCCGATCGCCAGCGCCAGCGCATTTTCATAAGTGACCTGGTTTGCGGCCAGGGCGGTGATGGTAATCACCAGGGTTGCATGACTGGACTGCATCACCACGGTGGCAAAGATCCCCAGCGCGGTGAACATCATGACCCCGGCATAGCCGGGTACGGCAAACCGCGCCAGGTCGATAGTGTCCTTGAAGGTTTCAAAACCTTCTTTCATGTAATGAATGCCGAGGAACAGGAAGCCCAGTCCGGCGAGGACGTAACCGATACCCTTGAGGGCCTTGGACGACTGAAAGATCAGGATAATGCCGAACACCAGCATCGGCATGGCGTAGGCCGCAATGTTGACTTTCAGGCCGAAGCCGGCGATCAGCCAGGCGCCGGTGGTGGTGCCCAGGTTGGCGCCGAAAATGATACCGATCCCTGCCGTCAGCGTGATCAAGCCGGCACTGAGGAAGGAAATCGTGATGACGGAGACCAGGGAACTGGATTGCATGATCGTGGTGCTGATCACTCCGAAGCCGAGGCTCTTCCAGGTATTGGACGTGGTGCGCCGCAGGATCCGCTCCAGCGTGCCTCCGGTGAACGCACGAAAGCCCTCTTCCAGGGACAGCATGCCGAACAGGAAGATCGCTACGCCGGCCGCGATGGTCTTGAAATTCGGGCTGATCCAGAAACCGTAGGCCAGTATCAGCAGAATGGTGGGAAGCAGGACCTTTCTAAGCAAACTCTGTCTCCGGGTCAGTGTGCACCCGCATAGCGGGAGGATTGCCTGGCTATTGCATGCCCGGCCTGCGGATTACGGTCCTGGGCGGCACGCTGCTGAAATCAGGTTACCAAAATAGTGCAGGACGTGCCCGGAATGCAGTCGTCCTTGCATGCAGCGGTGTTTAGTCAGCCCCGGATCCGTAGCGCCGCTTGACATAGTCATCCACGATTTGCTGAAAGTCCACAGCAATGCTGTCGCCCTTCAGGGTAACCGTCTTTTCGCCATCCACGTAAACCGGTGCGACCGGTGTTTCACCCGTGCCGGGCAGGCTGATGCCGATGTTGGCATGCTTGCTTTCCCCGGGACCGTTGACCACGCAGCCCATGACGGCCACGGTCATCTCCTCGACCCCGGGGTAGCGGTTGCGCCATGCCGGCATCGAGATCACGCAAATGCTCCTGTATGTCCTGGGCCAGCTGCTGAAAGTAGTGACTGGTGGTGCGTCCGCAGCCGGGGCAGGCAATGACCGCCGGGCGTGAAATGGCGCAGCCCCATGGACTGCAGTAATTCCTGCGCGACCAGTACCTCGCGGGTGCGGTCGCCACCGGGTTCCGGCGTCAGCGAGATGCGAATGGTATCGCCGATGCCCTCCTGCAACAGCACGGACAGGGCGGCTGTGGAAGCGACGATACCCCTGGAACCCATGCCGGCCTCGGTCAGGCCGAGATGCAGCGGGTAGTCGCAACGCGTCGACAGCGTCCGGTATACCGCAATCAGGTCCTGTACACCGCTCATCTTGGCCGACAGGATGATGTGGTCACGGCCGAAGGCCAAGTGCCTCCGCCTGCGCGCACTCTCCAGGGCGGATGTCACCATGATGTCGTGCATGACTGCGCTGTGCATCCTGCGGTTCGCGGCGCTGCGCATTTTCATCCATCAGTCGCGCGACCAGTGCCTGGTCCAGGCTGCCCCAGTTCACGCCGATGCGCACCGGCTTGTCGTACCGGCAGGCCGTTTCGATCAGTGCCGCGAATTGTTCATCGCGTTTGCTGCCGCGCCCGACATTGCCCGGGTTGATGCGGTACTTGGCGAGTTGCTGCGCGCACTCCGGGTGGTTTGCCAGCAGTTTGTGGCCGTTGAAGTGGAAATCGCCGACCAGCGGGACGTCTACCCCGGCCTGCCGCAGGCGTTCGGCAATTGCCGGCACGGCGCGTGCGGCCGCATCCGTATTGACCGTGATACGCACCAGCTCGGATCCGGCATGGGCCAGTTCGATCACCTGCTGTGTGGTCGCATCGACATCGGCGGTGTCGGTGTTGGTCATGGACTGCACCACAACAGGCGCATTGCCGCCGACCGTCAGGGCGCCGATGCGTACCGCGATGGAGTGATGGGGTTTGAAGACGGTTGCAGGTACGGACATGCAGACAGGGCCGGTTATCAGTGTACGGTTATGACAGTTCGGGGCGGGTCGATATAAAGCATTCGGCCCGCAAGGTAATCAGGTGCACAGTGTGCGCTTAACCGGCACAGCATACGGCATTCACGTGCCGGCGTGAATCCGGTGTCCCGGTGCGGCGGCGGCAGCAAGACCGGCATACGGAAAACATATAATTAACATATGGTTAAGAATTATGTTGTATTTGCCGGACTACTGGATATAATCACAGCACCTGTATAGATAACCAGTACTGATTATGCCCAAGGACACGCTGACCGCCCGGCAGGCCGAGATTCTCGATCTGATCCAGGCCCACATTGCAGAAGAGGGTTGCCCGCCGACCCGCGCCGAAATCGCTGACCGCCTCGGCTTCCGTTCGCCCAATGCAGCGGAGGACCACCTGCGCGCACTGGAGCGCAAGGGATATATCGAGCTGGTACCCGGTTCCTCGCGCGGGATCCGTCTCCTGGAAGGGGACTATGGCCTGCCGGTGGTTGGACGTGTTGCAGCGGGAGAGCCCATCCTCGCCGAGCAAAATATCGAGGATTACTGCCCGATCGAGGCAAATGTCTTTCACCCGCGCGCCCATTACCTGCTGCGGGTGCATGGCGACAGTATGAAGGATATCGGCATTGTCGATGGGGACCTGCTGGCCGTGCATCGCACCGCCAGCGCCGAAAACGGACAGGTGGTCGTGGCGCGTATCGAGGATGAAGTCACAGTTAAACGCTTCCGGCAACGCGGTTCAATTATTCGTCTATTACCTGAAAACCCCGAGTACGAGCCAATCCGCGTGGATCTGCGTGAACAAGCGCTGACCATTGAGGGATTGGCTGTCGGCGTTCTGCGCAAGGAGATCTGAATATGAATACTGCCCGTGCACTGCATCACCTGAATGTCGCTGAGCAATCCCCGCTAGCAAGACAGACGGCCGTCATCCCCACCGGTATCCCGGCGCTGGACGAGCTCCTGCCCGGCGGTGGCTGGCCCAGAAAGGGCCTGGTCGAAATCATGGTGCCGGATGACCATGCCGATGCCATCGCGTTGTTGCTGCCGACCCTGGCGCAAGTCAGCCGGCAGGGGCGCTGGCTGGCCATGGTGGCGCCGCCGTATCTGCCGCGTACGCGGGTATTTACCCATGCGGGCGTGCAGGCCGCGCAGCTTTTGCAGGTGAATCCGCATCCCGGCCGCAGCGGCCTGTGGACGGTTGAATCCATGCTGCGTTCCGGTCGGTGCGACATCATCATGGCCTGGCCAGGCTGCGATACCGAGTTGATGGATAAACGCCTGCAAAAGGCCGCCACAATCGGCAGGTCGCTCGCTGTCCTGTTTCGCGTCGAGGGACGGGACCGTAGCACTTCACACGCGGATATCCGCCTCAAGCTGGCGGTTAATGAGACGGGCCGGGTGGTGTACCTGGTGAATAGCCGGGGCGAGATGCTGTCGGGCGCAGCGCTGGGGGCCTCTGCCTGATCAAAAATAATGGGGACATTCCAGATTTTTCTGCGTGAAAAATCTGGAATGTCCCCATTATTGCCCGCGCAGTGCTGCCTTGTATTCCTGGTAGAGGGTGATCATGCGCTTCCAGAGCGGGCCGGGTTTGCCGTCACCGACGGTGGCATCGTCAAGCTGGATCACCGGTGAGATTTCGCGCGTGGAACTGGTGACCCAGATTTCATCCGCCAGTCGCAGTTGACCGGTGGTGATGCCGGTCTCGCGGCAGGGAATGTCATTGGCGGCGGCAAGCTCCAGGACCAGGTCGCGGGTAATGCCGGGCAGCAGCGCGGGACTCTTGGGCGGCGTGCAGCAGCAGGCCGTTGCTGACGATAAACAGATTGCTGGCGGCGCCTTCAGTCGCGAAGCCGTCCCGGGTGAGGATGGCTTCGGCCGTGTCGGCATCGACCGCCTGCTGGCGCAGCATGACATTGGGCAGCAGGGTTATGGCCTTGATATTGCAAAGTTCCCAGCGTATGTCCGGCAGGGTTACGGCCTTGATGCCGGTAACCGATGGAATATCGACCGGCGGGTCGCCCGGTGTGCTCATCGCAAACACGGTTGGCCGGGTGTCGGCGGGGAAGGCGTGGTCGCGCCGGGCGGCAACCCCGCGCGTGACCTGCAGGTAAATATTCTGGTCTCCGCCGTGATTGCGCGTGATCAGCTCATCCAGCAGTTCGCTCCAGCTGGCCTGCGCCAGGGGATTGCCGATGCGCACTGCTTCCAGGCTGTCATCGAGCCGCTGCAGGTGGTGACTGAGGCGGAACAGCCGGCCGGCATAGACCGGGATGACTTCATAGACGCCATCCCCGAACAGGAAGCCGCGGTCCAGGACGGAGATGCTGGCTTCATCGAGCGGCAGGAAGGTCCCGTTCAGATAAGCGGTCGACATACAGCTTCCTTGGCAGGTGGAGGCAGGAGAGCGTTGCGCCCGGTGCTATTGGAAATACAGCAGGGCTTCATCCGTCATGCGTTGCCAGAAGGAACCCACGGCTGCGTCGTTCAGGGCAACGAGTGCCTGTTCGGCAACGATATCGTCCGCCAGTTTCACCTGTACCGTTCCCAGTGACTGCCCCCGGGTCACCGGTGCGATGATGCGGTTGTCAATGGTCATGGAGGCATCCAGCGACTGGTACTGGCCACGCGGAATGGTCACATACAAGGGCGCATTCAGGCCCAGCGCCACGGAATCGGCGTCGCCCTTCCAGATGCGCGAGGTGGTCAGTTCTGTTCCTGCATCATAGAGTTTGTGGGTCTCGAAAAAACGGAAGCCATAGTTCAGCAACGCCTGGCTGGCCTCGGCGCGTGCGTTTTCGCTGCCCGTGCCGAGTACCACGGTAATGAGCCGCATGCCGTCCCTGACGGCCGATGTCACCAGGCAGTAGCCTGCCGAATCCGTGTGACCGGTCTTGACGCCGTCCACGGTTTCGTCCTGCCAGAGCAGCTTGTTGCGGTTGTACTGGGTGATTTCGTTGAAAGTGAATTCCTTTTGTGAATACCATTTGTAGTATTCCGGAAAATCCGCAATCAGCAACGCCGCGAGCCGGGCAATATCCCTTGCCGTCATGATGTGCTGGGGATCGGGCAGCCCGGTCGTATTCAAAAAGTGGCTGCCGGTCAGGCCCAGTTCCTCGGCATGACGGTTCATGAGTGCAACGAAGGTGTCTTCGGATCCGGCAATGTACTCGCCCAGGGCGACGGTGGCATCGTTCCCCGATTGAATGATCATGCCGCGCAGCAGGTCACGCACGGACACCTTTTTACCGACCTCGATGAACATGCGCGAGCCGGGTGTGCGCCAGGCCTTTTCACTGACGGTTACCATGTCGTCCAGGGAGACATTGCCGGACCTGATTTCGCTGAAGACCACATAGGCCGTCATCAGCTTGGTTATGCTGGCGGGCTCCACCGGTTCATTCGAGTGTTGTTCGGCAACCGTGCGCCTGCTGTTGAAATCCATAATAATGAATGACTTGGCGCCGGTTTCCGGGGGCGAGGGGATGGGGCGCGGGGCCGCCTGGACGGTGGCAAGCGTGGCGAGGAATACGGTCAGCAATACGGCGTGAAGCATTCGGTGCAGCATGGTCATCCTGTCGGTCAGATTAATACCCGGGTTGCATTGTCCGCATGTGACGGAGGTATTGCAACGGGTCACCGGGTAATGGCATGACTGTCACTGATACCGTGCGGTTTCAGGTCGTGCGCGACCCGCCGGGCCTCGGCCAGGTCGCCAAGCGGGCCGAGCTGAACCTTGTATATGGTTCCCTTGCTGTCGTTGACCTCGGCAATCCGAATGTTGCCCGGGTAATGACTATTGACCTTGAGCACCATGTGTTCCGCATTCTTGAAGACACGGTACGCCCCGACCTGCAGGAACACGGCTTGGTCCGCTGCCGGACGCGACTGCGGTCCACTGGCCTGTGCGGCTGGCGTCACAGCGGCGGTTTGAACCGGCTGTCTCTTTGGCGCCGCTTGCCCGCTGGCGGCGGGGGGCACCGGTGTGCTGACCGGCAGGGTCTGCGCCCTGCCGGGTGCGGGTACTGGCAGGGCCGGTGGGGCAGGCAGTTGGGTCGTTGTGGCCTGTGTTACCTGTGCGGGCTGCGGCAGGGTTTGCCGGGCGGGCAGCGCCTGCAGCGCCTGTTGCGGTGTTTCGGGTTCCAGCGCGCGTACTTCCACCAGTCCGGTGCCGTCTTCCTGAATACCGAGCTTGGCGGCTGCAACAAAAGACAGGTCGATGATGCGGTCGTGCATGAAGGGCCCGCGGTCATTCACCTTGACCACGATGGTGCGGTTGTTGCGCAGGTTTTTGACCTCGACATAGGTCGGCAGCGGCAGTGTCTTGTGTGCCGCCGTCATCTTGTACATGTCATAGGTTTCACCGCTGGAGGTGCGCTGGCCATGAAATTTGGTGCCGTACCAGGAAGCGATCCCGCGTTCCTTGTGGCCTTTACTGGTTGGCTTGGTGTAGTAGCGTTTGCCGTAGACAACGTAGGAGGCCGGGTTGCCATAGCGGCTCAGCGGCTCGTGCTGCGGCACGGCATCCTCAATGCCGGAGATATCCACCATCCCCGGCGGGGCGTGATCGCCGCGATCGAAAACACCGCGGGATGTGCATCCGGCAACCAGGAGTGCGTACAGCAACACGGCGAGCCGTCCGGCCGTGGCGGGCGCTATCCTGCCCGGGAGTGTCTGCGGGTGCTTAATCATGATTTGCCTGTTGTTCCTGTGCATACGCCTTGCGAATCTCCTCGCTTAACTGGTAGGCAGCCATTGCGTACAGCGGACTGTGATTATACCGGGTGATGACATAAAAATTTTTCAGGCCCAGCCAGTATTCCGGTCCGTCTTGCTGTTCGAGCATAAACAGCGATGCCAGCGTGTCATCCGGAAGCGGTAGCGCCGGTGTGATGCCGTTAGCGCGCATTACCGGCAGCAATGTGTTCGGTTTATAGCCCTTCTCGAGTATCGCGGTATATTTATTGCCGGTGAGGTTCGCGCGCGTGGTGACCGGTGCCTTGGCCTGCCAGCCATGCTTGTGAAAATAGTTGGCTACGCTGCCGATAATGTCCTGCTGGTTGCCCCACAGATCGCGTTTGCCGTCGCCGCTGAAATCTACTGCATAATTACGGTAGCTGCTCGGGATGAACTGCCCGTATCCCATGGCGCCGGCATAGGAACCCCGCGTGGTCAGCAGGTCGATATCTTCTTCACGTGCCAGCAGCAGGAACTGTTCCAGTTCGCTGCGGAAGAACTTGCTGCGTGGCGGGTAATCGAAGGCGAGTGTTGCCAGGGCATCAAGCACCCGGTGCCTGCCGGTGTTGGCCCCGTAGCGGGTTTCCACCCCGATGATCGCAACGATGATCTGCGCGTCGACACCGAATTCCTGTGCTGCCGTTGCCAGGATGTCCGCGTTTTTCCTCCAGAAGGCGACACCGCCATCGATGCGGCTCCGGGTCAGAAATATTTTCCGGTATTCGAACCAGGCCAGTTTCTTTTCGGCCGGCTTGCTCATCAGCTCGAGAATGTCGTCACGGCGCCGGGCCTGACTGAAGACGTGGTCCAGTTCCGCCTTGTCGAAATCGTGGCGTGCGACCATGTCCGCGATGAACTGCTGCACCGCCGGTGCATCTGTGTAACCGGTGACCGGTGTCGTCGTCGTCGCGCAGGCAGTGGTCGAGAGCATGAGGGCGACGGGCAAAAACCACGTTTTCGATAGCCAATGTGGCATTAATCAGTTTCTCCGAATGCTTGGTCAGGACGCATTCTAGCATTTAACCGCGTTGCTGCACGCCGGGGTCAGGCGGGTAACAGCTTGCGATGTGTCTGGATCGACATGAGGATGCCGAACCCCGCCATGAGCGTGACAATCGAGGTGCCGCCGTAACTGATCATCGGCAACGGCAGTCCGACGACCGGCAGCAGACCGGTCACCATGCCGGTATTGACGATGACATAGACAAAAAAGGTCATCGACAGGCTGCCGGCCAGCAGTCGCGTAAACGTATCCTGTGCCTGTATGGCTATCAGGATGCCGCGCACCACGATAAGGGTATAGAAGGTGAACAACAACATGATGCCGAAGAAACCCAGTTCCTCTCCCAGTACGGCAAAGATAAAATCGGTGGAACGCTCGGGCAGAAAATCCAGCTGTGACTGGGTCCCGTTGAGCCAGCCCTTGCCGAACAGGCCGCCGGAACCGATGGCAATCTTGGACTGGATAATGTGGTAACCGGCGCCGAGCGGGTCGTTTTCAGGGTTGAGAAAGGTCAGCACCCGCTGACGCTGGTAATCGTGCATGAAGTGCCAGATCAATGGCGCCGCGGCGGTTACGGTGATCGCAAGAAACGCAAGCAGGCGCCACTGCAGCCCGGCCAGAAACAGGACAAAGAAACCGGCGCTGGCAATCAGCAGGGCGGTTCCCAGGTCCGGCTGTTTGGCAATCAGCAGCATCGGCACCGCGATAATGATGCCGCGGTGGCCAGCAGCTGCCAGCGGTTTGGCGGCAGGCGGACTTCGGCCAGATACCACGCCACCATCATCGGCACGGCCAGTTTCATCATCTCCGAGGGCTGGAAGCGCACCACGTAGAGATTCAGCCAGCGCTGTGCGCCGCCACTGGTCTCGCCCATCAGCAGCACCGCGACCAGCAGCAGGATACCGGTGACAAACAGCCAGGGGGTCAGCCGCAGTAACATGCGCGGATCGATCTGGGCAACGACGAACATCGCGGTATAGGCGAGACCCAGCCGGATCAGCTGGCGTTTCACCAGCGCCAGATCACCGCCTCCGGCACTGTAGAGGATGATCAGCCCCAGTATCGACACGCCGAACAGGGTGAATAACAGCGGTGCATCCAGGTGCAGCCGGTGTTGCCAGCCCCGGTAACTGGCGTCTTCGCGATGGCGGGTGATGGCAATGCTCATGGCTGCTTCACTCCGAAATAGGCATCCAGCAGGGTGCGCGCGATCGGTGCGGCGACGGAACCGCCACCGCCACCGTGTTCGATGATGACTGCCACGGCAATCTGCGGTTTTTCCGCCGGGGCGAAGGCAATGAACAGGGCATGATCATGCAGTTTCCGGGCGAGTGTTTCCGCGTCGTATTTTTCCTCTTCCTTGAGGCCATAGACCTGTGCGGTGCCGGTTTTTCCGGCGATCCGGTAGGTATCCTTGATATCGATATTGCGTGCCGTGCCGCGCGCGCTGTGCACCACGTCGATCATGGCGCTGACAACGGCGTCCCAGTTGCGATAATCATTGACTGATATATTCTCGATCACGCGCGTCGGATTTGGCAGCAAGGCGGTGCTGTTTGCCAGCTGCTCGGCCTGAATGACCCGCGGCTGCATGACCTGCCCGCCCGTGGCCAGCGCTGCGGTAGCAGTCGCGAGCTGCAGCGGGGTCACCAGAAAGAATCCCTGGCCAATGCCGGTGATGATCGTCTCGCCCGGGAACCATGGCTCGTTGCGGCGTTGCCGCTTCCATTGCGGCGAGGGCAGCAGGCCGGGTAGCTCGCCATTGATATCGATACCGGTTGCGTGGCCAAAGCCAAAGTGTTGCAGATTATCGTGAATGCGCTCGATGCCCATCGACAGGGCCAGATCATAAAAGTAGACATCGCAGGATTGCGTGATGGCTGTGCCGAGGTCGACCGTTCCGTGTCCGGTGCGCTTCCAGTCACGGTATTTGCGCTTGTTACCGGGCAGGGTATAGAAGCCGGGACAATAGGTACTGGAATGGTTGCTGGTGATGCCCTGTTCGAGCCCTGCCAGGGCCATGAAGGGTTTGATCGTTGAGCCGGGCGGATACTGGCCGCGCAGGGCACGGTTGAACAGCGGCTCGAACTCGTCTTCCCGCAGTGCGGCATAGTCCGCAACCTCGATACCGTTGACAAACGGGTTCGGGTCATATGTCGGCTGGCTGACCAGTGCGAGGATATCGCCGTTGTTGACGTCCATGATGACGGCTGAACCGGTAAAGTCGCCGAAGGCCGCTTCGGCCGCGCGTTGCAGATTCGAGTCCAGTGTCAGGTACAGGTTATGGCCGGGAACCGGGGACGTGCGCTTGAGTACCCGCAATACCCGGCCTTGCGCGGTGGTCTCGACCTGCTGGAAGCCGACCTTGCCGTGCAGCAGGTCCTCGTGGGTTTTTTCGACGCCGGTCTTGCCGACATGGGTTGTACCGCGGTAATTCGAGGCATCCAGTATTTTCAGCGCCCGCTCATCTATCCTGCCGACATACCCCAGTGCATGTACCCCGAGGCTGCCGTGCGGGTAATGACGCGCCAGGCCGGCGGTGATGTCCACGCCTGGAAAGCGGTGGCGATTGACGGAAAAGCGCGCGACTTCCTCGTCATTCATATGAAACCTGAGGGGTATCGCCTCGAAGCGCGGTTTTCGCTGCAGCAGTTTCTCAAAACGGTCGCGGTCGATAGCGCGAATATGCACAATCTCTTCCAGCGCATCCAGAGTCGCACCCATGTTATCTACCTGTTCCGGTGTGATTTCGAGCCGGTAGGACGGCAGGTTCTCGGCCAGCAGGATGCCGTTGCGGTCGTAGATCAGTCCGCGGTTGGGTGCAATGGCCTGCAGATTGACGCGATTGTCCTCCGACAGGGTGGTGAAGTGCGCGTGCGCGTATACCTGCAGGTACAGCAGGCGGCTGAACAGGATCGCCAGCAGGATACCGATCACAATGAGCAGGACAATGGACCGGTTCATAAACAACCGGGATTCAAAAAAATGGTCTTTCAGGGTCAGCTGACGGGGCATTTGGTCGAGCCTGCTACCTAGGTGACGCGGAAGGTGCGGCGTAACTCCCGAAGGAACCCGGATAGCAGCGGCCAGATAACCATACCCACCAGTGATGGCATCCAGAAAAACCAGGGCACTGCGGGGCGGCCGATGATGCGGCTGATCCAGATCGCCAGCAACTGGTGCAATATCAGCAGCACCAGCACCGTCAGCGCCTGCTGCCAGATGGGAAACAGGCGGATGCGCTGGTGAAAGTTCAGGGTGGTCCAGGCGATGACCGCCAGTGCCAGTGCATGCTGGCCGAGCAAGGCCCCGGTCAACAGGTCCACGAGCAGACCGATCAACCAGCCGGCGATCACCCCGACGCGTTCGGGTACCGCAAGGCACCAGTAGATCAGTACCAGGCCAACCCAGTCGGGGCGCAGATAACGTGCCCACTCGGGCAGCGGCATAATGGTCAGGAGCAGGGCAACGATAAAGGTGAATACGATGGCAGCGCCGCCGTGATGTCGGGCGAGTGTCATGGGGCGTCTGCTGCCTGGCCGCTGTCGCCGGCACCCGCTGTGCCGGTTTCATCCGGCGGGGTGTCAGTGTCTGATGGCAGGTCTGTCGGTTCCAGGACGAGCGTGTTTCCGGGCCAGACCAGCAACACCTCACGGCTGCTGTTGAGGTGGGCCAGCGGCGTTGCGACCACCCGGGCGAAGCTGCGGCCGGGATCGTGCTGGACGGCATCCACGATGGCCACCGGATAACCGGGCGGAAAGCGCCCGCCCAGCCCGGAGGTCGTGAGCAGGTCGCCGGCCTGGATATCCGCATTATTGGGTATGTAGGGCAGTTCCAGCCGGTTGATCGCGCCGCTGCCCAGTGCAATGCTGCGCAGCCCGTTGCGGTTGACCTGTACCGGCAGGGCATGGGCTGTGTCGGTGATCAGCACCGCGGTCGATGTGTACGGACCCGCGTGGACGATTTGTCCCATCACCCCGTAGGCATCGAGCAGCGGCTGGCCGGGATAGGCATCGTCCAGCTCCCCCTTGTTGATCACGATCTGGTGTTTATAGGGGTCGAGGTTGACTGACAGCAATTCCGCCACCAGTACCTTTTCACTGACCTCGAAGGATGAATCCAGCAGCTGCCGCAGACGGATGTTTTCCGCTTCCAGTGCGGCCAGTTTCTGCATTTGCGCCTTTTGCATCAGTTGCTGGGTGCGCAGGCTGGCATTCTCTTCCTGCAGGGTGCGGCGCGAGGCCAGTGACTCGCGGAACCACGCGGATATCGAGTGCGGCAACCCCACTGTCAGTTGCAGCGGATAGACGATGACGGAAAGCCCGGCACGCAGTGATTCCAGGCTTTTGTAGCGATGATCCATCGACCATCAGCACGACAGACAGGGTGACGAGCACAATCAAGCGTGCCGTGATCGAAGGACCCTGTGTGAAGATCAGTTTGATGGTTGTACTCGTTCTCTATGCGGGTGCCGGGAATGAATGCTTGCACGGCGCAGGACCGAACCGATGCCGGAGATATCCATGGTCCGGTGGCGAATGCCGCGCCACTGCAGGTGCGCCACCCGGTGCGCAAGACCCGCGTACTTGCTCTGTTCCGCGGCCAGAAAAAAATTCAGTAAAGCATTGATTACTCTACAGTAAATACATCCCCGCCGCGTTCGTCCATCATTTCCAGGGCCCGGCCGCCACCGCGCGCAACGCAGGTCAGCGGATCATCGGCGACGATCACCGGCAGCCCGGTTTCCTCCATCAGCAGGCGGTCCAGGTCACGCAGCAGGGCGCCGCCGCCGGTCAGGACGATGCCGCGTTCGGCGACGTCGGCACCGAGTTCCGGCGGCGTCTGTTCCAGCGCCGTCTTCACCGCGCCGACGATGCCGGCCAGCGGTTCCTGCAGCGCCTCGAGGATCTCGTTGCTGTTGAGCGTGAAACTGCGCGGAATACCCTGCGCCAGGTTGCGGCCCTTCACCTCGAGTTCCTTCACTTCCTTGCCCGGATAGGCCGAACCGATTTCATGCTTGATACGCTCGGCGGTGGCCTCGCCGATCAGGGTGCCGTAGTTGCGGCGCACATAATTGATGATGGCGTCGTCGAAGCGGTCACCGCCGATGCGCACCGATGCCGAGTAGACGATGCCGTTCAGCGAGATCACGGCGACTTCCGAGGTGCCGCCACCGATGTCCAGCACCATGGAGCCGCGCGCTTCGTCGACCGGCATGCCGGCGCCGATGGCAGCCGCCATGGGTTCCTCGATCAGGTAGACCTCGCGCGCGCCGGCGCCGGCGGCGGATTCGCGGATGGCGCGCCGCTCCACCTGGGTGGAGCCACAGGGCACGCAGATCAGCACGCGCGGACTCGGCCGGAAGAAGCGCGCTTCGTGCACCTTGTGGATGAAGTGCTGCAGCATCTTCTCGGTGATGGTGAAATCGGCGATCACCCCGTCCTTCAGCGGCCGGATGGCGGTAATGTTGCCGGGGGTGCGGCCCAGCATCATCTTGGCCTCGGCACCGACGGCAGCAATACTCTTGGGCCCGCCGGGTCCACGGTCCTGGCGGATGGCCACGACGGAGGGTTCGTTCAGCACGATGCCCTGACCACGCACATATATCAGAGTATTGGCTGTACCCAGGTCGATGGACAGGTCATTGGAGAAGAGGCCGAACAGGCTTTTTAGTACCATTTAATATTTGGTCCGTGACGATCGCTTGAATTGAGTGCGGGTAATCTAACAACGGGGAAGGTTTTGGGCAAGAAAATACCGGCATATCAGGTGAAAAACACACTGATCGACTGCGTGGGCCACGACTTCATGCATCGGCCGGCGTGATTGTGCTACCTTTGCGGCCCTGTTTTTAACCTGATCACCGGTAATGGGGAGTCACCATGGCACTGGATGCCGCTGATGTTGAAAAAATCGCCCACCTGGCACGGCTGGGCATCGATGCGGATGCTGTTCCCGGGTACGTGCGCAATCTGTCGAATATCCTTGCGTTTGTGGAGCAGCTGGATACGGCGGATACCGCCGGTGTGGAGCCGCTCGCCCATCCCCTGGAGGCAATCCAGCGTTTGCGTCCCGATGCAGTGACGGAGGCCAATGAACGCGATGCCTTTCAGGCCATTGCGCCGCAGACCGAGGGCGGCCTGTACCTGGTGCCCAGGGTGATCGAGTAATCCCCGGCACCAACGGCGCGATCGATCTGACAGAGACTGGACAGCAGACGTAATCCGGAACCATTTTATGCATCAGAAGAGTCTGGTAGAGCTGGCCGCCGGCCTGCGCAGCGGCGCCTTTTCCAGTGAGGAACTGACCCGTGCCTGCCTGGATCGCATACATGCGCATGATGCGCCGGTGTTCAGGTCCCAGGGATTTCTGACGGGCCCATAGAAGCTCGTCTCGTTCGACGAACCCATGGCGAACTCGTCGATGTCCTGGCCCCGCCGAGCATCACCGCGCCGGCCTCCGCCAGCTTGCGGGTCACCGTGGCGTCGTAGGGCGCAATGAAGTTGTCCAGCATCTTCGAGCCGCAACTGGTTTTGACGCCGCGGGTGCAGAATATATCCTTGTGTGCGAACGGGATGCCGGTCAGCGGCCCGCCTGCGCCGCGACTGGAGACGCGCGTGGCCGCCTGTGCCGACTGCAGTGCTGCGGCTTCGGTTACGGTG
>CAVYHX010000037.1:0-91237 GCA_963768415.1 uncultured Gammaproteobacteria bacterium
GATCGCGGCATCAGCGGTGATTTCTCCGAAACTGCGCTTGTCTTTCGCCACATAATAGCCACTCGCCGCAGCACCGCCGATTACCAGCCCGGCACACCCCGTGAGGTAAAATATTGAGATTGATCGTATCAGACCAGACACCTGTACTTTCATCTGAATATCCTCATTACCATGAACGGGTTGTTTAAAGGTCAAGGGATGATAGGTGAATCCCGGTGCTTCTAATATACCCGATTTTTCCCTGTGCGATACCAGTAGAACAGGGCGGATCAATCGCCAATGTCCGGACGTGAAATCGCGATCGGGATGCCGTTTTGTTCCTGTACGGCAATGCGCACGGCCCGGCCGTTGATGGTCACCGGCCGGTCCCGGATAAATTCGGCAATCATGTCGAACGCGGTTTGCAGGTCATTACCGGGGTTATCTGTGTGTTCCTCGAGCGCCGGGTGGATTTCCATGTACAGCATGTCGGCAAACCAGCCCAGCTTCACCGGCTGGTTCACGATCTGAACCGGGGTGCCGACGGGAATGGCGTCGAACAGTGTTTCGATATCCTCGGGATACATGCGAATGCAACCATGCGTTACGCGCATGCCGACGCCATACGGCTTGTTGGTGCTGTGGATCAGGTAACCGGGTACGCCCAGACGCAATGCAAAACGGCCGAGCGGATTATCCGGACCGGCCGGCACCACGTCAGGCAGGATTACGCCATCCGCCGCCGCTTCCTCCTTGAGCGACTTCGGCGGATGCCAGGCGGGATCGCGCTGCTTGGCGACAATGGTCGTGCGACCCAGCGGGGTCTCGCCAATCCATCCGGCCGACACTGATTGGATGCGTAATGACAACCGGAGCTGCACCGTCGCGCCGGTTTGGGAAAGTAATACAGGCGCATTTCCGGGAGATTGAGTACCAGTCCGGAGCGTTCGGCGTCTGGCAGAATGTGCTGGCCGGGAATGGAAACGACGGAACCTTCCTGCGGGATCCAGCGGTCGACACCGGGGTTGGCATGCAGGATCTCGTTTTGCCCCAGGTCGAAACGGCGTGCGACATCCAGTAGTGTTTCGTGCGGGTGCGCCGGCGCATACATGGGCCGGCCAACCACGTCGATGTCTGCCGGCGGCAGCAGCAGGCGCTCGGCCAGGCTGACCGTGGGGAGCGACGCGCCCAGAAACAGCAAGCAAAGATGCGGGAACTGCGTGCGCATAAACATTCTGAAAATAGACATATTAATTATAATTATACAGATTTAATATAAAGCTGGATCTAGCAAGGTTGTCGGCCGAATGAATTCGGCCCTACGTAGCCGAATTCATTCGCCAGCGGATCATCGCCATTGAATCAGCCCTGTAGGTCGAATTCATTCGACCAGCAGTGTAGTAATCTGCGTCATTGAATCAGCCTTGTAGGGTCGCAACCATTCGACCAGACGCCAGCGTTTGCTACCGCGTTGACGCGCGTGCCGGCTTTCAGGCCGCGTGGAGTGAATCGTTTTCGAGCTTGCGGGCCTGTTTTTTCATTAGATCGACAATCGCGTAAACACCGACGTGACGGTTCGGGGAGAGGTGTTCATGGAGGTTCAACCGGGCGAACAGTTCGTCGACATCCAGTTGCTCGATTTCTTCGGCACTGTGGCCGTCGGCAAGCTGTATCAACAGCGCCAGCACCCCCTTGATGATACTGGTATCGCATTCACCGTGATAACGGATTCCCCTGGCTTCATCACCTTCATCACGATAGGCGCTCACCCAGACCTGGCTCATGCAACCCTTGACCTTGTTATCGCCGGTCTTCAGGGCCTCCGGCATCTGCGGCAGTTTTTCACCCAGTTCCACCAGATAATGGTAGCGCTGGTCCCAATCGCCCAGCAGTTCGAAAATATCGACGATATCATCCAGCGTGTTTATTGCAGATCCTTGCACTGGACTACACGCTGAAGGATTCACCGCAGCCACAGGAATCCTTTACATTGGGATTGCGAAACTCAAAGCCCTGGTTGATGGCATTGGTCTTGATGTAATCCACCTCGATACCCTCGAGCTGTTCGAGACTGTCCCGATCAACCACGACCTTGACGCCGTGGCTTTCGAATACGGCATCGTTAGCACCGACCGTATCGGCATAGTCGACTACATAGGCAAACCCGGAACAACCGGACTTGCGTGTGCCCAGGCGCAACCCGATACCGCTGCCGCGCTTGTGCAGCATGGTGGCTACGTGTTGCGCCGCAGTTTCGGTCAATACAACAGCCATTACTTCACTCTCCCGATGTTCGACAAGACATTTCAGAACAGACCCAGCGAGAGTTTCGCTGCATCACTCATGCGGTCCTTGCACCAGGGCGGATCCCAGACCAGCTGCACGCTCGCATCACTCACATCTTGCACCGCCTTGATGACTGTTTCCACCTGGCCGGGCAAAACACCGGCCACCGGACACCCGGGTGCAGTCAGGGTCATGGTCACCGACACAACGCCATTGGCATCGATGTCCAGGCTGTAGATCAGCCCGAGATCATAGACATTCACCGGTATTTCCGGGTCATACACGCCACGGATCGCGGCAATGACACGCTCCTCGAGCGGGGCATCGGGCGGCAGTGCCGGCACCGGATCCCTGGCCGGTGCCGGCTTGCCGCCGCTTACCCAGAATGGTTTATCAGTCATATGCCACTAACCTTCGACAACCGCTGCGTTGATCGTGTCCGCCAGCCTGCTGGTCGCATAATCGCGTAACGCTGGCAACTCGATGGTGTCGATTATCTCGCCGGCAAAACCCAGGCACAGCATCTTGTGAGCGGCGCTGGCGGCAAGACCGCGCGAGCGCAGATAGAAAACCTGCGTCGGGATCGAGTTGACCGACCGTGGTTCCGTGGCTGCACTTCACGTCATCGGCGTAGATTTCGAGCTGCGGCTTGGTGTCCACCTCGGCATCACGGGTCAGCATCAGGTTGTCGTTGGTGAGCTGCGCGTCGCTGAGCTGTGCCTGCTTGTCCACCAGGATGCGGCCATCGAAAACGGCGCGCCCCTTGCCATACAGGATGCCCTTGAAACGTTCGCGGCTGCGGCAGCCGGGCACGCTATGTTGTACGTCGAGATGAAAATCCGTCAGCTGCCGGTCACCGACAGTGTACAGGCCGTTGAGGTCACACTCCGCACCCGCGTGCATGAAGTGCGCGTTGTAGTCTGTCCGGGACCAGGCGCCTCCGAATGCCAGCGTGGTACCCCGATAGCGGCTGTGCTGCGCCTGCGACAGGTACAGGCTGCTCAGGTGCCAGGCGCTGCGACTTTCTTCCTGCACACGGTAATGCATGAGCGTGGCACCATCACCGAGCACAATCTCGGACAGGGTATTGTTGAAATACAGGGCGGCGTCAGTCGCCGCGAAAATGTTCCACGAGGGTCGCACTGGCCCCTGATTCGAGTACCACCAGGTTGCGCGGCTGCATCAGGGTGGCTGCAGACTGGTCAAGGTTGAGATAGACGATCTCGATCGGCCGGTCGACGGCGATGTTCGCTTCGACATGAAGCAATGCACCATCATTCGCGAGCGCGGTATTCAGGGCTGTGAACAGGTGCCCGGCGTGACTCGCCGCCTGGTCGAACCAGCGGGCCAGCCACTGGCTGTCGCTGCCGAGCGCAGTGCGCAGGTTACCCAGTGTCACGCCATCCGGCAGCCGTGCGTCACTGGACAGCTGCGGAACGAAGTATCCGTCGGCAAACACCAGCCGGTAAGCTGCGCCGGCTGGCAGCAGCCGGCCTGCAGAATCCAGTTCCTGCAGGCCGCTAACAGCACTGGCCGCCGCCGGCTGAAAGCTGTGTTTCAGCAGACCTTCGACCGCGCTGTAGCGCCAGCTCTCCTGTTTGCGGTTCGGAACCGGCAGTTCGGCCAGCGCCTGCCTGGCCTGTTCACGTGCGCTGTCAAACCATGCCGGGTTCTGACCCGGCGAAACAGGACCGGAGTGCGCGACCAGTTGCTCGAACCAGCTGCGTTCGTCTACAGCGGTGATCATGCGGCAGCCTCTTCGATCCAGCCATAGCCTTTCTCTTCCAGTTCCAGCGCCAGCTGCTTGTCGCCGGAACGGACGATTCTGCCGCCAACCAGGACGTGCACAAGATCCGGTTCGATGTAGTCGAGCAGCCGCTGGTAGTGGGTAATCACGATGATCGAACGGTCCGGGCTGCGCAGTGCGTTGACACCGCCGGCGATGACACGCAGCGCGTCGATGTCGAGACCGGAATCGGTTTCGTCCAGGATCGCCAGCTTCGGTTCCAGCATCGCCATTTGCAGTATCTCGTTGCGCTTTTTCTCGCCGCCGGAGAAACCTTCGTTGACACTGCGCTTCAGCAGTTCCTCGATCCAGACCCACCAGCTGCGCCTGTTCGCGCACCCGCCGCAGAAAGTGACTGCGTCGAGTTCCGCTTCGCCGCGGGCGCGCCGTATCGCGTTCAGTGATTCACGCATAAAGGTCATGTTATTCACGCCGGGCAGTTCTACCGGGTACTGCATGCCGAGAAAAATACCCAGCATGCGCGCGCTCCTCGGTCTCCATCGACAGCAGGTCACGGCCCTCGAAGCGCACTTCGCCGCCGGTCACCCGGTAACCATCGCGCCCCGCCAGCACATGGGACAGCGTGCTTTTGCCGGAGCCGTTCGGTCCCATGATGGCGTGCACTTCGCCGGCGCCGATCTCCAGGTCCAGACCCTTGAGAATGTCTTTCTCTTCGATTGCAACCTGCAGGTTTTTAATTGATAACATCTGTTACAGCCTCTCCTGATTCAGAGTTACCCGACCGCGCCTTCCAGCGTGAGATCGAGCAGTTTCTGTGCTTCCACCGCGAACTCCATCGGCAGCTCCTTGAACACCTCCTTGCAGAAACCGTTGACGATCATGGAGACGGCATTCTCTTCGGACAGTCCGCGCTGGCGGCAGTAGAACAGCTGATCGTCACCGATCTTTGAAGTGGTCGCCTCGTGTTCCACCTTGGCGCTGGGGTTCTTCACCTCGATGTAGGGGAAGGTGTGGGCACCACACTGGTCGCCGATCAGCAGTGAATCGCACTGGGTGTGATTGCGCGCGTTTTCCGCTCTCTGCGTCATGCGCACCAGACCGCGGTAGGTGTTCTGGCCCATGACCGGCGGAGATACCCTTGGACACGATGGTGCTTTTGGTATTGCGGCCCATATGAATCATCTTGGTGCCGGTGTCGGCCTGCTGCCGCCCACGGGTTACGGCCACCGAATAGAATTCGCCGACCGAATCGTCACCGCGCAGAATGCAGCTCGGATATTTCCAGGTGATGGCCGAACCGGTTTCCACCTGGGTCCAGGAGATGTGCGAACGGTCACCCCGGCAGTCGCCACGCTTGGTGACGAAGTTGTAAATGCCGCCGCGGCCCTGTTCATCACCGGGGTACCAGTTCTGTACGGTGGAATATTTTATTCTTGCATCTTCCATGGCGACCAGTTCCACCACCGCCGCATGCAGCTGGTTTTCGTCGCGCATCGGCGCGGTGCAACCCTCCAGGTAACTGACGTAGCTGTCCGTCCTCGGCCACGATCAGCGTGCGCTCGAACTGGCCGGTGTTGGCTTCGTTGATGCGAAAATAGGTCGACAGCTCCATCGGACAGCGCACGCCTGCCGGTATGTAGACGAAGGTGCCGTCGGTAAATACCGCGGCATTCAGACAGGCAAAATAATTGTCGGTGTACGGCACCACCGAGCCGAGATATTTCTGTACCAGCTCGGGATATTCGCGTACCGCTTCGGACATGGCGCAGAAGATCACACCGGCTTCGGCCAGGTTCTTGCGGAAGGTGGTGGCCACCGAAACACTGTCGAACACCGCATCGACCGCTACCCCGGCCAGCGCCTTCTGTTCTTCCAGCGGAATACCCAGTTTGTTGTAGGCATCCAGCAATTGCGGGTCGACTTCGTCCAGGCTCTGCGGACCGTCGCCTTTTTTCCGCGGCGCTGAATAATAGGAGATCGCCTGGTAATCGATCGCCGCATGGTGCACATGGGCCCACTCCGGCTCCGTCAGGGTCAACCAGTGCCGATACGCCTTGAGGCGCCACTCCAGCATCCACTCCGGCTCCTGTTTCTTGGCGGAAATCAGGCGGATAGTCGACTCATCCAGACCTGGTGGCACCGTATCCGACTCAATGTCGGTGACAAAGCCATGCCGGTAGCCGGTCTCGACCAGGTCAGTAACCATTTTTTGCTCAGAAGTCATAGTGTTATATGCTCCGCAGATAAATTCCCGAGTAATTTGATCAGGTATTACGAAGTATGCATCCTTTTTCGATAATTACAACTACACCTAGGGGGGATATGGATCGGGAACAGGGTGTCAGGCAGGGTGCCACGAGTACTCCGGCAAGTGATGGCACAGCGGTCGACCGTGTCCCGTACAGTCTGTTGAACTGACGAATGCTCACCAGGCAATGCCGGGCTGCACGAGGGTTTTGATGCGCACTCAAACAATTGAATTGCCCTGCAGGAGGGCAGGGCGCTAACAGCCGCCTGCCGGTTCCATATGACGGCGCTGTGAAGGTATCCGCAAGGTGATTTTTACCTGGCGAAATACTTGCAGTTATTCGAAGAACGCGAGGAGCAGCTTATCCTGTATACATAGCTGCTTGCCTTCGAAAAATTTTAGTGGGCGCGGTGATTGCCCGGCTTATCAGTCGAATGCTGTCGCAGCCCATTGTGCAGCTGGCATCCGTGAGCTTCACAGCAAGGGCGGGGAAGGGCACCTGGACGAGCAGTTTACCGACCTCGAGCTCAGGGAGATATGCGGCTGCAATAAATACCAAACTCAATGAGATCGACGAGTCCTTCAAACGCGAACGGGCGCTGATCTCAATGACCAGTCACGAGCTCAGGAGACCGGTATCAGCAGTTTATGGTTTAACCAAACCGGGACAATTGCCACAGCCGGCGGCGCGCAGGCTTAAGCGACGACTTGCTCGCATGTCGTCAGTGACGGTTCGGCGTCACCCTCAGTGCGTCCTTGTCGTTTCTGTTCGTACATCAGCGTATCCGCTTCGGCCATCAATGCCGCCACATCGTGATGGCGTGCCGCATCGAACTGTACCGAACCAACACTGTATGCGATGTCGTAGCCGCGCCTGGCTTCACGATTATACCGGTCAACTGTTTCCTGCAGCCGATGCAATGAGTTATTCAATTCTTCCTTGCCAGTATTACTCAGCAGTACCGCAAACTCATCCCCGCCAAGCCGGCCGTAAACGTCGGACTCCCTGAATGTCTCCTTCAGCAGCTGGGCAAATTTTGTCAGTGCACGGTCTCCCTCGGCATGACCGAAGCTGTCGTTGATTTGCTTAAAGAGATCCAGGTCAAAAAAGAGTAATGAGGCGGGTTTCTCCAGGCGCCGGCACAGGCCCAGGGCATGCAGTGCAAGCGCCTCAAAACCACGGCGATTGGACAGCATGGTCAGTTCATCCATGGTCGCCAGCTGCACCGCTGCAAGTTCCTGTTCAGCCATGCGCGTCAGATCGCGTAACAATTCCATGTCATCTTCACTGAATTCACGCGGCTCGCGGTCGATAATGCACAGCGTGCCAAGCTTGCTGCCGTTAGGCACAGTGAGTGGACAGCCGGCATAGAAGCGAATGTGGGGTTCGTTGGTTACCAGCGGGTTATCGTGAAACCGTTCATCCTGGGCCGCATTGGAAACCAGGAAGATGTCATCACCCAGGATGGCATGACCACAGAAGGAAATATCGCGTGGTGTTTCCGATGCACTTAATCCCTGACAGGACTTGAACCACTGGCGATCTTCATCGACCAGGCTCACGAGCGCTATGGGCACGCCAAACAGGCGTTTCGCCAGCCTGGTCAGCCGGTCAAAGCGTTCTTCAGGTGACGTATCAAGAATGTTCAGTGCTCGCAATGTATCAATGCGGGTCACTTCGTCAGCGGGTTTCTCGGGTGTTTGCATGACTGTCCTCGTTGTCCGCCAAAGCCCCCTTGATTCTGGCGTGTTGTCTACAGAATTGCTTATCCACCGACAGTATCGTCTGCCGCGATAAAAGCTTGAATCGGAGATGTTACTAAGCAGATAAATAACAGACAGTTAGCAAGATTCAACAGGCGCATTGACGGGCCAGGCGAACCTGTCCTTAAAGACCTCAATAGACGGGTAATCTATGGATAGAGAACAATCTGGAGGATTCAGGCTAGTGCGTATAATGTATATTATGTTAAATAGAATAGATTCCCGGGTAAATATCGGATTACAGCCAGTCGGTCAGGCTCACCCCTATCCCGAAGCTGTTCACATTGTGGTCATAGTCGATAAGGCTCTCGCCGTAGCCATTGAACCACTGCACGTATCCGTCCAGGTATTTGAGTAATGGAAAGTTCCATTCCACTTGCACCGCGCCACGGTTTTTACTGGAACGCAGGTTGTTGCGCAACATCACGCTGAATGAATGATTGCTCTTCGTATAGACGTTGAGGAACTCGAAATAACCCATGTAGTCATCGATATCCGGGTTGTCATCGTCGTCCACATCTTCCGGTATGCGCCACCAGGGCTTGAATGATCCTGAATATTTGCCCTTTTCGAAAATAAACTCGGCAAACAGCCGGTTCCAGCTCCTGGACAGCGTGCCGCCGCGCCCGTTTGACTGGTGTACGAAACCGCCCCTGACCACTCGGTTGGTTACACCGAGGAAGCGCCAGCGGGTGTTCCAGGAAAACCAGATTTCCGGCTCATGATTGGTCTCGCGAAAAGGTGAAGAGTCTGTGCTGTCGTACACCTGCCAGAATGAACGGTTCGTATAACCCGCATAGATGGCCCCGTTATTGCCGATAAGATCTTCTGCGAGCAGGAATTTCAGACTGACCTGAAACTTCGCCTCCGTGTCCTTGAAAGTGGAATCATCACCCGCGAGCACAAAGGGTTCTTCATTGGCCTCGGATGAATTATAGGCGGCGAGCAGAATATATGTCGGTCTGTGCGCAGTAATGGCAAAACGGTTGCCGCGGATGCTCAATTCATTTGTATAGCGCTTCTGGATATCGGTCAAGGGAATGATGTCAGTCGCAGCCCCTTCCATATCGGCCGCTTGTGCACGCTCCGCTGCCTCGAGTATTTCCATGCAAATCTTCTTCAAATGTCCCACAGTCATTTCATCGCCGGCCTCCTCCATGGTCTCCATGAGACACGATTGCATGGTCACGACCGCAGCAGACTGGACAGCCCCGGAGAATAATCCGGCGCTGAATACAAACAACAGCGGAATGCAGCCAGGCCACCGGGCGCGACGATTTTCCCTGGTCAGACGGGGATGCGCATGTGGTCGCACCTCAGGAAACCTCGTCGAAATTCAGGCCGGCGTGTGAGCCGTCACAGAAAGGCTTGTTTCTGGAGACACCGCAACGGCACAGGGTGTAATGTTCGCGGGATGCTCCGGCGCCCCACTCTGCATCCTTGAGTTCGATGCTGCCGGTAATGCGATATGGTCCGTTCTTTTCAATTGTGATTGCAGGCGCACATTCATTATCCGGTTGATGCACGCCATTGATCGAATAACTCAAGGCTCCGGAAGGACATTTCTGGATGAGTGCCCTGATCCTGGCCGGCGTGTCACCGTCCGCATCTATCCATGGATTCCTGCTTTCGCTGAAGACGCCCGGGAGTTCGCGAACGCAATACTCTGAATGCGAACAGAGCAGGACATTGTTGTGTATGGTGATCTCCCTGCCCGGATAATCCTGGAGCTTGTCGGGTGTCCGCTGCGGTGACTTTTCATCGGTGAATCCGATCTCTTTATGGCTGCCGTCACAGAAGGGTTTGTTTGCGGATGCGCCACAGCGGCACAGTCCGATGGCCGGCTTCGTCTCCAGCCGCTCGCCCCGGGCGCCGATTAAATTCTCCAGCCCCTTCACGACAAGCGGACCATTTTTTCCGCAGCTTATCGCGGGTCTTTTCATGGTGATTCGTTCCTGTTAACAGTCTGGCGGCAGCGCTGTATTACACGCAGTTCCTGCCGGCCAGCCATGCGGGAGTTCATTATAAAAGAAACATTGTAAGGGAATATTCCCGATGGGGAAATGACATGATGCAAAGCCGTTCAAGGTGACGGGGTGAATAAGGGAAATCATTTCTCGCATGGCCGACATTCACATCATGTTCGGTGCATAACTTGCCGCCAGTGCCGACAACAGTACACACCCGGCCTGCCTGGCGCTTGTCCCGAATGACACCACGCCGTCCGTGTGCCCGCCCATGGTGAAGATGCCATTGTGCCTGATATCGGTTGCAGCGAACAGATGCCTCACTTCGCGTGCCATTGCAGGTGTCCCGTAGGCAACAGCCGCAGCCGTAACCGGGATGCCCAAAGCCGGTGCTGATATCCAGATATCCGGCGCATGCACATGCAGGATCGCGCGAATATCTGGGTCCAGGTCGTAGATCATGCCATGCGTAAGCGCTTCAGAAGATGGCCGGACCGGTCCGTGTGCGAAAACCGTGTTGCGCTCCGGATCATAGCGCTTTACCGTGGCATAGTGTGCGGCACCAAGGACGTCCAGCTGGCCCGTCTGGGTGCCGCTGATCACGAATTGCCGGTGCCCGCGAGGTGCGGCCAGCGGATCGAGACGCTGGCTGACATTGCCAAAACCATACCCGCCATAGCGGTCCGGGTCCTGTCCGATCAGTTCAAGTTTGTGCAGAATGGTGCGCCAGGCATTCAGCTCGCACAGCTGGTCCAGTGCAACCGGTGCAGCACTGTCAAACCGGAGGTCAAACTTGATGACACCCTCTTCCGGCATACGGCCTATTTGGCTGCCGGGGCGCTGAATCTGGCACGCAGCCGTTCAATGCGCTTGCGATTTACGCCGAAGTCACTGTGACCGGTACGCGAGGCGGAACGCACGTGAATCAGCCGCTGGTCCGGCACCAGCACGAATTCGACATCGTCGACAAACCGGAATAGCAGGCTGCGGAACTCCGCACGCAGATAACCGCCCTTCTCATCCGGGATTGTTACCCGTTTTTCAGAACCCAGTACTGTTTTGAGTCGTTCCCAGGCCAGGTCCGGCGGTGTCTCGAAGGTAAATGGCTCGATGGCATGGCGCGGATCAGTCGCCAGACTGGAGACACAGTTGGGACTTGCCGGGCAAGGCAGGAGCACATCCTCGGGATGACCGGCACTACTAGCGCTACTCATGAGCAGGAGTATAGCGCTTGCGAGTCTGATTGTGCGGATGCTTGTAACCACCGAGCGGTTTATTTCAATATCTTCCTGCCGCAACGATTCGTTGTTGCCAGTACGGGTTATCCAGTGACGCATAGGATACCCGTTTTCCACGCGAAGGGGCATGAATGAACCGCCTGCCTCCCGCATAGATGCCAACATGGGAAACCGACCGTGATGTCAGCCGGAAAAAAAGCAGGTCACCCGGGCGCAGGCTGGAACGGCGTACCGGCTGAGCGTAGTTGAATTGTGAGCCGGTTGTACGGGGAACCTCGATACCGGCCTTGCGATATGCGTAGTACACCAGCCCGCTGCAATCGAATCCGCGTGGACTGGCGCCACCGTAATGATAGGGCACTCCCAGCATACCAGTGGCGATATCGAGCCCTTTATGCCGGCCCGGCCGTGGTTTGCCTGTTGCAGCTGCCTGGTTCTTGACCGGTTTTTTCTGTGTCACCGGCGCGCTGTGCTGGCGGGGTGGCTCGGACGCGCAACCTGCTGCCAGGTACGTAGTAAGCAGGATAAGCAACGCACAGAGAACTTTATGGCAAGATCGTGTCGCAGAACCAGGAGTCATACCAGGATACCGTCATTTCCGGATATCCCTTGTATCGGCCAGCTGACATGCGGCTTGAGACATCCAGGCCGCACAAAACCCGCATCAACCGAAGACTAAAACGGCCACACCCACACGATCATCGGTATGGATACCAGTATGATCAATACCTCCAGTGGCAGGCCCATGCGCCAGTAGTCGCCGAAGCGGTAACCGCCCGGCCCCAGTATCAGGGTGTTGTTCTTGTGCCCGATCGGGGTCAGGAAGGCGCAGGAGGCGGCCACGGCCACTGCCATCAGAAAGGGATCGGGACTGACCTGCAGGCGGCCGGCGATGTCCACGGCAATCGGTGCGGCGATGACCGCTGTCGCCGTATTGTTCATGACATCGGATAACGTCATGGTGATGACCATCAACAGGGTGAGCACAACCACCGGCGAATAGCCGTCGCCAAACCCGGTGATCAGGTCGGCGATCAGCGCGGTCCCGCCGCTCGATTCCAGTGCCGCGCCAATCGGGATCATGGATCCGAGCAGCACGATCACCGACCACTCGATCGAGTCATAGACCTGGCGCGCCGGCACGATATTCAGCAGGACAAAGGCTGCCACCACGGCAGCCAGCGCAACAGGCAGGTACAGGAATCCGACGCTGGCCAGCGTGATCGCCACGGCGAACAGACCGGCCGCCAGCCAGGCCTTGTGCCGCTTGATCACTTCGACACTGCGGCCACCCAGCGGCAGGGTTCCCAGCCAGCTGTTGATATCAGCCATAATCTCGTTGGGTCCGAACAGCAACAGGACGTCCCCTGCCCTGATCTCCAGGTTGCGCACCCGCTGGCGAAACTGCTGACCCATCCGGGACACGCCGAGCAGCGTGACACCGTGGCGATACTGCAGGTTCATGGCATGCGCCGAGCGGCCTTCTATGCGTGCGCCAGCCCGGTACCACGACTTCTGTCAGGGACATGTCTTCGCTGCTGAGCGGACTCGTGTCCCGGCCCGTGCTGCGATAGTTCAGCTTCCACACGCCGACGATCTTGTCCATGGCCTCGGGCACCGCTTCCACGACGAGGATATCCTCCGCACCGATTACCGCCAGCCGTGCCTGACCCGGCAGCCTTTTGCCGTCACGTACCAGCCCAATCACGGCGATATCGTTTTCTTCGGCAACATCGTCGAGGTCACGCACACGCTGGCCGATCACGCTCGATCCTTCCGGTACATGCAGCTCCGCGACATAACCGCTGACATCCATCAGATCCCTTGTGCTGTCGCAGGATTTACATTCAGCGGGTAACAGCCGCCAGCCTACAGTGGTGACGAACAGCACACCGGCAAGCGCACAGGCAAGGCCAACCGGCGTGAAGTCGAACATGCCAAAACTTTCACCGATTGCGTCCTGCCGAAACTCGGCGATGATGATATTGGGCGGCGTCCCGATCATCGTGATCATGCCGCCGAGTATCGAGGCGAACGACAGTGGCATAAGCGTCAGTGCCGGACTGCGTTTGGCCTTGACTGCAGCCTGGATATCTACCGGCATCAGCATTGCGAGTGCGGCAACATTGTTCATGACGGCGGACAGGCCGGCTGCGATAGCTGACATGGCCGCGATATGCGACTGCAGGGATTGTGAAAAGTGGCTGACCTGACGGGCGAGCAACTCGATGACGCCGGAATTGGAGAGTCCCCTGCTGACGATCAGAACCAGGGCAATGATGATGGTGGCCGGGTGACCAAAGCCGGAGAACGCCTGATCTTGCGGTACCAGACCGAGGACCAGAGCAATGATCAGGGCAATAAAGGCGACCAGGTCATAACGCAGTCGGCCCCAGACGAGAAAGACAAATACAAAAAAAAGCAGGCCGAATAATAATGACTGATCAGATACCATCGTGTCCGGCAACTATTCCAGGTCTACCGTAGGAGCAATATCCTTGACAACCACAAAGGCGCCGCGGATATCCGTCGAGCTGAAAACCGGTTGCCTTGTCGTCCGGGTACAACTCCGAGAGTTTGGCCTGCAGATCGGGTGCAGTGCGGAACCATGACATGTGAGGCAAACCGCGCGCACCGGAATTGCCTTCATGAACCGGAATTGTCTGGCGCCATCCTGCTCGACGACTTCCGAATAGGATAGATTCGCTATCGCCTCGCCATTTTTTTTTCGGCCCTCGAATTCCATCAGTACGCGCGCCTGCCAGTCATTGGGTGCATTGGCGGGGTTGCGGTATTTCAGACTGACACGACTGAGCAGCATGCCATGCTCTTCTGAAACTTCGCTGGTAACCGGCATCGCCCGGGTATGGCAGACACTCAAGCGCATTAATCGGTCCGTCTTCCTGCATGGCGCTTACCAGCTCATACTGCAATGAACTGGAGAATGCCTCGATGGCGGCCCTGGCATGGGCAGGATCCTCGTCCATTGCCGAATCCGCGTCCGCCGCAGCCTTGTCCTTGACAAGAGGAAGTGCGGCAGGGGCAGGCTCATTTAATATCTTGATGATATTATCAGTGTTGTTTTGTGCAGATTTCTGCATGTCGCAACCGGCGGCCAGCAGCATAAGCACAACAGTAACGGGGATCATTCTCATAAATGCACTCTCTCGCAGATCGACCTGCATTGATACGGAGGCACAACACCGGGAATAAACATCGCCTCGCAACTCCCGCTATTCTAATACGGCTGTATATATCATTGCCAATGATAATTCGGCGCCGTTCCGACTCCACTGCACGCTGGAAAAACCACACTTTGCTGGTATAAATAAAAAGGCAGGCAACCCGGAATGCCCGGCATTGCGACACGACTGATTCACTTGCCCGTCATCGTATTAACAGGGTCTCGCGGACAAATGAGAATAATTTCGATTTGTCACCCATCACTGAAATAGTGATGAATCCCTGTCACAGCAGCAGGGAATATCCAAGCCCCACTGACGCGCACGCAGCGATAACAGTCACAATACCAGCCTTGTATCTGAACAAGGCAATAAATGCAGCCAGCCCGATAAAGGCCGAAAACCATTCAAAAGACCCTGCGAAACCATTCGGCCACAGCACATGATAGGCAAAAAAGACCGCCAGATTGAGCACGACGCCAACGACAGCAGCGGTTATGCCGGTTAACGGCGCGGTAAATTTCACATCATGCCGCGTTGCCTCAACTGATGGTCCACCGATCAGTATGAAGAGAAAAGAAGGTAAAAACGTGAACAGGGTTGCAATGCATGCACCAGCAGCGCCCGCCAGGGGCAGCAGCTCCGGCCCGAATATCGCTTTTGTCCAGCCACCCACAAAACCCACAAACGCGACAACCATTATCAGCGGTCCCGGGGTTGTTTCTCCCAGTGCCAGGCCATCGATCATCTGTGTTCCGCTTAACCAGGCAAACTGCTCGACGCCACCCTGATAGACATAGGGCAGGACTGCGTAGGCACCACCAAAGGTAACCAGGGCGGCCTTGGTGAAAAACCATCCCATCTGCGTGAGAGTGCCTTGCCAGCCAAATGCGTCCGCAAGGATGTATAGCACAGCACCCCAGATGCACAGCCCTGTGAATACGATTGCGGCCAGTCTTATCCAGTTAAATCGCGCGTGCACCGGAACAGGAGTGTCATCATCGATAAGCGCGGGACCATAGGTTTTTTTTGATTCCCCGTGATGTCCGCCTGCCCTGAATTTATCCGGTGCAATTTGTGAACCCGCCAGACCGATGATTCCGGCGGCCAGCACAATGACAGGGAACGGCACATCGAAAGCGAAAATAGCAATAAATGCCAGCACGGCCAGCACGCGCAGCACGTTGTTGTTCAGTGCCCTTGACCCGATTCGGTAAGCGGCAAAGACAACTATTGCTGTTACCGCAGGCTTGATGCCATACAAAATACCTGCGACGACCGGCACATCACCGTATGCCAGGTAGATCCACGTCAGACCGGTGAGTATGAACAATGATGGCAATACAAACAGCGTTCCTGCCACAATCCCGCCCCGGACACCATGCATCAACCACCCTATATAGGTAGCGAGCTGTTGCGCCTCGGGACCTGGAAGGACCATGGTGTAGTTGAGCGCATGCAAAAAGCGATGCTCGGAAATCCATCTCCGCTTCTCCACCAGCTCCTGGTGCATCATGCTTATCTGGCCTGCCGGCCCGCCAAAACTGATAAATCCGAGTTTAAGCCAGTAGAAAAATGCATCCCGGAATGGAACGCGATCTGGCTGCTCCGGAATTTCCCGCGCAATCGTCGACACCTGGTCCACTGCTCCTGTTGTTATTTCCAATCGGCATTATGCGTTAAATATCAGTACAACCGCTACGGCTGCGGGTAACGCCTGAAGTAGCAGTATCTTTCGACTTGCCGTAAATCCTCCGAAGACGCCTGCGATTACCATACAACCGAGAAAAAAGATCTTGATCGGGTCACCAGCCGCACCGAGACTTAAACCCCAGGCAAGTCCTGCCGCCAGAAAACCGTTATACAACCCCTGATTCATTGCAAGAATCCTCGATGCAGCGGCATATTCCGGGGTATGACCAAAAACTTGCAGCCCGAGAGGCTTGTCCCAGAAGAACATTTCCAGGGTGAGAAAGCAGATGTGGAGAAATACAACCAGCCCGACCAGTACATTGGCAACGATGATTAGCATGCGACTTCCATCTTTGGCTGACAAACAAAACCGCTATACCGGGTACAGATTCAGGTTTTCCCAATAGTAGCTGAAACCGGGGGCGGACCCCGGGGTTTTTTCAAAATCGGGACTCAGGATTCGTCCCGCGGCTATCAGGCCGGCAGGAAGTCGATCGGGTAGGTAATGGTAACTGCGTCCACGTCCTTGCTACCGAAATTGAACAGCTTGACGCGCTGGCTGATCTTTTGACCCAGGGCCGGGTCGTGCAGTTCGCTGGAGATGAGCTCACACTCGATGACATTGCCCGCAGGGGCGATGGTCAGGCGCAATACGACCTTGCCCTGCAGGGTCGGGTCCTTGCGCAGGGCGCGATTGTAGACGCTGTAGATCGAGCCCTTGTTGCGGTCGAAGATCATCTGGATCTCCTCGATGCTGCGCCCTGCCCTGCGGTCGCCCTTGCCTGACGCGCCGGTCTGCGCACCGCCGCCCCCAGCATTACCGACCGGGCTGTGCACCTGTGTCGTGGCGCGTGCGGCGAGCGCGCCGCCGTCCGTGTTGCGGCTCAGATTGGCGGTATTGATACCGCCACTGGCGTGCGTGGTACCGGCGGTCAGGATGGCGCGCTCGGTCCGGCGCGCCTGACCGCCGCTATGCGCCCGGGCCTGCGTCTGCTTCATGCTGGTGGCCACGGTATTCTGGCGCAGGTCGGACAGACTGTCCTTGAGCGCCAGCAGGCCGGCCTGCTGTGCCTGCTGGCGTGCGCTGACGGTGGGCTTCACGGGTGCGGGTTTCTTCACGCTGCGCGGCACTTGCTTGACCGGCCGGGGTTGCTGCACTTTTTTCGGTACCGGCTCGGTCTTGTTTGCGGCACGGGTTCAGGCTTGGTGATGACCGGCTGCGGTTTTGGCGGCGGCGCAACCGGCCGCTGCTCCAGAATCAGTTTTGCCAGCCGCGGCGGCAATTCCTCCACCGTGTTGCGCTCGATCTCCGGCAACGGCAGGAACGGGATGACCAGACCCAGCAGCAAAAAGCCGATCAGATTGTTCCGCAGGATCCGCTGGAAGCGCAGGTCGTCCTCGGTACGGTCGGCACCCGGCATGGATGCGGTGTAATAATACGCGGACATCGACGCTAGCCTTCCTCAAGCGGCTTCTGCAACACGGCCAGTGAAATGCGTCCGAAACCGGACTGGGTGCAGGTCGCCATGACCTTCTTCAACAGGCGATAGGGAATCGCCTTGTCCCCCATGATGGTGGCCTCGCGCTGGCGATATCCCCGTCACTGGTCTTGCGGATCGCCCGGCTGTTCTGTCCCTCCAGTGCCTGCTGCAAGGCTACCGAGATATTGCCTTTTTCCTTCAGCACCGACTCCACGTCAGCGATCGACCTTGCCCTGCACCAGGATGTCCTGTTCTGTAATCATGACTACCACGGTCTCGCGCGGCTTCTCCTCGGAGACGGACTCCGGCAGTTCGACCGACTTGTGGGTCGGCAGCACCTCACCGTCGGAGGAATTCACCAGCAGAAAGAACACCAGGATGGTGAAGATATCCATCAGCGAGACCAGGTTGATCCCGGTCATCTTTCCGGAGCGCTTGTGGTGGCGCTCCATACGCTTTGCACGGCGTGACATGATCATGATCAGTTTGCCCTGCTACGCTGCGCGACCTTCATGTGCGGCGCATCACCGATCGAGATCTCGGGAAACAGCTCGGCGGTCACCACCGAACCTGTCTGGTAGACCTTTGCCGCTCGGACATGGTCCATGACCTGGACCAGGGTGTCATAGGGCGTCTCCTGCTCCAGCAACAGGGTCACGTCCAGCTTCTCCGGGAAACGTCCCTTGATTTGCTGCAACAGTTCGGACAGCTGTGCATAGTCATGACCCGTTGCGTTCACCGCGATGCGCCGCAGCAGGCCACCCTGGCGATCGCCGACCTCGATACCGCCGGCGCGCACGATGATCTCCAGGTCGAATTGTTCCCTGGCCTGCTGTTGCGTGGCTGCCGCAGCCGGCAGGTTCAGCTCCAGGATCGTGATGCGCGAGAATACCGCCGTGATCAGCAGAAACGGCACCAGTATCACCATGAGATTCATGAAGGCGGTGATATTGATGTCGGCCGGTTCGTGCCGGCCACTGCGGCGGCGCAGGCGCTTTTTCATCCGGCCTGCGCCTCATCCATGGGTTTCTCGGTGAGCAGATTGAGAAACTTTACCGAGGCCATTTCCAGACTATCGACCAGCTGGGTGGTCTTGGTCTGCAGCACGGCATAGATCAGCAACAGCGGGATGGCCACCATCAGGCCAAAGGCCGTGGTGTTCATGGCAACTGAAATACTGGCCGAGAGCATGTCCGCCTTCTCCGCCGGATTGGCGGCGGCGACCGCGGTAAACGCCTGGATCAGGCCAATGATGGTTCCCAGCAGGCCCAGCAGCGTGGCGATATTTGCGAAGGTCGCGAGATACGGGGTGCGTTTCTCCAGGTGCGGAACCGTCTCCATCAGGCCCTCTTCCATGGCGATTTCGACATCGTCGCGCCGGCGTGAGGTGCGTGCGCGATTCAGACCGTAGTTGAAGATGTGGCTGATGGCCGCCCGGGACTTTTCCGTCACGACGGCGACCTGCAGGTATTTGCCTTCCTGCATCAGCGGCATCAGTTTCTTCCAGACGCGGTGATTGTTGGCCTTTGCCACGCTGAGGTAGACATAGCGTTCGACGGCAATGGCCAGACCCAGGGCCAGTATCACCATGATCGGGTACATGAACAGGCCGCCGGACTGGAAAAAACCGACAATGGTGCTGTAGATATCCATGGGTATACTCCTGTGTGTTCTGCTGGATGATTGTTCCGGTGGCCAGGCCGTGTCAATCCTGACCGATCCCTGCTTGCCCGCTGATCCTGTTGTTGCTGCCGGCTGGCATGACTGCATACATTTGTGCCGTGACTCGTTATAACTTTACCGATCCGCAGCATTTAATCTGTGAACTACTTCGTAGTAATCCAGTTCCCGCATGAAGACATCGCGGTCTACAGGGGCAAGGACTTCGTCCACCAGGCTGTGCATGGGCCGGCCCACCAGCTCATCCGGCACGGTGGCCTTCCAGGGCACGATATGCAGCGCCTTGGGTAATTCACTGTTACCGGTAATCGTGGTGCCCTCGAGCTCCATGGAATCCCTGGCGACGGCCGGCAGGCTGATCAGCGCCAGCATCATGCCGGTCAGGTACGTGCGGTATGGCGTGTTCATGGGTTACGGACTCCTGCGGTCTGGGTATGGTTGGTGGCAGCCTGCTGCAGCTGCTCGATCCATAATTGCAGCTTCGGGTCATCCGCCCCGGTGATTTGCCGGTAACGCATGTAGTGTGCAAGCGCCTGTGCCGGTTGCTGCAGATAAAGCTCATACAGGATGCCCAGGTTCCAGTGCGCATCGGGATAATCCGGTTGTACCGCGAGCGCGCGTTCGTACTGCTTGCGGGCGTCACGGTAGCGGCCGGCCTCGCGGTAGAGGATACCGAGCTGGTTATACGCAACCGGCTGATCGGGATTGCGCGCAATGGACTGCTGCAGGGCGTCCTCCGCCTGGTCAGTGGCGCCCAGTCTTGCCCGGGCGATGCCCAGGTTCAGCCAGGGGCCTGCCAGGGTGTCATTTTGTGCAGTAATGGCGGCGAGACGGTCGGCGGCAGTCTGCCATTGCGAGGCCCGCAGGGCATCCAGCGCCAGCGCGTACCCGGACTCGATGTCTGCACTCACCGGCGCAGGTTTCGTTACAGCCTGTTTGACCGGTACGCTGCTGCAGGCGCCGAGCAGGAGTGCGCTGACCAGCATCAAGGCAATAAGTAAATACCTGGAATACGTTTCGCCAGACAGCCAGGCTCCCGTATGGAGTATGCAGGCGTGGGCATACGGGTGTGGCGCACCGTTCCTGTCAATGAATCGCTTCGACATGGGTCACACTCCTTTCCGTTTTGGCATAGCGGGCCGGCAGCAGTTGTGCGAGTTGCTGCAGGCTTTGCGCAATCCAGGTGTCATATCCGCCATTGCTGATCCGCTGGATATTGGTCTCGTGCAGATCGATGGCCTGCTCCTCAAACGGGTAGGCCTGTTCTTCCAGCAGGATGTCATATTGTTCCAGCGCCTCACCGGACAGGTTTGCGGGACGCGTGGATTCGAGCAGGGCCCGGCTAAGCTGAAAGTAGATGTCGGCCGTGCGGAAGGTCGCCGCGGTGGTGACTTCTGCGATCTGATAGGCGGCGGCCTGCGCGTAGCGTTGCAGCGCCTGTTCCATAAGTTGTTTCTTTGCGGCCAGGCTGCGTTTCAACGGCAGGTCCAGGCGCACCGTGCGATAGTTTTCATACACCGCTTCGGCCAGCTTGAAACTTGCCTGTGCCGCCAGGTAACGCGTGCGGTCATTGCGCCCTGCCCCGGCAATCCGGTCGGCGCTGATGATCTCCGTCAGCCAGTGCTGTGCCTGCTGTGTCGCACCTGCCGTCGAATAATGGTCCGCGATGTGCTGGCGCGCCTCGATCGCCGCTTCTGCCGGTGCCGGAAACTGCGTAATGTAATGCTGGTACATCTCGATGGACTGTTCGGGCCGCTGGGCGCGCGCATACAGTTCAGCGGATTGCCATAGCGCTTCGCGCCGCAGCCCGGAATCGGTGTGACTGCGGCCGATCCGCTCGAACTCGATGGCGGCCTGCAGCGGTTGTGCTTCGGCCAGGTACGCAGTGGCCAGGCGGCGGGTGACTTCGGCCTGCTGCGGGTGGTCAGGATAGCTGTTGCGAAAGCGTTCCAGCACACTGGTGGCCCGCGGCCAGTCCTGCAATGACATCAGGCCCGCCGCGGCATCGAATTCCGCGGTGGCCACGATCGCAGCCGTGGGTGCCATCTCCCGGATCCGCAGGAAGTGGGCAACGGCGGCAGCAGTGTCATCTTGGCTGCGCGCTTCCTCACCTTGCTTGTAGAT
Organism: uncultured Gammaproteobacteria bacterium; assembly: GCA_963768415.1. GTDB lineage: Bacteria > Pseudomonadota > Gammaproteobacteria > UBA9214 > UBA9214 > CAVYHX01. The sequence goes on from CAVYHX010000037.1 coordinate 21,389, forward strand.
AGATGCTGCAAGCTTATCAATAAGCTCATTTTTTTGTTCTGACTGCCCGGGCATCAGTTGCAATACCTGCTGATAGGCGTGCTCCGCCTGCAGATAGTCCTGCAGATCAAAGCGGGCATGCGCCTGCACGGTCCAGGCGACACGTTGTTGTTCCGGCGCAGCGCCGTCCGCTGCGATCACCTGTTCGGCAACCTGCGCGGCACGCTCGTATTCACCCAGCGCCAGCAGATCCTCGCTCGCGCGGGTCATTACCGCCAGCGCCTGCGGATGTGCCGGAAACGTGGTGCTGAACCGCAGGCCATGTTCGATTGCCTGGCGATGCCAGGCCTGTTGTGCAGCGCCGCTCAGGCGCTGTTGCTCGCGTGCAAAGGCAAGCACGGCTGCATACCCGGCATCGGCTGCGTGTTCATGTGCGCCGTAGTCATACGCCGTGCGCTGATACTCGTGTGTGGCGCGCGGGTAATCACCGGACTCGAACAACAACTCCGCCAGCAGGAAATTCATTCGCGCTGCCTCTTTGGTCGCCGGGAATGAATCCAGGTAGCTGCGATACCAGTGGGTTGCCTGCTGGTAGTCAGCCGCCTTGCGGGTGCGCTGCGCCAGGGCGTGGTAGTGGCGTGCCAGGTCGGTCATGGTGGTCTTCAGGTAATCCAGCACCGCACCGGCCTGTACCCTGTCATGCACCTGCCAGTATTCGGTATGCAGGTTGTAGCGGTCGACAAATTCCTGCTTGGCTGCAAGCACCAGTGTCGGGAATTTCCCCTTCTGGTAGGTTTCGATCACGCGCATCTGAAAGCGCGGCGCCTCACGATGTACAGGATTGTGCGCGACAAAGGTGCGGAAGGTCTCCGCGGCATCGGTATACCGCTCCTTGTGCAGATACAGCGCACCCAGGCTGTCATAGATCACATCTTCATAGTGGCGGCTTCCCTGGCGCCTGAAGTAGTCCGAGACCGAAGCCGGACCGTCTTCGTAGGAAAAACTCAGACTGACCACGCGCAGTGTGTCCTCCACCACTTCACGATCGGCCCGCGTGAGATGCCCCAGGCGGTCTGCACCGTCCGGCTGCGTTTGCAGATGCATATCCAGCAAGGTGATAAAGGCATCGAGCCCGGCTGCGAACAGGCTTTGCTTGAACAGACACCAGCCTTGCTTGTACAGCGCCTGTTGATAGTACGGACCGGTGTTGCCGGCATCGACGACACGCTGGTAGGCCTGTTCGGCAGCGCGGTAGTCCTGTTCGACAAACAGGATCTCGCCACGCCGGAATTGCGCCTCCTGCGTGTAGTTGCTGTCCGGATAGCGTGCAATGAGTTGACCCAGCGCGGTCAGCGATTCCGCGGGCCGGCCACTGTGCTCATAGGCGCGCGCCAGTTGATACTGGACCTTGTCATTATCGGGGCGCTCCGGATAGCGCGCCAGTATGTCGCGATAGAGTTGCACGGAATCATCGATTTGCCGCGGATAAAGCTGCTCCTGTCCGGCCTGCGGCACCTCCTCCGCCTCCAGGTTGAGGTCTGCAAGACGACGCATGGCCAGTGGCCGTGATGCGCTCTCGGCCTCGATTTCCAGAAACCGGCGGTAGGCCTGCATCGCCCGGGCTTCGCTGGCCTCGATGGTCGTGTCCTGTAACTCAAGCCCATGCTTGCCGAGGCTGGCGATGGTGGGTGGCTCGGCCTGCGGCAGGTACGCACAACCACCGGCCAGTAGCGGCGCCAGGACAAGCACTATCCGCCGGCACATCACTGGACAATCCCGGTCACTGCTATCCGTAGCGGGATTCAGTGCACTGTCATAGGTCTGCGCCATGGCGAAACGTGCCTGGGCCAGGTAGGTATCGAGGCGTTGTTGCTGGCGCTCGAGTTCGGCCACGGCAAGGCGCTCGATATAGTCACCCTGCGCCAGGGAGGCCTTGGCGGTACGCGCCTGTAACCGGGTAATTGCCGCCGCACCGGACTGTATACGCCGGTCAAATCCACTGAATCCGGACGGTGCATCCTGTTCGGCCTGTTGCAGCTGTGCACGCGCTTGCTGTGATCCGGCCAGCAAGCGCTCGAGTTCCGCCAGCTGCTGTTTGCTCTCCCACAACCGCGCCTTGTATTCGGCGTTCAGCTGCCAGTACAGCACGCCCTGCAAACGGGCCTGTTTTTCACGTAACGCGGTGACCAGTTCCGACGCAGGCAAGCGTTCGAGCCGCTTACCCAGCGCCAGCAATCGTTGCCACTGCTGTGCCTGGAGTGCGTTGGCCAGTCCAACCGGGTCGTCACTGGCTTCGATCCCGGCCAGCTTGCCGGCCAGATCGGCATAGCGGCGCTCAAGCGTTGCCAGTGCCGGACTGCGGAGTGCTGCATCAGCGGCGGGCAATTGCGCTGCATGCCGCACCTGGCGCGCGGAGAGCATTTCGTCATAGGCTTCGATGTTGCTGGCCCAGGTAACAAGATTATCCTGTAGCACATCAAGATCATGATAATTTTTAACGGCCTCCTGAAATTCATGTCCCGCCATCAGCTCGACCTGATAGCGCAATGCCGGGGTGGCCGCAGCCGCCTCCACTTCCAGTGGTGCCAGCCAGCCATTGCCGGACGCGGTCGCTGCAGCGCCTCCAGCAGTCCACCGGCGCGAATAGCCAGGATCGATTCGTCCAGCCGCTGGCGTTCCCGTATCAGGGTCTCGATGGCCCGCTCATAGCTTTCCACGGCGCGGCCGTGCAGGTTCATTTTCGCCATCGCATAGGGAATGGCCAGCAGGGATTCCTGTACCGCCGGATCGGTGGCACTGCGACTGCTGAGTTCGGTCCAGGGCACCAGCGCGCGGGCGAATGCACCCGTCTCGACATCCGCCCAGCCGGTACCCAGCAGGGCCTTGTTGGACAGCGGGCCTTGCAGGCGCACGCGTTCGAGAGCACCGCGTGATGCTTTGGCGGCGCCGTCCTTGAGCAGGCTGTAACCGAGAGCCAGGTTGGCTTTATCGCGCAACAATCGTGTCTCGTCACTACTGCCCCGTAGTGCACCGATACGTTCGAGCTGCCTGATACCCGCCGCAGCCTGTACACCCTGCAGTTGCGCAACAGCCAGGTTGTATTGCAGGTAAGGTGACCAGCGCTTGTCGCCGCGGGCCTGTTGTAACAGCCGCATGGCATCCTCATGGCGGCCGAGCTGCAGCAAGGCCAGACTTTTCAGGTGCGCAGTCTCGGCAGCGATTGACTCCGGCACCCGACCCTCGATCTGTTGCAGTATCTGCAGGGCACGCTCGGGCTCGCCGCGCTGCCAGTCTATTCTGGCGAGGTAATACCAGGCGCGGTTACGGACCGCGTCATCCGTCCGTTCACGGGTCAACAGTCGCTGGAAAATACCGGCGGCTTCATTGCGCAGGCCGTAGGACAGGTCGAGTCCGCCGAGCAGCAACTCCGCCTCCTCCCCGTGGTGGGGTAGGCGCTCCTGCTGGCGTGCCTTGAGCAGTTGAACAATGCTGTTGAAATAATCCTGCTGATAAAAGTGAAACAGGACCTCGCCGTACTGGAGGTCGCGGACTTCCGCCGGCGCCTTGGCCTTGTTGCCGGCCATAACCGGCGAATACAGGCTTGTGAGCAGGATCGGCCACAACAGGCTATTCAGCAGACGTGCCATATTGCTAGTCCCACTCTTTGATCCTGAAGTCCGGTTGCTCCCTGCTTTCGTTATCGGTGATCTTCAGCTCGACAAACTTGGGACCCAGGCGCTTGGTGAGGTTGTAGCTCGCGCCACGGCGGTAGTCGCGTCCGTTCGGACCCTTGCCGGTGAAGATGGCTACCAGTTCATGATCGCCAGCCTTGAGATTACCCGTGAACAGCCTTTGCACGCCCCCGCGATGCAAGGCATCGACTTCACGTTCGGTGTACAGGTAGTTCGTTACGACCCTGTCATTCACCTTGAGTTGCACCGAGTCGAGCGCAAAATACTCGCCGATGTCCAGTGAGACAAACACGGCAACCTGGGTATTGGAAGGAAACAGCAGCTCTTCCTCGAGCACAAACAGGTCACGATTCAGCGCAAGCACATCCTGCTTGAGGGACTGAAGCTCCGCATCCAGGCTCGCGGCGTCTTGCGACGGCACGGCTGGTGCAGTTTCCGCCCGTACGAGAGCGCTGACACCAAACAGTAGTGCAATAATCAAGGTAACGCGCGACAGCAGGCGTGCATAATAATGGCGGGTCATGATCCGGTCTCCCTGAACACGTGCAGCCGCCATAGCCTTTCAGTCATCCGCCCGTCTCCGGCACTGCCGGACGGGCGTTATGAATCAGGTATTGCCAAAGGCCCTGACAGCGATTGAGTTCAAGTGTGCAGGATATTGACTTCGGGGTATGCGATTTCAGTCACAGTTTACCTGCTGTACCCGGCTCTGCCGTTGGTGCTATTTCTCATGCCAGACGTGGGTACCATCCCACGCATCATCGGGCGGTGCTAGCTTAAAGTGCGCAAGACGTTCGAGATAGATCTGATATGGCCGGTATTCGGGGGTGCTGGAACCCAGGCGGGTGAAACCGGCCAAGGCCCGGTTCCATCGCCTGTCACGGTAGTCACCAAGGGCCTGATAGTATAATTCGAGCTCATCGAGCACTGCTTGATCCGCGCGATCCCTAAGGCACAATGGCTCATAGATAGTGATCGCCTCCCGTTTACCTTTTACACACACCACATCGAGCTCACGGAATAGATAGTTCGACGCCAGTTGCTTCGTGGTTGCGCTGACAAGGATGTTAACGCCATAGCGCTTGGTGAGTGCTTCGAGTCGTGATGCCAGATTCACACCATCACCAATGACGGTATAGTTTAGTCGCGTTATAGAACCCATATTACCGGCGACAACCTGGGCCGAATTGATCCCGACCCCGGCATTCAATTCAGGCCAGCCATACAAGGTAACATTCTTGTTGAACTTCTGGATGGCTTCACAGATACCAAGCGCGGTTTTGATAGCTCGTTCGGCGTGATTCGCATAATCCAGCGGCGCACCGAAGATCGCCATCATGCAGTCGCCAATATATTTGTCGACAACCCCGCCATTGACCTCGACCACGCCGCTCACCTCGGTTAAATAGGCATTCAACAGAGTGAGAATGTCTTGTGGTGAGCGATTTTCACATAACCCAGTGAAGTCACGAATATCCGAAAATAGCACCGTAACCTCGCGCTCTTCACCTCCCAGCTCGATGTCCCTGGCCAATAGTTCTTCGGCAATTGCCGGTGATACCACTTTGCCCAGCAGATTGCGGATATGATCCCGTTCTACCAGACCCTTGAGCATGTGGTTGAAGCTGTTTGCCAGCCGGCCGATTTCGTCGTGTTGCTTGATGTCCACCGATTTCGTGTAGTCGCCATGTTCTACACTACGGGCACCTTCAGCAAGCTTCAGTACCGGTCGTGTCACTGAGCGTGCAATCAGAAACGCACCGAGCACGGACAGCAGGCCACCTGCCACAAACAGTCCAAGCAGGGCAACCCGCAACCGCCGGTATGGCTCCAGTGCCTGGCTTAGCGAGCGCTGCAGGACCGCCACGACACCACGGGTGGTATCACCATTCATTGGCGTGACCAGCGAGACATACAAATCTCGACCCATATCGAACGTAGTGCTGTTATTCAACCCCCCGGACGATTCCACCAACGCCCCCGTTAACTTCCCGCGCAGGGATTCTGGTAGCGTCGATGCAAAAACCTGCCAGCGGTTGCTGGTGTCAGCAAGGAGGAATGAAACATGAGACAGCGTGACTTCCTGGAGTCCTTTGGCAAAGTCATCGCCGATGGCAAAACCTATACATACCCACGCATCAGCATGCGGAATGAAGAGCGGTACAATGACCATCTGGTAGGGGCGGCCATCGAGAATAGTTACACCCGAGGCCTCGCCAAAATCACTTTTTTCGGCTGCTGCAAGTAGATCGGGAAATACGTTATCGACCGCGCTGTGACTTGGATGCAATGTGTCTACCATTACCTTGCCTTGCATCGATACCAGCATCATCACATCGGCACTGATCCGTTGCCGGTGGTTGCTGAGCGCGGAGAGCACGGTGGGGTGTTCGTGGGTTGCGTATGCCTCCTTGAAGGCGTAGTCACTGGAAAGCAGTCGTGCAGCCAGCAGTAGTTCGTGGCTGCGAGCGGTAAGCTGACGGTCGAAAACACTGGCGGCAACGAGCAGGGCCTCGTCGATCACGGTACGGGCACTGTTCTCGTTGGCCGTGTTGACGGCAATAAACACCCCTGCCTGCACCAGGACCAGCAGCCCCAGAAAGAAAACAAGTATGCGTGTTCTGAAACTATGAAACTGAAATTTAGCCGTTATCTGTATCCTCCGCGAATGCCGGGAGACACCCGCCGTGCCTTCCATTGTTGTTTCTCCTCGATTTCGAATGTCAGGTCTACGCTGTCATCCTGAGAGAGGGTAACATGATGTTCTGCGGGATTGGCCTCCCCCTTGATCCGTGGATGCCATACGGTCACGGTGTAGCTGCCGGCCGGCAAGTCGTTGATGCGCGCCGCACCGTCATCGCCCGTAACCGAAAAGTATGGTGTATCAGTCACAAAGACATAGGCCGACATCCAGTCGTGGATATTGCAGCCAAGCACCACCACGCCAGGTTTATCGAACACGATGGGCTCGGCAGGCGTGCCCTGGTACAGCGGTATCTCGAAGGTTTTAGCCTCTGAAAATGAATAGACGTGATGCCGTATGTTGTCGCTGTTCGGAAAATAAACCTTTGTCCCCATCCCGACAGGTGTCACATGCGGGATAAACTCCTTGTCTTTCTGATCGATTTCCGCTTCGCCTGGCACAGCGCGGGCGGACACTGTTCCCGCCGGCAAAACGGCGATTACCGCGTTGGTAACAGCCTTGCCCTTGCTGTTGTAAGCAGCCACCGCAACGGTTGCAGCCGCTGAAACAGCTGGCATGGATACCCAGATGATGACTGCGGCAGCGATGCTGAGCGCACTCATCTTTACAGACCAACCCCGTCGAGCCGACACCATGCCACTGCCAGTGTCATGCGCTAGTGGAAGTAAACGAAACCGACTCGCCAAATGGTGGAGTCGTAATCGAGCGTATCACCTTCTCCATTCCGGCGTTCAATACCAACCGAGAAGGAAGACTTTGCTCCCACCGCATAATTCAAGTCGAGTGACACGCTGTTAATTGTTCCGTCGAGCCGATAGACACAGAAATTCGGATCAAAGGCATCGTCAAAAGTGATGGCATCGATATTGCTCGTTTCTGCTGCCAGTGCAAGCGCCACATTACCGGGTGTGCAGGAGGAATTGAAATCGCCATCGCGATAGGCATAGGCCGCCGTAACCGATGCACGATCGGTCAGCAAATAGTTGCCTTCCAGCGTCAGGGTGACACTATCCTGATCAAATACATCGGTACCCAGAGCTGGGGCAACTACCTCACCCTCTTCACCATCCCGGCTTTCATAGGCCAGCTTGATCGAACCATCCAGCCGCTCGGTCAGCTGTTTGCCGGCTTCCACACCAACCTCGTAGATCGTACTATCGCGGAGCCTGGAGTCCACGTTGAGGGATTTGGCCGATACGTGTCCCCCTACCCATGGAGCAGCGCGTCCCAGGCCTGTCTTGTGACGCAACGCCGCAGTGCCACCGATCTGAAAATAGTCCAGCTTGTCGAAGTCATCAAACTTGCCGGCCTCGAGATCAATGGTCAGCAGCAAGCGCGTAGCATCACCCAGTTGCTTGTAGCGCCCGAATTTAGCGGAGGGTATGAGCGCCTTATCGTCCAGCTCGTCATTGGAGTACGCCGAATTATTCATATTATCGTTATCCAGGTAGCGGATATCCAAATCGGCGATCCACTCTGCCCACTCGGCATGCGCGACCGGGGCGCCGAGTAACATGACGAAAGCCAGTAGCCAGACATCAGGACACCCCCACCTTGAGGCCCAGCTCCGAACAACCATTGATACAGCGCGAGTTTCACAGCTCAGTATTGTCTTACGCATTGTGTTCTCCTCCCTAAGTACCCCACTGCTACACCAAAATATACTGAATAAACGGGGAAATTTAAATCACAATTGACGGACCGCCGCCACTCACATCTATATATTATTAACGGGCGCCGACGCTGCCTGGTGTCATAACCTGCCAGGCGCCCCACCGTGTCACTGTTAATTCGAGCTGAATATTCTGGCACTTGCTTGAATAGTCACATGCCTGAATATCCCATTCCAGCTAATTCCTGCCAGCCTGCCAAAATCAGCATGGAAGACACGTGCAGCGACTATTGACAATCTGCATGAAAATCAATCCCATAACCCTTGCATGCATCAGATCGGCCAGCCCCGGACATATTAATAACGGTACTGACCGTCTTTACTACTACCGTTAATAAGGATCTTTCCCGGATTTCCAGTCTTCAAGTTTCACGATATAGGGTGGCTGGCCATTATCGAAAAACCACGAGTCCACTGCATAACGAACCCCGGTGTCATTTTCCCGGATTACGGCCGTAGTATGCGGCATACCGATGAATATTCCGAAACGTGTCGAACGCTCCGCAACCGTATGAAACTTGAATAACCCATACCGTTCCAGCATGCGCAGGTAGGTGTTGGTATTGGTGGATTCATCGATACAGTCAAGCTGCCTGGGTTTGCCGAAACCGGCCAGGTTGCCGCCCTTGTCAGCCGCGGTCCCCAGGTGCTCACCGATTATTTCTTCCAGGATTGCGACAGCATCGGCAATCACAGCACGCTCGTCCGACGCACTCGTTATGGTTTTTGAAAACGGTTCAGTTGCACGGCGCCATTCTTCCGCACTCATGGAGTCCGTCGTCACACTTGCACAGGAATGGTCATAACATATGGAGAAATTGGCCGGAGTCGGCTGCTTGATAATGTCATGCCATGCAAAGGACTCTGCAACCACGGGCACGCTAGCCAGCCAGAGCAGCATCAATATTGGCCCATGTAGGGCGCAATAGCGCAGCGTATTGCGCCGAATGGTATCAATCATCACAACCAGACCCATCCACACGATCACCTCCAGCCAGGTCACGCGAATAGATAAATACGGCAACGAACAGCAGATTACGATTGGGTGTCGGGGTTCGCTGCGCTCACCCCAAGCTACGTACTGCGTCCTGATTGAAGGTAGTCAACCGCGCGACAACTGCTCCTCCGGAATTTCATCGGTTACCGCCCGATGTTCCTGCCCGAGCAGGAGATATACGGCCGGCACGACGAACAGCGTGAACAGGGTGCCGATACCGAGACCGGTGGCGATCACCAGGCCGATGTGAAAGCGGCTGACGGCGCCGGGACCGGTGGCAGTCAACAACGGCACCATGGCCACGATCATGGACACCGTGGTCATCAGGATGGGCCGCAGACGAATGGCCGCCGCCTGCTCGACCGCAGCGCGCTTGCTCAAGCCTTCGGTTAGTTGCAGCTGGTTCGCGAACTCGACAATCAGGATTCCGTTTTTCGCGATCAAGCCGATCAGCGTAATCAGGCCGACCTGGGTATAGATATTGACTGTGGCAAAGCCCAGCATCAGAAACGCCAGCGCACCGGCAATCGACATGGGGACGGACACCAGAATGATGATGGGATCGCGCCAGCTCTCGAACTGTGCGGCCAGCACCAGGTAGATGACCAGGATGGACATGAAAAACGTGGCGACCAGGGCACTGCCCTGCTGTGAATACTGGCGTGACTCGCCGGCGAAGTCCCAGGCGAAACCTTGCGGAAAAATACTGCGTGCCTGCGTCTCGAGAAAGGCAAGCGCATCGCCCAGCGTGGTCCCCGGTGCCACCACGCCCTCGACGGTCACGGAATCGAGCTGCTGGAACTGCACCCGCTTGTTGGGCTCCACACTGTCCCTGAACGAAACCACGGTGGATACCGGGACCAGTTCACCCGTCTGCGTGCGCACGTAATACTCATCCAGCATGTCGCGATCCATGCGAAAATTCTGTGCCACCTGGGGAATGACCTTGTAGCTGCGGCCATCGAGGTTAAAACGATTGACGTAGTTTCCACCCAGCATGGTGCCAAGGTTGCGGCCGATATCCTGCATGCTGATACCAAGATCCGCAGCGAGGTCCCGGTCGATTACCAGTGTGTTACGCGGCCGGTTGTACTCGATGGACTTTCTCAGGAAGGCGAACTGGCCGCTGCCCATGCCACTACCGATCAACTGGTCGGCGACATCCGTAAGCCGGGCGAAATCGACCGCCGGAGCGGTGATCACGAACTGCACCGGCAGGCCGCGCCCTGCCCCCGGCAGACTGGGACGCGGGAACACGGCCGACTGGAAACCGGCAACCCGGTTTAGTCCCTGCTGTATATCCGGCATGACCTGCATTTGCGAGCGCGCGCGTTCCGAGGGCGGCGGCATCTTGAAGCCGCCGAAGGTGGTACGGTTGTCACCACCAAAACCCAGCAGAAAGAAACTTTCATGATGCTCGGGCACCTGCTTAAAGGCATCGACGATCTGCCGTGCGTAGGCCTCGTTGTAGTCGAGGGTTGCGGTCTGCGGCCCGAGGGCCTGAAAGAACAGGATGCTCTGGTCTTCCGTCGGCGCCAGCTCGTTCTGGCTGGCGACAAACATGAAGTAGATACTGCCGAGCACTACCGCGGCAAACAGGATGACCGCCGGCAGCGCATCCAGGGCACCGCGCAGCACGCGCAGATACCAGGTAGACAACCGGTTGAAAAAATGTTCCACCGTCTGTTCAAAGCGCGCCTGTTCCCCGGCCGGTTTCAGGACCTTGCCCGACAGCATGGGCGACAGTGTCAGTGCCACTATTCCGGAGATCAGCACGGCACCGGCAAGCGTAAAGGCGAATTCGGTGAACAGGGTACCGACCAGCCCGCCCATAAAACCGATCGGCGCATACACCGCCACCAGCGTGGTGGTCATGGCGATGATGGGCACAGCCAGTTCACGCGCGCCGTTAATGGCGGCATTCAGGCGCGTCTCGCCCTTTTCGATATGCCGGTGTACGTTCTCAACCACCACGATAGCATCATCGACCACCAGGCCGATCGCCAGCACCAGCGACAACAGGGTCAGCAGGTTAATCGAGAATCCCATCAACAACATCAGAAAGGCCCCGCCGACCAGGGACAGGGGCACGGCGACGGCCGGCACCAGGGCCGCGCGCAGGGAACCGAGCGACAGAAAGATCACCGTCAGCACGATCAGCACCGCCTCGGCCAGTGTGATAAACACCTCGTCGATGGAATCGTTGATATAGACACTGGCGTCATAGGGAATATGTGCGTTGAGTCCGTGTGGCAACTGCTCGCGAATTTCGTCCAGGGTGGCATGCACGCGGGCGGCCACGTCCAGCGGGTTGGCCCCCGGGGCCGGTTCCATGCCGATGTAGATGGCGGTCGCGCCCTTGTACCAGCTGGTCGAGTCATAGTCCTCCGCGCCCATCTTCACCTCGGCGACATCCCTGACCCGCACCAGCACATCGCCCGACTCGCGCACCACCAGATTGGCAAAGTCCTCGAGCGTGTTGACGTCCGTCGTGGTACTGAGATCGATGGTCACGTACGCGGACTTGGTGTTGCCGATCCCCGCGAGGTAATTGTTCGCCTGCAGCGCCTCGCGGACATCGACGGCTGTCACGCCCATGGCCGCCATGCGCTGCGGGTCGAGCCAGATGCGCATGGCAAAGGTCTTGTTGCCGATGAGCCCCGCCTTGGCCACGCCCGGGACGGCCTGCAGCCGGGGCTGTGCAACCCTCAGCAGGTAGTCGGTAATCTGTGAAGGCGACATCGAATCGCTGTAGAAGGCGAGATACATCAGGGCCGTGGCATCGCCGGTGGTCGAGTCGATCACCGGGTCATCGGCATCGGCCGGCAGCACGTTGCGCTGGCTGGCAACCTTGGCCTGGATCTCGGCCACCGCCGCATTCGATTCGTAATTGAGGACCATGTGCGCCTCGATCACGGAACGGCCCTGGGTGCTGGTCGAGACCAGAAAGTCGATGCCATCGGCCTCGGCAATCGCCTGTTGCAACGGTGTGGTTATGAAGCCCTTGACCAGCTCACTGCTGGCGCCCGGATAGGTCGTGGTAACCGTGACCACGGTATCCTGCGTCTCCGGAAACTGGCGCACCTCCAGTGCGGCAATGGCGCGCAGGCCAACCACCAGGATCAGCAGGCTGACAACACTGGCCAGCACCGGGCGGTGAATGAATATATCGGTGAATTTCATGGGGCGCTGACGGTTTTATCGAGTTTACGCTCGTCATCGATGACAACCGGCACGCCGTCGCGCAGTTTTACCTGGCCGGCATTGACAACCCGGTCACCGGCACTGAGTCCCGATTTGATCTCGACGCGGCCATCGCGCACCGCGCCGGTTTCCACCTGGCGGTGTTCCACGGTGAGTCCCCCGTCTTTTTCCTGCACAAGGAAGACCGCATCACCGTAGGTGTTATAGGTAATGGCCGTGCGCGGCACTGTCAGAATCCCGCTGCGCAGGGGCAGCAGAACACGCACCTCGGCAAACATACCGGGTAACAGCTGCCGGTCCGGGTTGGCAAAGGTTGCACGGATGCGTACGCTGCGGGTGTTGCGGTCAATACGCGGGTCGATGGCGCTGATGGTCCCGCTGTACTGCTGGCCGGGTCGCGCCTTGATACGGATGCTGACGTCCTGATCGAGCGCCAGGGACGACTGATCACGCTCCGGCAGCGCGAAATCGACATAGATCGGGTCGAGCTGTTGCAGCGAGGTGATCTGCGCACCCGGTCTGCAGGTACTGCCCCAGATTGACTTCGCGAATGCCCAGCTGGCCGGTAAACGGTGCGCGAATCGCCTTCTTCTCGAGAGTGGCGCGTTTGGCGTCGAGCTGGGCCTGGGCACTCTGGAGGTTCGCTTTTGCCCGGTCGAAATTTGATTGCGAACCCAGCTTGTCATTCACCAGCTTCTCGGCCCGGGTGTATTCATGCTGGGCGACGCGCCGCTCGGCGGCCGCACCATCCAGTTCCGCCTGGTCGACACTGTCGTCAAGCTGGACCAGCAGGGCACCGACCTCGACCTGCTGACCCGATTCGAATTCGATGGCGCGCACCAGTCCGGCAAGTTCATTGGATACGTATACGCCCTGCGTGGCTACCAGCGTACCGATCGACTCGAGGTAGGGCTGCCATTCGGTCTCTTCCACCATTGCAACAGCAACGGTTGCCGGGGGAGGCGTGTGGCTCTGGGATGCCATCTGCTGAATCTGGCAGTACTTGATGCCAAACAGACCACCGAACAGAAGCACGAGGAGAACAATGACAGCGAAGACACGCGTGAGCATAATTTAAGAGGGTCCAGTGGAGACAACGGGTGGAATTCTACCAGACTAATGCGTGATCAGCAGGTGCACCGTTCCCGGCAGCCAAAGAGTGAGTGCAGCGGCCGATAACCCTGCAGGTTTCAGGTAATCGTGAAGGTACATCTGAATGCGGTCAAGCGGCCGCTTGACACGGGCAGTGTCAGCTGATCCGGTCGAGTCCGCTGGAGTAATGCATCCTGCCCTGATTGTCTATGATCACCGCCTCGATGTCAGGCAACGAATCAACCAGTTCCAGTCCGGCAGCCACTCCCAGCACAAAGATACTGGTGGACAGTGCATCGGTCGTGGTCGCATCGGACCCGATAATGCTGACACTGCGCACGGCACGGGCGGAATCGCCGGTACCCGGATTGAGGATATGGTGATAACGCACACCGTCCTCTTCGAAATAGCGCTCATAGTCCCCGGAGGTCGAAATCGCCGCATCCTCCAGCGGGATCATCGTGACCAGGCCCGTTGGCATGCGCGGATCACGAACGCCGACTTTCCAGGGGCGGCCCCAGCGCTTGCCGATGACCCGTGTATCACCCCCCGCACTCACCAGGGCATGCTCAATGCCGGCATCCTGCAGGATGGCGATACTCCGGTCTACTGCATAGCCTTTCGCAATCCCGCCCAGATCAATGCGGACCCCCGGGCGCAGAAATTCGACCGTACCGGCGCCGGTGTCGACCCTGACATGACGATAATCGATGGCCGCCAGGGACTGAGTCAGTTCCTCCCGGCCCGGTTTCCGGCCCTCGCGGTAATCATACAAGCGGCCCGCACTGGCATAGGTTATGTCAAATGCGCCCCGGGTCAGCTTCGAAAATTCCAGTGCCCGAAAAATAAGCGCCAACAACTCCGGACCCGGCGCGACCGGTTCCGTGGCGGCGCGCGCATTGACGGTTGACAGTGTGCTGTCCAGCTTATAGGTACTCATGAGTGCATCGACGCGGTGCATCTCGTCCATGACTGCATTGGTCAACTCCCTGCCCCGTATCGCATCCGCATGCCAGAGCTCGACGGTAATGGCCGTGCCCATGATCGCGGCTTCCTGGCGGTGCCATTCGGCAGCGGCCTCGACTGGCAGCAGGAGACACAGACAGAGACTGAAAAGGTAGTGTTTATTGATCATGATGCTAGCAGTGGTATCGGATAAAACCGATTAAGGCTGTAATGACCCTCCCCCCAAATACTGACAGTTCCCGGCGCCAGGGTTTCAAAGGAATTGGGGAAATATACGGCATTCACTCGTGTTCGGAAAATAGAAAGCTCTTGTCTCTAGATCCCCCCTCCCCCCGGGAGATGGTGCAAGGGCTGAGGCAAACCATGAATCTGCGGAAGCGACACATTGTCATATCGTACCCGCCACAATCGGGTTGAACGCCGTCAGGCTGTCCATCAGGGTTGCGTTACCCAGGCCGTGATTGGGAAACAGGCTCGCGAAATTGCCCTGCTCGCCGTGCAGGGCCATGTAATTCAGTACCAGGGTCTCGACCAGCAGGTTGACCTGGTTGGCGGCCGGGGTTGCACTGGTCTCGACGGAACCGTCGGCACGGTAGTAACCGAGCTGCTGGTGACGCGCCTGCTCCGCGGCGTTCGCACCCAGCAGGACCGGACGTGCACCCGGATTGTATACCAGGAAGAATGCGGCTGCCGTGGAGGAGTTATCCCCGGTCCAGACGCCCTTGCCACCGCCGGCAGGACTGTTGTCCACCATGCCGTTACTGAATACGGAACCGTCACTGTAGACATAGATCATTATGGGCACACCGGCACCGTCATTGGCGCGCGCGGCATACTCGAGGCAGGCACCGATACACCGGCCTGCGCGCAGGTCGCGCAGCTCGCCGGTCGCACGATCGCCGGTGTGATAATCGTAGCCGCCCATGGTAATGGTGCCGGCGCCGGAAAAGCCGTTGACGACCATTTTCATCACGGCTGCTGTTTTGCGAAATTCACCATCACTGTCGAATTCAGTCTGGCTGAAAATTCCGCCAGGGCCGACGATATCGGTATCGCTGGCAGGATCGAGCAGGGACGGCACACCAAAACGGGCGGCGATGTCCGCCGACTTGACATAACCGCAACGCACCAGGTCCTTGATGACGGCATCGGCAGTGACCCGGGTGCTGACCCGGTCCAGCTTCATCTTGCTGATGCGCTCAATCGATTCCATCACTGCAACGGCATCCTCGTGACTCAGCACACCGATTAACTGACCGGTATCCACCATACCGGTCACGTCGGTCGGGCGATCGACCTTGGTCGGCCGGATGGATGCCTCGAACAGCGTATTGGCCTCCTGAATCATATTGGCCGGTGCCATCGAATTAGCACCGGATTCCGAACTGCGCGAACCGATCAGTCTGACCAGACTGCCATCGGCACCGGCCATGGCAATCCCGTACATGGGATTGTGCGGATTGTTACCGGTGTCGTTATCGGATCGTGCCGGGATGATCGCGCCATTGATTCCGGCACTGCGGCCACCCGCCCGTTCCAGAATACCTGCCAGCATGGCACTGCTCGCGTGGAATGCGAGTCCCAGGTCGGTGTTGATGTAATCCGTCGATCCGGGATCCGGGTTGAGCGATGCAGGCAACATGTCGCCCGGCAATCCCATCTTGCTGTAACCGGCGGCGGAGAGGAAATCCATTTGTCCGCCCTGCTGTCCCGCAAGGACATTGGACCCGGCGATATTGGCACCCCCGGCGAGATCGAAACAGATCAGGGGAATCTTGCCTGCCCCCAGTGACTTGATTCCGCAGGTGGCCTTTAGTGCCTCGATGTCGGGTGACAGGTCAACAGCTGCCTGCAACGGGTTGGCGAACAGACTGAACAGTGTTGGCGCCGTGACCAGGCCCATACCCGTCGCCAGTCCCTGGGCGAGAAAATCACGGCGTGTGCGCGGACGGCCGTGATCGTTCAGACAGAGGGGATCATCCGGTTGCAATATTTTGCGCTTTCTGGCCATAACGTTTCCTCGGCTTAGATTCCTATTGCAGTAACATGACAGCGCTGCCCAGCGTGGCCGCGCAGCTTGCCTTGACTATCTGTTCGGTGCGCGCAGTGGTCGCACAGGTGGGAGTCGAACCCTGTGCGCAGGCGGTCAATCCAAGGATAAGACTGTCCAGTTCGGCAGTGACTTGTGCCGGGTCAGGCTGGGTAGTCAGGCCGGACCCCATGATATTGGCCAGTAGCGGGGTAATAATCAGGTCGCGCTGCGCTTCATTATCAAAAGCAGTCGCGGCAGTCTCTCCAAAGTCGAACCCGGGAAAATAGTCGCCGCGCAGGATCTGACCGTTGTTATCCACCAGCGCATTGCAGTATTCGATCGCCAGTTGCGCCACGGCCATCTGATGCGCAGACAGGAAACCCTCGATACTCTCGACCGTCGGCAGTTGCTGTTTGATGGTTGTAAATACCTTCTTCACGCCGGTGTTTTCGGTACTCACGCGGGTCGCCGCAGCCATGCTGGCATTGATTTCATCGAAGATGCGCACCCCGATGACAGCTGCCTCCGGCAGGTCCGGCGGTGGAGCCGGAGTTAGTGGCTCGGGCTCAAGCACAATATTGATATTGTCTCCAAATACCTCGAATGTAAGAAAAAACTCATCCGCATCCGGGCCCTTCTCGAGGGCGATGACGGTGCCTAGCGCGGACAGTAGCTGGCCGCTTGCCGCGTTGTAGAGCGAGCTGCTGATGGTGGTATCCAGGTTTTGATAGGCCTGCCCGACCACCGCTTCCTTGCCGTTGATGCCGATACGCATGCCCGCGACGGGAAAGTCAGCGGGAGTAGCCGTCGGGTCGAGACTGATGAACACCGGCTGGTTGAACAGGTAGCTGTGGTTATCGAACTGGCTGACCTCGAACAGGACATAACTCTCCGGCATGGCTACGAGGTCAGACACGCTGAACAGCAGGTAGAATTTCTGGCCGACACCCGCAGTGAAGTTCTGCATGATCTGATCGGGAGACAACGCGCGGTTGTGGATAGCCACCAGGCGCAGTTTTCCCAGCCATGGTTTATCGCCGGACACCTCATTGCCGAGGACAAAGGCGAAGTTGTCCTGCCAGTCGATCAGCGTTCCACCCGCAGCCGGGTCCAGGTCATCGGTAAACACACCATTCACATAGATGCGCCGCCCGTTAACCGGATCGTAAGTGACTACAACGTGTTGCAGGGTGGCCTGCAGGTCCTCGTCGCCAGCGTCCGTTGACAGGGCCGGATCGCCGTTGGCGTCGGTAGCCGTACTGCGATTAAGAAAATCGTAATTGTAGAGGGTCTGCCCGAGCGTGAAGTTGCGTGTGCTCGTTCCTGCGGAGTAGCTGATGATGCGTGCCGGACCGTCCTGACTGACGTTGGCGGGAACGACCCAGCCCTCAATGGAATACTCGGAGGTCGCTGTGATGAGATCGTGCAGTTTCTTGCTGGCCGTGGTCAGGCCCTGCGCCTTGCCGCCACTGAGATCGATACCGTAACCACCCACCCATCCTACGTTGCCACTCAGGGTCAGATGCAGGGCCGGCTCCACACCACTGGTATCGAATGCCGTTGTACCCTGCCCCGTCTTGAACTCGTACAGGGCTATGACATTCGCCTCATGACGATTGCCGCCACTGGCAAGGAGACCGTCAGGCAAGGTCAGCGCCTTGCTGGTGAAAAGCCCCTGGTCGATTTCGGTCACATCGACCTGCTGGGCAAAGGCCGTAATCGCCGCCAGCATGTCGTCCGCATCGTCCTGACAGTCGCTGGTCCAGCAGTTGTGGAATTCAGCACGCAGCCGCGCCACAAAACGTGAATTCGCTGGAATATCCAGGTCCATCTTGGATTTGGCTGCTTCATACGCAGTCTCCGGACTGGCATCGGCAAAAAACGGGGACTGCGCATTGGTTGCGGAATTGACGTGACATTCGGCACAGTGGGCAGTCAGCAGCGGATGGACGGTGCTGGCGAACAGGTCTGGTTCCAGCGGAAAGCTGCGGCTATCCGAGGGGTCGTACAGCGGTGGCGCAACCAGTTCAATCTGCCGGGCAGAACCGGCAGCCTCGCCCACCCAGGCTTCGATATACGCCGTAATGACATCACCGCAGGCACTGTCACTGGCTAGCCAGCAGTTGTGACCGCCGGCCACCTTGGTGACCATGCGCGAAGCGGACGGATTATCAATGTCGACAATGGTGTTGGCCGCCGCATAGGCGAGGTTGATATCATCTGACCGTACAAAGGCGGGTGACTGACCATTGGTGCCGTGACAGGCGCCGCAGCGGTTCTGTTCGACGAGGTTGTCCCAGACATTGAGCTTGAAGGCCTGTATATCAGCCGTTGCCGGTGGCATACCGGTATAGTTCTGCGTGACACTGTTGTTGCCGGTGAAAGGATTTGCCGTGGTACTTTCGCCACCGCACCCGCCCAGCCCGGTTGTCACCAGCACTATCAATATCGCTGCAAGGGGTTCCCGGAAGAGCGTTGCTATAGTTTGATTACTCATTGGCCAGATCCGCCGCGCAATAGACGGCTGATTCTGCAAACACCGTCTTCAGGTTGTAGTTGTCTGTCCGGAATGACTGGACCATTGCGTCGATCTGGTCACGATCATCGCCGTTACCCGGTTCCCGCAGACACACCGTTTTGAATACCTTGCTCACCTGGCAGCGGGCGAAGGCCTCGCTGTTGGCCAGCTCCTGGCCAAGAGACGCGGCACCATTTCCACTGCCGTTCATACTGACCTGGCTGGCGTCCCAGTCCCAGCCGAGCAGGGCATTGCGGCCGCTGCGCCAGTAGTTATCCCAGTGATCATCCGGCGTGACATAGCCGTACTTGAAGGTATCGGCGTTGATCAGGTACTTGGGCTGCACGGAACCGGGCGTATACAGCAGACGTCCCGATCCCTCATCGAAGTTGTAGTACGCGAATGCCTGTGCCATGGGGTCCATGCCATTGTGACAACCCACGCAGGAATTGAGGAATATCCGGCTGTCACCACCCGGACTGCGCGAGACATCCTGGCGGATCCGGTCCGGTGCGCGCGTCGTGTCCTTGACCTGCTCCATGTCATTGCACAGATGGTTCAGCAGGGTGAAGCGGAACATGGCGCGATTGGTGCCGGCGACGAAAAATGCCTCGGCGGCCGCACGCGTTGTCATCACGCCGGCTATCGCTTCGTCAGGCAGATCCGTTACAGCCGACTGCGAAGTGGGTACCAGGTTATCCTTGAGATCGATGCCCTGCGCCTCCATGGTCTTGTAGTGGTCATTGTTGTTCATCGAGTAGGCCGGCAATCCCAGTCCGGCTTTTCCTGTATATACGAGATCCGCAGAGAGCAGCCGGTTGAACGGCACATTGTCACGCACCATGCCGATCACGGTGGCGGTGTAATCGTTCAGCGGCGCGAACATGGTCCGGTCGCGATTCGTCCACGGGGTCGCCATATTCTTCAGGGTGACGTTATAGAAGGCACTGTTATCCATGGCCATCAGCGCGGCACCCACCGCATCATTGCCGGCGATGGCCGCCTCCATCTCATCGAGTACGGTTTCCGCTGGCGGGACACCTGCAATGCGGTCATGGATGCGCCTGGCCTGGCGGCGATCCACGACATCGGCATTGGCAACCGCGAAGCCATCCAGGATCAGGCACAGGGTCACAAGAACAACACAGACCACTGAGCGCCTTTTATTACTGAATAATCGAGTACTCGTCATAACAGTCTCATCCCGCCTTGTGCATGGTTGTAGATCCTGAAGATTATTGCGCCGGTTTTCTGTGAAAGGCGTCTCGGAACGGCACTCCGGTCCCGCCTATAGTGAAATTGCAGTATGCGTACTGTGTGCAGCGCGATCCCGTTCACAGTCAGGTGACAGGAATATTTTCCTGCGCACGCCGTACGCGGACTCTGTAATTCGCGGCACGCAGACGCATGCAGGAATGAGACAATAATGAACCGGACAAACGATTTGATCTGTCGATGCAGTAATTTATGCCGGAGTTATCTGCTTGCCGGGGTGGCGGGCATGCTGCTGACGGCTTGTGGCGGCAGCGGCGAGGGACAGGATCCGGATCCACTGGTTGAGGATTTCGGTATTGCCTTCGTTGCACGTCCGGTGCCGATGGATGAAGAAGGCATTCCGGTACAGCCCGATATTCGCGAAGTGACCACCTTCAATGCGGGTGCCGATCTTTTTTACCGCGAGCTGGCCTCACCGAGCGCACCGGAACGCAACGTAACAGTCGCCTTCACCGGTGGCATGGGCGACGTGAAGGATGTAGAAGCTTCCTACGACGGCGAGAAACTGCTGTTTGCGATGCGTGCCCCCGAGATCGAGAATGCCGATCCGGAAGACCAGCCAAAATGGAATATCTGGGAGTACGAGATCGCCACCGATCTGTTACAGCGCATAATTCCGTCAGACATTACCGCCGAAGCCGGCCATGATGTAGCGCCATACTACCTGCCGGATGGCCGCATCATCTTCTCCTCGACCCGCCAGCGTCAGTCCAAAGCCATCTTGCTGGACGAAGGCAAACCACAATTTCCCGCATTGGACGAGGATACCGGCGAGCCGGCAGCGGTACTGCATGTCATGAATGCCGACGGCAGTGACATCCATCAGGTGTCCTTCAACCAAAGTCATGACCTGGATCCCGTGGTGCTGTCCAGCGGCGAAGTTGTCTTCAGCCGATGGGATGGCATGGGAAACCGGAATACCATCAGCCTCTACAAGATGCACCCGGACGGGACTGAACTCGAAATACTGTATGGCGCCCACAGCCATGACATCACGAATGTCGACAGGCGCGGCCTGCATTTCCTGCAGCCAAGGGAACGTGCCGACGGCCGGCTGTCGAGTATCTTCACACGCCTGACCGACACCTACCGGGGTGGTGATCTGGTTGTCATCGACACGCTTAACTATATTGACGAGGACCAGCCGACCGCATCCAATCAGGTACTGATGTCCGGCCCGGGTCATGTTTCAGCCACCGTTAATGTGACCAATGACATCGACACGTCGACTCAGGAGGTCCTGCCATCACCCGGGGGACGCTACAGCTCTGCATACCCGCTCCTGGATGGCACTGACCGGGCCCTGGTCAGCTGGAATCTGTGCCGCTTGATGGAAAACGACATCATCGTGCCATGTAGCACTGAGCGTCTGGTCGACCCACTGGCAGTGGAGGCGCCACCGCTGTATGGCATCTTCATGTATAACCTCGCAAACAAGACGCAACAGCCGATTGTCGCGCCACGGGAAGGTATGACCTACACCGATGTGGTAGCCGCGCAACCACGTGATCTCCCCGCCGTCATCTTCGACAAGGCCCCCGGAATTGATCTCGACCCGGAACTCGTCAGTGAAGATGCCGGCATCCTGAACATTCGCAGTGTCTATGATATTGATGGCGTGGATACCGCCGTGCCGGACATACCCACACAGGCCGACCCGGCCGAGACCACTGCAGCTGACCGCCCTGCCCGCTTTCTGCGCATCATCAAGGCAGTCGGTATCCCCGATGACGATGTCCGTGACTTCCGGTCATCTGCCTTCGGCGCCAGCAGTGCACAGCAAATGCGTGAAATCGTCGGTTATGTCCCTGTGCAACCCGACGGTTCCGTGCGGGTCAAGGTACCGGCCTATACGCCCCTGGCGATCAGTGTTGTAGACAAGAGCGGGCAGCGTATCGGCGGACGGCATCAGAGCTGGTTGCAGCTGCGTGCGGGCGAGACGGTGAACTGCAGCGGTTGTCATGACCATAGCACAGGTATCCCGCACGGCCATCCAGAGGCACCGCCCTCGGTTTATGCCGGCGCCCCGGTAACAGGCCTGCCGTTCCCCAATACCGATCCGGCCCTGTTTGCTAATTTCGCCGAGACCATGGCAGAAACACTGACCCGGCTGGACACCACGGCACTGCTGCCGACCGTTGATATGGTCTATCGGGATGTCTGGACTGACGAAACACCCCCAAACGGACGCCCCAAAGACCCTGACTACAGTATCCTCTATGCCGGTTTGAATTCACCGACCCCGGCTACAGGTGCATGCCAGGACAGCTGGAACATGACCTGCCGCACCATTATTCATTATGAACAGCACATTCACCCCCTGTGGAAACTGAACCGGGGGGGGATACCTGTACCAATTGTCATCACACCGGTGACCCCCAGTTTACCGAGCATCAGCTGGATCTGACCGACGGGCCATCAAGCGATGTTCCGGATCACTTCAATGCCTACCGGGAACTGGTCGTCAGGGACATCCTGCAGGAACGCGTCAACGGAATCCTGCAGGATGTCATGGTACCGGTAATAGACCCTGTTACCGGCCTGCCGTTACTGGACCCGGTTAGCGGCCTTCCGGTCATGGAACCGGTCTTCACACCTTCACCGATGTCGGTTGCCGGCGCACGCGCCAGCAGCACGTTTTTCAGCCGCTTCGAACCCGATGGCAGCCACGCAGGCCGTCTCACTGCGGCTGAACTGCGCCTGCTTGCGGAATGGGTGGATATCGGCGCGCAGTACTACAACGACCCGTTTGCCGCTCCGCTCAACTAGGGAAGCTGTGATTGATTATTATCCAGTCATCCCGGCGCAGGCCGGGATCCAGTTACCGGCTTAATTTTATGGATCTTCCCCTGATTGAGTGAGTAACACATCAATTTAGACGAGGCGCATTCCTGCTGATGGCAAGGTTGCAGGCCGAATGAATTCGGCCCTACTCAATCAAACCTGTAGGGTCGAATTCATTCGACCAGCGGCGTTTCAGCGTCATTGAGTCAAACCTGTAGGGTCGAATTCATTCGACCAGCGGTGTTTCAGCGTCACTGAATCAGACCTGTAGGGTCGAATTCATTCGACCAGCGGTGTTTCAGCGTCATTGAATCAGACCTGTAGGGTCGAATTCATTCGACCAGCGGTGTTTCATCATAATCGCCAATATTCCGAACCAGGCCCGCGGGTAACCGTGGTGATGTAATAGGCTTGATGGTGCAGGGAATGACGCCCCTGCGCAATTAGTCGTAGGACATGGTGACCTCCTTATGAACCTGCCGGAATATTGCGGGTACCTGGAGCAGACAAAATGCCAGGCATCATACCGGGCAAAATCATGTGCATGAAAAGCGTTAACCAGTCCGCAAATCCGGGAGAATACTTTAAAGGGTCCGCCACGTGTGCCGTATGTAAAAGGTATTCTCCGCCGGATAAATACCATGCGAATCCTGTTGCTTTCATTCATCCTGCTGCTCGGTTCCATGACCTCGACAGCATATGGTGAAAGTCGGTATTTCGAGGTCGAGGTCGCGGAACCCTATATTGAATTACATACGGGTCCGGGCAGGGGTTACCCGGTTTTCCATGTCGCAGACCGGGGTGCACAGCTAACGGTGATCAAGCGCCGCACGGACTGGTTCAAGGTGCGGACAGACAAGGGCAAGGAAGGCTGGGTGACACGGGCGCAAATGGAACTGACGCTGACACGCGCCGGTGAACCGGCACAGTTCGCCGAACCGCAGATCGGTGACTTTACCCGGCGTCGCTGGGAAGGCGGACTGCTTGGCGGTGATTTTGAGGGGGCTAATATCATGACAGTCTATGCAGCCTATACGATGACACCCAACCTGTCTGCCGAGGTATCCGTATCACAGGCATTCAGAAACTCCTCAAGCATCATTCTTGCCGGTATCAGTCTCGTCGCGCAACCGTTCCCGGAATGGCGCCTGGCACCGTTTTTCTCACTTGGTACAGGCGCCATCCACACCGATCCGAATATCACGCGGGGTGCGAAGGATGATCATATTGAACAGATCGGCAGTGTCGGGGCAGGTCTGCGCTGGTACCTCAACCGCCGCTTCATATTGCGCGCCGAGTATCGAAACCATGTCATCTTCCAGAATACGGATGACAACCAGGAGATAGACGAATGGAAAGCAGGATTAGCATTTTTCTTCTGAAATCAGTCTGCATACTGACTGTTGCCGGCCTGTTGCAGGCATGCTCGTTCCTGCGCGTGGAGGAATCCGCACGCGATGACATGGAACCTGTCATAAAACCGGAGCTGGATCGCCGCACGATAACCGAAGCGGATATCGACAGTGAGGATTTCGAAATCGGTGTCTTTGCCGGTGTCCTGAGCATCGAGGACTTTGGCAGCAGCCCCGTCTATGGCGCACGTGCCGCCTATCATGTCACCGAGGATTTCTTTGTCGAAGCGGCACTGGGCCGCTCCGATGCCGACGAAACCAGCTATGAGACGCTCAGCGGCGCTGCACAGATCCTCGCCGATGATGAAAGAGAACTGACCTATTACAACATATCTCTGGGATACAACCTGTTCCCGGGAGAAGCGTTCGTTGGTGGAAAATACGCCTTCAACAGCAGCCTCTACCTGATCGCCGGCGTTGGTAATACGGAATTCGCCAATGACAGTCACTTCACCATCAACGCGGGCGCCGGCTACCGTCTCCTCCTCAAAGACTGGCTGGCGCTGCATGTGGATGTCCGTGACCATATCTTCGATAGCGATCTGCTGGGCAAGGACAAGACCACGCACAATATCGAGGCGCATGGCGGTTTTACGGTGTTTTTCTGAAGGAGATGACTATGAAATATCTGTTTCCCCGATTATCAAGACTCCTGCTGGCTGCTATCACACTGGCGTTGCTGGCAGTCAACCCGGCACAGTCGTCTACGATTGATGGTGTTGCGCCGGATTTCACATTGAAAAGTAACGGCGGCAATAACCTGAGACTGAGTGACTACCGTGGCGAGGTCGTGTTAATCAATTTCTGGGCGTCCTGGTGCGGACCGTGCCGCCAGGAGATGCCACTGCTGGATGAATTGCACAACCGCTACAAGTCACTGGGCTTTACCGTGCTGGCTGTCAATGTAGAGGAAAACCCGGGCAAGGCGCACAAGTTGATCGAGGACCTGCAACCCGGGTTTCCGGTGTTGTTCGACACCACCAGCGCAGTCAGCACCCGGTATGACGTGGTGGCCATGCCCAGCACCGTGCTGGTGGACCGCAACGGAAACATGCGTTACCTGCACAAGGGTTACAAACCGGGACTTGAAGATGTCTATCTGCAACAGATCCGGGAACTGGTCAGGGAATAGGCAAGCCATGCGCACTCTATATTATTTGATCGTGTTCACCTGCATCCTGATGAGCGGCTGCAGCGGGATCGAGCCCTGGGTCAAGCCCTATGAACGTGACCGCCTGGCGGATCCGATTATGAGCTTCAACCGGGACCCGGTTTCCTCGGCCTATCTCAAACATGTCTACCAGGCGCGCGAGGGTGCACGCGGTGCGGAAGGCGGCAGTGGTGGCGGTTGTGGTTGCAACTGACCCTCACTTATTCTGCTACCGCAAGTCATCGGGGTATACGCAGAAAACTATCCAGGCACGCATTTCGGCATTGCTGATAGTGCTTTTCTCATCAACATCACTCGCGGGCGTATTGCCTGACGATCGTGCAGACGCCCTGTACCATTCCTATAATGGCGGCGGCGTGGAGATCACCGGCCCCTCCGTGCTGGTGTTGAAGAAAGTCGGCACAAGTGTTGCACTGTCAGGTAATTACTATGTCGATACGGTCAGCAGTGCCTCTATCGACGTCGTCACCACCGCCAGCAAGTATTCAGAAGAGCGCACCGAAAAGACCGTGGGCATCGATTATCTGCACGGCAATTCAACCATGAGTCTCTCCTATACCAACAGCACGGAGAACGACTACAAGGCCAATGCCGCAAGTTTCGGTATGAGCATTGACATGTTCGGTAACATGACGACGGTGACGCTGGGTTATGCCCGCGGCTGGGACACCGTTGAAAACAACGCGGATGCCGCATTCTCGGAGGATGTGGACCGGCAACACTACCGTTTCGGCCTGTCACAGATCATAAGCCGGGACATGCTTCTGGGCGTTAATTTCGAAACCATCACGGACGAGGGATTTCTGAACAACCCCTATCGGTCCGTCCGTTACGAAGACGCCGGCAGCGCCATCGGCTACAGCTATGAAGCCGAGGTCTATCCCCGCACCCGCACCAGTAACGCCATTGCGTTGAAGTCGCGCTATCACCTGCCCTACCGGGCCGCAGTGCACGGTGAATACCGGTTCTTCGATGACAGCTGGGGCATCAGGGCCCATACCCTGGAGGCCGGTTATACCCAGCCTGTGTGGGACCGCTGGACCCTGGATGCGACATACCGCTTTTATAAACAGTCAGACGCGGATTTTTACAGCGACCTGTTTCCCTTCCAGGGGGCGCAGAATTTCCTGGCGCGCGACAAGGAACTGAGCACCTTCAGGAGTCACAGCATCGGCGCGGCATTGAGTTACGAGTTTATCAACAACGGCTGGCGCTTCATCGATCGCGGCAGCCTGAACCTGTCCTACAATCATATCTGGTTCGACTATGATGATTTCCGGGATTTGACCGTCACCGGTGTTACCCCGGGGAGTGAGCCGCTGTACAGTTTCAACGCCGATGTCATCCAGGCGTTTGTATCGATCTGGTTCTGATAAAAGCTGTATACCAGACACTCAGGTATGCGCGATGGGCTTGTCCGTGAACAGGTAGTCCTTGAGTTCCTTGTCAAAGGCCGGATCCGTGCGCCGGATCCACTCCAGCACCATGGCCGCATGTTCCTTTTCCTCATCCCGGTTATGCGCCAGAATGGCCCGCAGATCATCATCCTTGCAGGCATCGACACGCTGGTTATACCAGTCCACCGCTTCCAGCTCTTCCATTAGCGAGGTGATGGCGCGGTGCATGTCGCGCGTTGCATCCGAAAGTTCATTGATTGGTTCATGGTAGCCTTCGTTGGCCATAATCTGTCTCCTGTGTAAATTCAATAATGCGGCAGCGGCCGGTAAAGGGAATTGGCACAACCGTTCGTACCGACCTGGTGATGGATACCGGGCATAATGCCAGGCCTCCCGGGGCACAAGTGCTCTTACGATCCTGATGTGGGCAGCAATGCCACACGCAGGTAGCCCGCGCGGCTGCCCGGTTGCACGATTAGTGTTACCGGCCAGCAAACCGGACTTGATCTAAATCAAAAAAACGTCAAAATTTTACCCTTACAGGCCTGAATGACTGCCTGAAGCCTAGGATGTCTGCCATTATTTTGTCTACAATTAAACAGTGATACAGGGGCTGCCTCAACTGGCAGCAGGTTTTTTGATCGATTGATGGAGGAAAAACATGAAGAAGCTCATGAAGTTCGTTGCTGTCGCCGCTGTAGCCAGTGCAGCAACCTTGGGTGCCAGCAGCGCCAGTGCCTGGTGGGGTAATGATTATTATGACGGCTGGGGCGGCGGTCCCTGGGGCTACGGCGGTTATCCGGGCTACGGCTGGGGCGGTTATCCGGGCTACGGCTACGGCGGTTATCCGGGCTACGGCTGGGGCGGTTATCCCCGTTATGGCGGCTGGGGCGGTTATCGCGGCTGGGGTGGTTATCCCCGTTATGGCGGCTGGGGTGGTTATCCCGGTTACGGCGGCTGGGGTTACCCTGCGGCGGTCGCTCCGGCAGCACCTGCGACAACCACAAAAGCCAAGTAATCCACCACAGGGCGATACCAGCGGTGCGTGCACCGTCTGGTTACGCCAGGCAGTTCAGGAGGCGCACCCGCTCGGGTGCGCTTTTTTTTGCGCGGCCTTCAATAAGGCCGGGCTGCCTGGTAATCCCGAAAGGGTCCGACGCCATCGACACGCGGCGGTGGCAGAGATTGGCCGCGAATGCCGTCCGCGGATGGCAGTTGCTCCTGTTGGTAAGCCTTCTGGACCTGCAGCAGCCGCTCTGCCTCGGCCGGCATGGACCAGGCGGCAAATGACACCAGGGCTTCCTGAATGGTGCTGGCCTGCTCATAATCACCCGTCGCCGCATATGCCAGCGCCAGTACCTCCTGATGCGGCGGGATCATACGCTGTGCCGCCAGTTGCTGCGCCATGTGCAACGCGGTTTCCGGATCACGCACTCGCGGATCGCGGCTGATGGCCAGCAGGCGCGCCAGGCGCAGCGTGATGAGCGGCTGCTCCGGCAGTTCCTGCAGGGCCTGTTCTAGCTGACGCTGCTTGATGGTGTCCGGTGCGTCCAGCTTATCGAGGATCGTCAGATAAAGCATGCGCGGTGGTAAATTGCGCGCGTCGATCTCGCTGGCGCTTTTATAATGACGTCCGGCCGCGGCGTAATCACCCTGCCGGTAGTAGTGATTGCCCAGGTAGAAATGCGCGCCGTCATGCGCCGGATCAATCTCCAGCACCTGGCGGTAGAACCCGGCAGCAGTGTCGGCCTCACCCGCCTCGTCCTGCAGGACCCCCAGCAGGAACAGGCCCAGCGTATTGTCCGGCTGGAGGACCAGCGCCTTCTCCAGCGCCTGCCGTGCCCCGGCTTTATCGCCCAACAGGTAGCGGACGCGCGCGTAACTGACATGCGCATTGGCATTGTCCGGCTCGATGGCCAGCCCGTGCATGAAGGCGCTCTCCGCTGTCGCATAATCTCGCGCCTTGATGGCCTTCATGGCGCGGAGAAAGTGGACACTGGCACCGGTCTTCATGGCCTCGAGCTGCGTGACCAGGGGGTCCTCCACCGCAGGCAGCCCGTCGCCACGCAGCGCAAGATGCTCCCGGGCCTCCGCGTCACGCTGCAGCGCGCGCAGTGCCTGAGCCAGCGGATAGTGAATGCGCGTGGCTGCCGGGTCGAGCGCCAGTACCCGGTCAAGTTCTTCAATGGCGATATCATAGTCACGTTGCAGCATGGCGATCTGGCCCAAACCATAGTGAGCCGCCGCCTCCAGACCCCGGGTGTTGATGAGTGTCCGGTAAGCCGCCGATGCCTGTTCCAGTTCATTCAACTCCAGCCACAAGTCTGCCAGCCGCAAGGTGACCGGGGGATAGTCTGGATTCAGTTTTCGGGCGTGTTCGAAACGGGTGATGGCCAGCTGCGCACGTCCGGTCTCGGCGGCCAGCCACGCGGCATAATAAGCCCAGCGGAACTCCTGCGGGGCAAGCCGCATGGCATTCTCGTAGCACTGCTCCGCCGGCTGGTGCAGCGAATGAACCTGGTAAAGCTCACCAAGTTCACCATAGGCGGTTGCCAGGGCGGCCCTTGCATCCGTTTTTTGCAGCGCGGCCTCGGCGCTGGTGCGCACCTCGGCCAGGCTGGTCCTGACCACTACCTCATGCACATCGAGGTTCACCTCGGGTACCGGCAACAACTCGTCTGCCCAGGGCGCCGGGAGCGCGCTGAGTGCATCGCCGCTGGCGGTACGCACACCGGTCAGTAATAGCAGGATCACCAGGTAAAAGTAATGGTACATAAACAGGCTGCCTGTGCGCTTCACGGGACGGCGGACTGGACGACGGTCAGCAGCGTATCGACCTGCTCAACCGTGATCTCCTGCACCTGACCGTCCGGCCAGGTGATCTTCAATGCATCGGCCCGGTCGCTGTCACCCAACCCGAATGTCACCGGCAATTCGACCTGGGACAGATAACTGCGCGTCGGCATTACCTGGCGGCGCTGCGTGACGCCATTAGCGGTCAACTCGACCAGCGCTCCGATAGCGCTGCGATTTACACGCGTGCCTTGCAGCTGGACTCGCAGCCAGTGATGGCCGAGTTGCTGATCATTACGGAACAGCACCGCACGCCGGCCGTTTTGAATGACGACGATATCGAGATCCCCGTCGGCATCGATGTCCGCATAGGCGGCACCACGCCCGACCATCGGCATGGCAAGATCACCCGTATCATCCGGTTGCACGAAACGGTCGCGGCAGTCCGGTCCGCAGTTCCAGAACAACTGGGCCGGCTGGGCGTAGGTCTGACTGGGCTGGATCACATTAATTTCGCTTTCAAGATGGCCATTGGCCTGAAACAGGTCCAGCCGGCCATCCAGGTCATAGTCGAAAAAAAACAACCCGAAGGTCAGCGCAAGGCGCGAGGCCGGACCGAAGCCCTCGAGTATCGCTTCATCGGCAAACGGTGCGCTGCCATCCGCCGTCACAAACAGGGAGCTCATTTCGTTGGCGAAGTTGCCGATACCTATACCCAGGTCGGCATCGTTACGGTAATACGCGGCATCGATGCCCATCGCACCGGTGGCCTTGCCATTGCGGTCAAATGCGATGCCTTCCAGGGCGCCGATTTCCTCGAAGCGGCCGGTGCCGAGATTATGGTATAGAAAGTTCCTTACCGTATCATTGGCAACGAACAGATCGAGCCAGCCATCATTGTCGTAGTCGACAGGCGCTACGGCGAGGGCCTTGCCTTGCGGCTGGCGGCTTACCGGATCATTTACCAGGATGCCCGCTGACTGCGCGACATCACTGAAGTGTCCCGCGCCGTCATTCCGGTAGAGTCGATTACTGGCACCGTTGAAGTGGTTCGGGGCACCGATGGCGCGGCCGAGTCCGGTGAGCCGGAAATCAATCTCCAGGTCGATCTTGCGCGACCACGCCACATAGTTGCCGACGAACAGGTCCAGATCGCCATCATTGTCATAGTCGAAAAATGCAGCTGCAGTACTCCAGTCATCCTCGAGCCCCGCAACGCCCGCGGCCGCGCTGACATCGGCAAACCGGCCGGCCGTGTTCGCCAGCAGGAAATTCCGGCCCAGTGTCGTGACATAGATATCGGTCCAGCCGTTATTATCATAGTCCCCGATGGCCGCACCCATGCCATAACTGCTGATGGCGAGACCCGCCGCGGCGGTCACATCCCGAAACTGACCGTGACCGTTATTCTGGTACAGGGACAGGGTTGGTTCCGGACCCCGGGCATGCCCGGGCCACCAGTTGGAATTGACCAGCAACAGGTCCTGGTCACCGTCGTTGTCATAATCAAGAAAGGCACCGCCGCTGCCCATGGTTTCGGGCATCAGTTTTTCACCATAGCTGCCATTGACATGCACGAATTCAATCCCGGCCGCGGCGGTTATATCGGTGAACGTGACGACGGGTGGCGTGTGTGACGGCGCGTCGGTTTCGATAACCGGACCGGAGACGACGGCCTCCTCGACCGTCTCTGGCGCGCTCTCGTCACGGGACAGGTACCACATCGCCATGCCAGCCAGTACCACTGCAAGAATGACACCCGACGAACGGTAAAAAGCCCTGCGAATGACAGCTTCGTGTTGGGATGCAGCCTGCGGTTTTCTGTTTTCTGTCGCCATCAATCAGCGTATGTCCGGATACCGGTGCGTGTCACTAAATGACTATTCTACTGTTACCCGCATTACTGCGGGCTTGACCTGTATCAGGTTTGCGGGCAATTCAGAGCTTCCCTGACGTGTCGCGATACCGGCCACTCCGGCTGGGGCTTCCCGGTTGAGCTCATAAATCGCAATGGCAGCGGCGGCGTGATCGGCCGCGGGATTGGCCGCGCGGTGCCTGGCAACCGCCTGCTCCACCGCATGGTCATCCGGCCGGTATTTATCGTGCAGGGCGCGATGCGTTGCGGCCAGCTGTTCCTCACCAAGCTCGGTATAGACCAGCGCCAGGTTGTGGTGGGCGGCAAGATTTTCCGGCTCGATCGCCAGGGTCTGCAGAAAACGGTCGCGTGCCTGCCCGAGGAGCGCGTGACGTTCCGTCTCCCGGGACGGACCGCGCTGTTGCCGGGAGCGCTCGAACAGCACGCGTCCCAGCTCATTCACCGCCCGGACGTCATAGGAAAAGTCAAAGCCACGCCTGCGCGCATCCTCGAAACGGGTATCGATGATGCTCTCGAGGGCCTGGGTCGCTTCATCCAGATAACCATTCTCCCGGTCAATCAGTGCGCTGAACCAGGCGATCGTCCAGGGTACGGCCGGCGAGTCACTGTTCCTGGCACGCAGCAGGGCGTCAGCCGCCTCATCCAGCCGTCCCTCCCTGAAATAGACGCGCGCCAGATTGACGCTGCCGCGTCCATCCTGAAGTGCCTCGACCTGCCGGAAGGCCTGCTCCGCCTGACGCAATTCGCCCCTGCCCGCACCCAGGTTGCTTTCGCGCAGCAAGCCGATGCCATAATCGTTCCAGCGTTCGGCTGGCGCAACCGTGAAGGTCTGCACAGGCAGTGTGTCTGCTTGCTTCAGGACCGGCAGGCGGATGCGATCTGTCGCCATGGTGGTAATCGGCAGGTCGTTGATGGTGAAGTCCGCGCCCTGGAAGTGGCGCAGGTACGTGGTGTCGAACTTGCGATAGTTCAGCCTGGCCTCGATGTGCACGGGGCCGGTCACATCATCCGGCACCTCCAGCGAGTAGTGCACCACGCTTGCGGCGCCCGGTGGGATCTGGTGGTTATAGAGCGTCACGAAGACATCCTGCGCATTGCGCCGGTCAATACGCTCGCCCTTGCCGTCGAGCACATAACTGTTGACAAAATAGGACCACGGGTCGACCGAGCCGATTGCGTCCAGCGCACCACTGCGGCCGATCACCCGGCCATTTTCAGTGGCGGTCACGTCGAGCCATAACTCGTTGGAGTCAGCAGTCCCCTCGGTGAGATGATGGCCAATACCGGTAGTGCGCACGACAATCTCGATGAGGTAGCGCTGTCCCGGCTCCAGGACCGGCAATGAAGGGCGCAACGGGGCATGCAGCGCACCCTCTATGCTGCCCTCCTCCTTGATGCCGAAGATGTCGATGCGGGTTACATCCTGCAAACGCTCGCGATGGGCCTGCATGACCCAGTCTGGCAGATCCAGCAACCAGGTAATACCGGTATTGGCAGCGGGGAACTGGTGATTGTGGATACGGCGCTGGCCGCTGGCATCGAAATCCCGCGCGGATGGATCGTCAGACATCTCCAGCGGCATATGGCATTGACTGCAGCGCGAGACCGCTTTTTCAGGATAATAAAAGCTGTCGACGCGATGACCGGATACACCGCTGAACAGGAAGCTGTCATAGTGGTTCTGCCCGCGCAACCATCGATAATGGTTAACCTCTGCAGGTATGTGCGTCTTGTGGCAGGTGGAACAAAAGGCCGCTGTCCGGTGCAGCGGTTTCAGCAGCGTCGTTTTGTGGAACGCCGGCTTGGCCTTGATCAACTGGCGGTTGATAGCGCGCAGCAGCCCTGATTCACTCCGGGCGAAGGGATAGCGCGGCGGGTCGATTATCGTGTAATTACCCGTGCCGACTGTCCCGTCCAGCCGGGTGATTGCATGGCAACTCAGGCAGGTGATGCCGGCCTTGCCCAGGGGGTCATGAGTGGTATCGAAGTCGGGGTCATCGAAACGGCCGCTGAACAGCGGGACCGGATCATGACAGGCCGCACAGAAGCGCGAGGCCCGTACCGATCCGTCACGCTGCAACCCAGCCTCGCGCGTCTCCTCGACACTGAATTTATAGGCCGGGTTATTGAAGGAACTGAAGCGGTGCATGCTGTGCGCGTGCTGCCGGGCAATGTCTTCATGACACTCCGCACAAACGTCATCTGTCATCAGGTGACTCGCCGGAATGCTATCACTGCCGGCGAGCACCGCCAGCGAGGGCTCGAATAAGGTCGACGTTTCCGGCATCCCTCTGGCCGACATGCTGACCTGCAGCAGGATCATCACGCCGGCGAACGCGGTTGCCGCCAGCGCCCAGCGCACACCACTGTGCCAGCGTATGGCGGGACCCGCCAGGCGATGCAATACAAAGAGCCAGGCAACGGCAAACGGGCTGACAACATGCAACCAGTAGCCGATACGCCGGATCTGCGGATCATTGACTTCGAAGAACCCGAAGCGTGTCAGTAACAGGCCCGAGGCCAGCAATATGAGCGTGGTTGCAAACAGTGCCATGCCGGCACGCACGGCATAGCGGTTCGGCCGGCGCCATGCGCGGCGCATATGCAGCACCGCAAACAGGATGACCGGCACGATAAGCAACAAGCCCAGCGCCAGGTGCAGCAGAAACATCAACAGGTAAAAGTAATCCTGGTGAATCTGATCACTGGTCTGTTCCAGCCAGGTGATTGCCAGCAGGTAAACGGAATTGACTACCAGCAGTGCAAACAGCAGGAGGACAAACCCGAGCAGCCGCCCGAGGCGGGCATCGACTACCGGTTTGATCGACCTGTTTTCAGGACCTGCTGGAACCACTGAATATTCCTGCTGATAGTATCCGGGCTAACTCTGATCAATTCCCTGGCTGTCACTGGTGCCGGGGCACGGCCAGGCCGGAACGCCCTGCCGGCACTGCCCGGGAACCTCGTCCAATTTATCAGTTTACCGTTGTTTGCGCACTTACCGAATTGATATAAATCATATTGGAGCTGCTTATTACCGGGCCCGAATGCCGTGTGCGCGGCGAGTACTCGATGTACGGGTCAGCACTCACATGCTCCCTGGAACACCGTCAGGCGGAAAGGCCTTGACATGGATATCACGCTGCGGGAACGGGATCGTGATATCCGCCTCACGGAAAGCTTTATCGATTGCAATATTCAGATCACTGGTAATCTCGATAATCCTGTCTATCTGGCGAATGAAACAGCGCAACTCGAACTCCAGGGCACTGTCGCCGAATTGCCGGAAAAATGCCTTTGGCGGGGAGATCCCTGGCTGGTCCTTCATCACCCCCTCATGTTCGTTAGCCACCTGGACAAGCAGGCTGATAACTTTTCCTACATCTGAGCCATAGGCCACGCCGACCGGGATCCTGAGCCTGCCCCATGGGTCATTCAGCATCCAGTTGGACACCTTGTTTGAGATCAGTTCCGAGTTGGGGACGATGACATCCGCGCGATCGAAAGTCTGGATCTGGGTGGAACGAATACTGATCTTCCTGACATAGCCCTGGGTGTCACCGACTACGATCCAGTCACCGGTTCGTACCGGACGTTCAAACAGCAGGATCAGGCCGGAGACGAAATTGTTGACAACATTCTGGAGGCCGAACCCGATACCGACGGACAACGCACCGGCAACGATCGCCAGATTGGTATAACTTATACCGGCAACACCCAGCGCGATGAGTAATGAAATCGTAACGCCGACATACCCACTGACCGTCACGATAGCTTCTCTTCCGCCCCGATCCAGTCGAGTGCGCCTGACCAGGTCGCTAATCACGCGTAATTTGATCCAGCGCGTCAGGCTGATACCGACGGAGAGCACCGCAATGCCCCCCAGAATCTGCATGGGTGAAATGTGCAATGAGCCGACACCGAAGCCTTCCGTGGCATACTCGACCATTTTCCCGATCCAGCGCTCCGACTGACCCCACAGCCACAACACCCAGATCACAAAGGCCAGCCACACAAGGAGCGAGGTCGCCAGCCGCAGCCAGACCAGTCCTGGTACGGGTTCGTGCGACTGCAGATCCATCCATTTACGAATGGATTGCTGCCACAGGTATCGACCTTCATCAAGGCCATCGAACAGAAAAATAAACGACCTGGCAATGAATCTGAAAACCCCGAAACCGATTATCGTGCCGCTGAATCCCTGCAGCAGGTAAATAGAAAGGTTCCTGAATCCCGCGGTTTCAGCTATGACTATGGTCAGCACCACCAGCACCAGGAGAACGCGCAAACCGCGTGTTCCTGCCAGGCCGGGGACACGTCCAAGAATAATTGCAGACCATACCAGACCAACCAGCAGCAGCCAGGCCATACCTGTGCGCAACGTGAAGTAGTGAGGATCCGGCAGCTGGATAACTGCCTCCGCCGTCGAAATCAGGCCGCCCAGTATCACGAGCCCTGCAAGAATTCTCAGCCAGCGGCCCAGTGATTTTGCATCCTGTTTAGCCAGACCGGCCGACTCGCGCCCTGCCAGCCAGATACGCAACAGAACACTGAAGACATACCATGTCAGGATTCCCAGTACCAGGCGGGTGATCAGGGCAGGCGGCCACTCCGGTAAATAACCCGTTAGCAACAGGCAGGCACCACATCCTGCCAGCAGCCACGGGGCGGCAGCGACCAGATGGTTAACACCGCCTTCAGGCCGGTGACGCACAAACCATTGCCGGCGCCAGGCGATGCCTGCGGCCAGCAGCAATATAAAAGCCGTAAAGAGTGTCCAGCGCCTGGCAGTGGTTAATTGTTCCCAACCACTGCCTTGATCGAGAAATCCCGAGACCAGACGTGACCAGGCACGCGGCTCATCAAGCGCCTCAACCACTACACCCGGGGTCGGCAAGCCCTGCGCAAACAGACGGGCTTTGAGTGCAGCTCTCTCGCGCCCCTGGATCCGGTCAAACAGGTGCTGGGACGTTTGGACAATCTGTTCGCACGCAACGCGCAGTTTCTCGCTCTTGCTGGTGTCGGCATCCAGTTCGCGGCGCAGCACGGTTACCGCCTGGTCTTCGCCCCAGGTCGCCTTACCCAGTGCATCACGCTTTGTTTTGAGGTTTTCCGCCTGTGTGACAGCATCCGCAATGCAGTCACGCGCCTGCCCACGGATGCTTGCAACCTGCCGTCTAAGCCCCGAAACATAGCGGCGTGCCTGCAGCGTATTACCCGCAGCATCGACCTGCTTCTCCAGAACAGTCAGTTCATTTCGGGCGCTGTCGAGTTCATCCTCCGTAGCAAGCGGCTGCGCCATGAGCCAGGCTGGACCCAGCAGCAATACCACCAGTATAAAACGCGCAATCATGCTCTCTTCCTATCCCGCAACCGACATACACTTCAGGTTCCGGGTGCAACTGATCGGTGAATGACATCCGGAAAGACCAGCTCTATTCATAGCCATTTTTTCATACGGAACACTGTCAGCAGGGTCACAACTATTGCAATCATTAAAAAGAGAAGGATGTAATAGCCCGACTCGGAATGCAGCTCCGGCATATTCTCAAAATTCATGCCATAGATACCGGCCAGGAAGCTGAGGGGAACAAAAATTGCCATAACCACGGTAAGAACCTTCATTATCTGGTTCAGCCGGTGCGAAGTAACCGAGATATAGCCATCGGCCAGGTCGGTGGCAAGTTCGTAATACAGGCTGGCAAGACTGCTGGCACGTTCCAGTTGTTCATAGACATCGATAATTTCATGCTCACGCTCGGGTTCAATGGCAGGGAATGCCCCGGACTTGAGTTCATGGAAGATCTGCTGGTGGTACAGAAACACCCGTCTGAATTTTTTCAGTTCGGTTTTGTAATTAAGCAGTTCGGCAAGTATGGAATCATCCGGGTGCTGCATGACTTCGGCTTCCAGTTCCTCCAGACGCGGTTCCAGGTGAAGCAGGATCTTGAGGTAACGATCCACCGTCATGCGGCACAGGCGCAAACCCAGAGAGGCCGGACCCCGACTGAGCAGCTGGCTGTTCCTTGCTGCTCGCTTGAACAGCAAATCAGTTACGGGTGACTCACTACTGCTCCGGGTGACCAGAAAACGCTCGCCCAGAAAGAGCGCCAGTTGATTTGTGGAAAAATGCAGCTCCTCCGACTCCTCGCTCAGCGATTTCAGCAAAATGAAGGTAAATTCAGTGAATGCCTCGAGTTTCGGCGGGTGACGTTTGCGCTGCGCATCCTGAATCGCCATCAGGTGCAGATCGAAGGTGTCCTGCAGAAATCGGGTTTCCTCATCGACGGGCTCGTCCGCGGTATCGAGCCATATGCAGGAATCATTATTCTGTTGCCATGCGCTCACCAGCTCGATACCGCCACTGATGACTTCATTGCTTGTCTTGTTAAACAGAAGTACTCGAATCACCGGCGTTTCTCCATTTGAGTTGAGAATGTGACAGCTGTCTCAAGGCGCAAGTATAACCACGGCAAGCTAACCCCGTCACCCGTACCGGAAGGGATCAAAACAGCATGCCGGTGCTGGTGACCGCCCGTGAACACGCATCCCGGGCTGACGATCAGCCGGCATGCACTCCGCCACCAACGGCAAGCCTGCTCCGGCCTTGAGTCCCTGCAGGAGACCGAAAAGTCACATTTCACTGGCTATTAAATCGGGTTCTGGTACAAGACTAGGGTATATTTAGCGGTTGGTATCCGGCGGATTTGACATTTCACACTTGCCGGGCTCAAATCCGCACTTTTTTAATATTGATCGACGTGGGCAAATAAACAATGCAAGACATAACCATCAACCTGATCGCCGTGGTATTGCTGCTGGCAGCAAACGGTTTTTTCGTCGCGGCCGAATTTTCGCTGGTAAAAGCCAGGCTCTTTCGCCTGGAAAGTGCCGCGCAGGGGGGTAACGCCAGCGCGAAGCTGACACTGCGCATCCAGGCCAATCTGGAAAGTTATCTGGCTGCCTGCCAACTGGGCATTACCATGGCCTCGCTCGGCCTGGGCTGGGTGGGCGAGCCGGCTGTCGCGGCCTTGCTGGAGCCCTTGTTTACCAAGTGGGGCATACCCGAAACCCTCCTGCATACCATGTCATTCGTAGTCGGGTTCCTGATTTTCTCCTCTCTGCATATCGTGGTCGGCGAGCAGGTGCCCAAGACCTTCGCGATCCGCCGTGCCGAACCGGTCGCGCTATGGTGCGCCTATCCCCTGCATGCGACGTACCTGATGGTATATCCACTCAACTGGCTGCTGAACATATCCTCGCGCTCGATCCTGTCACTGTTTAATGTCGAGGAGGTTTCACATGCCGATGTACTCAGCGGCGATGAGCTCAAGGGCCTGGTACAGACTTCACGTGAACATGGCGAAATCGAGCATGACAAGGCAGACATGCTGCATAATCTGTTTGAATTCGATCAGCGCAATGTCGGCCGTGTGATGATCCCGCGCAGTTCCATGCAGGTGCTGGATGTCGAATGCACCGCCTGAGCAAAACCTGGCAATAATCCGTGACAGCGGGCATTCCCGTTTTCCGGTAATTGATACAGCCGGCGAGGAAGAGGTGCTGGGTATCGTGCTGGCCAAGGATCTGCATATCGCGGTACTCAGCGGTGACAGCGAACCGTGGCGCAAGCTGCAGGAATTTTGCCGTGAGCCGCTAATGGTGCCGGAAAGCCAGAAGGTATCCCAGCTGTTCGAAAGCATGCGCGGACACCGGGCGCATATGGCATTCGTGATAGACGAATACGGTTCACTTGCCGGCATGATCACCCTGGAAGACCTGCTGGAAGAGATTGTCGGTGAAATTCACGACGAGACTGACGTGGAAGCCGAAGCCAACCTGCTAACTGAAACCGGTGCCGGCACCTGGCGTGCAGACGGGTTGTTGTCACTGTCGGATATCGAGCGTGCCATCGGCCTCAAAGTGTCGGCTGAACTCGATGCCAACACCCTGTCCGGGCTGTTTATGCAGCGCCTGTCGCGCATGCCCGAAGCAGGCGACGTTATTACCGAAGAGGGATTCCGGCTGACGATTGAATCATTGAATGACAATCGTGTCGGGCAGGTTAAAATAGAGCTCGTAATCGACAACAGCGACGAACCGTCCGGAGAGAATGCCGACTGAATATGCGCTGCTGGCTCAACCCCTGTCAAAGTCCATGTGAATGGACATAACGGGCAAGGCGGCAGGGCAGCGAATATCCCGACACTGACATGCGCAACATTGAACCCGGTAGACCCCCCGCCAACGGCGATCCAGTCAATGCATGAGTCTATCGAATTACAAATGAGCCTGCTGCTGGCCGTGGCGCTGGCCGGACACCTGCTCGCCGGGCTGGTACGCCAGCCCGCCGTAGTGGGCCAGATCCTGGCCGGACTGATTGTGGGTCCGAGCGTCCTCGGCTGGATCACCTACACGACATTTGTGGCCAATATCGCCCATCTGGGCGCCATCGTTCTGCTGTTTGTGGTGGGCCTCGAGTTCCGCGCCCGGGACCTGGCAGCCGTGCGCCCCTTCGTTATCGCAGTTGCCGGTATTGTCTTGCCCTGGCTCACGGGCTACCTGATTGCACGGGGATTTGGTTTTGATACCGGCCGTTCCTTGCTGATTGGCGTTGCCTTGTGCGCCACCAGTATTGCCATCACCGCCGATACATTGCGTGAACTGGGCCGGCTCAAGTCGCCGGAAGCCAAGTTGATAATCGGTGCAGCGGTAATTGACGACGTTCTTGCCCTGCTTGCGCTGTCGCTTACCGAACAAGTTGGTAACGGTATTATAGAGCCGTTTGCGATTGGTTTAATGGCGGTAAAAGCCGTGCTGTTCATCGGCGTGGGTGCATGGCTTGGGGAGAAATTGCTGTTCCGGCTGGCCGAGAGAATCGAAAATTCCGCATTGGCTGAACGATCCCCGGAATTCGTCTTTGTACTGGGACTGCTCACGGCATTTGTCTATGCGCTGGCGGCTGAATATATGGGACTCTCGGCAATTGTCGGCGCCTTCGTCGCCGGCGTGGTATTCGAGGGCATTCATGTCAACAAAAGCCGGTCTGTACACCTGGGTGCGGAATATGTGCGCGCCTCTTTCGGGGCAGTCTTTTTTGTCTCGCTCGGTGTGCTTGCCGATATGCGCACCCTGGGTGCAGAAACACTTATTTTTGCCGGCGTACTCACGCTGGGCGCATTCCTCTCGAAACTGGTCGGTTGCGGACTGAGTGCACGCGCGACCGGTGTCGCAACCAGAGAAAGCCTGATTATCGGGATCGGGATGGCACCCCGCGGCGAGGTCGCCATGGTCATCGCACTGCTCGCCCTGAATCGCGGCATCATCGAACAGCCCGCCTATGTCGCCCTGGTACTGATGAGCCTGATTACGACGCTGGTGGTTCCGATTCTGCTGCGTAACGGGCTGTACCGTGCCTAGTTAGGGGTTTTACTGTATGCATCTGGATCCCGCGCTGCCAACACTGGTAGCAATCATTGCCATCATCCTGCTCATCGGTCTGTCACTGCAACTCATGCGGCAACCCCAGGTGATCGGCTATCTAATCGCAGGTGTCGCAATCGGGCCCTTCGGTTTTGCCCTGTTGACGGATACAGAACTGGCCACGCGACTGGGAAGCTATGGCGTGGTGTTGCTATTGTTCTTCGTTGGAATGGAGGTAGCACCACGAGAACTCATCTCCAGCTGGCGGATTGCAGTCCTTGGAACACTGGTACAGGTCGCACTCAGCATCGCCCTGGTGATACCGATTGGCCTGTGGTTCGCCTGGCCAATGGAACGAATTATCCTGATGGGTTTTGTCACGAGTCTCAGCAGTACGGCGGTAATCATAAAACTGCTGCAGGATTCGGGCGAGCTCAAATGCAAGATAGGCCAGGACATCCTGGGCATCTTGCTCGTTCAGGACCTGATCATAATTCCCATGTTGATTATTATCGGTCTGCTCGGCGGATCGACACCGGGCTGGAGTGATTTTGGCATTCAGATTGGCGGAGCCACAGTAATTATCACGATGCTGTTATGGGCACTGTCCGGGGACACATTTCATTTGCCATT
This sequence comes from uncultured Gammaproteobacteria bacterium, assembly GCA_963768415.1. Lineage (GTDB taxonomy): Bacteria > Pseudomonadota > Gammaproteobacteria > UBA9214 > UBA9214 > CAVYHX01. Next base: position 63,009 of record CAVYHX010000037.1, read on the forward strand.
TGGGCATCTGATCCGCAAAAACCATGAACTACAGGTATTCGCGGCCTTAATGGTCTGTCTTGGGTTTTCCTTACTAACGGGTTTGGCGCAGCTTTCAACCGCACTTGGGGCTTTTGCAGCCGGAATCCTGGTCACTGCAGCGCGCGAGACACGGTGGGTCCATCATGCCCTGGAGCCGTTCAGGGTTATTTTTGTCGCATTATTTTTTGTCTCAGTCGGAATCCTGGTTGATATGGCTTTCATCATTTCGCATGCAATTCAGGTCTTACTGCTGGTACTCATTGTCCTGGTGGGCAACACGTTGCTGAATGGGATGATCCTGCATTTTCTCGGATATCGCTGGCGGGAAAGTCTGTATGCAGGCGCAATGCTCGGACAGATCGGAGAATTTTCCTTTGTGCTCGCTGCCGTTGGGCTGACAGCCGGTATTATTACCGATGTCGCTTACCAGTACACAATTGCGGTGATTGCGCTATCGCTGCTCGTCAGCCCCTTCTGGATCTGGGGAGCCCGGCGGACACTCAAGGTCACGCAGCTCGACATGAATACCGGTTCCGGTAATCCGGAAGCCGTACCACCAGCATGATAACTTCTACGGGCCACCCGTGACATTAACACCGGGTGAACGCATTTCCCATGATGACCTGACCGCACACGCAAACCGCAAAACAGATCACTCTGCACTGCCTGATATCCAAGTCACCGCTTGATCACCACTTTGCATACAAAAACACTGTAAGTAATCACCTGCGACCCTGTATGACCCCCTGAGAGTATTTCTTGTCGACTAGCTGAAGTCCCGCAGAACAATACCCCGCAGTAACCGGCCAAGAATGTCTGCCCCGGTAATGACGCGTTTTTCATCGGCCCAAATCAGAATAAGATCATCATTGATGACGTCATCCACTTCGGATTTCGCATACACCCGCAAGCGCGTTATAACCTTGCCAAGCAAGGTACTCGAGTCCGTGACGATGATGGGACGGTGGCAATAAATATACGGATTGACCGGCCCCTTGCCGAACAGCGCCGCGCGCAGGAAGGCGTTGGCATTCAATACCAAATCAGGCGCATTGCGTTCGTCGGTAATGATCACCCACTTCTTGCCGGAATGATTTACCTGCTGCAAAAAAGAATCGAGAGCATGTCGTTCAAAATCGGGAAAAACCGGTAAACCATCTTTCATCGGCAGACTGATTATACTGTCCGGATCGACGTATTCACCCTCCTGGGTAACGACTATGTCATCCAGCGCCAGAAAATTCATGGCACCGATACCCTCCATTCGACTCACATCCGATTCATCCGCATCCATATGCTTGCGAATCACCGTGTGCAGATCCCGTTCCCGGAAATAACTGATACCCTCCGCACCCAGCCAGCGGTCCAGCACAAGCGCACTGGGTTTCGCTACCGGGTAAAGCAGCAGCTGGTAAAGGCGCAACAAGGGCGCCAGCATGGATCCCATGCGCATGGCATGCCGCGAGAAATATGCCTGGGGAGCGATTTCACCGGCAAATGTAATGAGAATCGTCGAAAAGAAGAAGGCGGTCACCCCGGCCATCACGGAATTGGACAGCAGCGTCAATAACACATTGATGCCCACGTTGCCCCATAGAATGGTCGTCAGGAGAAAATTGACATCCTTGCGCAGTGCCAGGATCTTCACTGCAGCAGGCTTTCCTGCTGCAGCCTCCACCTCCAGGCGCAGGCGACTGATCCCCAGTAACGCCAGGTTGAGGCCGGAAAACATGGCCGATTGACTGATGCAAAATATAATACCTGCCCACACCAGGGCATTGACTGTCAGTGTTTCCATTATTGAATTCCAGGTTTGTCAGACTGAATGGCGTGTATTTTTATCCAGAAACAATATTATTCTGGATCTTCCCCTGATTGAGTGGGTAACTTAAACAAGTTAGACGAGCATTCCTTCCGATGGCAAGGTTGTTGGCCGATTGAATTCGGCCCTACTCAATCAGACCTGTAGGGTCGAATTCATTCGACCAGCGGTGTTTCACCGTCATCTGTCATCCAGATGCAGTTGTTGGCCGAATGAATTCGGCCCTACAACGGCAATGTACCCAAACGATTTCGGGGAAAAGCCATTATTCTTTAATCCCTGGGACCCGCCAAATAATGCGCTGTACTGTAAACGCAGCAAGACAAGTATGCTCATACCGTGATGATAACTATCCTGACTGTCCAGATAAAATACAGCGCCTCACGAGTTGCAGCAGAAGCGCCATTTCAGCCAAAATGCCGGGGCATAATTCCTTACCTGTATTGGTCACCGGCGGCGCGGCAGCGCAGCCACTTCTCGGTACCCACAACGGTGTAGATTGTCAGTCCGCCGGTCAGAATCCACATCCATTCGGTCATGCCGATGGGCGCGCTCCCGAAGAGCCGATTCATTGCCGGCGCATAGGTAAAAAATACTTGCAGCAGGGCCATGACAGCCACTCCGAGGACAAGCCACCGGTTCGAAAAGACGCCCAGCCTGAACATCGAGTAGCGCAACGACCTGCAATTGAGTAAATAACAGAGCTCGCCAAAGACAAACATATTGACCGCCGCGGTACGCGCCATCTCGACGCCCTTGCCCTGGTGCAATACCCATTCAAACAGACCAAAGGCACCGAACAACAGCAGCAGACTAACCATAACGATGCGAAAACCCAGCGCCGGTGTGAGCACCGGCGTCTCCGGACGCCTGGGCGGTCGCGCCATGATCCCCGGTTCCTTTCCCTCGAACGCCAGCATCAGCCCCAGCAGTACGGCAGTCGTCATATTGATCCAGAGAATCTGTACCGGTGTAATAGGAAGCGTGATACCGGCGAATACCGCGACAAGTATGACCAGTCCCTCTCCCAGGTTGGTGGGCAGGGTCCAGGTGATGAACTTGACCAGATTATCGAACACGGCCCGGCCCTCCTCGACGGCCGCTTCAATCGTGGAGAAATTATCGTCGGTAAGCACCATGTCCGCGGCCTCTTTAGCCACCTCGGTGCCGCCCACACCCATGGCCACACCAATATCGGCCTGCTTTAGTGCGGGTGCATCATTAACGCCATCGCCGGTCATCGCCACCACATGGCCCCTGGCCTGCAGTGCCTCCACCAGGCGCAGCTTCTGTTCAGGGGAGACCCGCGCGAACACCGCAGCCCGCTGTGCGACATCCACCAGCTCATGGTCTGCCAGTTGTGCAAGCCGGTGTCCGTTGATGGCGAAACTGTCCGGGTCGCTGTCTGCGGTCCCGTGAAGACCGATCTGTCGAGCGATCGCCGCTGCGGTACCCGCATGGTCGCCGGTTATCATCTTGACCAGGATACCCGCCTTCTGGCAGGCATCGACGGCCGCCATCGCTTCCTGCCGCGGGGGGTCCATCATAGCCTGCAAACCGAGAAAGGTGAGGCCGTCGGCAACGTCGGCATGGGTTACCGATTCGCCGTGATCGGTAACAAGCTTGCGTGCAAACGCCAGCACGCGCAGGCCGCTTGCCGCCATCTCCTCCACTTCGCGGTGAATACTCGCCGGCTCGAGCACAGCCGCTTCAGAACCGGCGCCATACGCATCGCAACAGCGGGACAGGATACTTTCAACCGAACCCTTTGCATAAATGACCTGCGCTGGCGCTGTTCCCGCAGTGTGCAGCGTGGCCATATACTGATGCTGGGATTCGAATGGCAGTGTGTCTATCCGCGGAAATTGCTGCTCGAGCAGCTCGGATGAGAGTCCTGCCTTGGCTGCAGCCGTGATCAGCGCGACTTCCGTTGGATCGCCCTCGATGCCCCACTGCCCGCCCGTGTCGATCAACCGCGAGTCATTGCATAGCAGGCCGGCCCGCAGACACTCTATGAGGGCAGGATGCAATGCTGTGTCGATCACTGCCTCGCCGAGGCGGACTTCCCCGTGCGGGTCATAACCCGTACCCGATAACTCATAACAGTTACCAGCGACACACACCTGCTGCACCGTCATCTGATTCCGGGTCAGGGTGCCGGTCTTGTCGGAACAGATCACCGTAGTGCTGCCCAGGGTCTCGACTGCCGGCAGCTTGCGGATGATTGCACCCCGCTGGGCCATCTTGCCCACGCCGATTGCCAGCATGATCGTCATTGCCGCAGGCAGACCCTCCGGTATCGCACCCACGGCCAGCGCCACCGCCGCCATGAAGGTATCGAGCAGGGGTTCCCCGTGTAACCAGCCGGCCAGCAGGGTCAAACCGGCAAGACCCAGAATGACCCACAGCAGGATCCCGCTGAAGTGCGTGATTTTCCGGGTCAACGGCGTTGCCAGTGTAGTGGCGCTGGCAATCAGCGCGTTGATGCGTCCGATCTCCGTGCCGTCACCCGTCGCGACGGCAATCCCCGCACCGGTGCCGTAGGTAACCAGGGCGGATGAATAGGCCATGTTGCTGCGGTCGGCGAGCAATGTTTCCACGGCCAGTTGCTCAGGCTGCTTCTGTACCGGTACAGACTCACCCGTCAACGCCGATTCATCGATCTGAAGCTCGCGGGTACGCAACAGACGCAGGTCCACCGGCACCTTGTCGCCGGACTGCAACAGCACAAGGTCACCGGGAACCAGGCCGGAGGCGGCGATTCTTTCTTTCTTGCCTGCCCTGACGACTGTCGCCACCCCCTCCATGGAGTGCGTCAGCGCCTCGATGGCCTTTAATGCCCTGGATTCCTGGATAAAGCCGATGATGGCATTGACAAGTACGACGCCGAAGATGACTCCGCTATCGACCCATTCCTGCAGCACGAAGGTAATAACCACCGCACCCAGCAAGATATAAACAAGCGGTTGATTAAATTGCAGCAGAAATAAAATCAGGGGACCCTTGCCCCGTTTTACCGTGAGGCGATTTGGCCCGAAATTTGTCTGACGGTGCGCCACCTCGAACATATCGAGTCCGCTCGCACCATCTGTCTCCAGGAGAGTTTCGATCTCCCTGCGTGGCAGATGATGCCAGTGTCTCGAAAGTAGTGAATCCATGTTGACAGCGTTTGTCTGGTGAATGTCCATTAATTTGCAAACCTCCGGGCTATCAAGGCAGGTTGATTGCTATGCCGTCCCGCGATCATGCGATGAATTTACCCCGGTCGGATCAGCCCTGCTCCGTCTATCCCGAGTTAAACAGTCCCATCATTTGCAGGTTAAAAGAATTAAAAACTGAACACTTGGCGCGCTCGACAATCAGCTATATCATGGAGATTATTTTACACATAAGCCGGCACGGAAACTGATATAAATCAGCGTATTTCATGTGCCTGATACCAAAGCGGCTGGAAGTCAAGCAAGAATAAATATCTGGAGGAAATCATGGAGATTCTTGCAATACAGCCCGGTGACGGATTCGTGCGGGACGAATCCATTGAAACACTCCCGACAAAAGGTTATGTGTGGCTGGACTACGACCGGGAAAACGCTGCAACATGGGCTGCCGATATCGAACGGCTGACCGGCATAAAGCTCCATGAAGGTCATGTAAAGGACAGTCTGAATACAAGCCACCCGTCCTATTACGACAGTACCAGCGATTACGAAATGCTGATCTTCCGCAGTCTTGCACCGGAAGTTGCCGACGAAACTTTTGCCAGCAGACCGACCACATTTTTTCTCTTTGAACATTTAATCGTCACGGTACGCCCGTCGGACAGCCGCTCAATTGCCGCGGTAAAGGCCCGCATGGTGAACAATGTGGGGCGTATTCCGCAACGGCCTGTAGGCCTTATGCACCTCATCACGAATACCATGATCGACCGCTTTCTGGCCATACGCGAACCCATGGCGCAACAGCTGCAGGTATGGAGCCGGGAATTGCTGGACCCGAAACATCCGTTTAACGACTGGCTTGCCTTGATGAATTACCGCAGCCAGTTGCGCATTCTGGAATTATTATGCGAAGACCAGGAAGACGCCGTTACCCAGTGGCGCGAAAATACCGACATAGACCTGACCGAGCACCTGACGGTGCGTATTAACGACCTGGTCGAACATATTCACCGGGTATATAAATTTGCCACCAATCAGGGCATAGAAGTGGAGTCCCTGGTGCAGATGCACTTCTCAGCAGTGGCCCATCGCACCAATGAAATCGTCCGGGTGCTGACGGTATTGTCCGCGATCTTTTTGCCCCTGACCCTGGTGGCCGGCATCTTCGGCATGAACTTCGAAAATATGCCGGAACTGAAATTGCACTATGGCTATTTTATCGCCCTGGGCGGCATGGCAGCGCTGGCAGCCGGCCTGCTGGTTTTGTTTCGCATCAGGCGCTGGATATAAGCGCAGTTAACGACTAGCGCGGTTTGCCAGGGTTAAATACGATCAAGCAATTCCATCATGCTATGGCGCGCAGTCCGGCGCGCACTATCGCTCCATCGAAAACAATAAATCCGCACCGGTGGCGACACCCGCTTCAGTTTGCACTGCCCAGCGTTTGGACAGGCTGTAGCGGATCCGGAATGTGTTCAATTGATCGAACAAGCCCACCGCATAACTGATGTACATGCGCGGCGAAAGATACTTGCCCAGAACCAGGGATGATTCCTCCACCGACTCGCCGGATTCGATACGCATTTCCTCGAGTCCGAACGCACCCCCCAGTTTATTTGCCAGCCAGTCACCGCCAGTCAGGCCCAGAGAAGCCGCCGCACCGGACAGAGCGGCGCCCTGTGCACCGGATGCCTTGCTGGTCGGTATGCCAAGAAGCAGGTAAGAAAGCACATCAGACTGTTCCATGGCCGGATCAGAAAATAAATTCAACTTCGGCGTCTCGGCAGTACCGGTGACACGCACACCTGCAAGCACATCACCGGTTTTCCGCACCACCCGCATTTCCAGGCCGGGATTGCCGATGGGACCACCGGCAAACACCAGACGGCCTTTCTCGATGTCCAGTTCCGTACCATACAGTTTGTACTGGCCATCAATGATATTCAGTTCACCCTGACCCCGGGTCACCTTGCCCGGTTGCTCGAGAATCTCCACCTTGCCCGCGAGTTTTCCGCTCAAACCGAAGCCGTCAAAACTCACCTTGTCATCCAGTATCACATTGACACGGCTGAAGACCTGGTATTTATCCGCTTGCGGAATGACCTCTTCCTGCCGAACGAGCACGAGATCGCCGGATTCCCTGGCAACACCCTTCAATTCCCTCAACCTGATCTGCGCATCGGGTATGCGCACCGCGCCGGTAATATCCAGACGTTTTTCCCGCAACGAGAGTTTTAAATCCGGGGAAGCAAGCGCCATGGCCTCCGGGATATTTACAACCTGGACATTATCGCCGGTGAGACTCAGGTCCATGCTGAAGGGTGTACCCTGCCGGATCTCCAGTGCCCCCGTGACCACCGCCACACCCGCGCCGGATGTGACAGAGCCCTGCAAGTCAATCGTGTTGCCGGCACCGCTGGCTTGCATGTTTACATCCTTCAACTGAATCCCGATTTGCGGCAAGGAAACCTCGGCGTTTTTCAATGTGGCGTTACCACTGAGCAGGGGATCCCCCAGGGTACCGCCAATGGCAAGCTCAGCATCCATTTGCCCCTTGCTGGTGCTGAGGCTGGGGACGAACAAAGAAACCAGCCCCTGATCAGCAAAGTGAAGCTGGAAATCAGACGCAATGGCGGTCTGGTCAGTAAACCAGCCGCCCCTGGAAACCACATTGGTCAGGCGCGCCTGCCCGCTCAGGCCACCATTATCCTGCAACGGCAGATCCAGTTCCCCGGTAAGCACATTATTCTGCAACCGCGCGGTCAAATGGCCTTGCATGAAGTGCGTGAGCAACAGGGTTTCTTCCCCGTCATCCAGGGTAATGCTACCGGGAGACACCTCCAGTCGTGCGGTACCCGACAAGCCGTTGGCGTCGGACTGACCCCGCAGCTCCACTGTCGCCTCGCCCTCCACCGTAATATTTTCATCCAGCCGCGGCATGAACTGCGCCAGGGGCAGGCTGTCCCCGTCCAGGGCGGCATGCCAGCCGGAAGACGACTGCCAGCCACCCCCGGCACATATCCGGGCAGTCCCCTGAATCATGCAGAGCGGCTGGACCTCAGCCAGAGTGCGATCCGCAGAAAAAGCAGCCGGTTGTTGCAAGGTCCAGGTTTGCGCAGCGCGCAACTGCACCTGCATGTCCTCAAGAACGCCGGACCAGCGCTTGTCATCCAGTATTGCTGTCAGGCGTCCGGTTACTTCCTGCTTGTCCTGTTGCAATGCGAACTGGATGCCATGGCGGGGCCGCTTGCCGGCGCCGGTCAAGGTTATGCTATCGATAGATTGTCCACTGGCCTCGACTCCTGTACCCCTGATATCGACTTCAGAAACCTGCCGGTCCGCCAGATCCACATCGATCCGTGCCTGCAAGGAGCGCACAGCAACGCCTTGCAGGCGCACTTCACTGCCATCCAGTGCTGCAATAATGCGCGGTGTATCACGGGGACCGGTTAGCCTGCCGTGTCCCTGCAGTGCACCTGTTGCCCCGGGGAGCAACAGACCCAGATCTTGCGCGGCCAGATTCCATTGCATATCCCAGGCTGCATCCAGGCTGCCGGATGCGGACACCTGCGTGGTGCCTGCCGCAAACTGCAAGTCGGTAATATTGAATGTATCCTTATGAAAACTTGCGTTGGCCTTGCCGGTAAGGGGCTGACCCCGCAATGTGCCGGCAACATTACCCACGGCCAACCGGCCCTCCAGGCCCTGCTCCAGCTGGCTGCCCTGACTATCCAGGCGCAAGGACACCTTGCCGGGCCAGTCCGGGGCAAAGAATGCCGGATCGAAGCTATCGACACCGGCCGTCACCTGCCAGTGCAACTCGGGCGCCCAGCCAACGACACCGGATGTATCGAACGTCCCCTGCGTGCTGTCACCGCGCAACCGGCTTAATTCAACCTGCTGCAGGTTACCGGTACCCTGAGCAGTAAACGTGAGCAAGGGATAACCGGTGCTTTCCAGGACACCGCGACTGCTGAACCGGTACTCGTCCAGCGTTCCTTCCAGCACCACTTCGCCGTCGGCACTGCGCAAAGACTGCTGTTCGTTCAGTTGCCAGGCAAGCTCGCTCCACTCCGCCCTTGCAGACAGTTTCCCGTTGGTGGTGTACTCGCCATTGATACGCAGGGCGCCCTGTTGTTCCGGCTTGCGCAACTCCATACGCTCCAGACGCCAGTTGCCCGGGGTGCGTGACAGTTGCAAATCGGCCGTGATGAGCCCGAATGCCGGGTCCGTCAACCGGGTATTACCCTGGATGGTAAACGCATCCACGCCACCACTGCCGGTCAAGGTGCCCTCCACCTGGCGTTCCGGTCCTTGCGGTTGCAGCACTTGAAGATTAAAGCCGCCGATTTCCACCTGCGCATTCCAGGCCAGGCGTTCCAGTACATCCTGCACGCTGCCCTGCACCGTCACGGTAGCCGGCCCGGTAATATTCTGGCTCACATGCAATTGCCGCACATTGCCCTGCACCGTTCCTGTACCGGCAAGTCTTGGCATATCCGGCAATTGAACCCACCAGTCAGTGGTAATATCGCCTTGCTGTTCTGCATCCAGGTACAAAAGCCCCCGAGCCTGCGCTGCATACATTGGCGCAGCCACGGAAAATGCCTGGATCTGCAGCCGGTTTTCCTTGCCCGTGGCGGCAAGATGTAATGTATCGACGACAACAGGCACCGTGGCGCCATATTCGAGCACGCTGATTCCGGACAGGGACAATTCGTCGAGCTCGATTGCCACCGGCAAGGGTTTCAATTTCAGTGGTTCTGCAGCAGGTGGTTCCGGCGCCTTCAGGATCTGCACATCGATGCCCCCGGCACGCACATGGCGCACATGTAGCCTGGCACCCGGCAGGGCAGCCGGCCGCCAGTCCAGAGCAAGGGATTCGACCCGCACCTGGACAGCATCATCCCGGTACAGCACACCTTCCAGATCCAGGGAGCCCAGCAGGGAACCCGCTGCGTGGCTTACGCTGAGTTCACCGGGCACCACCCGCTGTGCGCCGGCAATCAACCAGCGCAACCCCTGGGGGGTGCCGACGACCACGGCCAGCAACACCACCAACCCGAGCAACAGCGCTATCAACAGCTTCTTCACAGATCCGGCCCGATGACCAGATGCAAGCGCAGGGGATTACCGGACTCGCTCAAGGCCGAAGCCACATCCACGCGAATCAGACCGATGGGAGACCGCCAGCGAATACCAATCCCGGCACCGGTTTTCAGTTCATCGGATAAATCATCAATGGCATTGCCCACATCCACAAACACTGCGGCACTCCATTTGCCCTTGATATGCTGCTCATACTCGGCGCTGCCCACCAGTAAATTCTTGCCGCCGATGACATCGCCATTGTCGTCTTCCGGGCCCAGGCTCTCGTAATCATAACCACGCACGCTCTGATCGCCACCGGCAAAATAGCGCAGGGAAGCCGGCAACTCCTGAAAGTCCGGCACAAAACTGACGCCTGCGTCACCCCGTAAAATGATACGACTGGCTCCGAATACCTGCTGGATCAATTTGGCTTGCAAACGAGTTTGTATAAACGAGGTAGTGGAAACCAGGTGTTCCGAAGCGCCGCGCACAGAAAACTGCATGCGCATTCCCCGGGTGCTGTAGACGCGGTTGTCGGCGCGCACCCACAACCAGCTGGCCTCCGGCATCAACAGCGTGGCAGTATCATCCTCGTCACCAATGGAATAATCCTCCCGCTGGAATGTCAATCCGATGGTTTCGTTCAGGCCCCGGCGCAGGCCGGTGCGGCTCACCCCCAGCAGGGTGGTCCTGCTTTCGCTGCTATCGGTATTGGAATCTAAATAACCGGCGCTGAAGGCCAATTTCTCGGTGCGCGGGTTCTTCAGCGGTATCAGATATGCTGCATCCAGACTGTTCTTGATTTCGGACAGCCGCAGATCCGTGGTAATGCGGTGGCCCCACTGATTGACCCGGCGCCGTTCCCAGCCCGCGCTGACACGTGCGCCGGTATCGGTTCCATACCCCACGCCGAGCGAGTACTTGTTGCGCTTGTGCGGCACCATGCTTACTGCCACCGGCACCTGCAAACCTTCAGCCTTGTCCTCCTGGGGATTGACATCCACGCTGCTGAAATAATCACTGCCGTTGAGGGCCTCCTGCAGGCTCAGCAGTGCACCGGTGGAATAGGCATCGCCCTGCTTGAATGTCACATAACGCGCGAGAAAATCCGGGGACAGGGGATTGGGCTGAAACGTGACCGGGCCGAACTGATAGCGGGGTCCGGTATCAAAATGCAGCACCACATCCGCATAATAGGCTTCCAGGTCGAGACGTATTTCATGCTGCAGAAATTTCGCGACAAAATAACCCCGTTCCAGTGCCAGCTTTTGCAAACCGGACTTCAACTTGTCATAGTTAACCTGGTTCAGGGGCACACCGGCGGTAATCGACTCCTTTGCCATAAGCTTCTGGAATGCCGGGTCCTGCTGACCCTCACCCGCCAGTTGAATATCGGCAGATTTGACCAGCAGGGGGGGGCCGGGACTTATCCGATAGGTAACCTTCCAGCCCGCACTGGTCGTCAGCAGCTCCTTCTCCACCGTCGACCGATAATAACCGTAGGGTTTCAGGGCGGTTTGAATCTCGGTAACCGCCTGGTTATGCAGGCGCCGCACCCAGGGCCTGGTGAGATTCGCATCATCCCTGTATTGCTCGATACTGAGGGTATTACGGACATTCTCCAGTAACGCGTCCTCAACCCCCTCCACCACCACCTCAACCGAGGCTCCATGGGCAACTGACCCTGCACCTGCGGAAAGCAATAACAATAAAATAAACAATCGGGCCACAGGCCAAATCCCGGTCAAGGCCCAGCGGCATACGATCTTGCGAGGTACCGAACAGCGGGCAATGGAAAAATTACTCTCGTTCATCTGTTACACGATTCGGGAGGACTTATACTCGCGGAAGGTCAGGGTGTCACTGGTATTCTGCCACACCCGCAAACTACCGGAATATTTTCACGGCCGTGGCGCGGGGCTTACTCCGGGCGAAAGATTGACGGATAGTTGTGATCAACACCGAAGTCCGCATGGTCACGCTGCGGGTGCGTCAGTCCCCGGCACGGCGTTTACCGGTAAGTTGGGCGAAGGTCCAGCGCCTGGTTGTTCCTGCCAGCGGTCATGTGCACAGCCTGCAGCGATCGCGTGGTTACCCTGCGCTGCCCGGTGATGGCCCTGGGCACATCCAGACTGCCTGGCCTCGATACGTGAAATCCGCTCTAACTGGCTGATACATTTGGCGGAGAGGGTGGGATTCGAACCCACGGAACCTCGCGGTTCAACGGTTTTCAAGACCGCCGCTTTCGACCACTCAGCCACCTCTCCGTTGCGGCGCTAGGATACCGGATTTCTGCGGGCGTTGGCCAGCCATCTGCCTCAATTATTTAAGGTTTTTATATTGCTGTTTCTCATGGGGATGCTATTCTTGCAGGAACCAAATAGAAACGCGCCGGTCTATACCGGGTGTTTGATTATTTCTGTCGAAGCGAGGGTAAATAGTATGGTTGAAAAAACGATCGTCCAGACCGGCCAGTCAGTACTGGCCACCAACAAGGTCATCCGCAACACCTACACGCTGCTGTCCATGACCCTGCTGTTCAGCGCGCTGTGCGCCGCGGTCGCCGTTCAGCTCAACATGCCACCCCTGGGATTCATCATCACCCTGGTCGGCTATTTCGGACTCTTGTTCCTGACCGCGAAATTCCGTAACAGCGGCCTGGGACTGGTGTTCGTTTTTGCCCTGACCGGTTTCATGGGATTGACGCTGGGTCCCATTATCAGCGCCTACCTGTCCCTGCCAAACGGTCACCAGATCGTCATGACCGCCATGGGCGGCACCGGCGTCATTTTCCTGGGCCTGTCCGGTTATGCGCTGACCACCCGCAAGGACTTCAGCTTCATCGGCGGCTTCCTGATGGTGGGCATACTGGTCGCCTTCCTGGCAGGTATCGCCAGTCTGTTTCTCTCCATGCCCGGCCTGTCACTGGCGGTATCCGCCATGTTCGTCCTGCTGATGTCGGGCCTGATCCTGTATCAAACCAGCCAGATCGTACACGGTGGAGAAACCAATTACATCATGGCGACGGTGACGCTCTATGTCTCGATCTACAACCTGTTCACCAGCCTGCTCCACCTGCTGGGGGCATTTGGTGGTGACGACTAACTGAACTCAGTCTTATCCGTACTATCAGCCCCGCCTCGCGGGGCTTCTTTTATGGCACGACATCATGCATGACACTTTTGAGACGCGTAACGAACTGGAAGAAAAATTGCTGGCCGCGCAGGAGGGCCAGCTGCCCGAAGCCGAGTTCATGGACTATCTCATGGATACCCAGGTATTCATGCCGATCAAGGACGCTATCGGTATCGAGGGTTTTACCAGCAGCAACAAGGCCATTCCACTGACGCTGAAAGCCGAAGAAGATATCGAGGTGCTGATCCTGTTCACCAGCCCGGAACGTGCCAAGACCTACATCAAGGACTATCCCGGTTACGATGGCGGCCTGCTGGCCGAGTTCAAGTGGGTGCTGGAAAGAACCGGCAGTGGCGTGGGCATCTCGATCAATCCGGACTGGCCGGTCGGTTTCGACCTGGAACCGGAAATGATCCAGCAACTGAAACACAACTAGTCCCGTTGCCAGTCACCATTCCGGCCACGCGCGAACTTCGGAAAGACCCCCTCTTCCTGGCGGCGCTGGCGGCCGGACCGCTGTGCTGGCTGTTAATTTATCTGATCCTGCAGCCAGAGCCCCGCTGGGCCTGGCCGCTGATGGCGCCGCTGCAGTACCTGCTCCCGGCACTGCTCTATCCGGTCCTGGAAGAAATCGTATTTCGCGGACTGTTACAGGACTTCGTGCGTGAGCGCATCAGCGCCCGCGTCTTCGGGCCATTGAGTGTCGCCAACCTGTTGACCAGTATTTGCTTCACTGCCCTGCACTTTATCTACCACCCTCCGCTATGGGCGGCACTGGTCCTGTTCCCCTCCCTGGTGTTCGGTTTTTTCAAGGACCGCACCGGGCACCTGACCGCGCCCATTGTGTTGCATGTCTTTTACAATGCGGGGTTTCTGTGGCTGTTCACTGCGGGATGAGGGTGTCTTGAGTTTATATCCGCTGCCCTGTTGGGCACGTCGCTGCGCTCCTTTGCCCAACCTGCATGTCCTGACACAGTCGTAGGTTGGGCAAAGCGCAGCGTGCCCAACAGGGCAATTCATAATGCCTGAAAAGCAAGCAGGGCAGATTTCTGCGCCTGCAATATCTGTATTCCCCGCATCCCTGCGGGTCATGCGGAAGCTTTGCCTGATTTTGCTAACTCAGCGCTTCCAGGAAACGCCGATAGCGCTTTTCAAGTGCGGCATTGCCCGCCGGCTCGAAGGTCTTGCCTGGACCGGACGCTGGCCAGTTGGCCGGACAACCGGCAGCCTGCCAGGCGATGCCGCGCGCCGTGGCCTCGACCTGCACGGGACGGTGCACTGACAACCCGGATAAATCCGCCAGTCGCTGACACAGACCATCGAGATTGGCCAATCCCCCGGTGACCTGGATCCTGTCGACCCCGGGATTGGCCGCGCACATGAGGTCGACGTTGGCCTGAATCAGAAATACGACGCTCTCGATGACGGCGACCATGGCGGCCGGCGCCGCCGGGGTGTCACCCAGAAATTCCGGTTCCGGACCCGCACGCCACCAGGGTGCACCCAGCCCGCCGATGGTGTTGATAAACACGGGCGGGTCCGGCACGGTATTCAACCACACGGGCAGATTACCTTTCAGGTCGCTTGCATTAAAGCGCGTTTTGGCCCAATCCAGCGCGGACGCGGCCCCGTTCACTGTCCCTTCGATGTAATAACTCGCGGTATGCCGGTCACTCAGGGAAACCCCGGCAAGCTGGCCGGGATTACGCTGCTGCGGATCCGCGACCGGCATCAGGACGAAGGCGCCGGTCCCGATATTGACCAGCACCGTATTTTCAGCCGGCCTGCCCTGTGCGTAAAGTGCCGAGGTCTGATCACCATTGACGGCACGCAGGGGAATGTTTCCCGGTGCAGTCATGCCGTAGTCAGCCAGAATCGGCTTGCAGTCGGGTAACACTGCACGTGGAATAGCGAACAGATCCAGCAGCCAGTCATCCCAGTCGCGCCGGGCAAGATTCCATAACAGGGTGCGCGATGCGTTTGCATGGTCGACGAATTCGCCCGTCCCGGCTATCAGGTGATGCAGCAGATAACCGGCCAGGGGTCCCATGACCAGGTTGCCGGAATCCCTGGCTGCAGCAACGGATGGTGTGTGTGCCAACAGCCATTGCAGTTTCCCGGCGCCATAGTGCGGTGACAGATGCAACCCGGTGCGTTGCCTGATTTCGGGCTCATGGGTTGCAAGTGTCCGCAGTGCGTCCTGTGTACGCCGGTCCTGCCAGCTGAGTACCGGACTGAGTGCCATACCGCTGCCGCGCTCCCAGGCAAGCACACTGGAGCGCTGCGTCGCGAGCCCTGCTGCCTGAATCAACCCGGCATCGACATCCGGGTGCCGGAGAATTTCGCCAACCACCGTGCGCATGGAATCGAGGATTTCTGCCGCCGACTGTTCCACCTCCGTGCGGCTGCGCGCATGCAGGGTAACCGGCTTCCGGCTGATTGCAACCAGGTGGCCGCGGCCATCAAAAACGACCGCGCGGGTCGAATGAGTACCCTGGTCGATTGCCAGTATCAGTGCGCCGCCTGTCATTACACGGGATTGAGTTTCAGCGTGCGTGTGTTCGCAACCGCCTTGCGCACCGGCAGGGTGTGACGCAGCGCGTGCATGATCTTTTCTGCCGTAGCGCGATAACCTGTCAATTTACCTCCATAGATTGACACGTACCCGGGCGCCCGCGGGTTATCGAACTCGAGGTGCGTCTCGCGCGAGCGTTTGAATGCCGTATTCGTGGATGCGGGCAGCACCCGCAGTCCGGCAAAACGGTCGATCACATGCTGTGAACGGCCGGGAAAATAATGCTGCATTACGGCAAGCAGATAGGCCTCCTCTTCCGCCAGCGGCGCGACCTGCTCGGGCGCGCCCCGGTAGAGGTTCTCGGTAGTGCCGAGCAAGGCGCGCTCGCCCCACTGCAACAGGAACACCGCACGCCTGTCAGCGGGGACCTCCATGTAATAACAGCCCTGCTGCAGCCTGCCCTCGACTATCAGATGCGTACCCTGTACCAGATCCAGTTCAATATGCGGTGGATCGGGCGTAACCCGGGCATCGATCATTCTTACCCAGGGACCACCCGCATTCACCAGTACACGCGCCCGGCAGTGCTTCTCGATAGCATCGACCGTATAGCGGATATCGCTGCCGGCAGTTGTAATCTCTGCCCCGATGAATTCTGCCGGACAATGCAGGACTGCACCGAGGTCCATGGCAGACTGCATGACCGCGCAGGTCAGGTCCCTGTCATTCGTCTGTGCATCAAAGTACTGGAACACGGCCTGCAGACCGTCAGCTACCAGGCCGTCGCGCTCGCACAGCAGCCTGCTTGCGGCGGGATCGAGTTTGCGGAAACGGCAGGAGCTATGGAGGCCACCCAGAAAGGCATACAACAGCAGACCGGCCCGCAGGGTTAGCGGGCGGCGCGAGGTTCCGGCATAGACAGGAATATGGAATGGCTCGAGATGCACCAGATCGGGTGCCAGTTTCAGCAAGAGTCTGCGTTCAACCAGGCTCTCCCGGACCAGGGAAAAATCAAAACCCTCCAGGTAGCGCAGCCCCCCGTGGATCAGTTTACTGGAGCGGCTGGATGATCCGCTGGCAAGAAAGGTCTTTTCCAGCACCATCACCGAGTAGCCGGCACAGGCAGCCGCCTGCGCAACGCCAACACCGTGGATCCCGCCACCGACAACGACGACATCATACTGGTCTGTCACAGACAACTCCGCGAGAAATCCTTGTCTGACAGGAGCCTGGTTATTTCATCAGTCTCCACCAGATCAAATCCACGCTCCCTGTACGCTATAACATCCGCGGGTTCATTGATGGTATACACAACCCATTTCCAGGGCCCTTCCCAAAGCTGCCAGTCACCACCCGGCAGGCGCTTGCGACTGCAGAACAGGTAATCCGGCTGCAACTTGCCGGCCAGCGATTGACTGGCTGCTGTCCAGCCCGGCAAGACCCAGCCAACCGGTAACGCGGTGGAGGATCTGAACTCAACCAGCGCATGGTATTCAAAAGAAATGATGATGCACCGGTCCTCAATGCCGCCCAGGGCCTGCATGACGATATCAACGATGCTGGCAATGCCAAATGCCTCGATGCTGGCATGCTTTATTTCAATAAATGCCCTGGCGTCCGGCCACTGCTTCAACAAGGCGGTAAATTCATCCAGCCGGGCGATATGCAAGTCGCTGTAGGTATCACCAAAACGTGATGCATAACCGGCCGGCAGCGCTTTTATCCTTGCATAACGGGTCGCGGCAACCTGCAGTTCCCTGCCGGTAATTTTCAGCAGCGACGGATCATGACTGAGTACCGGGACACCATCGGCGGAAATATGTACATCCGTTTCCACGTAACCGGCACCGGCCTGCAGGGCTGCTTCAAATCCGGGCAGCGAATTTTCCGGGTAGACCAGGGGAGCACCCCGATGCGCGACAAGACTCGATTTCATGCCGCCCGCCACCAGTCCGCTATCACCCGCGAGATCACCGGATTTACCAGATAGCCATAGGACTTGTGGACATTCAGCCCCTTTTCATCCCGGTAATGGTTGTAAATATTCTTGCCCATATCGCTGATATTCTCGATACAACCTCTGGTAATCATTGTACCGAAATCATTGGCCAGTACCGGATCCAGGGCCACCAGGTCACCACGCGCTGACACGTTAATCCAGGTGCGTATATTGCGTGGATAGGTCGGTGTATTGCTATCGACTTTTCCGAGCAGGCGTTTCTGAACATAGTTCATACCGAGTGGACTGCCAATGGTGAGCAAGGTATCGACACAATTACTGATACCTTCCAGGTGATCAAGCTCCCACAGGGAATCATAGGCAATCACAGACCCCATACTGTGGCCTATCAGCAAGACCTTGTGCTGTCCGGCGACGGCGTCCCTGAGCGGGGCTTTCTGCAATTCGCGGATTCTGCAGCCAATGTTGTCATTATTGATGAAGTAGCGCTCGGTATCCTGGATCGATAACTTGATGCGCCTGTCAGGTATCAGGGGTATCAGTAGTGGCAGGTAATCCGCCATTACGTATAGCAATTTGGATAAGCGGTACCTCAGTGGCCGTGCGCTCCTGATGTCATGCGGTAGTATGACCGGTTGCTCCAACAGCCGGTCAACCCAGGGGGTAATCCGGTTGATATCGATATATATATGGTAAAAAAGATAGTTCCAGGCGACCAGCGAAAAGGCTTCAGTACGCTCTATCTCATCGGCAACTTCAGAATCGATCGTGCGAATACCATGCAACAGGCAACGCAGCAATTGTTGTTTGTGGAGTGATGCTGGCGGCTTGGGATTCTTGCCGGGGACAAAGATAATCGTCTTCAACGGTATTTGTTCTCTGAAAATATTGCATATATATCGTCAAAAAGACCTTAATTGCTGACTGGTTGGTTCGGCGCAACAGTACCAGTTCTCGGACAAGCGCGGGATGGATGTATCCTGTTCATATCGAGGTAAATCGGGCGCCTGTTTCCCGGCGTGCTGGTGAGCGCGAGTCCAGACGCCATTGAAAATCTCCCGCCGGCTCATGCCCTTCTCCTCCGCCTCCATCACCCATGACTGGATCGCCTGTTGCAGGGCATCAACCTCCGGATCCGGATTCTCCCAGCGATAGCCCAGAGTCAGCTGATCAAATCCGGAAATAACCCCGGTCAGATGGTCCAGATCAAGTATGAACGAACCCTGCGGGATCAGCAGCCGGATGGAAAACTGCACCGGTGCGACATTCCCGATCAGATCAAGATCGACGATGTGGTGCAGCAGATCGAGATAGCTTTCCAGTGTCGTCCAGGGTGTAAAGGCAACAAATGTCGGCGAAAATGCGATATCGATATCACGCAGGAATGCCAGGGCGGAAATGAAATCCGCGCGGGTATGCCCCTTGTCCAGATACTCCAGCACCGCGTCGTCAACAGACTCAACAGCAGAAATTATAAACAGGCAGCCGGTTTCACCGAGTTCCCTTATTTCATCAGGATAATTAACGATATGCTCGACCTTGATGGTGGCATCATAGGTAATGTGCGGGAACTCAGCATGCAGTGCGCGCACTATTTTCAATGCATGCCCCGGCCCATTGAAGAAATCCGGGTCACCGAAAGAGATATGCTGCGCACCCTGGGCGATCTGTGTGCGGATATCATCGAGAACGATGTGTTCCGGAATTACCCTGAATACACCCTTGTAGACAGGTGCAACCGGACAATGTCTGCATAAATATTTACAACCACGTGTCGTTTCGGCAAAGCCCACGACCTTGTGTGTACCATCCGGCAGCACCAGGCTGGCATAACTCGTTAACGGCGGCAAACCAGAGCGGTCCGGCTTGATAAATGTAATTTTATCCAGGCACACCGCCGGGCCGGTCGCGGCGATCTCGCCACCGCTCCTGAGCTGCTCGATCAGGGCCAGCATGCCGGGCTCGACCTCCCCGCCGAGGATGGAAGCAACGCCCATGGACCTGAAGAGATCGGCGTTCATGGGTGCATACAGACCGAAAACACAGAGGCTTGCCCCGGGCGCGAGTTGTTTGATACGCGGTATTGCCTCGACCGCAATCCGGGTAGCGGTATGCATGGGTACATACAGGGCAACCAGTGCGGCATCCGCCAGTAATTCCCCATCCAGGCGCTGAATGGAGAGATCGAGGCAGTGGACGTCGCAGCCTGCCGCACCCAGCCAGGCTGCCGGCTGCGCCAGACCGAACGGCTGGCGCCCGATCTCATAGGGATTGATGAGTACTACCTTCATATTTTTTATATATTTAACAGTATATTATGATGCATTCGTATAAATACACATTAATTACCGAACAGGGCCAGCGTGCGCTGCGACTAAGCACAATCTGCGCATGCCTGGCTAGCTTAACATTTTAAACTGCTTGACCGGATAAACCGTTGCATGGTTGCGAGCACACCTGCACGCCGCATAGAATGCGCACGCATTCCTTCATATTCCAGAGACAATGATATGGCTGTCAGCAGAGACATCGGCTGGTCAGGATACTTGCTACGGTTTTTGGCAGCCGCTGTGCTTGTATTCTCCACCTACAATCCGGAAGAGTATTCGTACTACCATTGGGCGAAACATGGGTGGAACACACATTCCCGCAATCGATCCCCTGCTGATCTTTGCAGGTGTCGTGCTGTTAATCGGCTGGACGATATTCCTGCGCGCGACCGGACGCTCTCTGGGCGTTTTCGGTCTGGTCCTGGCGTTTGCGTTCTTCGGTACCTTCATCTGGATGCTGGTGAACTGGAACTGGATCCCGGCGGACAGTACCCGGGCAATGTCCTATATAGTCGAGGTGGTACTATCCGGTGTCCTCGCTACCGGCGTATCCTGGTCACACATACGCAGGCGCATCACCGGACAAATTGACGTTGATGAAATCGAAGGTGACATTTAAGGCCGCGCCGAATGTATTGAAATTCTCCCTTCATTGCACGCGTATTGTGCTGGCATCTCGAATGACGCACGCTGCATGCGAGATACATATCACCGGAAACTCCCTATTATTAGCTTGAGCAATATCAGGCAAGCTGCGCCGCTGGAATTATGACTAATCAGACCGAGATCCGTTATATCGATTCGCCCGCAGCGCTGGACGAACTGTGCCGGCAACTTTCACATGTCTCCTGGATAGCGCTGGACACGGAGTTTATGCGGGAAAAAACCTATTATCCGGGACTGTGTCTGATCCAGGTCGCAACTCCCGATCTGGTGGCCTGCATCGACCCGCTGGCGATCAGCGACCTGTCCCCCTTTCTGGATGTTATATATGACAGCAGCATCACCATCGTGATGCATGCAGCACGCCAGGACCTGGAAATACTCTACCACCTGCGCGGCACACTCCCTGCCCCAGTGTTCGATACCCAGATCGCAGCGCTGCTGCTGGGACTACCCGACCAGACCGGATACGGGAATCTTGTCAAGGCGATACTGGGCGTCAATCTGGAGAAATTACATACGCGCGCCGACTGGTCAGTCCGGCCACTGACCCGTGACCAGATCAAGTATGCAGCCGATGATGTCATTTACCTGGTCGAGGCCTATCAACAAATCGTAACCCGGCTCACCGAACTGGGCCGCATTGACTGGCTCGCTGATGACTTCGAAAATCTAGTCGATCCAGCCCTGTACAACAATCAGCCGGAGCTTGCCTGGTTAAAGGTGCGGGGCAGCAATCGTCTGAAAGGAGCCAGCCTGGCGATCCTGCAGGCACTGGCGCGCTGGCGTGAAGAAACTGCCCGGAGAGATGACCGGCCGCGCGGCTGGCTGTTGAAGGACGATGTCCTGATCGACATTGCACGTCACATACCGGGGACCCGGCAAGCACTCGGAAAAATCCGTGGCCTGCATGATGGTATGTTGAATAAATACGGTGAGCAGTTGCTGGAAGCCATTCAGGAGGCAAAAGACAGGCAGCCTGCGCCATTTCCACGGACGGACAAGCGGGCACGTCTTACACCTGCACAGGATGCCGTAGTTGATGTGATGATGGCGCTGGTGCGCATCAGCGGCACAGATAATTCGCTGAATCCTGCGGTCCTGGCTTCCAGAAAACAACTGGAAGAACTCATGGTTAACGGCAGCAATTCCGCCGTGATGCGGGGCTGGCGCAAAAAACTGGTAGGCGACCGGTTGCAAGCCTTGCTGGATGGACACATCAGCCTGTCAGTCAACGACGGAAAAGTTGTATTGCACCCGCCGGGAACAGCCTGACAGCCTCAGGTGCGAATCCCGTGCCCCTTGCGCAGCAAATAGATAGTGAATGAATACAACAACACGATAAATCCGGCACTGATCGCATATGACATCGAAATACTGATATCCGATATACCCAGAAAACCGTATCGAAATGCATTGATCATGTACAGAATCGGATTTGCCAGCGAAACATCCTGCCAGAATTCGGGAAGCATATTGATAGAATAAAAAATACCGCCCAGATAAGTCAGTGGTGTGAGCACAAAGGTCGGTATGATGGAAATGTCATCAAAGCTTTTCGCGAATACACCGTTGATCAGGCCTGCCAGGGAAAACAGTATGGCAGTGAGGATAATCATGGAAAACATGACCCACAGGCTGTGAATATTCAACGGATGAAAAACCAGTGAAACCAGCGTCACCGCCACGCCTACGGTAAGACCGCGCGCAACACCGCCAGAGACAAACCCGAGCACGATAATGTAATTGGGTATTGGCGAAATCAGCATTTCCTCTATGTGACGCTGGAACTTGGCCCCGTAGAATGATGAAACGACATTTGCATAGGAATTGGTTATGACTGCCATCATGATCAGGCCGGGAATGATGAATTCCATATAGTCGAAGCCTCCCATCTTCCCGATCCGCGGACCAATCAGGTTGCCGAAAATAACGAAATACAAGGCCGTGGTAATCATCGGGGGGAGTACAGTCTGGATCCAGATACGGCCAAACCGGAGTATCTCCTTGGTCACTATTGCCCGCAGCGCTATCACTTTTTCATTCAGGGTCATGCTGTGACACCGCCGTTGTCATTATTTTCCACCAGGCGCATGAACAGCTCTTCAAGCCGGTTGGTCTTGTTACGCATGCTGAGCACACGTACACCATGAGTTGACAGGTCCGTAAACAGACTGTTGATAGAGCGATCGCGGGTAATTTCCGCTGCCAGTGTATATTCATCGATCAGCTGGAGACTATGACCCGGCAATTCCGGAAGCGCCTGCAGCGGTGCTTCAAGATCGAGGATAAAGGTTTCCGTTAACAGGGTGTTGAGCAGTTTTTTCGTGCTGGTATTTTCGATCAGCTGGCCTTCATCGATGATCGCAATGTTACGGCAGAGACTCTCAGCCTCCTCGAGATAATGCGTGGTCAGAATGATAGTGGTTCCGGAGGCATTGATCTCCCTGAGAAACTGCCACATGGAGCGGCGGATCTCGATATCGACCCCCGCCGTCGGTTCATCGAGAATCAGCAGGCGCGGCTCATGCACCAGCGCCCGCGCTATCATCAGGCGGCGCTTCATGCCACCTGACAGATTGCGTGCCATCTCGCGCCGCTTGCCCCACAAGTCGAGATGCCTGAGGTACTTTTCCGCCCTGCGGAACGCCTCGTGCCGTTCAATTCCATAATAGCCGGCCTGGTTCGCGACCACTTCGATTACCGGCTCGAACATATTGAAATTGAATTCCTGCGGCACCAGCCCGAGACAGGCCTTGGCGTCCGCCGGACTGGTATCGAGATCATGCCCGAAGATCGAGACCGAGCCGGCGGACTTGTTGACCAGTGAAGCGATGATGCCGATAGTGGTTGATTTACCGGCACCATTCGGACCCAGCAAGGCAAAGAAATCACCCTGTGCGACATCCAGGGAAATTCCCCTGAGTGCCACATACCCGCCCTTGTAGGTCTTTTCAAGGTTATGGATTGACAGTGCAGATATCATCTTCTGGCAGGGCCGGGAGTCATGCAATGATTTTCCGGCGACAAGCCTACACCACTGAAATCAGAAAAAAGACGAACAGGATTACGATAACGATCGGGATCAGGAAGCCGCTCCAGTCCCGGTGCTCGGCATTCCGGCTTTGTTCCAGCATCGTCTTTACCCCGGGCCCGGCCCAGATCAATACGCCCAGCGCAATTGCCCCAAGCAGTACCATTTCCCATGCAGACATCTGTTCCATAATTAATCACCAGCTAACATGAATTATCGCAGCTTGCATTCTATGCAGGATTCGTCACCCATGGCATATCCAGCGGCCAATGGCCGTGCAGGCTGCGGTTTCCGGTAGGGTTTTACGTTATGATCGGGTATCAGTCAAAGCCAACCGGGGATTCAACCGTGGAAACCTGCAATACCAGGAAACCCCTTGTGACCTTACCTGCCGCTGCCAGCGGCATCCCGATGCCGGTCAACGCTTCATGACATCCTGGGTCGAAGGCAGGGTTATCGGCCGGCGGCAGTGGACAGATACGCTCTACTCCATACAGATCGAGGCGGAAATCGCCGCGTTTACCGCCGGACAGTTTACCCGGCTTGCCCTGGAAATCGATGGCGAAATAGTTGCGCGCCCCTACTCATTCGTTAACGGGCCGAAGAATCCGGTCCACGAATTCTACTATATCATCGTCGCCGATGGCCCACTGACCCATCAGCTGGCAAAGCTCCAGGCGGGAGATACGGTGTTAATAGCACCCCGTGCCGCCGGTTTTTTTATCCTGGACGAAGTGCCTGGTGCAGATTATCTGTGGATGCTCTCTACCGGCACGGCAATCGGCCCATTCCTTTCCATCCTGACCACGGATGAAGCCTGGCAGCGATTCAAGCGGATCGTGCTGGTTCATGCGGTACGTACGGCAGCGGAACTGAGTTACCAGGCGGAGATCGGGGCCCTGCTGGAGCAGCACCCGGAGCAGCTGCAATTTATACCGTTTGTCAGCCAGGAAGAATACCGACTTCGCGATCAGGGGGCGCGTTACGACAGCGCTGGAAAACGGACTCCTGGAGCAACGTGCCGGACTCGCGCTCTCCGCCGGGACATCCCAGGTCATGATCTGCGGTAATCCGTCAATGGTTCACGATACGCAGACGCTCCTGGAAGCACGTGGCCTGAAAAAGAACAAACGTCGCGACCCGGGACAGATAACCACAGAACAATACTGGAAGGCAGCGAAATAAGGTGAAACCGTGATATTGCCCGGCACTGCCGTAGCTGTCAGAATCGAGACATGAAAAAACTGAAAAATGAAGCGCAACTTCTCAAGGAAGCAATTCGTGCGGGCATGGAGTACGGGCAGAAACGGGGCGTCGTCGAATTTGAAGCAACGGACTCGGCGAACGATAAAATAGAATATATCTACCGGCTGCTGGTCCATGACAAGGTCATTCAGCCCCTTGCCAGGGGTGATAACTCCCAGCCGAACATGCGGCACAAGCTGGCATTGTGGATTTCCCGCGAATTACCACCGGACCACCCGCTGCTGAAATAGGCGCTTCACCCTGACGGCAAGCTTGTTGGCCGAATGAATTCGGCCCTACTCAATCAGCCATGTAAGGTCGAATTCATTCGACCAGCGGCGTTTCAGCGTCATTGAATCAGACCTGTAAGGTCGAATTCATTCGACCAGCGGTGTTTCAGCGTCGTTGAATCAGACCTGTAGGGTCGAATTCATTCGACCTACGGTGTTTCAGCGTCGTTGAATCAGACCTGTAGGGTCGAATTCATTCGACCAGCGGTATTTCATCGTCATCTGTCATCCAGATGCTGCTGTTGGCCGAATACCCGATAAAGCGCCGGGCACAAGTGAATTCGGCCCTGCAACGGTAATCTATGGGGAAGAGTCCTGAGATAAACCGTATGCATGCCACCCTCGCAGTGAACTCCGTATATTCCCCGGCAGCGACTGCAAATACCACCTACAGGAACAGCGTCAGTACACCGGTATAACCATACAGGAGATTGTGCGATATCTCGCCATTTGCAAAAAACCCCACCAGCGGGAATTCACCAAGCTGTTCGCTGATCATCTTCAGTTCTTCGGACTTGTCACCGAACTGATGACGGCCACGACCAAGGCAGGTGTAATACACACCACCCGAGATCCTGCCATTGGCGCGTCGCTTAAGGTCAGTGAGCATGCGCAGCATGTCATCCCGGGCGCTGTCACCATCGCGGCGGCAGAACATAATGGAATCCTCTTTCTCCACCAGGTCGCCAATCGCGAGCAGTTTTCGCTCCGGGTCGATACCCACCAGATTCCGCACCAGGTAATCGCCGGTATCTGATGCCGGCACAGGCAGGCCGGCAAATACATAGCCCGCCACACGGGAATAATCCCGGGCCAGAACTTCCCCGATATCCTCACTGAACACATCCAGTGCCGGCCTGCCGTCAAGCTCAATCAGAATATTACTGTCACAGGCGGTTATCGTGTGCCTGTTGCCCAGGGGGGTGCACCCCTGGGTAAGTCCGGTGATGACAGGTATCTCGGCAGACAGCAGCACCCCCGACAATCCGTTCTCGTAAATCCGCCCGGCAATCTGTAACTGGGAATGATCATCTCCGGCCGAACTCAGGCCACCGACCAGGAACCCGGGATCAAGCTCGGCAGAGAGTGATTCGATAACTTGCGGAATATGGTTATAACGCGGATCACCGTGGACAATTGCAAAGCGAGCCGACCGTTCGGCAATCCAGTTCTGGTTGGCCGCAAGCGTATCGGCCAGGGCATCGATTCCCGCCGGCAGCAGCCGGTAACTGTCCGGCGGCAGCGATGCCAGCATTATGGCCGCCGCCGGCTCATCGTAAATCTCGCGCGCGGTTGCGCATATCCCGCTCCCGACCGTACCGATCCAGTCGGCAACACCCGTGTGTGTGCGTAAATATTCAAGCAGCTTGTCCAGATTCGGCGCCAGCGGGTCAGTGATGTACAACAGCCCGAGTACGGCATCCGGGAAAATTCGGGATACCTCCCCTGCGCCCAGATCAGTCCAGGCAGCGGTCGGCAATGGCACGCCAGTCACTCCCTGTTGCACAAGCACTTCTAAATGCGGGTGTCTGCATGCGTCGATTGTATTCCGTAATACCGCGAGCCACATAAGGCCGGCCGCGCGGGTCATTCATTACAGCGCCCGAACGACCATGAACGTTTCTGGTATTTCCGGGTCTGACCTGTATGACGTCACAGGGCTTGATATGTTAATGATACTCATTATCATTTTACCTCCTTATCCTAAAGGACTCATCAGCACGGCCGAGATGCTCTATGAGGCATGCCGGAAATACTGCAATTTGCAGGAGGGTTTACATGAAGCGGCCTAACCATTTACAGAGCTTGTTGTCAGGACTGACCGGGGCAGTGTGTATCCTGCTGACGCTCGGCGTGTACGCGGCCACGCCGCAGATCATGACTCCTTTCAGTCAGGCTGGCATGCCTACGAAAACGGCGACTATCAGGAGGCTGCCGATATCTGGGAACCTCTGGCCACGGGCAGGCAACACCAATGCCCAGATCAATCTCGGCTTTATGTATGACTATGGCCAGGGTGTGACACGCGCTCCGCAGCTTGCCGCCCGCTGGTACCAGGCTGCCGCCAGCAGCGGTCATGAAGTTGCCCAGTACAACCTGGCAATTTTATTGATCGAAAACGACATCACTTCCGACAATGAAGATGCCCTGCAATGGATGCAACGCGCCGCTCAGCAGGATTATGCCGATGCCCAGTATCAGCTCGGACGGATGATTGTCGCCGACAATCCGGGCCAGGAACAACGGGCGAACGCCTCCGAATGGTTCTACAAGGCCGGCGCGAACTATCTCGCAGCCAATGACAGGGACAACGCAGCACTGGCTTTACGGGCATTGTTCGAACTGGACAGCACCAGCCCGCTGGCAGAGAAGCTTCAGGAACAGCTGGGTGAGACGCTCGAACAGGCGACACTATGCATCACCTGTTATCCCGGATGTCACTGCCGGAATGTCTGTCGGCACTGCATGGCCGATTGCCAGCGGTTATGCAATCACGAACAATCATGTTGTTCCGAACAGTGACAATGTAGTACTTGTCAATACTGCAGGCCAGTCCATCAACGCCACAGTCATTAAACGCGATGTGGTAAATGACATCGCATTAATCAGCGTCAGCAGACCCGGGCCAGCTGCCTCCCGCCCTGCCGCTTGCAAATACAAATGCACGCCTGGGCGCCAGCGTCTTCACGATTGGCTATCCACGCATCGACGTAATGGGAAAAACGCCGAAACTGACACAGGGCATAATCAGCAGCACGAATGGCATGCGTGACGACCCGACCAGCTATCAGATTTCCGTTCCGATACAGCCCGGAAACAGCGGCGGCCCCCTGTTGAATATGCAGGGAGAAGTCGTCGGACTGATTACCTCGATGCTGGGTACCGCCGGCACCGGCAGCAATGAGGCCGTTTCCATGCCGAATATCAACTATGCGCTGAAAATCGATATCATCGAGGAACTGCT
>CAVYHX010000038.1:0-7651 GCA_963768415.1 uncultured Gammaproteobacteria bacterium
CTCGTCATTCGGATAAGTCACTTTAACAGTGCGTTGTCGGTCACCAATCGTTCGGAGTTTAATGCCAATGCGGGCCAAATCCACGTTGATGACCAGTTCACAGGGCTTGTACGCTGGGCTTATCTGGAAGCCGCATGATGAGCCTGGCTGGTCGGTAGCACTTCAGGCCACTGTTGCGGTGCACTTCGCGGCTAATCGTCGAAGGCGTGCGTTTATCGGGTGGCGATTGCCCGTAAGGATAAATCACGGGCAATGCCTCTGGAAATCTCTTGCGCGTCTCCGCGAGCGTCAGCGCAAGACGTGAACGACGGCGCTCGGGTGGCCGGATCCCGCCCGTCGCAGCCAGGATGCCTCGAACCGACGTATGATGCCGATCAAATAGCCGGGCAATTGAGTGAAGGGTCTCGCCCTGTTGCCAGCGATCCCACATCTCGGCTTTTTGGGCAGCGCTGTAATAAATTCGTGTTCGGTAAGCCATTGTTCACACTCCATCTTGTTAATAAAAAGATAAAGTGTTGCGCTCACCGGTTGAACCCGCCGCTGATACTTGTGATTAGGTCAATGTTAATACCATGCATTCAAGCTTCAAGTCATCCATAAGAAGGGAAGGGGAGGTTTAATATAGATATTCCAGAAATTTTCCATGACATCTGATAATCTGAACCAATATATTTCTTCAATGGGACATACTGTTTCACCCCGGTTAGAGACCAAGGTTTTCAGCTGATGCGTATTCAATTTATTATTCCCGAAAACCTGAGTTTCGAAGATCTCCAGTCAGTAATTCAGCAACATACCCGGGCACACACAGAACCGTCACGTACAGTCATCCGGACATACTACGACAGTTTTGACTGGCGTCTGTATCGCAAGGATTCGATACTTGAAGATACCCATGACGGTAACGGGCACATGCTGGTATGGCGGGCGCTGAAGGGTGACAGTCGTGATGCACGCCTGAGGCTGCAGAACGCACCCCGGTTTGCCGGGGACTTGCCACAAGGGCTGTTTCGCGATCAGCTCGAACCGGTGCTGGAAATGCGCGAACTTGTCCCCAGGGTCAGAGTCCGCTCCAGGATCCATACCCTGCGTATCCTGAACAAGGATGACAAAACTGTGGCCTGCCTGGCAGTCGAGGAAAACAAGCTGCCACGACAGCAGGGAAAGCGCTCGGGGGAACTTGATAACCGTGCAATCGTAATCCCGGTCAGAGGTTACCCGAAACCCTGCAAGGAAGTGGTAAAACTCCTGCAGGGGCAGGGTTGTATGCCGGCTCAGGATGACCTCATGCTGGCGGCGCTGTTGATTCTCGGTGAAATTCCGGGTAGCTATTCTTCCAGGCTGAGGCTGAAGCTGGATCCCGCTATGCGGGCAGACCAGGCGACCAGGGCCATCCTGCACCGGCTCCTCGATATCATTGTGCAAAACGAGGCTGGTACCCGCACAGGCACGGACACCGAGTTCCTGCACGATTTCCGGATTGCAATCCGCCGTACCCGTTCGGCCCTGACCCAGATCAAAGCGGTGTTCCCGAAACGGATTGTCGATCGTTACAAAAACGAATTTAACTGGCTTGGACAAATCACAAGCCCCAGCCGTGACCTCGATGTCTACCTGCTGAACTTTGACAAATACCGCGACAGCCTGCCTGCCGCCATGCACGATGATATCGAGCCACTGCGTGACTTTCTCATCAGGCATCAGAAGATTGAACACAAGGCCCTGGTCAAGGCTCTCGATTCAGCGCGCTACCGCCGCTTGATAACGAGCTGGCGCAGTTTTCTGGGCCAGCCGGTCAAGGAACGTACGACACTGAGAAATGCGCGCCGAGCGGTTATTGAGGTTTCCAGCGAACGGATCTGGCGGGTCTACCGGCACGCCATTCGTGAAGGTAATGCGATCGATGCGGAGTCGCCCGCGTATGTCCTGCATGATCTGCGGAAAACGTGCAAGAAACTGCGCTATTTGATGGAATTCTTCCAGAGCCTGTATCCATCCGGAAAAATCAGGGTGCTTATCCGGATACTCAAGGACCTGCAGGACAACCTGGGTGACTTTCAGGATTACGAGGTGCAGGCCGTCACGCTTAAAAAAATCAGCCACCAGATGATTAACGAAGGCACAGTTCCTGCTGATACCCTGCTTGCCATGGGTAGACTTATTGATGGCCTGGAAAGGCGCCAGCACCAGGCACGCGCGGAATTTTCCAGCAGGTTTGCCGGTTTCTCCCAACAGAGAAACCAGAACCGGTTCAGGAAATTGTTTGCCTCCACTCATACAAGTCCGGATCTGCATGCATGAAAGTGATAGCAACATACAACATCAAGGGGGGTGTCGGGAAAACCGCCGCCGCTGTCAACCTGGCCTGGCTCGCGGCACGCGAAGGTGCCCCTACCCTGGTCTGGGATCTCGATCCCCAGGGTGCCGCAAGCTATTACTTCCGTGTCAAGCCCAGGATCAAGGGAGGCGGCAAGCGCCTGGTAAAGGGTAAAAGGGACCTGGATGATTTTATCCGCGGCACCGATTATGAATTACTCGATCTTCTGCCAGCGGATTTTTCCTACCGGAATATGGATCTTTACCTGGAACATGCGAAAAATCCGGTACGCCAGCTGCATAAACTGCTCAAGCCATTCAGGCGTGAATATTATTATGTCTTTCTTGACTGCCCGCCGAGTATCTCCCTGGTGTCGGAAAATATTTTCGAGGCGGCCGGCACGGTGCTGGTGCCCACCATACCAACAACCCTGTCGTTGCGTACCTACAAACAGATCAAGAACTTTTTCGGGCAGCAATCGCTTGATCTGGTCAAGGTACTGCCGTTCTTTTCCATGGTCGACCGGCGCAAGCGACTGCACTGTTCTATCGTGGATGATCCCCCGGCATATATGGAAAATCTCCTGAAGACCTGTATTCCTTACGACAGTGATGTGGAGCGTATGGGCAGCCATCGTGCCCCGTTGGGTGAATACGCGCCTAACAGTCGCTCCGCACGCAGCTATGAGGCCCTGTGGGAAGAGGTAAAAAAACAGTTATCCAACTGGGAATAAACGTTCATTCTCCAGTCGCAACTCCCCAAACGACAAGGCCGATGGCTTGTACGAGCCCTGGGGTTCAAAACGATGAAATGGGGCGTCCTCGCGAGCCGCCCCAGTGGTGTTTCTGGCCAGTGATGCTCTGGATAATTATTCTGCAGTCACCCCGGCGCGGGCCGGGATCCAGTAACCGACTGAATTTTATGAACTGGATTCAGGCATTCCGCAGATCTCCGGCCGGAATGGCAACACATCAGAGGTTCATTGGATAATATAAGCGGAAACGGGCTCGGACACCCTTTATAGTGATGATCATTACGTATGAATACGGCGTTTTCGAAAACATGAGCTGAGTAATGAAGAAACATCAGGCCAGCCAGCAATTCGACGTTCCGGTCTCGACGCCAGTGTTTCGAGGCCAAAAGCATTTACGTATCGCCCTGGTGGGCATGCCCTGCAGTGGCAAGAACACGCTGTTTACGGCGGTGTCTGCGACGTCGATTCACACCGGGGAACTGACAGGTACCCGGCGTACCTACAGTGAATGCCCGGTGCAAATAGGTTTCGACGAAGCCCGGCTCGTGGTCCTTCCCAGTATCCAGTCCCTGAACAACCTGCCCCGTGAAGACCTGGTTACCTTGCAGTACCTGTTGTGGGGTGACCAGTTACCACTGGTGTCCGAGCACGAACAGGGCGCGCCGCCGGCACCCTTTGCGCCACCCGATGTCATCATTCAGGTAGTGGATGCAACGGCGCTGGAGCGACACCTGGAACTCACCATTGAACTCAGTCAAATCGGCAAGCCTATGGTGCTGGCATTGAATATGATGGACGAGGCCAGGAAAAAGGGGTTGTACATCAATAGCAGAACATTGAGTGAGCAACTTGGAATACCGGTAGTGCCTACTGTTGCCCTGATGGGCCATGGTATATCGGAACTCTTCACAGCCGCCGCAAATGCAGTGCGGGAGGGTGAGTACCCGCATCCCCAGCGGCCCAGTGAACATATTGTTAAATCCCTGCAGCCGCTAAGCAAGGCTTTGCACGATCCTGAGATACAAAAAGCCTTCTGCGTTCCTTACTCCTTTCTGATCATGCAAGTCGCGGCAAATGACAGTTACTTTATGGATGAGCTGCGACAACACTTTCCGGATCGTTTGCCGGAGCTGGTGCGTATACGCGCAGATATTGATCAAACACTGCCGCGTCCGCTGGCAGAAGAGCTTCATGCTGACCGCCATCACCGTGCGGCCACCCTGTTCGAGATGGCTACCCGGCTGGGCCCGCCTCAGGAAGGGCGTGGCTGGCGCTACTGGCTGGACGAATTGTTTCTCCATCCTCAGTGGGGTTTGTTGGGCAGCCTCGGTGTTTTTGCTCTGGTGCTATTTGTTGTCTTCGAGGGCAGCACCTACCTGGACAGCATAACTGCCGCCAAATTAATCGACTGGATATCCGCCTGGCAGCCGGTGACCACCAGCGGCGTAGTGGGACGTGCAGTTGCGGACGGCCTTGTCGGTCTGGTGGGCATCGTCGTTCCCTACATGATCCCGTTAGTATTGTTACTGGTGTGGCTGGAGGAAGCCGGCATCATGCAGCGCATCGCGTTTGTAGTGGATCGCGGATTTCATAAAATCGGCCTGCATGGCGGTGTTGCCCTGCCATTTCTGCTTGGTCTTGGATGTAATGTACCGGCCATATCGGGAGCTGCTGCGGTGGCCAGTAGCCGCGATCGCATCGTGGCATCGTTGCTCATCACATTTGTACCCTGCTCGGCACGCTCAGCAATCATTCTCGCCATCGGCGGAAAATACCTCGGAGGGTTTGGTGTATTCGCAGTGTTCCTGCTCACAATGATCGTGATTGCGGTACTGGGACGCCTGCTGACCCGCCGCTATCCTGAAACGGGTCCCGGACAGGTTATTGAAATACCTGCCTATGCGATGCCCACCGCCAATGCCCTCATCGGAAAAACCTGGATGCGCACCAGCGATATCCTGACGATCGTTACACCATTACTTGTCGGCGGCAGTATCGTCCTGGCGCTACTCACCCATATAGGTGCCGACAACATTATTAATACTGTATTTACACCCATCACCAGCTGGTGGCTGGGGCTGCCGGTGGTGCTGGGGGTGCCGATTTTGTTTGGTGTATTGCGCAAAGAACTGTCATTGCTGATGATCTACCAAGCGCTTGGAAGTTTCGAAATCGGGGCATATCTGGATTGGGTGCAGATCATGACCTTCCTGGTTTTCCTGACCTTTTATATTCCCTGTGTATCTACCTTCGCGGTGATGCTCAAAACCATCGGACGCAAGGAAGCGTTCTTCTCCATAACCCTGTCCGTGGGGGTAGCGCTGCTGGTAAGCGGGGTTATTCGAGCGCTGCTGGAAGGCGCGCGCTGGATTCAGGTTTGACATGACTGTTCCACTCAGTAACGATTCGCACTATGGCCTGACGGCGGGTGGCGCCGGGTATCTCATCCCGGTTATCGAATAATTACCGGAATCCGCTCCTGCAACCGGGCTCATATCGAAATGGGGTGAGTCAAATATGCCACCACCTCCGCGTCAATCTCGCGGTTTATCACACTGATTTATTTCAGAAATACCCGGTCTCTGCTAGAATGCGCATTCCCCGGCTGCGTGACCCGGAGCCGGGACGGATTTGCTCGGAAACAGGGTGCAATGATGCTTGATCTCAAGACAACAAAAATCGGAATAATCGGCCTGGGCTATGTCGGGTTGCCGTTGGCAATAGAGTTCGGGAAACAGTATCCGACGATCGGCTTTGATATCAAGGAATCCAGGATCGAGGAGCTCAGGCTGGGACGGGACAGCACCCGTGAAGTCGATGCCAGTGAGCTCGCCGGGTCAGGACAACTTTCCTTCACCAGCCGGCTGGAGGACCTTGCCGACTGTAATGTCTACATCGTGACAGTACCGACACCGATTGATGACCACAAGCGTCCGGACCTGTCGTTGCTGGAAAATGCCAGCCGGATGATCGGCGCGCAGCTTGCTGCCGGCGATATTGTCATTTACGAGTCCACCGTATATCCGGGTGCGACCGAGGAAGTCTGCGTGCCATTACTGGAGTCCGGGTCCGGACTCACATTCAATCGTGATTTTTTCGCGGGCTATAGTCCGGAGCGCATCAACCCCGGCGACAAGGAACACCGTGTTACCGATATTCTGAAGGTGACATCTGCTTCGACACCTGCAGCGGCAGATTTTGTAGATGCACTTTATAACAGCGTTATAACCGCAGGTACCCATCGGGCGAGCAGTATCCGCGTCGCCGAGGCAGCGAAGGTGATCGAGAATACCCAGCGTGATCTGAACATTGCGCTCATCAATGAACTGGCCCTGATATTCAACCAGCTCGGGATCGATACCGAGGAGGTGTTGCAGGCTGCTGGTACCAAGTGGAATTTTCTGCCATTCCGCCCGGGACTGGTGGGTGGTCACTGTATCAGTGTTGATCCGTATTACCTCACGCACAAGGCCGAGGCAATCGGTTACCACCCGGCCGTGATCCTGGCGGGGCGGCGGATCAATGATGATATGGGCAGTTATGTAAGTGCACAGGTCATCCGGTTGATGAAGCAGCGCAAACTGCAGGTACCGGGGTCGCGCGCACTGGTGCTTGGCCTGGCCTTCAAGGAAAACTGTCCCGACTTGCGGAATTCCCGGGTCATAGACCTGATCAAGGGACTACAGGAAAACGACGTATCCATTGACGTGCACGACCCGTGGGTGGATCCGCAAGAGGCGCGGCAGGAATATGCGCTCGATCTGGTTGCGGAGCCGGAGGCGGGTCAATACGATGCCGTGATTATTGCAGTCGCTCATGACCGGTTTCGTGCAATGGGCGCGCAGGGCCTGCGCGCACTGTGCAAGCCGGATGGCATCATCTACGACGTCAAGTATCTGTTACCGGCGGCATCAGTAGATGGCCGACTGTAAAATATCAAATATCATTTATATTGGCATGGGAAGTTTCTGACTATGAAGGTACTTATTACGGGTTCAGCGGGTTTTATCGGGTCCAACCTGGCCATGCAGCTGCTGGATCGCGGCGACACTGTCATCGGGATCGATAACCTGAACGATTATTACGATGTCGAATTGAAAAAGGCACGTCTGGCCAGGACCTCGGGCCATGCAAATTACAGCGATATACGCATCGATCTCGAGAATCGCGACGCTGTTGCTGCGACCTTCAGAGAGCACAAGCCGGATGGTGTGGTGAACCTGGCTGCGCAGGCAGGTGTGCGTTATTCGCTGGAAAATCCGCATGCCTACGTCGATACCAATATCGTTGGCTTCACCAATATCCTGGAAGGCTGCCGGCATAACGAAGTCAAGCATCTCGTGTATGCATCCAGCAGCTCCGTTTACGGTGCCAATACCAATATGCCGTTCTCGGTGCATGACAATGTCGACCATCCGGTCAGTCTGTATGCGGCGAGCAAGAAGGCCAACGAACTCATGGCGCATACCTACAGCCACCTCTACCGGATTCCCACGACGGGGCTGCGATTTTTCACCGTCTATGGACCCTGGGGCCGTCCGGACATGGCATTGTTCCTGTTTACCCGTAACATCCTGGAC
>CAVYHX010000039.1:0-22693 GCA_963768415.1 uncultured Gammaproteobacteria bacterium
ACGTGATGACAATCTTGCCCGCTGCCGTGACCTGGACCGCAAATATTCATCCGGTCGTCACCGGAAAGGTGAAATCGTCGCACAACAACGACGCCTTGGCTGTCGCTAGAACAAACACAATAAAGACAACAATAATTAACAAGGGGACGGTGTGATTTGTCGGGCAGCATTGATACCGACCCATTGATATTAATAAACCGTTCAATTACAGCAGCCATGACTTGCCCCCGTTCATGTGCCGGATTCCCGGGCACTGCCATTCCCGCGTGACCGACTGTACAGGGATCGCCCTGTTGACCCTGAACCTCGACTGAAGCGTAAACAACAGGTTGACTGTCGACCCGATAAAAAGCCGGTTGTAAATAAACGCGAAGCAGTGAACAATTCGCGCAGATAATGGGGACATTCCAGGGAAGCTCTGATTAATTAAATATTCCTGTCATTGCGAGCGCGATGTATATGGATGTACAAGTGCCGCGTAAGGCATGGATGCCGGGAGCGGCCAGCGTGGCAATCTCATAACATGGAATCAATTGCTTGGAGATTGCTTCGTCACTTTGTTCCTCGCAATGACGACACATCAGAGCTTCCCTGGATTTATACTCGTGAAATATGGGGACATTCTGGAAATATGAGCGGACTGCTAATAATCTGGAATGTCCGCCATTTCGGTTAATCGGGATATAAATCAGGACACTAGCAGCCGGGCCAGCAGATGAAATATGTATCCAGAACACCTCGGGGCAGTAACCACCTGGAGAATGATGCCGTGCACCGCAGTAAACCGGCGCCCTGGCGCCCGGTCATGATTGCCGCATTGCTGTTCATATTACCGGCACCTGTGTTTGCCGGTAGCAGTGGTCTTTCTTCCCTGGTCCAGGACATCGGTTTTTGTGTGGTGCTGGCTGGTTTATTCGCCATTGTCTTCACCAAGCTCAGGATTCCGGAAATAGCTGCATTCCTGGTTGCCGGGGTTGTGCTCGGGCCAATCGGTACGGGCCTGGTGACAGAACCCGGCAACATAGAGACGATTGCCGAACTCGGCTTGATATTCCTGCTGTTCCTCATCGGTCTGGAGATTGACGTGCGCAAGTTGTTTGCGAGCGGCAGGATCCTGTTTGTCTCAGGATTACTTCAGTACCCGCTGTGCGTGGCATTCGGGATTCTTGTCACCAAGCTGCTGATCTGGGCCGGTGTCGGCGGAGAGCTGCTTGCAGCCGGGAGTCATGCGCCGCTTTACATCGGGTTTGTCCTGGCCGCTTCATCAACTCTCCTTGTGGTAAAGCTGTTCCAGGAATTATTCCAGCTGGATACCGAGACGGGGCGTATTTCACTCGGGTTACTTATATTTCAGGATATCTGGGCGATTGCCGTAATTGCAATTCAACCAAGTTTTGACGCCCCCGAATTCCGGTCGATATTCCTATCCTTTACGGGCATAGTATTGCTCGCACTGCTGGCCGCACTGTTTGCAAGGTTTGTCATTCCGATCAGCTTCCGCTGGATTGCAAAGATTCCCGAAGTTATTTTCATGGCTGCATTATCCTGGTGTTTCATGGTCGTCTTCATGGGCATGTATCTCGACGCGATAACACAAGCCATTTTCGGTACGGATCTGCACCTTGCCGTCAGTCCCGAGATGGGCGCCCTGATCGCAGGCGCAACCATTGCCAGCCTTCCTTATAGTCTGGAGATTATCGGCAAGGTAAAAGTGGTAAAGAACTTTTTCGTGACCCTGTTTTTTGTAGGGCTCGGCATGAGTATTCCGGCGCCGGAAAGCACGGATGTACTGATGCTCGCCTGCCTGCTGGCTGCCCTGGCACTGCTGGCCCGCTATCTGCTGTTCTTCCCGTTACTTTACTTCACCGGCCTCGATCGTCGTAATGCCATGGTTACCTCGACCCGGCTGGCACAGATTTCCGAGTTCAGCCTGGTAATCGGGTTTCTCGGTGTGAAACTGGGGCATATAAGCAACGGGCTCAATAGCTCCATTATCTTTGCCTTTGTCATAACTGCCCTGGTGACGCCGGTATTGTTCCGCCAGGCAGACGCCATACACGAGAAACTTGGACCATTCCTCGATCGCATCGGTTTCAGGTTACCCGTGGGCAAGACGGCCGCCGAGGATGAGTCCTACAGTATCGCAATACTGGGGTTCCACCGGGTGGCCTCTTCACTTCTGCATGATATCGAACGCAAGTATCCGGGCAGCATGTCGAGGATACTCGTTGTGGATTTCAACGTTGGATTGCATTCCCGTATTTCCGCCCAGGGCGCGACCGTCAAATACGGCGACCTGAGCAACAGCGAAACGCTGCATCATGCCGGTGTCGACAAGGCCAGGGTGATTGTCTGTACCGTTTCGGACGATGTACTGAAGGGCACCTCCAACCGGCAGATTGTCGCAGCAGCACGGCATGCAAACCCCGGCGCGACCATTATTGCAAATGCCACTGAACTGTCAGAGAGCAAATATTTATACGATGCCGGCGCTGATTATGTATACCTCCAGCGCATCGAGGCTGCACGGGCAGTATTTGACGCAATAGAAAAAGCACTGGCTGGCGAAATCGGCACGCATCGCAAATCTGTTGAATCGGCCGAAGGAGAATGGCATTTACGCAAGGAGATCCTGTAGACAGCCCGCCTGTTCGGTTGTGTTGACTCGACTGTAGTGTATATTCGGCATTCATGGCCGGATCGAAGTGCCGGCATATCCTGACCGCCATTGATTACGA
Organism: uncultured Gammaproteobacteria bacterium; assembly: GCA_963768415.1. Taxonomy (GTDB): domain Bacteria; phylum Pseudomonadota; class Gammaproteobacteria; order UBA9214; family UBA9214; genus CAVYHX01. The sequence continues at coordinate 2,739 of CAVYHX010000039.1, forward strand.
ACTTTGTCCCGGACACTGCCCCGCATGAAAAAGCTGTCCTGCCTGTTTGCCACTCTCCTGTTCGCAATCGCAGCTGGCGAGGCTGCGGCCGGAAACGAGGGTGACCGTTACCTGGAAGCCCGCCTGGCCATGGTCGAGGTCATCAGGGATTTTGCACGCCTGACCAGCCTGGAACTGGACCAGGAGGCACTCGATCCCAGGGTGCTGGATGCCATGGCGGCAGTGCCGCGCCACTGGCTGGTACCCGAAGCAAACCGGGATGCGGCGTATGAAAACCGCCCTCTCAGTATCGGCCACGGGCAAACCATCTCGCAACCCTACATCGTAGCGGTGATGACGGACCTGCTGAAACTCAAACCCGGCGACACGGTGCTGGAAGTCGGCACCGGCTCCGGCTACCAGGCGGCCATTCTTGCCGAACTCGTTGACCGGGTTTATACCATTGAAATTATCGAACCCCTTGGCCTGCGGGCACGGCGCGATCTCGCCCAACTGGGTTATAAAAATATCGAGAGCCGTATTGGTGATGGCTATTACGGCTGGGAAGAACAGGCGCCGTTTGACGCCATTGTGGTTACCGCAGCCGCCAGCCATATTCCCCCGCCCCTGATCGCCCAGTTGAAAAACGGCGGGCGCATGGTGATCCCGGTAGGCAGCCGCTTCATGGTCCAGCAACTGATCCTGGTTGAAAAGGACGGCGACGGGAAAACTGTTACCCGCCAGATACTGCCGGTGCGGTTCGTCCCTTTGACCGGCAGTCACTGATCTGCATACGATGACAGCACCAGGGACCGCGGCCCGCCTCCCCTGCTTCTCGATTGCCCTGGTCTCGGCCGCTGCGCTCGGCTATGAAGTCCTGTTGATGCGCCTGCTCTCCATCATTCAATGGCATCACTTCGCCTACATGATTATCAGCCTGGCCCTGCTGGGTTATGGCGCCAGCGGTACCTTCATTACCCTTGCCCGGACCTTTCTGCTGGCACGCTTCAAGCAAGCCTACTGGTTCAACCTGGTGCTGTTCGGGTTGTCGGCAGTTGCCTGTTTCCTGGCTGCCCAGCAGGTATCGTTCAACCCCGAGGAAATTCTCTGGGACTGGCAGCAGCAATTCCGCCTGCTTGTGCTCTATCTGCTGCTTGCCCTGCCGTTCTTTTTCGCAGCCAATGCCATTGCACTGGCCCTGAGCCAGCACCCGCGTGCGGTGGCGCGCCTGTATGCCGCGGACCTGCTCGGTGCGGGGCTGGGCAGCGTGGGTATTGTGCTGCTGCTGTTCGTGGTCTTTCCCGCAACGGCACTGAAAGGAATTGGCGCCCTCGGGCTGGCCGCCGCAGTGATCGCCGCACGCGAGCTGCGCATGCAGCACCGCCGCTGGCAGGTCGTTGCGCTACTCGGAACGGTTCTGATACTTGCCATGCCGGGTCACTGGCTGGCACTGCAGATCTCTCCCTACAAGGAACTGAGCCAGACCTTGCGCATCTCCGGAACACAGGTTATTGCACAGCGCTCCAGCCCCCTGGGCTTGCTGAGTGTACTGGAAAGCCCGGCCATCCCGTTACGCCATGCGCCCGGCCTGAGCCTGCATGCCGCGGAACCGATTCCCGCGCAGCTGGGTCTGTTTACCGACGCGGGCGGCCTGACTGCTATTGACTACAACGCGCACGGCCGGCCACTGGACTACCTGGAGCAACTGACCTCCGCCCTGCCGTACTACCTTGCGCGGCCCGCACAGGTCCTGCTGATCGGGGCCGGTGGCGGTGCCGGCGTACAACAGGCGCTCAATCATGAAGTTGCGCATATCGATGCCGTTGAACTCAATCCGCAAATCATAGAACTGGTCAGCGATGACTATGCCGACTGGTCCGGCCGGCTGTATGCACGTGACGGCGTAGGGATACATATTGCCGATGCCCGCGGTTTCATCAAACGCAGCCGGCTGCGCTACGATCTCATCCAGCTCGGTCAACTCGAAGCCGGCGGCACATCCAGTGGCGGCCTCTATTCCCTGGATGAAAACTACCTTCACACGGTGGAGGCGCTGCAGGATTACCTGGCACATCTGGCGCCCGGCGGCTATCTCGCCGCCACTAGCCGGATCAATCTGCCGCCGCGTGATACGCTGAAACTGTTTGCCACCGCGGTCCGTGCGCTCGGGGCAGCTGGAGTTTCCTCCCCCGGACAACAACTGGTGCTGATTCGCGGCTGGCAGACCAGCACCCTGCTGGTCAAGAACGGTCGGTTTACCCCCGCCGAGATTGCCGCGCTGCAGTCCTTCTGCGAGGCACGCGCATTTGATGTGGCGTGGTATCCGGGCATGCAGGCCGCTGCAGCAAACCGCTTCAATGTCCTGAAACAGCCCTATTTTTACCAGGCAGCCAGCGCCTTGACCGGCACGGATGCGGCAGCCTTCATGGCGCGCTACAAGTTCGATATCAGACCCGCGGCCGATGACCGGCCCTATTTTTCCCATTTTTTCAAATGGGCCGTGCTGCCTGAAATCCTGGCCCTGCGCGGTCAGGGCGGACTGCCGTTACTGGACGCCGGCTACCTGGTGCTGGTTGCCACACTCCTGCAGGCACTGGTTGTTAGTCTCATATTTATCGTACTGCCATTGATTGTTTTCCGCCGGCAACCATCCGACAAACCGGCAGTGATCCGCCGGAGCCGCATCGTGCTTTACTTCTTCGCCGTCGGCCTTGCCTTTTTGTTTATCGAGATTGCCTGCATGCAGAAATTCATCCTGTTTCTGCATCACCCGCTGTATGCAGTGGCTACGGTGCTGGCCGCCTTCCTGATATTTGCCGGACTGGGTAGTGCCTGGACGGCACGCTTGCAGCAGACGGACCAGCCACTGGCACGCTATACCGCCCTGGCAGTGGCCGGCATCGCCCTGCTGGGGGTTCTTTATGCATTTCAGCTGGGCGCCGTGTTTACCCAGCTGATGCAGTTGCCCATGACGCTACGGATCGGCATTGCGGTGCTGTTGATTGCACCGCTGGCATTCTGCATGGGCATGCCGTTTCCGCTCGGGCTGGCGCGTATTGGCGCCGGGGAACCTGCATTAATCCCCTGGGCCTGGGGTATCAATGGCTGCGCTTCGGTGATCAGTGCCGTGCTGGCAACCCTGCTCGCCATCCAGTTCGGCTTTACCCTTGTTATCCTCGCCGCCGTGCTGCTCTATCTGCTGGCAGCGTGGGCATTCCCGTAACCGGCCGGAAAACCGGGACCGTCCGGTTTTCGGTCAATGCTGCCAGACCGCAAAGCCCTGGTCCCGCAACCAGTCTGCGAGGGCGGCCTCTTCCTCTTCATCGGCACGCCCTATTCTGTCGAATCCCTCCATCAGCTCGAGCGCCAGTTCGATTCCATACCTGCGGGGATATTTGCTGCTCTTGTATCCCGCCTTGTGCTGCTCGAACCGGTCGCCCGGATCATGGACAGTGATTCCTACATAGACACACGGCATGCCCTCGACATAGCCCGGGTTTGCGGTGCGGAACTCCTCCCGTTCGAGCACATCCGGCGAGAGCGTGATGACATACAGGTTGCGTTCCCGTTTTGAGCGGGCCGCCTGCCGTGCCTTCTGCCGCCATTGTTCAATCTTTTCCGTAGCGCAGGCGTCCTGCATGAGACTTCACCCCGGGGGTTGTCGCGTAACCTAAATTAACCGCACTGGATGTCAATCGCAATGTCGGCATGGTGCCGGGAGATCGGCAGTAACACCAGCAAAACAAGTTTTGGTATAGTCACGCCCACATCATGAAGGAACCTGTATGAACGATAAAATATCCTGTCCCTGCTCCTCCGGCCTGTCTTATGCGGCGTGCTGCGAGCCGTTGATCACAGGAGAGGCCATGGCGTCCGGCCCGGAAGCCCTGATGCGCTCACGCTATACCGCTTACGCACTCGAGATCATTCCGTACCTGGCCCGGACACTGCACCCGAGCCAGCGTAACGACTATGATGAGGCGGGGGCCGCCAAATGGGCGCGCGAGGCGGACTGGGAACGCCTGGAAGTCGTTGACGTGAGCCCGGATCCAGCCAATGCCGATCGCGGGACGGTCGAGTTCAAGGCGCATTACAAGCGCGCCGGCACCCGTCTGGTGCACCACGAACGGGCGGAGTTCCGCAAGTCCGATGGCAACTGGTATTTCTACGACGGCAAGATGGTCAGTGCCGGTCAGGTCAGGCGCGAGACACCAAAGGTCGGCCGCAACGAACCCTGTCCCTGCGGCAGCGGTAAAAAATATAAAAAATGTTGCGGCCAGGGCAACTGATTCAACAGGCACCATTAGCTGCATCCCGGCAGGGATGCCAGGCACAAGCGGTAACGCTGATTAATCCCGCATCACGCTACCTGCCTGGTCCGCCGCGATTCCCGTAGCCGCCTTCCGCAAACGCACCAGCCGTTGCGGTCGGGGCACCGCACCGATGGCTGCCGCGCGCTGATAAAACACCGCAAAATCGCGGCCTGAGCGCTCGAACAGGGCATCGAACAGCGGCACATAGGCCCGGTAGGCATTTACCGCGCCCAGCCTGGCGTTGTTCAGCTCGCCCGCAAACCAGGCATCGTAGCCGTTGTCTCCGCCCCAGGTGCGCTTCAATCCGGCATACTCGGTGCGCATGGCTTCCAGGTAGTGTTTTTTCAACCGGCGTTTGTCCCCATCGGCCTGCTCGCCCGCATAGACTGTCTTAAGTTGCCCGATGGTTCGCGCTACCAGCGCATGAAATGCGTCCTGGTGCTGACAGTAAGCCGCATAGTCACGAGTCTTTACAGGATCGGCCTGTTGCTCAAGCCAGAGCCGCACACCTTGACGCTCCATGGCCGTGGCAAACCCCTCGTTGAAGAGCGTGTCACCCGGAATATATAACTGCTGGTGGGCGAGCTCATGAAAGATCAGGCCGGCCAGTTGCGCATCACGGTAGCCCGTGACTGTGTTCAGCAGGGGATCCTCGAACCAGCCCAGCGTGGAATACGCCGCCACCCCGCCATAAAAAACGTCAAATCCACGGGCACGCAGAGCGTCGGCATGGACACGGGCGTCGTCCTCAGAAAAATAACCCCGATAACTGACGCAGCCCGCGAATGGATAACACCACTCATTCAGATCCAGGGACAGTTCAGGCGCCGCGAACACATTCCAGACCGCATACGGGCGTTCCAGGTCAGCATAGCGGGTAAAACTGGCGTTATCCGGCAACATAAGCACGCTGCTGGCAAAACGCCGCATGGACAGCGCCGCCGTCAGCCGCGCCTTCAGCTCGGGTGATGTCGTGCTCGAATCAAGCAGATCCTGGATCGGCTGGCGCCGCTGCATAACATCAAGCTGACCGGAAATCGACTGGGAGTAATAACCCAGCGTCGAGCAGGCACTCGTGACCAGCGCCAGCCACACCGCTAACAGTCTTTTCCCGGTTCCCGCCATAGCACCCACTGTATACCGGACAAGGATCCGCGGGCAAAGCGAACTGGGCCGCAACAACACCGCGCGTATTCCGGAAGAAGCCATTCACCCATGATTACCGTTATAATCAGGTATCGGTCGCACCTTTCAACTGCCTTCTAATCACTGGTCATTTATGCACGACGTATTGCAATACCTGCAGCAGATTCCACCCATTAATGAACAGCAGATCTATATTGTCCTGGCCATTCTCGCCGGACTGCTGATCCTGTTTTTCCTGCTCCGCCCGCCCCTGCGCCGCTGGCGGCAGGAGCGCCAGATTTCCCGGGCGATAAACCGGATGGGCGCCCGGATCATGCATGATGTACACCTGCCGGATGGCCTTGGTGGCGAGGTTGTCATAGAAAACCTGCTGCTTGCCAAGGACGCAATCCTGGTCGTTGACGTGAAACGTTTCGAAGGATTGATCTTCGGCAGCAGCCACACCGACAAGTGGACCCAGGTAATCAACAAGTGCAGCTTCAAGTTTCCCAACCCTGGCCGCTACCTGCAACTGCAAATCAATGCAGTCAGGGCTGTTGTTCCCAAGGTCCCGGTCAGGGGACTGCACCTGTTTACTCACAATGCGGTATTCCCCAGAGACAAGCCACCCACGGTATTGCTGCTGCATGATCTTGATACCAAAACCAGCACGGCAAAACTGAAAGATGTACCCGAAGGCCTGCATGTTGCCTGGAAACAGCTCGTCGATACGGTGTCCTGAGGTATCATCCACCCGGACGGTATACGCTTTTATATCGGTATTGCGCTTTCCAGCTGACTGATAAAGCGCGCCGGCCTGATTGCATACACAGTATCGGCTGTGCGCAGGCCGGCTGCCAGCAACGCAATGCGCCGGCTCTCAACCAGTCCATTGAGCAGCTCGCCACGGATACGGTTATCGACAATCTCGGGATGCGCATTCAGTGTATCGGCCAGCATCGCCAGGTCATGGTCCTGACCCAGCACTTCACCCAGTTCATCGAGGTCTGCTACCACCGGTTCCAGTACTGCGGGGTTCCAGTTACGCAACAGCAGCAGCTGGAACCAGAGATACTTGGCATGCCGGCGCAGGGCATGACTGTGTCTGGTAGTCGGTTCTTCATGCAGGGCCCGCAGCGCCCGCCTGCCAGCGCGATAGGTCTTGCGCACACTCGCGAACAGCATGTGGCGTGTAAATCCGGTCAGATCCAGCGCGTCCAGCCGCTGCCGCAATCCCTCCAGCTGCTCCTCCAGACTGTGCACATCAATGTTGACGAGAAACGCATCCATGGCCGACTGATATTGACTTTCCAGGTTATCGCGTACGGGCTGCATGCCCTCGGCACACAGAAACGGCGTGTAATAATCTGCCAGCCTGTCAAAGGAGACCAGCAACACGGCACTGTCGCGTGCGCCTCCGAGCCGGCGCCCCAGGTCACGCACTGCACGATCAGCTGTCTGGAAGGATTTGCTATCCAGTACCGGCCTGACCAGCCGCAATATCGCACGCAGTCTCTTTAAAGACTTGCGAACTTCATGCACCGCAATGTTGAGATCGGCATCTTTTTTCTCAAGGCACGCGTGCGCATAATCAAGCAGTGCACGGATTGTCTCGACTATACTGTCCGCCGGTGGCACATCTGTTTTGAGCTCAAACTGCATTTCTGTAATTTCCTGCGTCCCGGTTTTGTTGTTATCGGCAACACCCGCCCTGGCTGTTATTGTTTATTTATAGCACGGGGCACTGCCGGCCTGCCAGACGCCTTCAGAGCCGTTCTTGCAGACAGGTCCTGATTTCGGCATCACTCAGCAGCACCGGGTTTGTTTGCATGCTGCTGCCGCGGGAGTGACTAACGATATGATCAAGGTCATCCGTTTTAACCCCGTAGTCACCCAGGCGCGGCAGCTCAAGACGTTCGGTCCATGCAGCCAGCAGATTGATCAGTGCCTGCCAGGCGGCTTCAGGGCTGGCATAGTGTTCTCCACAGAGAATCTGCGCGGCACGCGCATATTTATCCAGCGCCGGGCTGTCAGGCGCACGCGACTGCAATGCCTGAATGTTGACCGCGGTACAGGTGGCGACCAGCGTGCCGCAGACCACTCCATGCGGTATCGGGTAAAACGCGCCCAGCGGTGACGCCAGTCCATGCACCGAGCCCAGACCGCATTGTGCCAGCGTAATGCCGGACAGTAATGCGGCATAGGCCATGCGTGTCCGGGCCGCATGCGCCCGCTCACCTTCGCGTGTACCATTCCAGCAGCCCCTCGCGCACCGCCTCCAGCCCGCTCACTGCCAGCGCATCGGTGAAGGCATTGGCGCGCAGCGAGACCAGGGATTCCAGTAATTGGGTCAGCGCGTCCATGCCGTTGGCGGCAATGACACGTCGGCGGACAGGTTGCCAGCAGGTCGGGATCGACCACGGCATATTCTGCCACCAGCCGGTCATGCCGGAAGGATTTTTTGAAACCGCCCCTGCCCTGCACACTCAGCACGGCATTCCTGGTGGCTTCGCTACCGGTACCGGCGGTGGTCGGTGCAGCGATCAACGGGACCGCCGGACCGGCATAGGGCAGCTCCGGCCCTACGCCCTCGAGGTAATCCATGACACTGTGCTGCACGCGTAACAGGCCGGCGATCGCCTTGGCAGCATCCAGCGCACTGCCCCCGCCCACCCCCAGCACCACATCGATGGCGCTATCGGCATGCTGCCTGACGACATCATCAATAAATTCCGGTGCAGGCTCCCCGTCGACGGTCACGTGATGCCAGGTGATGTCATCCGTCTCGAGGGCATGAATGAGTTCGTCCCATTGCGTCGTGGCAGGAAAGGAGTGTGAACCGGTCACGACCATCACGCAGCGGCCGTAGCCCGCAATGATATTCGGTACCTTGCTGAACACACCCGGACCGAATTCGATACGGGGCAGACGGGCGATGGAAAAAATATCCGGATTCATGAATTATTCCGCCGGGTACAGCCCGGTGTACGGGATGCCCTTGCGCGGCTCCAGCATCCAGTCCGCCACGCTGTCGCGCCAGTGCCGGTAATGCACAGTCTCCTTGTGCGCCGCTGCATCTGCTGCACTGGCATAGGCCTCGTACAAGACGAAGCGTGCCGGGTCATCGGGAGATTGCAGAACATCAAACCTGCGATTGCCCGATTCCTGTATCGAGGCCTCATGATTGCGGCGTGTTGCCGCGATAAAGTCATCGATATGCCCGGGTTTGACGGCAACGTGAACGAGAGTGACATGCATTGCGTGCTCCTTGATCGACCGGGGACAAGGCAAATGGCTCGGGTCTCCGCCGCCCGCAGGCGCCGGCACGGCGGGGATCAGAATGCAGTGTAATGAGTTATTGCTGGTCTGTATATTACGAATGTTGACGGGATCAGGCTATCTCAGGGCAGGCAAGCGAGGCTGGTGGCGGCCCCGGCTCACTGCTTGCCGGAATCCTTACCCAGCATAGCCAGCGGTTCGGGCCGGGCAATGCCATAACCCTGTGCGAAGTCCACTCCGATCTCGCGCAGCTTGTCGAGAATCGCCTCGTTCTCCACGAACTCGGCAATGGTCTGTTTGCCCATTGCGTGCCCCATTTCATTGATGGATTTGACCATGGCAAAGTCTATCGGATCATCCAGGATGTCGCGCACGAACATACCCTCGATTTTAAGGAAGTCGACCGGCAGACTTCTCAGGTAGGCGAATGACGACATGCCGCTGCCGAAATCGTCCAGAGAAAACGCACAGCCCAGCTTCCTGAGCGTATTGATAAAGTGTGTGGCCTTGACAAGATTGGAGATTGCGGCTGTCTCGGTAATCTCGAAACAAATCTTGTCAGCCGGCACAGTTGTCCGGGAGAACTTCCCGACCAGGTACTCCAGGAAGTGTTCGTCCGAGAGCGTCGGTCCGGAGAGATTGATTGCACAATGCCCGAGCTCATGGACAGCATCGGGATGGCATTCCAGCCAGTCGAATGCAGTATCGATGACCCAGCGATCGATGATCGGCATCAGGTTATAGCGTTCCGCAGCCGGCAGAAAGGCACCCGGCGGTATCAGCTGGCCCTCTGCATCACGCATTCTGATCAGTAACTCGAAATGCTTGCCGCTATTTCCGCGTCCTGGCGTTACCGGCTGAATAGTCTGATAGAACAGCTCGAAGCGATTGTGTTCCATGGCGTCGTGAATACGCGCCACCCACTGCATCTCGCCCTGTCGCTGTGCCAGGTCCTCGTCTTCCGTGTGGTAGTAGTGTACGCGGTTCCGCCCGCCATCCTTGGCGGCATAACAGGCGGCATCCGCCGCGCTCATCAGCGCCGCCTTGTCGCGGCTGCCGGCATCAACCGGCACGACACCGATACTCGCGCCCACAGTGAAACGTTCTTCATGCCAGTTGAAACGGAATTCCTGGATAGTGCTCAGCAAGGCAGCGGCCTTGTCCAGAGCATCCTCGGGGTGACAGTTGGCAAGCAACACACCGAACTCGTCACCTCCGAGTCGGGCCAGCGTGTCACCGCTGCGTATTGTGGCTCTCAGCACCACGGCCAGATTACTTAACAGGGTATCCCCGGCAGTATGGCCGCAAGTATCGTTCACAACCTTGAACTGATCCAGATCGACATAGCAAAGTGCATGCTGCGTGCCATTTTCATTGGCGTCAGTCAGCAGCTGCCGCAGACGCTCCTCGAACTCGTATCGATTGACCAGTCCGGTCAACGAGTCGTGTGTGGCCTGGTGCACAAGATGTCTTTGCAACGTCCGGGCGTCTGATACGTCCCGGAATACGGTGACTATGCCATTTACTTCCCTGTCCTGACCGCATATCGGGCTGACTGTCATTTCGACCGTGTATTCCTGCCCGTCCCGGTTCAGCAATATGGCATGCGCCTGCGCGCCGGGTTGCTGCCGGCCGGACAGGGGCTGTTCCGGGAGGCTGTCCAGCGGGATACGGGTCTGCTCGTTCAGAATCTGGCAAATGTCGGTAACACACTTGCCTGCGGCCGCCTGCAGGCTGCAACCGATAAGCTTTTCTGCTACCGGATTCATGTAATCAATCACTCCGTCCGGGTCGGTCGTGATGACGGCATCGCCGATGGATGAGAGTGTCACCAGAGCCTTTTCCTTGACTTCCCAGAGCGCCAGTTGCGACTGTTTTTGCTCGGTGATATCGGTAATAAACCCTTCCAGGGCCGAGAAGTCGCCATCCTCCTCGAAAATTGCCCGCCCCTGTTCCCATACCCATTTTTCCTCGCCCTGCGCCGTGATAATGCGGTACACCATTTCAAACGCCCGCTTCTCACTAATCGCCTCGTCCATCTCGACGGAGATCATTTCCAGGTCATCGGGATGTACCAGCTCTATGAAAGAAACCTTCTGATGCGTGACGAAATCAACACTGCTGTAACCCGTGAGTTCCAGGCAACCGTCGCTGGCAAACTCCATGGTCCAGTTCTCGTCATGCCGGCAGCGGTAGACCAGGCCAGGCAGGTTACTTATGAGTGTTTCCAGGGTTCTTTGCGTCTGGTGCAGGGCCTCTTCCGCCAGTTTGCGGTCGGTGATGTCACGACCAACTGACTGCAACTCGACCAGCCGGCCGGTTTTATCAAAGATGCCGCGATCGACCCACTCCTGCCAGTGAATCTGTCCGGATGGCGTCACGACCTTGTGTACGGTGGTTGCGAATGAGCTGCTCGACAGTGAGCGCGGAAACGAGTTCATCAATCTGGGCCGCAATTGCCCCGCGTTCATCCTCGGGAACGAGAGACAGAAAGCTTTGCCCGAGCAGCTCGGCTGCGGATTTTCCGAAGTACCGGCAGTATGCCTCGTTGACATAGGTCAGCGTCGTATCGGGCTGCCAGCAGCATGCCAGTTCCTGCTGATCCACCAGGGTGGCCACACCGCACGTATCCTGTGCCGCCGAATCCGGTGCAGAAATTCTTGCAGTCGCGAGTTGCTCCATTGATCACCTACTCCCCGTCAGGACAGCACTAAGCATCCGCCATGGCAGCCTGGATGGCATGACTGCCTGTTTGTATACCGCAAAAATACAGCTGACACTGGCTTCAGGAATCACTTTCTTTCCTTTATATTACAATGAGTTAATGAGCATCTGCCGCCCCCGCACCGGGACCCGTGCCGCTCCGGCCGGGCTCCCGGCAGGCATAGCTATCTATCGGTAATCCAATGGGTTTCTTTATATTTATGGACCGGTCCCGCGGTTGCTGACGCAGCGTGCAAAGGCAGCACCGGGAAAGCGCACGGCCGGCGGCCGCCTGCTCAGGGTCTCCGCGGCGTGACGTAGGGAAAGACGCCCAGGTATTCGCGCTGCCACCAGTTACCGGTTTCTGCGCGCTCTGCTGCCGTGGTGAAACGGTAGCGCCACGCCAGCACCCGCAGATAGCGCGGGGGCTGGTCCGCGAACGGGTTCTGCTCCAGCAGGGCGGTCACCTCGGCAGACCCTTCGTGCAAGCGCGCCAGAAAATTCTCGAACCAGTACATCTGCCGCGGGATCTGCGGCGGTATAAACCAGATCATCCAGTCCAGCCGGGGCTGGTGCGGCACGATGAACTGCGGCGGCCGGTCCAGCGGGCCCGGTTTATAGCGAAACGTATACGCCTGCCAGTCCACCCCGTCGTGCGAACCTTCCACCTGCAACTCCTGTCGCTCGGTCTGCATGGTCGGGAAGATGTGGTAAATGTGCCCGATACCATAGGCGCGCACGACCTGGGTTGCGGTATCCAGTGGATCAGGAAATTTGGTGCGCGTCACAAAGGCATAATAAACCGTCACGCTGGTGACGAGGATCAGGATGCCCGCCACCGGGAGGACCAGTGCATGGCAACCAGCCCGGACGGGTTGCTGCAGGTATTGCGGACTGCAACCGCACCGGGACAATCCGCCTGACGATGGCATCATCGAGCAGGAACAGACACAGCAGGATGGTCAGCAGGTTGACGAAATTGTGGTTGCTGGTCGCAATAATCAGCACTTGCATGACAATCGTCACGCCGGCCGCAAACAAGCGAAACGGCCGCGGCAGAAAAATAAAAAACGGCACGACCAGTTCAGAAAAGAACGTCAGCAGCACCCCGCCCTTGAGCAGCCATTCAGGCAGTTGATGGGCATACCAGGCCAGCACGTGCGGTAATGGCTGGGTTTCGAAATAATAGTTCAGTGTTGTAAGACTGGCCCAGGAGGGATCACCGGAGACCAGCTTGGTGATGCCCGACATGAAACGAAACCGGAACAGCAGCCAGTGAAACAGCAGAATCAGCAGACGAGTCGGACCATTGACCAGAAAGATCGCCAGGAAGCCGGTCTCCAGCAGCAGGGTATCCCACTGAAAACTCAGAAAGGTCTGCCCGGCGTGATAGAGCGAGAGATAGAGCACAAAGAGCAGGATCAGCATCCACCGCTGCCAGACACCGAGCAGCAGCAGCACCGCCGCCACGCAACCCAGCCAGGTCACCCCCTGCAATGCCAGGTCACTGGTATCGAACCAGAACAGCGTCGGCAACCGCCACCATGCAGCCTGCCCGTAAACCTCGCGCGCACGTTCGAACAGGTCCGCAAGCGGCAATATCCCGTGTGGCCCGACCAGACCGGTGATTTGCACGGCCAGGGACAGGAAGGCCGCGAAGTAGATCAGTGCCAGCAGCTTCAAAAACAGCCAGCTGGTTACTCGATAGCCGTCTGCAGGCCCTGATAAACGCCTGGTAAAGCCGGCGTCAGTCAACATGACTACTGCGTTCCACCCCGGCGGCAGCGCGAACATCCGGCCGCGGAGACCAGGCAAGCCATCCCGTCCACCCTGTAAAATAAGCCCGTCTCATCCAGCTTCCCCCGGTCTTTCCGGTCCTGCCATCACCCCCGGCAGCACCCTCTGCGTGTCGGTCACCCCATGTGGTGTTATAGCGCTTCCGCTGGCAAACCAACACCCCCGCACGGCTGCCGGCGTGACATTTCCTGACCACCCGGTGTCCTGCCTGTGACCGCAGCGCCATGGGGTGCTTGTTCTGGATGCCCTGTACGCGTCGGACCTGTTGATAGTTATGAGTATTTTTACCCGGGTGCAACCCTGGATTGGGCCCGGGCCGAGCGCGGAAAAAAACCGGCCCGGATCAATTGCAAAACTTCGTAAAACTATATAACATATTGATTTTATAGATAGAATAATGGCATTCATGCTTATGCTAAGACGCCTCATCCTGTCCTGCCTGTGTGCAGGGTCAATGCATACAAGCGCTGCGGAGATCCCGGAAGTGCTCGCGTCCTGTGCCCGGCAGAATCTGCCCGAGTCGACTTCCACCCAATCGATAGAACTGCGCGTTATGGATCGCAGCCACTACGAGCAGGTACTCGAAGCCGACATCTTTCTGAAGCGCTTCGCTGACAACCGCGCACGCGTCATGATGTATTTCAACGAGCCTGTTGATATCCGTGGCGCCAGGTTCCTGATTATGGAAAATCAGCCGCACAACGACATGTACATCTACATGCCTGGACTGTTCAAGGTCCGGCGTATCACCTCGAAGAACATTTCCAGTTCCGTCATGGGGACAGACTTTTCCTACGAGGACTTCGAACGCATACAGGGGATGATGTCCAATATCCGAACCGAGCAGCTGCCGGATGCAGAACTGTCCGGCAGACCCGTCTATGTACTGATGGGCTATCCGGATGAAACCTCGGGCTACACAAAGATTGCGAGCTATATCGACAAGGACAGCTGTTTGCCGTTGAAGACAGAGATGTACGAGCACGGGGATCATCTGCGCAAACTGATGACAATCGATCCGGCTGATATCAGGAAGGCAGGGGCTATCTCGTACCCTGCCGAGTTACTGATGAAAGACCTGCGCGACAAGACGGAAACACGGCTGGTCGTTAAAAACATCCACATCGATACAGAAGTCGATGACAATCTGTTCGAGCCGGAGCAACTGAAAAATACAAAAGTACCGCCCAGTTAATCCCTAGGTCAGGGCAACATTCAATCCCGGTTATAAATCAAACAACAATGGGAATGCTTGCGAAAATATCGGCGCGTATCGTACGTTCAACCGGCTTCATCCTGGCGCTGGTTGCTGCACTTGCAGTGCTTGCTGCCTTACAGCTCGTTGACCCTAAAACAGGCCAGTTACTCCTGGAGATCGACCCGTCAGCGAACCGGCTGATCGCGGAAGACGAGCCCGCCAGGCAATTCTACGACAAGACACGCCGGATCTTCGGCAGTGATGAAACCCTGATTATCACCCTGTCTTCGGGCGATGTGTTTACGCTCGACACGCTCGAGCGCATCGACCGCATGACCAGACAGATCAGTGAGCTCGAGTCCGTTCACCATGTTGTCTCCCTCACCAATGCACTCGACATCCGCAGTACCGCTGATGGTCTCGATATCGCACCGTTCATCGAGAATATTGCCGGCAAGCCCGGAGAAATTGCCGACATCCGCGCGCGGGTACTGGCCAACCCCGTCTACCGCGGCAGCCTGGTATCGGTCAACGGCGACACCACTGCACTGGTTGTTTTTTTTCATGATATCTCCGACCGTGAATTCATAAGGCACGGGATCCACGACCGGATCGTTGCGATAGTTGAGCAGGAAAAGGGTGACAACGAGATCTGGTACACCGGCGCCCCACATTTCAAGGTATCGCTCATCAAGGTCCTGCTGCACGAGCTCATCTGGACACCTCCGATCATCGCCGCCGTCCTCGCAATCATACTGGCAATATCGTTTCGCACACTGTCGGGGGTCGCGGTACCGCTGATCACGATCAGCGCCGGCGTGATCATGACCCTGGGGACGATTGTGGCACTTGGCTACTCCCTGAGCATGATTTCCGTACTGGTCCCTCCACTATTGATGATTCTCGGGCTTTCCTATTCGGTACATGTTGTCTCGGCATACCACCAGGAACGTACCGGGGCAGCAAACAAAACCGCAACGCTGAAGGTAACACTCGAGCACGTCATGCTACCCGTCCTGCTGACCGGCCTGACGACCATTGCCGGCTTCAGTGCGCTGGTAGTCAACCCGATCGAAGCCGTGAGAGAGTTCGGAATATTCTCTGTCATCGGCATCGCCATCATAACCATCCTGTCTGTCACGCTGACGCCTGCCCTGCTGAAATATCTGGACCGTGATAAACCGTCAGCCGGCAATAGCCGGCAGGCCGTTACACCGGTATTTGAACGCTTCATCGACAGGATTGCGGCCTTTGACCTGAATCACCGCCGCAAGATATTTACCGTATCCGCCATGCTGTTCGCCCTGGCCATCGTCGGCATGTCCGGCATCAAGGTCAGCACGGATTTCCTGGCCAGTTTCGCGGAAGACTCGGAAGTGCGCATGGGATTCAATGTTGTCAACGACAGGCTGGGCGGCGCAAACCCGCTCAGCATCGTGATTGAAGGCAGCCAGCCGAACATATTCAAGGAACCCGCGAACCTGTTGATCATCCGTGAACTGCAAGCCTGGCTGGAAGCGCAACCGGAAATCGGCGGGACGACGTCAGTCGCTGACTACCTGATGCTGGTAAACCAGGCCTTTCATGACAACGAACCTGCGTTCTACCGCATTCCGGACAACCGCCGCCTGATCACACAGCTGCTGTTCCTTGGCTCTAACGAGGACATGGACAGGATAGTCGACGCCCGCTTCCAGACAACCAGCATCGTTGTGCGTTCAAAGATATTCAAGAGCGAAGACGATGGCGGGGCTGATCGACAGGATCAACACCAGGCTGCAGGAATTTCCGGAACACATGCGGGCGACTGTCACCGGCAATGCGGTGCTGATCAATGAAACACTCGCCAGTATCGTTGTTGGCCAGGCCAGGAGTGTCGGACTTGCCTTGCTGATTGTCTACGCCATCCTGTCGACGATGTTCATGTCCTCGCGCATCGGTTTTATCGCACTGATACCGAATATAATTCCGGTTGCGGTTTATTTTGGCTCCCTGGGTTTCTTTGGCATAAGCCTGAATCCCAGCACCAGCCTGATCGCACCCATGGTACTGGGCATTGCCATCGACGATACCATCCACTACTTCGCGCGTTTCAACCGGGAGATCAAGCGCTTCGCCGATGACAAAAAGGCAACCGTGGCTGCATTAAAGGCCGTTGGACGCCCGGTAACCTTTACCTCGATCGGCCTCTGCCTGGGGTTCCTGGTATTGACTACCAGCGAACTCAGCATGCAGGTCCAGGTCGGCATCATGGCTTCCTACGCCCTCGCGGTCGCCTGGTTAAGTGATTTCGTGCTGACCCCGGCACTGTGTTCCAGCGTACGCATCACGACCCTGTGGGACGTGCTGACACTGGACCTGGGCGAAAACCCGCAGGAATCGATTCCGCTGCTGAAAGGGCTGCGTAAATCACAGGCACGCATCGTCGCGATAATGGCCAGGGTTGTTGCCGTGCCTGCCGGGGAACGCATCATCACCCAGTGGCAACAAGGGCACGCAAATGTATGTTGTCATCGACGGCAAGCTGGCTACCTCGTTCGAGGGCGCGGATGGCCGTGTCGAGGTGGCAACGCACACGCGCGGTGATGTGGTCGGGGAAGCCGGACTTTTTTACGAAAAACGCACCGCCGATGTCGATGCGCTGGAAGACAGCCGGCTGTTATCCCTGACCCAGGACAATCTGGACCGACTCAGCCGGCGTTACCCCTATATCGCGACCAAGGTATTCAGGAACCTGAACGAAATCCTGGCCACCCGGCTGTTTCGAACAACACACCGGCTCGGGTAACAATATGGCTCTCCCCCATTTCGAGTGGTTAAATTACCGTCGTAGGGCCGAATTCATTCGGCCAACTCTTCTGTTGTAGGGCCGAATTCATTCGGCCAACTTCCCCCCAAATCAAGTGGTTAGATTACCGCTGTAGGGCCGAATTCATTCGGCCGACAGCCATTATTGCCATTGCAGACAAGGAGGTCACCCTATCCTGCGATGCATTGCGCAGGGGGCGTCATTCCCTGCACCATCAAGTCGATTGCTTCACCGCTGGTCGAATGAATTCGACCCTACAGGCCTGATTGAATGACGATGAAACATTTCTGGCCGAATGAATTCGACCCTACAGGCCTGATTGGATGACGATGAAACATTTCTGGCCGAATGAATTCGACCCTACGGGGCTGATTGAATGACGATGCAACATTTCTGGCCGAATGAATTCGACCCTACGGGGCTGATTGTGTAGGGCCGAATTCATTCGGCCGGTGACCTTGCTGGGCCTTCCCCAGCGGTATTCAGGCAAGGCTATTTCGATGTATGTTCAAAGACACCATCCCAGCCTGCGCCCGTGCCCTGTGACTGCAACACGCCGATTCTTTCCAGATAGAGACCATAGAGCTTGCGTTCCGGCATGGCATCCCGTAACGCCTGGAATGCCGATCGCGCCTGTTCCCAGTTACCTGCAAAGTAATAGTCCAGCGCCTGGTTACTGTCATTCACCTCATCGATCAGTTCGCTGGAGACACTGCCGACCGCGCCAACCGGCTCATAGATGGTGACCGGTTCATGCTTGCCCTTGACCTTGACCCGGTCCAGACAGCGCAACACCATACCATCCAGGCCTGCGGCCGTGGTTTCGCTGACGATCAGCCGGACACCGTAATATTTCGTCAGCCCTTCCAGGCGCGAACCCAGATTGACCGCATCACCGATCACGGTATAGGCACGCCGGTATTCGGAACCCATGTCACCGACATTCATCATGCCGGTATTGATGCCGATACCGATATTGATCTCCGGCCAGTTGCGTTCACTGAGTTCAGGCCGCATGGCCACCACCTTGTCGAGCATCGCCAGGGCCGCCTCAACCGCATGTTGCCGGTGCCAGGGATCCTGTACCGGCGCGCCCCAGAAGGCCATGATCATGTCGCCGACATACTTGTCGATGGTGCCGCGCTGCTCGAAGATGATGCGCGTCATGGGGGTGAAGAACTGGTTCAGCAACTGCTTCAGTTCATCGGCCGCCAGTGATTCCGAGATAGTCGTAAAGCTGCGGATATCACAGAACAGCACGGACAATTCCCGGCTCTCTCCCTCGACAGAAAAATTCTCGTCCGGATGACGGCTCATCTCATCGACGATCTCCGGCGGCACATACTGCCCGAACACGGCCTTCAGCTGCTGGCGACTGCGCGCCTCGGTCAGGTACTGGGCCAGCAGGCCAACGAACAGGGCGATCGGGAGCTGCACCAGCACCGGTATCGCCAGTGGCAGCCACAGGTCGGCCGTATTGAAGGCGGATTGCACACCGGCAACGTAGAGACCGGACAACAGCAGGGCCAGCGGCACGGCGATGGTCGGCCGACAGGAGATAGATACCGGTGCCCAGTATGAGACCGGCCAGCAACAGGATGACGGCCGTTGCCAGTGCACCGGCAGGCCGGAGACTGCGATCGGTCAGCATGTTGGCAAAGGCCGTCGCGGCGATCTCGACACCGCTCAGGTCCACGCCATCGTCATTCGTGAACACCGTGTAGAACCGGTCCGGCTGGCCGGGATCGTAGAGATCGGACAGGCCGACAAACACCACCTTGCCGGTAAAGTCCAGTGCGCAGGCGACTCGGCGCGTCACTGCAGCACGGCATTGTAGGGAATGTTCGGAATGCTGCCGGGCGGTCCGTAGAAATTCAGGTAGCGGTTGTCACCGCCCTCATAAAGACCGGCAAGCGCCGTCATCAGGCGGCGTTCATCCGCTGTCAGTCGACTGCATCACCGGCAAGCACCGCCCGGACCCTGTCACCCAGTGCAGGATCGTTGGCAAAGGCGCTGCGCAAGGTCATGCATCAGCTGTTCACCCCGGCGGCACGCCCTACCCCGGAGCCGTCACGCGGCAAATCCTCGAGGCCCGTGGCACCGGCCTGTTCCAGCACCTCCATCCAGCGCTGCTGGACAGGCAGTGCAAACACCTGCAAGGCCGCCGAGGGCATGGTGGCAACATAACCGGCGCTGGGCTTGAACGACCAGAACTGGTAGACATTGACCTGTACCTTGGGAACCGGGAACGGCGCCAGCGCCTTGGCCGCCTCCGCAAGCTACCGGGATCGGCGGCACCAGCTCCTCGACCCAGATGGTGCCGGTCTGCTGGCCCTGGGTGTCATAGATCGGCTGGCGCTTGCCGTTCAGGCGCTCGAACAGCACCACGCGCTCCGAGTCCGCCACGGCACGGGCAAACTCGGCATCGTGCTTCGGCCGATTTCGCTCGCTGGAAGTCCATGTCGAACACGATGACGGACGCACCACGCTCGACCAGTTGTTCGATCAACTCGCCATGAATGGAACGCGGCCAGTCACGCGGCAGTTTGGGCAGGCCCAGGCCGGCGATATCGCGCTCATTGATGGCGACCACCGCCACCTCGGGCGGCGGCTCGATGGCGCCACGGACATGGAACAGCCAGTCAAGACCGACGTGCTTTTCGAAATCCGCACCCAGCGGGGTCAGCCCCAGGATGACACCGACCAGGCCGGTAAGCAATACCGAAAATTAATCCCTTGACGAGTTTATGCA
>CAVYHX010000040.1:0-68976 GCA_963768415.1 uncultured Gammaproteobacteria bacterium
CCATGGTCGCCAGCGAGGTGCGTAACCTGGCCGGCCGCAGTGCCA
This sequence comes from uncultured Gammaproteobacteria bacterium, assembly GCA_963768415.1. GTDB lineage: Bacteria > Pseudomonadota > Gammaproteobacteria > UBA9214 > UBA9214 > CAVYHX01. The sequence goes on from CAVYHX010000040.1 coordinate 46, forward strand.
CGGCGGCCCGCGAGATCAAGGGCCTGATCAAGGACAGCGTCGGCAAGGTCAAGGAAGGCTCCAAGCTGGTGGATAAATCCGGCCAGACGCTGGAAGAGATCGTCACCTCGGTGAAACAGGTCAGCGACATTATCGCCGAGATCGCCGCGGCCAGCGAGGAACAGTCGGCGGGTATTGTGCAGGTCAACGCGGCCATCGCACAACTCGATGAAATGACGCAACAGAATGCCGCACTCGTGGAACAGGCGGCGGCTGCCAGCAGCTCGATGGGCGAACAGGCGCGTGAACTCAACGATCAGGTGAGTTTTTTTACCATCGGCGATTCAGCTGACACGGTGAAAAAACCGGTCAAGCAGACGGAACGCCGCGCCGCAGACCGGCCCTGGAAAACGGCCGGCAGCGATGTGCCGGCCACGGCGGCAGGAGCCAGGACGGCTACAGTGCCGCGCAAGGCTGCCACAGGCGGCGCGGATGACGACAGTGAATGGGAAGAATTCTAGCTGCCTGCGGGCGGGTAGATTACCGGTTAAAGATGCGGGAGACATGAATAATGTGGAAGTTTATCTCGGGTAGCCTGAACAAATACCAGTTGCGCCATCTGGTCTGGGCCAGCTTTGCACTGGTGCTTGCCACATTGTTACTCACCAATATCAGTAATCTTGTCAGGCTCTCGACTGTCCATACCACGGTCGACTACGTTGTGGACGAGGTTCAACCGACCCTGCTGCGATCACAACAGCTGGAAGGCTCGATCGAACGCGCCATCAGCGCACTGAATTCGTATTTACTCAGTCAAGATACCCGGCACAAGGAAACCTACGCCGAAGCCAGCAGCGAGATACAGGCGATCATCGAAGAACTCAAGGTTTCGGAAACAATCAACCGGAACGGCCGCAGCAAGCACTTGATAGCGGCCGTGGAACAGGACATCAATACCTTTCTCGCTTTCAAATCACGGCTGTTCGAACTCGCCGAGAATCCCGCGGACAACTTCCCGGCATTGAAATTTGCCGCAGAAAATATCAATCCCGTCAGTCAGCAAATCCTGCAAAATCTCGGGCAGATGCTGCTCGCCGAGAGCGAGGAAACAACGACACCGCGGCGCAAGGAACTCTTATCCGCCATATATGACCTGCGCTATAACTGGGTACGCCTCATGAGCGGGGTACGGGCTTTCCTGGCCTTCCGTGGTAATAACTCCATGGCGGAGATCAAGCTGTATGCGGAAACCGCACAGCAAGTGGCAGACAGGGTCGCCGCGAACAGCGACCTGCTGACATTTGATCAGGAGGATTCGTTTTCCCAGATTACGTCACTGATTGCTGAATTTCACGGGCACCTGAAAAAGATGATCGACGTACATGGCAGCGAACAGTGGCGCAACGATGTCTATGTCACACGCACCGAGCTGCAGCCGGTCCTGCAGTCAATCCATAATAACCTGGAAGAACTTGGCACAATAAACGCGGGGCTGGCCACCCGTTCCAGGGATACTGTACAGACAGTATATAAAAACCTTACCAACAGCACGGTGCTGATCGGCATTCTGGCAACAGGTTTCACAATCCTGGTTGGCTGGTTTCTGGCGCGGCGCATCCACTTTCAGCTGGGTACCGATTCTGCCCGTCTGCAGCAAATTGCCGAGGCCATTGCCTGCGGCAATCTTGATATATCACTGCAGACGGACAAACCGCCTGTCGGGGTTTACGCATCCATGATTACGATGCGCGACAACCTGCGTGATCGCATCAAGGCCGATCACGACGCCGCCGCGGAAAACGGCCGGATCCGCCAGGCACTGGACAATGTGGATGCCTGCGTGATGATTGCCGATACGGATTACAACATAATTTACCTGAATGATGCGATGTTCGACCTGGTACGCCAGGCTGAGCAGGACTTCCGCAAGGACCTGCCGGACTTCGAGGCGGACAACCTGCTGAATGTCAGTATTGATGAATTCTACCGGGATCCGGCACGCATCCGCAGTCAGCTCGATGTCCTGACAGACTCACATCATTCAGAACTGTCACTGGGCGGACGCACACTCAGGATTACTGCCAACCCGGTCATGGATGCAAATGGCAAACGCCTGGGTACAGTCCTTGAATGGCACGATCGCACCCAGGAACTTGCTGTTGAAAGCGAGATACAACGCATTGTGGACAGTGCGCTGGGTGGTGATCTTGGCAAGCGCATTTCAATCTCTGACAAATCCGGCTTCTTCGAGATGTTGAGCAAGAGCGTGAATAACCTCGTTGATGTCAACGAACGCGTGATCAAGGATACGCTGCGGGTATTCGGTGCCATGGCAGAGGGCGACCTCACCAGGAACATCGAATCCAGTTACCAGGGTTCCTATGGCCAGCTCAAGAATGATGCCAACAGGACGATCAGCAGACTCACCCAGGTCATGGGTGATATCAGCGCCGGTGCAGACTCGGTATTGCACGGCTCACAGGAAATTGCCGCGGGTAATGCGGATCTCGCCAACCGCACCCGGGAACAGGACGCACGGCTGGAAGAGACCGCTGCCAGCATGGAGCAGATGACGACCACTGTCCGCCAGAATGCCGACAACGCCCGGCAGGCCGATCTACTTTCAAGCAGTGCGCGCGAACAGGCCGAAAAGGGCGGTGCCGTGGTGGGCGATGCAATCGCCGCCATGGGCGAGATCACCAATGCCAGCAAGCAGATCGCCGACATCATCGGCGTCATCGACGAGATCGCCTTTCAGACCAACCTGCTCGCCCTGAATGCCGCGGTCGAGGCGGCGCGCGCCGGTGAACAGGGCCGCGGCTTCGCCGTCGTCGCCAGCGAGGTACGCAACCTCGCCGGCCGCAGTGCCACGGCGGCCCGAGAGATCAAGGACCTGATCAAGGACAGCGTGGGCAAGGTCAAGGAAGGCTCCAAGCTGGTGGACAAGTCCGGCCAGACACTGGAGGAGATCGTCACCTCGGTAAAGCAGGTCAGCGGCATCATCGCCGAGATCGCCGCGGCCAGCGAGGAACAATCGGCAGGCATTGTGCAGGTCAATGAGGCCATGTCTGAACTCGATGTGATGACACAGCAGAATGCCGCCCTTGTGGAACAGGCCGCAGCGGCCAGTAAATCGATGGGCGAACGCGCGCGCGACCTCAACGAACTGGTGAGTTTCTTTACCACCGCAGATGTATCGAATCAAGGCACTGCAACAGCGTCCCTGGATGAAGACCGCGGCCCTGCAACAGCATCTGCTCAAAACGGTTGATGACACATGAATAAAACGCAAAGCAACAGCGGCACCACCACCGGTAAAACTGGCAGCAATATGTCCGTTGTGCTCGATGAGGATATGGAAATCACCGACGCTGCTTCCCTGCTCGAGAAGTTTAAATCAGTGTCGGTTACAACTGGCAGCGTTGTAATTGACGGTTCTCAAGTCAAGGTGATCGATACCGCAGTACTGCAGCTGCTGGTCGCAGTGTTCAGTCAGGCACGGGTGCAGGAAACCCGGATTACATGGCAACAGCCCTCGGAGTATCTGCGCAATACAGCAACTCTGCTCGGGCTGGGAACATATCTTTGTCTGGCACCTGCAGAAACATAACCCTGCCATCCATGAACAGGCCTGCTTGCAGAATGGCGCACATACATCGCATCCGTCCGGAAACGGGCTGCATAATACTGTTTCCGTTACTGGCCGAACCCGTCAGTGCCTTAACCGGCTATTGATTCAAGTCAGTAGCGCAGGGAAACCGGGATATGTCGGCGATTCACGAAATTGATAACTCCGAAAAGGAATTTTTTCAGCTCCAGCAGCTGGTCCGCAAGCATTGCGGCATCACCCTGTCGGCAGAGAAACAGGATGTTATACACAGCCGTCTGTCACGCCGGCTGCAAGCCCTGAAACTGAACAGCTTCAGTGATTATTGCAGCATGATCGAGCATGGTCACAAGGAGGAGCTGGAACAGTTTACCAATGCGCTGACTACTAATCTGACAGCATTCTTCCGTGAACCCTATCATTTCGAGTATCTCAGGGAGTCGGTTCTGCCCGAAGTGATGCAACGCAATGCCGATTCCCGGCGCCTGCGGATCTGGTCTGCCGGCTGCTCTACGGGTGAAGAACCATACTCGATTGCCATGGCCCTGCTCGAGACGATACCGCATATCGAAAACTGGAATGTCAGGATCCTGGCAACCGATCTCGATACCAGCGTAATTGACGCGGCAGTCCGTGGAATCTATCGTCAGGAAAAAGTAGCCGCACTTTCGAAAGCGCGCCTGAAATCCTGGTTTGAGAAAGGCAGGGGCAGCCGGTCGGGTCTGGTACGAGTCACCCCCAAAGTACGCAAACTGGTCACCTTTCGCCAACTCAACCTGATGCAGGAATGGCCCATGCAAGGACCATTCGACATCATCTTCTGCCGCAATGTCGTGATCTATTTTGACAAGCAGATACAGCAGCGTCTGTTCGAGCGGTATGCCGACATCATGGCACCCGCAGGCCACCTGTTTATCGGACATTCGGAAAGCCTCTACAATGTAACCGACCGTTTCAAGCTGATCGGGCGCACCATCTACAGGAAATCCTGCTGATGATAATCCGCATTCCAACAGTCCAGGACAGCGCACCGTGGTATCCGGGTGGTGAACGATGAAGACTATTCGCGTCCTGATCATTGACGACTCGGCACTGGTACGCAAGCTACTGACCGAAATACTCGAGTCCGATCCGGCCATCGAGGTCTGCGGGACAGCAGTCGATGCCCATGCTGCCCGCGACAAGATAAAGCGGCTCAACCCGGACGTCCTCACACTGGATGTTGAAATGCCGAAGATGGATGGCATCTCCTTCCTGCGCAATCTGATGCGCCTGCACCCGTTGCCCGTCATCATGGTATCGAGTCTGACCGAAAAGGGTGCTGCCATTACCGAGGAGGCACTGGAGCTGGGCGCCCTGGATTTTGTCAGCAAGCCGAAATCAGATCTCACCCGTACCATGCAGCATTACCGCGATGAGATCACCGAAAAGGTCAAGATGGCCGCGACTGCCCACATCAGCGCGACCGGCCTGCGTCAGCCAGCCCCCGTACTCGTTGCTGAACAGCCATCTGCCGGGGCGGAAACAGACGCAACACCCGACCCTGCAACGCTTGCAAATTCGCTGATAGTCATGGGCGCTTCCACGGGGGGTACAGAGGCAATCAAGGAGATCCTGCAGCAATTGCCAACCAGCCTGCCGGGCATTCTGATTACACAGCACATCCCGGCATCCTTCAGCGCGCACTTCGCCAACCGGATGAACTCTGTGTCAGCCCTGACGGTTTGCGAGGCCAAAAAAGGCCAGCGGATACTGCCGGGTCACGTCTACATTGCACCGGGTGACCGGCACCTCGTCATTGCGCGCAATTCTCTGGGTTATTACTGCGAACTGGATGACGGGCCACCCGTTAACCGGCATATCCCGTCGGTTGATGTGCTGTTCCGCTCTGCCATCAGCAGCGCCGGTTCTGACGTAATCGGTGTTCTGCTCACCGGTATGGGTAAGGACGGTGCCCAGCGGCATGCAGGAGATGCAGGAGGCCGGTGCCGATACCATCGCACAGGATGAGAAAACCAGCGTTGTCTGGGGTATGCCGGGCGCGGCCGCGAAACTGGGCGCTGCCGACAGCATCCTGCCGCTGGGCCAGATAGCGAAGAAAATTATCTTGCCCTGGTCGTACAAAATGGAATGTACAGGGAAAGAGTCCTGTTACGAAGTGAGTAGCGTGAAAATGACCTATTGTCAAACCCTGTCAAATGGAGGTTGTTCGTGAAAATTCTTATCGTGGATGACAGTCGCGCCATGCGGCTGATCGTTATGAAGACACTGCGTGAAGCAGGTTACCAGGGGCATGATATTTCGGAGGCCGAGGATGGCGCAAAGGCGCTGGAACAGGTGCAGGGTGACAAACCCGACCTGATCCTCTGTGACTGGAATATGCCGAACATGACAGGCCCGGAATTCCTGCAGGCATTGACTGACGAGGGAGATTGATACGACTTTCGGATTCGTCACAACCGAAACAACCCAGGAAATGAAAGACAAGGCCACCGAGCTGGGTGCGCGCTTTCTGATTTCCAAGCCGTTTACGCCCGACTCATTCAGGGCGGCACTGGACGCATATATCACCTGACCTGAACCACCAACCGACAGGAAACTACATATCATGACTACAATACATCCCGTTCCCAAAGATAGTGAAGTCAGGCAAATGCTTGGCATGTTGTATGGCGACGGCCTTGGCATCGATCCGGGCGAGCCGGTTGCAACTGATGCCGGCAGCAAAAACATGGTCGCCGTGTATATCAATGACGCGGGCGTCACCGGTAACAGCCTGCTGCTGCGACCTGCCGTTTGCGGCCTACTCCGGTGCTGCCCTGTCAATGATCCCCCGGGGCGGCGCCGAGGATGCCGCGAAGAGCGGCGATCTGTCAGAAATGATGCGCGGCAACCTGCATGAAATCATGAATATCTGTTCGCGGCTGTTCATCACCGACGCAACGCCGCACCTGAAACTGGATGCGCTCTACGATAATCCGGATGCGCTGCCGGAAGCAGCCCGCTCGATGGTTGCAACGGCCACAGGCCGAACCGATTTGAAGATATCGATACCCGGTTATGGTGAGGGAAACATTTCGTTTCTCAGTACCTGATACGAGCCACCCGGGCGTTCCCCTTTATTGACGGCGGTCAGGAATAGGGAAGCACTATTGTGTTGATGGATGGACTCCAGCCGCGCGGCAGAACGGCGGGGTTAACCCAGGGAACCTCTTGTTTTTCGACTCTTCCCCAATCGAATGGTTACATTGCCATTGTAGGGTCGAATTCATTCGACCAGCTGCGGTCGGCAATTCAAATGACTTGCATGCTGATACTGCTGGTCGAATGAATTCGACCCTACAGGATGGATCGAATGACGGTGAAATACCGCTGGTCGAATGAATTCGACCCTACAGGCGGGATTGAATGACCGTGTAATACCGCTGGTCGAATGAATTCGACCCTACAGGTTTGATTGAATGACGATTGTCTTGTGGTTACGTAACTGCAAGAATGACCGCGTTACCGGCGGCGGTAGCTGTCAGGCTGAACTGGTTTCCTTGCTGTTATTCGCCATTTCGCTCTTGTAGAAAACATAACGGTCCCGGCCTGCCCGTTTTGCGGCATAGACTGCATTATCCGCGGCGCGCAGCAGCTCCTCGACATCCGGATAATCCGACTTGCCCCCCTGCACTGCAACACCCAGGGAAGCGGTAATACTGATAACCGTATCTTCATGTACTTCGTACTGGGTGGAGCGGAACACATTGATAATTCGATCAGCGACAATACGGGCGGATTCCTCGGCGTGTCCCGGCAGAATCACGACGAACTCTTCGCCGCCGTAACGCGCCACAATATCCTCCTCCCGGGTGCAGTCGGTCAACAGGCTGGCCGCCATTCGCAGCACGATATCACCGGCCTGGTGACCGTACTTGTCATTGACGCTCTTGAAGTGGTCCAGGTCGAGAAATATTACGGCCATTGGCCAGCCACGTGACCTGGACAACTTGTATTCATCGGCAATTCTCTGGTCGAGATAGGCGCGGTTAAACAAACCGGTCAGACCGTCGCGCCGTGAATTTTCTTCCAGCACCCGGGTCCGGCTTTCAAGTTCTGCGGCGGATTGCTGCAATTCGGCCGCCTGCTGGATACCCTGCAGGTTACGCAACATAAGGGTCTCCCTGGCCTGGTCCAGGAGTGATTCGGAAAACGAAAAGTCCTGCAGATCCATCTCGTACATTTCCTGCGCTTCCTGCAGGTCGGTATCCAGCAGGGCAATCAGCGCGTCCAGGGCATCGCGTTCCAGCCCCAGGCGCTGCTCGATGATTTCCGCCGCCTTGGCAAAGGCCTGGCTGCGCGCAGCGTCGACCGCCAGCGCGGCATCTGCCAGCAGGCTGGATACCGACACACAATTGACGAGCGGGAGATATACCTCGGGGACACCATCGACCTGCGGGTCATGGCTGCCGGCAACAACACACTGGAGGCGTTCTGGTAAATTCCACTGCTGCAGCAACCAGCTACCAATCTGGGCGTGATCAGCGCCCAGCAGTTCCTGCTCCCTTTCCTGCACGGACTGGTGGTCGTGATAGTTAACCTCCATGCCTTTATAGAAATCAGGGTCCGCCTTGTCGAGCGCCAGCATACCGATATCCTGCAGCAATCCTGCCAGAAACAGTTCTTCTTTAGGCATGCCTTCCATGACGGAACCCAGACGCTGACAGCAGATTGCCGCGACCAGCGAGCGCTTCCAGAAAAATTCATAATCAAACGACTGCCCGTCCGCATCGCCGATTGCGCCAACCAGGGAGAAACTCAATGCAAGCGTGAGGGTCCCGTTCAGGCCCAGCAGCATGATGGCCTGATGCAGGTTATCCGTCTTGCGGCGCAGCGCATATATGGGCGAGTTGGTAACACGCAGGACCTTGGCCGCCAGTGCGGGATCCAGACTGACTACTTCGGCAACCTTGCCGATATCAATTTCGGGATCCTGCGCCATTTCGATAATGCGCATGGCAATATTCGGCGGGCTCGGCAGGTTGGTACACTTGTTCAACCGCTTCAGCAGTTTTTTGTCTACCAGAAAACCAGTCTGATCCTGTTCGCCGTTCATGCGCTTATGCCCCTGTGCTGACCATTGAAATTCGGTGTGCTCCCCGTGTGCGCCATCCGGCGCCACTCTATCCCTGTGCAGGTAACGGCGGGATGTCACTATGTATATATACGGTATTCGGCCGTTTCATCCAGGACTGTAGACGAACAGGCCTGCATAACCGCCTGTTAATAAAGGGCGAACATCTGAATAACCCGGAGCCGGCTGGATGCGCACGCTGAACCGGTGACGATTGAGTGATTTCCGGCTGCCAGCCGGCCTAAGTGACGCTGGGGGCTGTAGATTTCTGGCGGCACCGGAGCGGTGCCGAACGGCTACTTGCGGCTGGGCCAGGCGCCCTTCAGGCCGTGTTCGGTATTGAGCTGGTCCGCATAGCGTCTGGCCGCGTCGCGGGTCGCAAAACCAGGCACCTGCAGACGGTAACGGAGTGTGTCGTCGACTGTCGCCGTTCTCAACTCGACGGCGATGCCCTGTTGTTGCAGATTACCCATCATGTCCCGAACGGGTTTTTCCCGGGTGGAGGACACCACATTCACCACCCACTCCCCGTCACCCGCAGCAGGAACGCCGGTAACTCCCTGTACAGCCGGGGTTGACGCCGCCGGTGGTGTGCTTGCAGCGGCAGCCTGCTGTTCGCTGCGCTGCTGCAGCGCAACAATACTCGCAGACAAGGCATCCAGCTCCTGGCGGTGCTCATCCTGCAGTTGCGTTACCTGTAAATCATATTCTTCCCAGAGGACGGCATTCCGGTTGCGGTCGTCTTCCACCGTCGCGGCCAGTTCATCCAGGCGTGCGATAATCTGTGCCTGGCCTGCATGAATCTCCTGCAAGGGTGACGCAGCACCCGGCGCCTGGCTGTTCGTAACGGCCTGGGGGCTGATGGCTACCTCTTCAGCCGCATCGCGGATGGCAGTCCAGGCATCGTTGCCGGAATTCTCGACCAGCGCCTGTTCCGGGGAATCCGGAAGCAACTGCCACGCGATACCTGCTGCACCACTGACGATCACCAGCACCAGCAGGGCAAAACTCAGCCAGCGGATATAACCATGCCGAGCGGCCGGCGGCTCCCTGAAATCCAGGTCGCGGTCCACGGCATGCATGTCATCATCCCCCCCCGGCAGCCCGCTGGTCAGCGATGGCGCGGGACCCTCGTCCTGAATGGTATCGATAATGCCGCTCAGATTCCTGTTCTGTTCCATATACAGTCGACCCGGTGTGCGTAGCGGTGAATGTGGGCACTAGCTGCCCCGTACTCGCGGCTACCGCTAACCGCCGGTAGCTGTACGAGTGGTCCCGATTCTCGCATATCAAAGCCGGAAATATCCAGGTAACCGGATATTACCTGCCCTCAAGTATCTTCCTGCCCTGCCGTTACAAACAGTGAGGCAAGCTATCAGGGGATATCATGGGATCTCTCAACGACATCAGTCCATTGACACCTGCCTGGCCCACGCAACCGTGGTCACGCCGCCAGCCGCGCCGCCAGCCGGGCGAGGAAATCCCCGCGCCCGGCAAAAAAAACCCTGACCCCGAGAAAGCGCAAGATGAACCGAATACCGATGGGACTCATATCGACGAGTATGCGTGAGGTTTGTCTGGTGCCGAGATACGAAATATTGTTTTGCTCCCTCTCCCTCCGGGAGAGGGCTGGGGAGAGGGGGCTTCAATCAAATTGCCGCTTATCCCTTCAAGTGCGTTTATCTATAGATCATCTCTCGCTGAATCGGTAACCTGTTAACGTAACTTCCCTGTTAAGGATTTATTATTGATCCCCTCTCCCTGGCCCTCTCCCGGAGGGAGAGGGGATTTAATGATTTGGCGTTTCTGTGTACCTGCCGGAGTTTGTGTAAAGTCGGGGCAGCGCAAGGTGTTAAGCATACTTGAGGTCGATGCACAGCACCTACTCTGCAAGTTCTACCTTGACGAGTATGCGCATCCGGCCGTGGTGATCATTCGCAATAGAATAGGTTGTTACTCCAGCCGGCACTTCTTCAGGGACCAGCGAACCGCCCAGGTCCAGCCACTGGCCTATGCGGCCGGAGACTTTCGTTGCGAGATTCTGCGTTGCCGGTGAGGCCTGATCGAAATACTGCACCTGCAGGGTAATCCTGTCACCCGCCAGTTCAGCACTGATGGAAAGGCCGCTCGCCCGTTCCCGATTGAGGAAATCAATATTCGGGAGTGGATTATCGGCGTCCGCCTCGACCCATAACAGGCGCACTTCCGGTTCGGTATGCCCGACATGGATGAAGGCGGTATGGCCCTCGAGGACCCGCAACTGCCGGGTACTGTCGTTACCGGGAAACCGGCGGTTGCCGTAAACCGTGGCAGGCAACCGGTCTGTACCCGTACCCGCGGAAAGCAGGGCACGCACCGCGTCCATATCAGCCGTCTGCAGGACGGTTACGAGCAGATTATGCGGAGTACCGGCACCCGCCAGAACAGTTCCCGGAAACGCCAGGGTGAACAGCAACAGCACGCACAGCAGCTGTTTCATCTTGCAGCTAGCCGGCACTGCAACCGGACATAATCAGGCGTTCGACGAAGAACTCCAGCTGTCCGCTGGCAGCGCTCGGTAATGGCAGTCTGTCGGTTTTTTCCGCCAGCTTCCTGAATGCCACCGCTGACCGGCTGCGGGGAAAGGCTTCCATTACCGTCTGCTGGCGTTGAATCGCCTTGCGCAGGTATTCATCATGGGGAATAGCACCCATAAAATTAAGGGTGACATCGAGGAAACGCTGCGCCACACGGGAGAGCTTCTTGAAGAGCGCCTGGCCTTCGTATGCAGAAGTCGTCATATTGGCAAGCACATGGAAGCGCTCCACGCCGTTATCGCGATTCAGTATCTTTATCAGTGCATAGGCGTCCGTTACGGATGCCGGCTCGTCACACACGACAACGACCACCTCATGCGCTGCCCGGGTAAATGTTATGACACTGTCTGATATGCCCGCGGCGGTATCGACGAGCAGCACATCGACTCCGTGATCAAGCTCACCGAAAGCATGGATCAATCCGCTATGTTCCGCAGCCGTGAGGTTGATCATATTGTGTTTTCCCGATGCGGCGGGAATGATCTTTACGCCGGCCGGACCCTCGACGATGATATCGGCGAGCGTTGATTCCCCGGTTATCACATGCGACAGATTGTAGCGCGAGGTAAGACCCAGCAATACATCGACATTGGCCAGTCCGAGGTCTGCATCCATCAACATCACTGCCTTGCCGTGTTGCGCCAGTGCGGTCGCCAGGTTGATCGAGACACTGGTTTTGCCGACACCGCCCTTGCCGCCGGTCACTGCGACAACCTTGACGGGATGCGGTTGCACCATGCGTCGCAGACCCGCTGCCTGATCGACAGCAATCTCAGATGTGTGCGTCAGCATGCGTGCCTGCCTCCTGTGCGGCGAAGGCCTGCAGCCAGACCTCGTCCGGTTCTCCTGACTCCGTGCATTTCGTCAATGCGGCCGCCTGTGTTACCAGATGCCGTGCGCTGGCCTGATGAAAATCGTCCGGCACCCGCTGACCGTCACTTAAATATGTGACTGGCAGGTGATGTTTCATCAACACCGACAATACACCGCCCAGACTGGTGGCCTCGTCAATCTTGGTCAGGATACAACTGTCCGGAGCGACGCGACTGAAAGAACGAATGACTTCATCATGCAGGTCCATCAGTCCGGTAGCGGACAACACCAGGCAGCGCCGGATCGCGACACCGTCTACATCCAGTGTCGCCAGCTGCTCCGTCAGGCGCATATCCCTCTGGCTGGCACCGGCGGTATCGATCAACACCAGCTTCCGGTCATGCAGATGATTCAGTATGGTTTTCAGTTCCTCCCGGTCACCGGCAATATGTACCGGCACACCCAGTAATTTTCCATAAGTACGCAACTGCTCGTGCGCACCGATGCGATAGTTGTCCATCGTGACCAGCGCAACGCTGCGGCGGCCATGGCGCAATGCAAAGCGCGCGGCCAGCTTCGCCACGGTCGTTGTCTTGCCGACGCCGGTCGGACCGATCAGTGCGATCACCCCGCCGCGGGTCAACAGCGCGTCATCCGCCACCGGCAGCATGTCCTCCAGGGTATCCAGTGCCTGTTGCCAGTCCTGTTCCGGGTTGGTGCATTCCGGTACCTGATCGACGACGTGGTTGACGATCACCGGGTGCAGGTCCAGTGCACCGAGGCGTTTTACCAGCGCAGCCCGCTGCGGCTGGCGGCGCCCCATATCTTCCCAGGCGAGCCGTGCCAGCGGCACTTCCAGCATACTGCGCAGCGACCGGATCTCCTGGCGCATCTCCTGGATCGATGGATCCGGAGCCGCTGCCGGCACGGGTTCAACCGGTTGTGACAGCGGCTGCACGGGTGCCCCGGCCGCTTCTGCCGGTGCGCTTGCACGCGTACCGGCCGCTTCGATGCGTTCGCCAGCGGGGATCGATCCGGCATCCAGATCGTCTTCATAATCGACGGCCGCAATAATCTCGACACCATTGGCAACCCGGCGTGTGGAAAGAATCAGCGCATCAGGACCCAGCACCTCTTCAACCTGCTGCATTGCCTGGCGGGTCTGATCTGCAATAAAGCGTCTCATTTTCATCTCTGTTTCTCCTCATACTCCGGGTGCCGGCAGCGGCGCTAGCCGGCCATGGCAAAGGTCTCGCCCCCGATACTGGCGATGATCTTGACCTGCTTGCTGTCGGGTACTTCGTTATAGGCCAGCACGTGCAGGCCACGAATCGAGCCGCGGACAAACCGCGCCAGCCAGTGGCGCAGCACCGGCGAGACCAGCAGTACGGCCGGCTGGCCGGCGAGTTCCAGTTGCCGGGTGTTTTCCTGTAATGCCTTGAGCATGTGTTCCGCGAGTCCCGGTTCCAGTCCAACGTCGCCATCAACGGCGCCCTGCAGGGACTGAAGCAACAACTGTTCCAGTTTCGGATCCAGCGCCATCGCGGCCAATTGTGGCTCCATGCCATTGATTTGTTGATATATTGTGCGTGACAGGGTGACACGCACCGCGGCCGTCAGGATGTCGGGATCCTGGCTGCGCGGGGCATGCTCCGCCAATGTTTCGGCAATCGTGCGCAGGTCACGCACCGGTATGCCCTCTGCCAGCAGATTCTGCAACACCTTGACGACCACCCCGAGCGCCACCGTCTTGGGCACCAGGTTCTCCACCAGCTTCGGTGAAGACTTGGCGAGGATATCGAGCAACTGCTGCACACTTTCATGACCCAGTAACTCATGCGCGTGCTGCTGCAACAGATGACTCAGGTGGGTGGCGACCACGGTGCTGGCATCGACCACGGTGTAGCCCATGGTCTGCGCCTCGTCGCGCTGCGCAGCATCGATCCAGAGGGCATCCAGACCAAAGGCCGGATCCGTGGTGGCGATACCCTGCAGGGTGCCGAATACCTGCCCCGGATTGATGGCCAGTTCCTTGCCCGGCATGATTTCCGCCTCGCCAACCGGGACGCCCATGAGGTTGATGCGATAGGCGCCGGGCTCGAGGTCCAGATTGTCGCGGATGTGTACCGGGTCGATCAGGAAGCCGAGTTCTGTGGACAGTTTCCTGCGCACGCCCTTGATGCGCGACATGAGTTGTCCGCCCTGGTTCTTGTCGACCAGCGGTATCAGGCGATAGCCCACCTCCAGGCCGACCACATCCACCGGCATCACGTCATCCCAGCCGAGGTCCTTCGATTCTTCGGTCGGCGCCACCGGTTCCGCTGACTTGATGGTCGCTGCTGCTTTCCTGTTCCATTCCCTGATCAAATAGGCCATCCCTGCGAGCAGGGCGGCCAGGGTGATAAATACGCCGTTGGGCATGCCGGGTACCAGGCCCAGCGCTCCCACGACACCGGCTGTTACCGTCAGCGCACGCGGGTTGCTGAACAGCTGTTTCAGTACCTGCTGTCCCATGTCCTGCGAAGTGGAAACACGCGTCACAATCAGCGCTGCCGCGGTCGACAGGACCAGCGACGGAATCTGGGCAACCAGTCCGTCACCGATGGTCAACAGGGTGTAGTTATGCGCGGCATCGGCGAGTGACAGGCCGTGCTGCAGGATGCCAACCGATAATCCGCCAATCATGTTGATCACCAGAATGAGTATGCCGGCGATGGCATCGCCACGGACGAACTTGCTGGCGCCGTCCATCGCACCGTAGAAATCCGCTTCCTGGGTCACCTCTTTGCGGCGCTCGCGGGCTTCGTCCTGGCTAACCAGTCCGGCATTGAGATCTGCGTCGATGGCCATCTGCTTGCCCGGCATGGCGTCCAGGGTGAAGCGGGCGCTGACTTCCGAGATGCGCCCGGCGCCCTTGGTGACGACGACGAAGTTGATAATCACCAGGATGGCAAACACCACCAGGCCGACTGCGTAATTGCCGCCGACCACAAATTCGCCAAATGACTGAATGACACGCCCGGCCGCTCCGGGACCTGTCGTGCCCGTCCAGCATAATGACCCGCGTGGACGCCACGTTCAGCGCCAGGCGCAACAGCGTGGCCACCAGCAGGACCGTGGGGAAGATGGCAAAATCCAGTGGCCTGACGGTGTACACGGAGACCAGCAGGACGATCAGCCCCAGCGCGATGTTGAAGGTAAATACCAGGTCCAGCACCAGCGGCGGGAGCGGCAGCACCATCATGGCGAGCATCATCACCAGCAGCAAGGGTGTGCCAAGCCCGATCAGCATGCGGGGCTGAATGTTACCGAAGGTTGCAGTCGTGTTCATTGCGTCACCATTTCAATAGTGGTCTCAGTGTGTTCTCAGCAGTTCATCCGGCACGGGAAGTGCTTCCGGCAGTTCAGGTTCCGGCTGACCCGGTCTGCGCACCGCTTTCAACTGGTAGACATAAGCCAGTAACTGGGCCACCGCCATATACAGGCCGGCGGGGATTTCATGGCCGATTTCCGCGTTGAAATACAGGGCACGCGCCAATGGCGGCGCCTCGACAACGGTGACGTCATGCTCCCGGGCCAGGTCGCGGATACGCGCGGCGACAAGATCCGCACCCATGGCCACCACCTTCGGCGCAGCGGCACTCTCCTGGTCATAACGCAGGGCCACGGCATAATGTGTCGGGTTGGTCACCACGACATCAGCCGTCGGGACGTCCTCCATCATGCGTTGCTGCGCCTGCTGCCGCTGAATGGCTCGGATGCGACCCTTGACCTCGGGGCTGCCCTCGGTTTGCCGGGTTTCGTCCTTTATTTCCTGCTTGCTCATCTTCATCTTGTTGGCGTGATCCCATAACTGAAAGGGCACGTCCACTGCAGCAATCAGAATCAACACGGCACTCATGGCCACGAAAGACCAGCCCACGACATGCGCCGTATGCGCCAGCGCCTGGTGCAGGGGTTCATCGCCGAGTGCGAACAATTCACCGGCGGACTGGTACAGCAGGATGCCCGAGGCAATCGCCACCACCAGGAATTTCGCGAATGCCTTCATGGCCTCGACCAGGCTGCGCACGGCAAACATCCGTCCGAAGCCCTTGAGTGGATTCAGTTTCGACCACTTGGGAACCACCGCCTGCGGACTGAAGGACCAGCCGCCGAGTGACATGGGCGCCAGCAATGCAGCCACAAACAACAGGCCCAAAAACGGCCCGAACGCCAGCAGGGCGCCACCCAGCGCCTTGCCGAAATACATCTGCAGTGCCAGGGGCTCGAACACGGTTGCACGCTCCAGGGAGAAACTCATGCGCATCTGTCCGGCCAGGCCCGCAATCAGGGAATCACCGAACACCAGCAAGCCGCCGGACGCGGCCAGCAACAGGATGGTGCTGTTCAGATCCCGGGAACGTGCAAGCTGGCCTTTTTCCCGCGCCTCGCGCAGGCGTTTGGGGGTTGCGCGTTCGGTCTTCTCCTGTGCGGTCTGTTCGGCCATTTCCTAGCCACCCCCGACCAGCAGGCCCATCAGTTCAAAGGCATCCTGCAGGAGTTCCGTAACATGCGGTGTCAGACTGGGCAGGCTGATCATGATGATGACGAAACCGGTACCCATCATGACCGGGAAGCCGACACCGAATATATTGAGTTGCGGTGCCGCGCGGCTCATGACACCAAAGGCCAGATTGATCAGCAGCATGGAGGTCATGGCGGTGAGCGCGATCAGGACTGCGCCCGCGAACATGCGGCTGCCCCAGCCTACCAGCGCCCAGAGACCTTCACGGCTGATACCGGTCTCCCCGATCGGCAGACTGGTGAAACTGTCGATCAACATCTGGATCATCACCAGGTGTCCGTTCAGGGCGAGGAATATCAGGGTGGAGAGTGTCAGGTAGTACTGACTCAACACCGGCACCTGGACGCCGTTCTGGGGATCGACGGCGGTGGCAAATCCCAGGCCCATCCCCATCGCCAGGCTGTGTGCTGCAATAACCAGCGCGGAAAACACCAGTTGCAGGGTGAATCCCATGGCCAGTCCGATCAGGACCTGCTGCACACTCACCAGCAAACCCGGTGCGCTGAAGGGATCGATTGCTATGGCATTGTCCATGACGGTCGGCGCAAGAATGAGTGCCAGTATCAGCGCCAGGGCGATACGTACCCGAACCGGCATCATGCGTGCACCGAGCACGGGGGCGGCGAGAAACATCGCGCTGATGCGCATGAATGGCCATAACAGTGCGGCCACCCAGGCATTCAGTTCAACGCTGGTGATAATTATCATATGTCGCGGCCGGTAGCTCCGGTCACCCGATCAGGGCCGGTATGCTTTCAAACAGGCGCTCCGTGAAATTCACCACCAGGTTGATCATCCATGAACCCGATGCCATCAGGGCGAGCGCCATCACAATCAGCTTGGGAATAAAACTGAGCGTCATTTCCTGGATCTGTGTCGCCGCCTGGAACATGCCGACCAGCAGACCGATGGTCAGTGCAGACAACAACAGGGGCGCGGCCAGCAAGGCCGTGACCTTCATGGCCTCCTGTCCGATCAGAATTATACTTTCCGGTGTCATGCGAGAATCTCCCGAGTGCTGAACAATCGCGTCGATCAGGTGAAGAAGCTGGTGGCCAGCGTCCCTATCACCAGCGACCAGCCATCGACCAGCACAAACAGCATAATCTTGAATGGCAGGGAGATGATCATCGGTGACAGCATCATCATACCCATGGACATCAGGACGCTGGCGACCACGAGGTCGATGACAAGAAACGGGATCAGGATCAGGAAGCCGATCTGGAATGCGGTTTTCAGCTCACTGGTTACAAAGGCGGGCACCAGCAGTGAAAACGGCACAGTCTCGGGTCCCGCAAGCTCCTCATCCTTGTAGTGTGCAATGTCGGCGAACAGCGTCAGGTCGGTCTCGCGCGTCTGCTCCAGCATGAAACCGCGCAATGGTCCAACACCCTGTTCCAGGGCCTGCTTCGAATCGATCTGCTCGGCCAGATAGGGTTGCACACCCTGCGTATAGATTTCCTGCAGTACCGGGCTCATCACAAACAGGGTGAGAAACAGAGACAGCCCGATCAGTATCTGGTTGGAAGGAGTCTGTGCAGTCCCCAGTGCCTGGCGCAAAATGGCGAGTACGATGATGATGCGCGTAAATGATGTCATCGAAATCAGCGCGGCCGGTAACATCGTCAGCGCCGTCATCAGGCCCAGCACCTGCAGGCTCAGGCTGTAGGTTTCACCGCCGCCGGCGGCCGTCTTTACCGTCACCGCATCCAGACCGGGTGCAGCCAGCACTGCGCCCAATGGTGCAAGCACCAGTAGCAGGCCTGCGGGAATGAGCCAGCGCTTCATGGTGCCTTCTCCATGCCTTTCTCCATCCCGAGTGCTTCCTTCAGGCGTATGGCAAAACTTCCGGGCGCGCCATCCGCTGCCGTTGCGGTCACGACCGGTTCCTGCAATACATGTACTGCCTGCACCCGGCCGGGCGCGACTCCCAGCAAGACCTGGGTTTCACCGACCTGCACGAGGACCACGCGCTCGCGGGTACCGAGTGCCAGTCCGCCGATGATGCGCAGCGTACCGTCAGCCGAGGACTGCAGGCGTCCAACCCGGCGCAACAGCCAGGCCAGGCCCACAACGCTCAACAGCACCACCAGCAGACCGCCGGTAAATTGCAGCATGAAGCCGCTGCCAACCGCTTCACCGGCAAATCCGATCGGGGCAGGCGCCTTGTCTGCCGCCGCTATTGCCGGGGAAGACAGCATGCCCGCTGCGGCGCATGTGCCGGCAAGCAAACGATGGAAACCTGCATTTATGATAAGGGTCATTCGAGCCTGTCCTATTTAAGGGTGCCGACCCGCTCTGCGGGACTGATCACTTCGCTCATGCGCACGCCGAACCTGTCATTCACAACCACGACTTCACCACGCGCGACCAGCGTACCGTTGACCAGCACATCCAGCGGCTCTCCTGCCATGCGGTCAAGCTCCACCACCGAACCGCGCGCCAGCTGCAACAACTCCTGAATACTGATGCGGGTATGGCCTATTTCCATGGAGAGTGTCACCGGGATATCCAGGATGACGTCGAGACTGGCAGTACTGTCCTGTCCTGCGTGTCCGGATTCCTGCTGCAGATTGTCGAATTCCGCGGGCGCATAGTCCGGCCCGGCTGCCGAATTACTCCTCCGCCGGTGCTGTTGCCCCGGCGGCAACTTCCGCTTCGGTCTCGACTGTATTCGCTTCTTCACTCATGGGACTCTCCTGCGTATGCCGTATCAGGTTTATTTCGTATCATTAAGACAAGTAGTGATCTTGACCGCATTGCGGTCTTCATGGACGCCGAACCGGCCTTGAAACAGCGGGACCTCTCCAACCTGTAGTGTGACCTGTTCCGGTAATTCCACCGGAATGACATCACCTGTTTTCAGGTTGAAAACATCACGCAACTTCACCGTGGTCGCGGCAATCGTGCCGTAAATATCCACCTGCGCCTCCTGCAGTTTTTCCTGCAGCGCCTGCAGCCATACCACCTCGTTGTCGGACTGGCTTTTCTGCAAACCACCATCCAGTAGATCGCGCACCGGCTCGATCATCGAGTCGGGCAGTGCGATATGGAACTCGCATGCAAATTCATCCAGCTCCATGCGGAAACCGCAGACAATCAACGTCTCCCTGGAATTGGCGATGCTGGAGTACTGGGGATTTGCCTCGGACCTGATGGCCTTGAACTCCACCGGCATGACCGGCTCCCAGGCCTGTTTCAGGTCCTGCAGGATCTGGTTCAAAACAAGCTGGATGATGCGTGTCTCGGTCGGCGTGAATTCCCGCCCGCTCATCTGGCCCTGATAACGCCCGTCGCCACCGAAATAGATATCCACCACGGTGAACACCATGCCGGGATCCAGAATGATCAGCGCCTCGCCCGGCAAGGGCGTGGCATGCACGAAGTTAACGCTGACCGGTACACCGAGGCTGTGAATGTAGTCCGCACAGCGGACTGTCTGCAGCACGTCCATCGATACTTCCACCGGGCGTTGCAACAGATGCTCGAGACCTGCCTGGAAATGACGCACGAAACGCGCGCTGATCTTGTCCAGTACCGGCAGGCGCCCGCGCACGATGTGGTCCTGGTCAGTGAGGTCATAGGGAACGACCTCGCCGGGTGCCGCCTGCGCCGTACCATCTACCTCGCCGGAGGCAACGCCATCCAGCAACGCTGCGGCTTCTTCTGCGGATATGACTTCTTCGCTTCCCATGTCACTCACTGCATTACAAAGTTGGTGAAATAAACCGCTTCTATGCCCGGATTCCCGGTATTTTTTTCCAGCACTGCCTGGACTTCCGCAAGTATCTCGGCACGCAGCTGCTCCTTGCCCTCACGCGACATCAGGGCTGTCTCTTCCTTGGTGCTCAGTAACATCACCACGCTGTCCCGAATCGCGGGCATGTGCAGCTTGATGTCCTCGATGACATCATCGTCACGCGCCATGACCTCGACCGCCGCCTTGAGAAAACGCGCCGTTTTCGGTTGCTGGAATGCGATAACAAAATCCGGATCGAGGCCAAAATAGACCGGATCCGCAGCCACCGGCTCCACCACCGCTTCACCCTCAGCGGGTGGCGGTTTCTCTTGCAGGAACAGCATGGCACCGACACCAATGCCCGCCAGGAGCATGACAGCCACTGCGATGATGATGATCTTCTTCATAGCGAAATCCCGTCCGTTGCACTGTGGAGAAACCCGGACCCGGCGCCTGCACGGCACGCGGGTAAATGGTCCTTGTCATGGGTTATGCAATGGCTATGCCATAAAATGAAATAAAATATTAATCATTAAAAACAATGTATTAAAATATGTAATCTGTAGTTAGCCAAAACATTGGCAGAAATTACCCGGCACGGCGGCCAACAGAACGTCAATAAATTGCTATGCGGGTGACTCACCCCTGTCTGCCAGGACTTGATCTTGCCGGGGCAACCACCAGCACATTCGGCCGGCCTGGTGCCCCGGCCATCCTCAATCATTTCATCAGCATGCCGACTCTATTCTTGTCCAGAATTCAGATTGAAATGACCTTTACGCCGGGTAGCTCTCGAGTGGATCAGCCAACCGGGGGACGCGGGATCAATGCCAGGGAAGAGCCACATGACAACCGATACCGATACCGGCAGCTTGCCGCGTCGCCAGTACACATCCATCGCCATTGCCGTCCTGCTTTGTCTGGGATTGACCATTGCGGCCTTTCATCAGGTCCGGTCGTGGGAAACAGAGACACTCGAGGCCGAGTTTGCGCATCGGGTAAATAATCACGTTGCCGTCCTGCAGGAGACCATCGATAGAGATGTGGAACTGATTGAATCAGTCGCGGGGCTATACGTCGCCTCACAGAATGTGGAACGCAGTGAGTTTGGTGCGTTTGTACAGCCTTATCTGCATAACCATCCCGAGATTCAGGCTTTTGGATGGATTCCCCGCGTCAAACATGATGACCGCTCTGGATATGAACAGGCCGCTCGCCGGGATGGCCTGCAAGATTTCCAGTTAACGGAACAGGCCGGACCCGGGCATATGATTGAAGCTTCAGCCCGTGCAGAATATTTTCCGGTCTATTACCTTGAGCCGCTAAAGGGTAACGAACAGGGTCTAGGTTTCAATCTGGCCACGGAACCCTCGCGCCGCCACACGCTTGAAACCGCACGTGATCTCGGCACTGCCAGCACCACGTCGTGGATAAGACTGGTACAGGAACCGGATGATCAATACGGGGTTCTAGTCTCCAGGCCGATTTATGCCCGGGGTGAGCCGGTGGATACCGTGACCCAAAGACGCGCCAGTCTGGTTGGTTACGTGAATGGTGTATTCCGTGTCGGCAATCTGATTGAACGGTCACTGATGGATCTGCCTGCCGCTGGCCTGGATATCTGGGTCTATGAAGGTGACAGCCCCGAACTCGCAACCACAAGCTATTTTCATCCCTCACGCACGCGGCAGGGTGAGAAACAAAGTGCCCGCGTTCCCGCCAAGAAAGGGCATGCAGGTCTGCATAAACATGTGGTGTTGACCCTGCCAGAGCGACAATGGTCCTTGCTTTTTTCTCCCGCACCAGCATTTTACGCGGCTCATGGCGGGCACTATGCCACGGGCGTTCTGATTGCCGGATTGCTGTTGACTGTCTTGTTGGGAGTCTACCTGACCAGCATGGTTCGCAGTTCGCGACGCACGGCAACATTTGCTGCCAGGCAGGCAAGACTGAATACTGAACTCGAGCGGGAAATTGAGGTGCGCAACCACGCGGAACGGGCACTGAGCACGAGTGAACAAAAATACCGTGCCCTGGTTGATCATGCACCCGAGGCTATCACCATACTGGACCTGAAAAATGGCTGTCTTGTTGAGGTTAATCACCATGCCGAGCAATTGTTTGGTATGGAGCGGGACGTCCTGCAGAAAACAGGCCCAATTGCCCTGAGCCCGCCAATACAGCCCGATGGACGCGCGTCGGACCAGGCCGCATATGAATACATTCAACAGGCCGTGGACGGCGATACACCGACATTCGAATGGACACATCGGAATGCGACCGGGCAAGAGATACCCTGTGAGGTCCGGTTGAGCCGCCTGCCAGATCCCGATCGCATCCTGGTGCGCGGAACTATCACTGACATCAGTGCGCGCAAACAGTCAGAGGGTCTGCAGAAACGACTGGGGCGAATTCTGGATAACTCATCCAATGAAATCTATATCTTCGACGCAGAAACACTCTATTTCACGCAGGTGAACAAGGGTGCGCGCGATAATCTTGGTTATTCCATGCAGGAATTCGCTGCACTTACGCCAGTTGATATCAAACCGCATTTCACAGAACAACAGTTCAGGGAAAGGCTGGCATCACTGCGCTCCAGTAACCAGGACCTGCTCACGTTTTATACCGAACACGTACGCAAGGATGGAACTGTATATCCGGTAGAAGTCAGGTTACATCTGTCACGTGAGGAGAATCCGCAGGTTTTCGTTGCCATAATTCAGGACATAACCAAACGCAAGCAGGTGGAACAGGCATTGCGCGCAAGTGAGCAATACAATCGTATGCTTTTCGAAGAATCCATAATCGGCCTCGTACTGTGCCGAATGAACGGTGATCACGTTGACGTGAATCCTGCATTTGCATCCATGATCGGGCGCACGGTGGAAGACACACTGCAGCTTAGTTACTGGGATATAACACCCGGTAAATACGGCGCGGAAGAACAGAGGCAACTTGAGAGTATCGAAAGAACCGGGCGCTATGGTCCCTATGAAAAGGAATATATTCATGCAGACGGTCATCTCGTACCGGTCCGGCTTTACGGTCAGATCCTGGAGAGAGACGGGGAGAAATTCATCTGGTCAAGCGTCGAGGATATCACTGATTATACAATTGCCAATGAACGTATTAATCATATGGCGTTTCATGACGGACTGACAGACCTTCCCAATCGCGAACTATTACAGGATCGCCTCGGTCATGCGATCAATGTGGCGCAACGGTACAATAACAGCGTAGGCATCATGTTTCTTGATCTTGACCGCTTCAAGACCATTAATGACACCCTGGGGCACAGCGTTGGTGACCAGCTACTCCAGCTTGTAGCCGGTCGACTGTCTGAAATCGTCCGTGAATCAGACACGGTGGCGCGCTTTGGCGGCGACGAGTTTGTCGTGATTGCAGAGCAGCTCACCGACCGTGAACAGTTAAGCGACCTGGCAAGCAAGATTATTACCTGCATGCAGGAGCCGTTTCATGTCGACGCACACGAACTATTTGTCACTACATCGATTGGTCTCGCCTTATATCCGGAAAGCGGCATGGACGTCGATGCGCTCATTGCCCAGGCTGACATCGCAATGTATCAGGTCAAGGAATCGGGACGTAACAATTATCAATACTATTCAAAAGATGTGGCCGAACGTGTCATCCAGCGTACGAACATGGAAAATGACTTGCGTGGCGCGCTTGAACGCAATGAATTGCTGTTTCACTGTCAGCCCATTGTGGGGCTGGAAAACGAACAAACGCTGGGCATGGAAGCCCTCATGCGCTGGCAACATCCGGAACGCGGCCTGGTCAATCCAGCCGAGTTCATTCCGGTTATGGAAGAATCAGGCATGATCTTGCCGGCCACCCGCTGGATACTCGGCCAGGCCTGCCGGCAGTGCAGGACAATCACGCAAGACATACATATCGATCTTTCAGTTGCGGTCAACTTTTCGGCCCATTGTTTTCATGACGAGGATATTGCCGAGTATGTACATCGCACGCTGAAAGATACGGGAATTGAACCGCGCCAGCTGATCATCGAGATTACCGAGAGCACACTGTTTCAGGAAACCCGACGCGTACGCTCCGTATTGGAAAACCTCCGAGCCATAGGTGTACGGATTGCGCTGGACGACTTCGGCACTGGTCAATCATCACTCAGCCACCTGCGAAACTTCCCTATCGATATCGTCAAGGTCGATCGCGATTTTATAAGGGATATCCCTGAAGACAGAAACGATTGCGAGCTGGTTGCAGCGATCATCGCCATGGCACACAATCTGAACATGCGCGTGGTGGCCGAGGGCGTGGAAACCGGGGCACAGCTTGACTTTCTGCGCCGGCACAACTGCGATGCGGTACAGGGTTATTTTTTCAGTCCGCCACTACCCGCCGATGAATTACATGCCAGTCTGACTGCCGGATCACGTTTACTGAAGTCATCCAGCTCGTAGGCAGACCTGACAACTGTAGCCGGCAGAGAGGGCTGCTGACCTGTTGGGCACGGTCGCTACGGGCGTCCTGCCCTCTCGCGACACTCGTACGGCCGCTCCCGGCATCCTGCCTCCCGCGGCACTTGTACATCCCTGTACATCGTCCCTGTACAGCGTCGCTGCGCTCCTTTGCCCAACCTACGGGTGGAGGCGCACAGGATGCAAACCCGTAGCAACGGTAGATATGTGTAGGTTGGGCGAAGCTTCCGCGTCCTGCTCACGCCCCTCGCCTGCGGTCGATGCCAGGCGCAGCTCCATGCGCTCCGCGACACTTGTACGTCCCTGTACAGCGTCCATGCAGGCGAAGCGTAGCACGCCCAACACGGATGGCCGCTTGACGATTCAGACGTAGTAGTCCACCAGACCAAGGCCGGTTGCGTCGCCCGGGGCGACAGTGGATTCGATATCCGCCGCATCCGCACCACCGGTATCCACTCCATCACCCGCCAGTGAGGCGGAGGCACTGTCATCCCGGTCCTGTTGGCCGGAGGCGCCATGCTGTGAAACATGGACATCACCCAGGCTGAGACCCTGTTCGGAAAACAGCTCGCGCAGCCGCGGCATAGCGGAGTCCAGCGCCTCGCGCACGCTTGCATGCTGACTGACGAAGGCCACATTTGCCTTGTCACCGTCCATGCTCACCTGCATTTCCAGCGGCCCCAGATGCTGCGGATTCAACCGCAGGCTGGCGCTATTGACGTTATTGGATATAAACCACATGACCTGTTCACCCACTGCGCGGCCCCAGCCCTGCTGGCCGACCGGCACCTGCACCCTTGAAGCCACCGGGGTCAACTTGGTTTCCGCCAGGGTGTCGGTAAACGAAATGGCCAGCGTTTCTACGCTGGTCCGCGTGGCAATCATATTGACGTCCGGTAAAAACTGCCGGCCTTCGGCAAGCGACTGCTTCATCCCTTCGCTACCCGTCTGGGCGACGGCAAGCTGAATTGCGGCCCTGACCGCGCTGGCGAGCGTTTCACCGGTACTGCTGTTCTGCAACTGATCAGCCGCCGGTAAAGGCACCGGGGCAACCGATGCTGCCATCCCGGCAACCGGTTGCGGGACTGTGGTCTGCGGCAAGGAACCGGTCGCAGCCACTTTGACAGCCGGATCCATGTTCAGCTCCACCGCTGGATTGTTTGCCGGGAGCAGCGCCGCTGCCGGGCGTAACTTGTCAGGTGCAGCTGAAGCTTGCACGGCGGCAACAGCCGGCACATGTGCGGCAGTAACCGGTGTGGCCGGCAAATCCGGTGCGGCTTCACTCTGCTGTTGTGCCAGCGCAGGCGTGTCAGTCGACTGCGACAATCCCGGCAATCCGCCGGCTCCCTGAGCATCCGCCTGCAGTTCACCGGGTAATTCGGCGGCCTCCTCCGCAACCACCTGCAATTGGCCGTCCGCTACGGTGCCGGCCCGCACTTTAGCCGGTAATCCTTCAGCCGGTAGTGTGACTTCCTGTGCATCGGCCTCCTTTCCCGGCGCCGGGGCTGCCTCCTGCTGCGGGGCTGGCTGCGCTGAAGCTTCTGCATCAGTCTGCGGCCGGGCGGAATTCTCCGGCGCGGGGGCATCAGCCCGGCAGGCTTCATCAGGCTTGAAAATGACACGCCGGCTTCATCATCAGCGGCACTGTTACTGCTGGTTCTGGCCGCGACTCCGGGATGCGTTGCCGGTGTCACGACCGGTGCTATGGATTTATTCATCATGCTCTCCTTTCTCCTTCAACCGTTTTCCCGGCGCGGGGTACGCAGGGCATGCTCATCGTTTTCCAGCTGTTCCTGCTGCGCATGATCACGCTGCTCCTGCTGTCGGTGCCGGTCCACGACATTGTCCATTACACGGGCGCGGCGCTGCTTGCCCACCCAGTCCTGTTTACTGGATTCGATCTCCCGGCATGCAGTCTCCATCGCCAGCTGTTGCTGCTCTATCGCAAGATTGAGCCGATTCAGAAACTGGTTGTAATCGCGCATTTGCGTGGCGTTGAGACCGTTTCTGCTTTTGTGTCTCAGTCCCTGCGCATATTCATCGCGATACACGATCAGCTCATCGAGCTGCTGCTGTTTCATGGCCAGCTGCTGCCGGTTATCTGCCAGAACGCGCGCCGCAGCATCGGAATGCTGCTGTGCGATCCGGGCTACCGGCTGCATCCGCTTTGCCTTACTCATGCGTCACCTCCTGTGATCCTGGCATCATCGCCGTGGCTGGCAGTTGCCAGTAATGTATCCAGTTGCTGCAGGCTGGCATTCATCGTCACCGCCTGCTGGTTACCCTGTCGTAAAAATTCGAGCAACCGCGGTTGATAGTCAATTGCCTCGTCTACACGGGGGTCGCTGCCTTTCTGATAAGCGCCAACGGCAATCAGGTCGCGGTTATGCCGGTAGGCGGAATACAATTGCCTGAAACGCAATGCCGCCTGCTGGTGTTCGGGTGCGGCGATGTCGTGCATCACCCGGCTGATCGACGCCTCGACATCGATTGCCGGATACAGGCCGGCCTCGGCGATTTCGCGCGATAACACCAGGTGCCCGTCAAGGGTTGCACGTGCAGCATCGGCAATCGGATCGTTCTGGTCATCGCCTTCGGCCAGCACGGTATAAAAAGCGGTGATACTGCCGCGCGTGTTTTCGCCGTTGCCGGCACGTTCAACCAGTTGCGCCAGTTTGGCAAACACCGACGGCGGATAGCCCTTGGTCGCCGGCGGTTCGCCAATCGCCAGCCCGATCTCGCGCTGTGCCTGGGCGAAACGTGTCAGCGAATCCATCAGCAACAGCACCTTCAGGCCACGGTCACGAAAATATTCGGCAATTGCCGTCGTCAGCCAGGCTGCATGCATACGCATCAGCGGCGGCTGGTCGGCGGGCGCGGCCACCACCACCGCGCGCGCCAGACCGTCTTCGCCCAGGATGTTCTCGACAAATTCCTTGACCTCGCGGCCACGCTCGCCGATCAGACCGACAACGATCACGTCCGCGTCCGTGTAGCGCGTCATCATGCCCAGCAGCACGCTCTTGCCCACGCCACTGCCGGCAAACAGGCCCATGCGCTGGCCGCGCCCGACGGTCAGCAGGGCATTGATCGCGCGCACGCCGACATCCAGGGGCTCGGATATCGATTGCCTGGCGAGCGGATTCAGGGCGCGGCCCATCAACGGGACCCGGTCATCCGTCGGACT
The DNA here is from genome assembly GCA_963768415.1 of uncultured Gammaproteobacteria bacterium. Lineage (GTDB taxonomy): Bacteria > Pseudomonadota > Gammaproteobacteria > UBA9214 > UBA9214 > CAVYHX01. Next base: position 28,099 of record CAVYHX010000040.1, read on the forward strand.
GGACCCTTGCCGTCGATGGGCCGGCCCGCGGCATCCACCACGCGTCCCAGCAAACCATCACCAACGTACGCCGCGCCCATGTGCCGTGACGGCAGCACCCGGGCATTCGGCGTCAGGCCGTGCACTGCGCCGGTCGGCATGAGAAAGGTTTTTTCGCCGGAAAAACCGACGACTTCCGCCTCGATGCGATCACCGTCGCTGGCCATCACTTCACAGCGCGCACCGACCGGTACCTCGCATCCGACCGCCTCCAGCGTCAGGCCGACCATGCGTGTCAGACGACCCTCAACCATCAGTGGCACGGGCCTGAGGGCACGCTCCCGGTAACTCTCAAGCTGTTGCAGCCAGATAGCGCTGCGCCCGGAAGCATGCATTGCCGGTGTGTTATTCATGTTTTGCATCCCCGCTGCGCTGACCACCCAGCATGGCGACGATGATGGCATTCAGCCGCGCCTCGACAGTGGCAACAATTTGCGAATTTTCCGAAGTCAGCACACAACCGCCGCGTGTCAGTGAAATATCCTCGACAATCTGCCAGCTATCTTCACCTTCCGGCAGCGCCATCAATTCCTGGACCAGATGTGCATCCTCCGGGTGCAGGTGCAGTTTTATTTTGCGCGTTGCCAGTGGCAATGCAGCCACCGCCTCGCGCACGACAGCCACGATCTGCTGCGGGTCTGTTTTCAGTTCGCGCCGCACCAGCTGTGCTGCAATCAGCGTTGCCAGCTGCACAACACTGTCGACCACTTCCTGATCGAGGTTCTCCAGGGGCCGTGCCAGCGACTGCGTCAACTGTTGCAGGCGCGCGACCTGGTCGGCCAGCGCCTGGCTTCCGGCGGCATGCCCTTCCTGGCGACCCTGTTCAAATCCCCGTGCATATGACTCGCTGGGCGTTTCATCCTGCCCGGCAGTCAGCTTGCCGCCACCGGCAGTCACGAGTTCCGGCAGGGTCCAGGGCCTGCATCCGGTATCTGTCTGGCTAGACATATTCATCGCCACCCTTGCCGCCCATGACCAGGTCACCGGACTCGGCCATGCGTTGCGCCACCACCAGGATTTCCTTCTGCGCCGCGTGGACTTCGCTCAGCTTGACCGGCCCCTTGGTCTCCAGGTCGTCACGCAGCATCTCTGCGGCGCGTTTCGACATGTTCGTAAAAATCTTTTCCTGCATGCTTTCGTCAGCACCCTTGAGTGCCACTACCAGTACATCGGTGGACACCTCGCGCAGCAGCGACTGGATACCGCGATCGTTGATCTCCTTCAGGTTATCGAATACGAACATCAGCTCCTTGATTTCCTCACCCAGCTCCTTGTCTGCTTCGATAATGCTTGCGGAGAGTGCGCTTTCCTCTTCGGTGCTCATGACATTGAGAATGTCGGCCACGACCTTCGCCCCGCCTGCCGGTGCTGACTTGATATTGCTGGTGACACTGAACTGCTTGGTCAGAACCCGATTGAGTTCTTCCAGTGCGGAGGGATGTATCGTGTCCATCCGCGCAACCCGCAGCAGGATGTCAGGACGCTGCTGCTCGGGAAGTTTCGACACCACCAGGGCTGCCTGATCGGAATCGAGTTGCGACAGGACGATGGCAATAATCTGCGGGTGCTCGGTACGAATCACATCGGCCACATCCTCCGGGTCCATCCATTTCAGCGCTTCCAGACCCTGGGCATTTCGCCCTTCGAGTACGCGGCTGATAACCCCACCGGCACGTTCGGCACCGAGGGCCTGCTCCAGCACCTTGGATACGTATTCATCCGGTGCGATACCGACGCCTGACTGGCCCTGCACCGCGTGGATGAATCCCTGCATGACCTCACTGACCTGATCGCTGGAGACATTCGCCAGCGACGACATCGCGTGCCCGACCTTTTCAACCTCCCGGGGTCCCATTTTTTTCAGGATCCTGGCCGCATGTTCCTCACCGAGGCTCATCAGGAGCACCGCGGCGTTCTGGGTCCCGCTCAGATCCTGGCGTTTATCAGCCATCAGCGGCCACCCAGGTCTTCACTACTTGCGCGACTCGCTGGGGGTCATTCTCAATCATGGACCGGGCCATGCCGAACTGCTGCTCCAGCGGCATGGCCGGCGCCTGCGGCTGACCACCCAGACTGAGCTGGTCCGCAGCCAGCGGCAGCTGCCCGGCGGCACCCTCACCGGATGCCGTACGCGTACCCGCCTTCTCGACCAGACTGCGCAATACCGGCCGCAATACACCGAAGAACAGCAGCAGCACCATGACGACACCCAGCGCCTGTTTCGCGATACTCCATATCCAGGGCTGCTGCCATACGGGCGGCCCGGCAACCGGTTCGATCTGCGCGGCCTCGATGAAGGAGATATTGGCGATATTTAGCGTGTCATTACGCTCTGCATCGAAGCCGACTGCCTCCTTGACCAGGGCGGTGATCCGCTCCAGCTCATCATTCGCCAGGGGCACGCGTTCCACCTTGCCCTCTGCAGAGAGCTGTGAGCGGTAGTCCACCAGCACGGCAACAGACAGGCGTTGTACCTGGCCGGGCGCACTGCGGGTATGACTGACGCTGTGGTCGAGTTCGAAATTACGCGTGGCACGGGTGGTGCTGTTGACCGGCCTGGCGCTGGAATCCTCATTGATCGCGGCATCTATGATAGTACCGGCAAGCGGCGGCTGGTTGCTCAATGCACCCGGTATCCCGGCGGCGCCGGCAAGCCCGGTGCTTTTCTCTTCAAAGGTCTCTTCGCTGCGCACCGCCCTGTTGTCCGGCTTGTAACTCTGCGTGGTACTTTCAACCACGGTGAAATCAACATCCGCCACGACCTGTGCGCGCACACCATCGACACCGGTGATGGGCGTGATGATGTCCATAATGCGGTTCATATACTGCTCTTCGAGCTTGCTGGTATAGGTCAGCTGGCTGGAACTCAGCGCGATTTCCCGGGAACTGCTGCTGTTGGTCAGCAACCTGCCCTTTTGATCAACCACGGTAACCTGCTCGGCTTCCAGTCCCGGCACACTGCCGGCGACCAGGTGCACGATGCCTGCCAGGCGCGCGTCATCCAGCCGGGCACCGGAAAACAGGTTCAGTACGACCGCGGCGCGCGGCTTGCTGCGGTCACGCACGAAAACCGAACGCTTGGGTATGGCCAGGTGGACGCGGGCACCCTCGACACTCTGCAAGGTGGCGATGGAACGCGCCAGTTCACCCTCGATGGCACGGTTGTAACGGGCCTGCTCCATGAAACGGCTGGTGCCGAAACCCTGTTCCTTGTCGAACAATTCAAAGCCTTCACCGCTGCCGCGCGGCAGACCCCGGGTCGCCAGCAGCAGGCGCGCCTCGTGGACCTTGTTACCCGGTACGGTAATCACACCCGACCCGCGTTCGATGCGGTACTTAATCCCGGAACTGTCGAGAGCGCCGGCAACCTGTGCGGTATCGCTGTCCGAAAGATCACCGTACAACATGCTGTAGTCGGAGCCCCGGGACCAGAGCACAATGGCCACTCCCAGTGCGACGCTGGCCGCAAGACCGAGCATCAAGCCGAGCTGACGCAACACCGGCAAGGCGTTGAACCCGCGTGCCTGTGCCACCATATTTTCAGTATTTACCAGAGCCATACGTCATCACCTTTATCACTGTTGCTGTGACCGGCATTACTGCGGTCACCACTACACCGGCATACTCATGATTTCCTGGTAAGCCGATACGAGCTTGTTGCGCACCTGGGTCAGCGCCTGGAAAGACAGGCTTGATTTCTGCAATGCCACCATCACCTCGGCGAGATCCACATTCGGGTCCTCCGCCTCAAAGGCAGCGGCCAGTTTGGCGGCCGTCTGCTGGGTTTCATTCACTTTGGCGGCAGATTCCTGCAGCAGGGCGGCAAAATCCGGCCGCTCGGTACCCGCTGCTGCCTTCGTCGCTTCTGCCGGGTTGCCCTGCGCCAGCGCCGACATGGCGCGTATCTGACTCAATACCTGGTTAATTTGCATATCACTCATGACGTTCTCCAGCGTGTCCTGATGCACACCGAATCTGTATACACAGACTCAGGCAAATTCCATGCCAATGGATTGATGGATATCCAGACCGATATCCCGTAACCGTGAGAGTTTGTAGCGCAATGTGCGCGGGCTGATACCCAACCGGTCGGCCGCCGCCTTGCGGCTGCCCTGGGTGGCAACCAGTGCGGCAACGATCAATTCGCGCTCCCGCTGCCGCAGACCCGCTTCCAGCTGGCACACGGGGTCGGCACCGGTTTCCGTCACGCGCGCTCCGGGATCCGGGTACGCGCGATCAGTCGCCTCCTCGAGGCAGATATCGGTTGCTTCTATATCCGCTCCCGATTTCAGTATGAGTGCACGCTGAATTACATTTTCCAGCTCGCGCACGTTACCCGGCCAACTGTGGGCTTGCAGACATTGGCAGGCAGCAGCGGTCAGATTCGGGCGGGATGTGCCTTGTGTGTGGCGCTCGAGCATGCTCAGGGCCAGCGGCAGTACATCCCCCGGCCGCTCACGCAGCGGCGGCAGCAGCAACGGAAACACATTCAGGCGGTAAAACAGATCTTCACGAAAACGGCCGTCAAGCACTGCTTCGCGCAGATTACGATTGGTGCTGGCCAGGACCCGTACATCCAGGGGAACCGTACCCGTCCCGCCCAGGCGTTCGACTTCACGCTCCTGGATGACACGCAGCAGCTTGGCCTGCAAACCCGGATCCATTTCGGATATCTCGTCCAGCAACAGCGTCCCGCCCTGTGCCTGCTCGAATTTACCCGCATGTGACTGATAGGCGCCGGTATAGGCACCCCGTTCGTAACCGAACAGGGCGGCCTCCAGCATATTCTCCGGGATCGCCGCACAGTTGATGGCCACGTACGGGCCTGCTGCACGGGAGGAGCGGTGATGAATATAACGTGCCAGCACCTCTTTACCGGTGCCGGACTCACCACTGATCATGACCACCACGTCCGATGCCGCAACCCGGGTAGCCAGGGTCACCAGCTCGCGGGTGCGCCGGTCTTCTGCGACCAGTTCTGTTTCCGCTCGTGTCGTGGCAGGCTTGCTCATTCCTGACTCTCCTGTCCGTACGCCGACTGCAGACAATGCCCGGGCAGCCATGGTTAAAATTGAAATCCAACCGAGTTAGAGCAATATACGTGCCTATTCTTGTTTTATATTTTAAAACATTGACTTATAATTCCTGCCTGGCGGGAGTGTCATTTTATTTACGCCATTTAGCGGTGCTGATCGCTGCGATCCGGCATTTTTCCGTCAAGCATGCTAGCGTTGCGTGCGGTGCGCAGGGAGGAAGGAGTTGCGAATATTGTCCAGCCACTTTGATTGGCGCCGGTCACCGGCATGCCGCGGCCTACGCTGTTAACACATGACTGTTTACGCCATCGACAAGCTGATTGCCGAGACGCGCCGCGTCGCGGCCGAGTTCCGGCGTTCGACCGGGCAAACCCTGCCCGTTTCCGGCGAAATCGCCAAATACGATGCGGCGCGCCTGCTGGGCCTGAACGCCTGCGAGCAGCGCACCGACGGTGTCGATGCCACCGAAAGGGTAGATGGCACTGGCCTGCGCTATCAGATCAAGGCGCGGATCATCGTGGACGGAAAAAAATCCGGGGCGCGTCTCGGCCAGCTCAACCCCGATGGTGCCTGGGACCGGATATTGCTGGTCATCATGGATACCGACTATGAGCCGTGTGAAATCCATGCCGCCGACCGCGCTGACATACTCGATGCCCTCGGCGACACAGCCGGCAGCAGGCGCACCAACCGGGGCGCCCTGTCCGTCGCGAAATTCAAGATCATCAGCGAACTGGTGTGGACCCGCGAGAACGGACTGGAAGAAACGCTGTGGACGAACAACTAGGTCACGAAAATGGGGACATTTCTGGTGCTACCGGGAATTCTTGGTGTATTGCTGCATTGCATGGCGGCGCAGTTGCTGCTCGCCTGCCTTGACGAGACAGCCCTCCCGCGCCTTCCGGCCCAGATCTGAAATCTGTGCGTTGATATCCATTACTGTCTTGACCATATCGGCAACCGCAGCCGCATCGGCTGCATCGACCGGTTCTGCGAACAGCCTTTCGGCGAGCGCCTGCTGCTGCTCCTGTAACTGACTGACTGACACCCAGTCACCGGCCTGCGCCAGCTTTAGCATGCGCACACTGGCTGCGTGCAGCTCGGCCAGTTGCAGCTGGCGTGCGGCATCAGTCATTGACAACGTACCCGTGTTCACGCGCCGGCGACGGATTGCAGCGTCTGGCCGCCGTTGATGGCCTCTGCGGGAATGGCATCCCAGCCACGCTTGACTTCCTGGAGCAGGCTGGTGACTTCATCAAGTGCGGCAAGATCATTGTTCGCATGCGCCTCCATGAGGCGTCTGACCATGTAGTCGTAGAGGTTGTCGAGATTACCCGCAAGTTCGCCGCCGGCATCCAGATCCAGGCTGTCGCGCAAGCCGATAATAATGGAGCTGGCGCTGGTGATGTGATTGCCCTTTTCTGCAATTGCCTTGCGCTGCATGGCGCCCTTGGCCATGGCGATCTTGCCGAGCGCGCCGTCCAGGAGCATCTGGATCAGGCGGTGAGGTGTTGCCTCGGTCACACCGGTCTGAGTACCAACTGCGGCATACTCGCCAGCAGCGCCCTGTTCACCTGTATTTTTCATATTGCCGGGCCCTTGTTCGGTTTATTTGCCTGAGACTGCGCAAAATCGTCTGTTGGCTATCATGCCAGCTGTGGTTCAAATAGTGATCGCTACCTTATGTATTGGCAGGAACAGGACGGAACTGAAGCGGTTTTATTTGAATGCAGGTGGTTTTTTAGTTGCGGATCTTTCCCAGATTGAGTGGATAAATAAATCGATTCAGACGTGACGCATGCCTGCTGATGGCAAGGTTGCTGGCCGAATGAATTCGGCCCTACTCAATCAGCCCTGCAGGGTCGAATGAATTCGGCCAGCAGTGTTTCATCATCATCGAATCAAACCTGCAGGGTCGAATTCATTCGACCAGCGGTGTTTCATCGTCATTGAATCAAACCTGTAGGGTCGAATTCATTCGACCAGCGGTGTTTCATCGTCATTGAATCAAACCTGTAGGGTCGAATTCATTCGACCAGCAGTGTTGCAGCGTCATTGAATCAAACCTGTAGGGTCGAATTCATTCGACCAGCGGTGATTTCATTGTCATTGAATCAAACCTGTAGGGTCGAATTCATTCGACCAGCGGGATTTCAACGTCATCTGTCAGCCAGATGCAATTGTTGGCCGAATGAATTCGGCCCTACTACCCGGTCGATTCGAGGAAGAGTCCTTAGTTGTTATTACTACCGTAGGTCGGCAACTGCTTCAGCTGCTGGGACAGGTAGTCGCTGGTCACCTGCATGCTGCCCAGCAGGGTATCCAGGTTGGTGAACTGCGCATACAGGTTTGCCTCGACCTGGGAGAGACGGTATTCCAGGGAGATCTCGCGGGTTTCCAGGGAACGCTTGCGGTCCTCGAGACCGTCGGTACGGCCCTGGATCAGGCCTTCGATGCCCAGCCAGCCTTCGACCAGTGTATCGAGCCGGTTGGCATAGCCCTGGCCGTCAGTGGCAAACAGCTCGGACACCGCACTGAAATCATTCTCCAGCGCACTCTCCACGGCGGCGCCGTTCACGGTCATGATGCCGTTGCGATCGAATGACACGCCGATTTCGGCAAGATAACTCAAGCCACTGCTCAGACCACTGGCGGGCGTGTTGAGTGTGCTGCGCAGACTCAGGCCAATACTGAAGATCGAACTGTCCGCCTCCAGCTCATTGGCGCGCAGGGTCTCGATCGTGGTTTGCAATTCGTTGTACGCCTCGGCAAAGGCCGTGACCGACTCGCCCACGGCCTCCAGGTTGCGCCCAACCGTCAGAGTATGTTCCGTTCCAGGCTCGGCGTTATGCAGGTCGAGGCTGATACCGGAGAGCATATCGTCGATGGTGTTGGTACCGCGCGTAACCGTGTAACCGTCCACGACAACTTCGGCATCCAGTTCTTCGAGATCGTTGCCAATGTCATTGACGGTTTCGAAGTCGAAGGTATCGTCTTTTATTTTTCCCGAATAATCCAGGGTCAGCGCATTTGCCGCCCCGCTATCGTCTGCCGACAGGATCAGCTTCTGGTTGCCGTCATTGCCAAAGATGATCGAGGCGCTGACACCGGGATTATCGGTGGCGGTGTTGATGGCATCACGCACACCACTCAGCGTCAACGCCGAGCTCAGGTCAACCGTCACGATAGCTGCAGGATCTGCGCCGACCTGGATGGTCAGCGCATCGTTGTTTTTTCCGCCAAAGGTATCGGTGTCGAGAAATTCTGCACTACCGAACTTGTGGTGTTCCGCGAGGCGCACCACTTCGATGTCGAAGGTTGCCGGCGCCGCGCTGCTATTGGCACTCGCGGTAAAGATGTCATCGTTGGTAGAGGTCGCCGTATATATTTTCAGGGCAGACGGGGTACTGAGATTCTGCATGGCTGTCTGGAAGGTGGCCAGGGCGCTCTTGAGTGTGCCGAAGGCACTGACCTGGGCATCCAGCTGGGTCTGCTTCTGCTGCAGGGCAACCAGCGGCTGCCGCTCGATCTCCATCAATTGACTGACGATGTTATCGACGTCCAGCCCGGAACCGATTCCTGCTGCAGTTAACATACCTGTCTCCCTCGCGGGTAGTCCGCTACCCTTGTCATTGCTTCATGCCTGGCCGGTAATTCCCGGTCAGGCCTCTTTATCCACACTCAGGCTGGAAAACTCCCTGAGATGGTGCATCACCGTCAGCATTTCCTCTGACGGAATCTGCCGAATCACTTCATCGGTTTCCGTGTCCACCACCCGGACGATCGTGCGCCCGCTGACTTCGTCGGTACTGAAGCGCAGGCTGTGCTGCCCCTGCTGCATATTTTCATTGAGCTCGCTGACTGCTTTTTCCAGCTGTTCCGCTGACATCCCTTGCCGTGCCGTGTCGGCCGGGGGACTCGCGTCCCGTGTCTTGCCGGCATCCAGGGCTGCCGCTTCGACCCGCGGGTTCGCTACCCGGGGTCCGGCACCTCTTCCTGCATGGGGTGCCAACTGAGAGATCATGTCTGTCATGTCAATCACCTGCTAGTTAAATCGGGTAGAACCGGGCGTCCCTGCCCGGCACCTGCCCTGTTGCCGTTACTGCAGCAGTGATAACACCGACTGCGGTATTGCATTGGCCTGGGCCACCATTGCCGTACCTGCCTGTTGCAGGATCTGGAAACGCGTCAGGTTGGCGGTCTCCATGGCAAAGTCGGCGTCCATGATGCGCCCGCGGGAAGCCGCCTGGTTCTCGGCCGCCACCTGCAGGTTGTTCACCACCGACTGGAAGCGGTTCTGCACCGCACCATAGGTCGCCCGTGTCGTGGTCACCGCATCCAGTGCAGTCATCGACCAGGTCAATCGCGGCAGTCGCGTTAGTGGCGTCCTGCACATCACCGGCAACCGCCAGCGGAACCGCACCACCGGCCGCATTCAGGTTAGTGGTCGCGACCGTAATAGTGTCACCGTTATTGGCGCCCACCTGGAACACCTGGTTACCGGCAGTTGCCAGCACGGCAATGCCGTTGAACTTGGTCGCGTTGATCTGGCGTGTGACCTCTGCGCCCAGCGCCTGGTACTCGGCATCCAGGTTGTCACGGTCAGTATCACCGTTGGTGGCGTTGGCCGACTGCACCGCCAGCTCGCGCATGCGCTGCAGCATGTTGCCGACCTCGGCGAGTCCGCCTTCGGCCGTCTGCGACAGCGAAATCGCATCGTTGGCATTACGAATCGCCACGTTGAGACCGCGCACCTGCGCTTCCATGCGTGAGGCAATCGCCAGGCCAGCCGCGTCATCCTTCGCACTGTTGACCCGCAGACCGGAGGACAACCGCTCCATGGCGGTCGCCAGGCCCGTCTGGGTCCTGGACAGATTGCGCTGTGCCGTCAGCGACATCAGATTGGTATTAACAGATAAAGCCATTGTCTTTCTCCTTTCTCCGGACTATGTAATATCCGGATTCAATTCAGTTTCTGGCGGATATATTGCCCTGTCGGGAATATTCACCGCCTCTATTTGCAGTATCGGTTACTGCAGCAACTGCAGTACCGACTGCGGAATTGCATTCGCCTGGGCCACCATTGCCGTGCCTGCCTGCTGCAGGATCTGGAAACGCGTCAGGTTGGCGGTCTCCATGGCAAAGTCGGCGTCCATGATGCGCCCGCGGGAAGCTGCCTGGTTCTCGGATGCGACCTGCAGGTTGTTTATCACCGACTGGAAACGGTTCTGCACCGCACCGTAGGTGGCACGCTCGGTGGTTATTCGGTCCAAGGCCGTATCGACCAGATCGATGGCCGCCTTTGCAGTCGCATCGGTGGCAATCGTAGCCGTCGCAGGTGTCACGGCCGCGGCCAGAATGGCGGCATGGTCGTCCAGCTGGACGGTCGTCACCGTGATCTGGTCACCGCTATTGGCACCCACCTGGAAATCCTGATCACCGGCATCGGCACCCAGAATGGCAATGCCGTTGAACTCGGTAGACTGCAGCTGACGCACCACTTCATCGGACAGCGCCTTGTATTCCGCCTGCAGGTTGGTCCGGTCCGACGAGCCATTGGTGGCGTTGGCCGACTGCACCGCCAGCTCGCGCATGCGCTGCAGCATGTTGCCGACCTCGGCGAGTCCGCCTTCGGCCGTCTGCGACAGCGAAATCGCATCGTTGGCATTACGAATCGCCACGTTGAGACCGCGCACCTGCGCTTCCATGCGTGAGGCAATCGCCAGGCCAGCCGCGTCATCCTTCGCACTGTTGACCCGCAGACCGGAGGACAACCGCTCCATGGCGGTCGCCAGGCCCGTCTGGGTCCTGGACAGATTGCGCTGTGCCGTCATCGACATTAAGTTGGTATTAACAGATAAAGCCATTTTCCTTTACTCCTGTGCCCCGGACCTGGTTACATCCGGGATCAATTCAGTTTCTGGCGGATATATCAACCTGTCGGGTGATATTCACCGCCTTCATTTGCAGTATCGGTTACTGCAGCAACTGCAGTACCGACTGCGGAATTGCATTCGCCTGGGCCACCATTGCCGTGCCTGCCTGCTGCAGGATCTGGAAACGCGTCAGGTTGGCGGTCTCCATGGCAAAGTCGGCGTCCATGATGCGTCCACGGGAAGCCGCCTGGTTCTCGGCCGCCACCTGCAGGTTGTTCACCACTGACTGGAAGCGGTTCTGCACCGCACCGTAGGTGGCACGCTCGGTGGTCACCCGGTCCAGCGCCGTATCAACCAGGTCAATCGCCGCCTTTGCCAGGACATCTGTGGTAATAGTGGTCCCGGTCGCACCGGTGATGTTGGCATGGGTGTCCAGCCGGACGGTCGTCACGGAAATCGTGTCACCGTTATTGGCGCCCACCTGGAACACCTGCGCACCGGCATTGGCACCCAGGATGGCAATGCCGTTGAACTCGGTGGCCGCCAGCTGACGCACGACCTCGGTACCCAGGGCGGCGTATTCCGCATTCAGGTTGGTCCGGTCCGACGTACCGTTGGTGGCATTGGCCGACTGCACCGCCAGCTCGCGCATGCGCTGCAGCATGTTGCCGACCTCGGCGAGGCCGCCTTCGGCCGTCTGCGACAGCGAAATCGCATCGTTGGCATTACGAATCGCCACGTTGAGACCGCGCACCTGCGCTTCCATGCGTGAGGCAATCGCCAGGCCAGCCGCGTCATCCTTCGCACTGTTGACCCGCAGACCGGAGGACAACCGCTCCATGGCGGTCGCCAGGCCCGTCTGGGTCCTGGACAGATTGCGCTGTGCCGTCATCGACATTAGGTTGGTATTAACAGATAAAGCCATGTTTGTTTCTCCTTATGCACCGGTCTGTACCTAAACCCGGCTCAGTTCATCGCTGGCGGATATATCACCGGTCGGGTGATATTCACCGCCTCCAGCCACCTTAACGTCCTCTGCAATTTAATCTTTAGGAATAATCGTCAGTTTTATGACGGACGCTGTTTTCGCCGCTAACCACACGCTGACAATTTCCCCGGGCAGACCCGCCCCGCCACCGGTGAACGCCCGTGGCTCAGGTGAAAAAAGCTTCAGTTATCAAGCGCCGGGTTCGATAACCACTGGGCAGGTATATATTGATGCCGGCGGACCAGGAGTCGATAGGAAATGAAAAACCGACGCAATTACTACCGTATCCTGCATGTCCAGGCCGATGCACCTGTGGCTGTCATCAAGGCCAGCTATCGCACCCAGATGCAGAAATTGAAGTTGCATCCGGATCTCGGCGGCGATGACTGGAATGCCGCCGTCCTGAACGAGGCCTATGCCATTCTCTCCAACACAAAAAAGCGTGCCGCATACGACCGGGAATGGCTGCTGGACAAAGACCCGGGCATCTCCCCTTCACGCGGCGCGTCCGGGCACTGCGCAGGAGGCGCCTGCTGCCCATAACCGGCACGACACGGCGCTGTGCCCCTTCTGTGCGACCCCAAAACCGGTGAAACCAGGTTACGGTGATGCGACCGACTGTCCCGGGTGCCAGGGCCCCCTGCAGGTTGCCGGCCGCCTGCGACTGGCGGATAGCTCCCGGCGCGCGCTGGAACGCCAGGCATACCAGGCTCCGATGCACTACTGCAGCGCGCCGGGTACACCACCTCAGTCCGGCATCCTGCACGACCTGTCACCGCTCGGCCTGCAGTTCCAGTGTCCGGAATGCCTCAGTGAGGGCCAGATCATCCGGATCGTCAGTGACACCCTGGCGGCGATCGCACGGGTTTCGCACAGCACTGCCAGCCCAACCGGCACTGGTTATCTCACGGGCGTGGAGTTCCTCACCCTGCGCTTCCAGGACCGTTGCGGGACATTTTTTTCCGGGCAGGTTTAAGCAGCGGCTCGAACGGCGTGCGCACGCAGGCCAGCCTGGTCATACCCGCCTGAAGCAGACGACTGACCGCCAATGCAATGGCGCCCCGGCACAGATGGGCGCTGACAAGCGGCCCTGCACCTCAATTTATTGACGCTTATTGGCCTTCTAATAAACCACTTATTCAATAAATTCAAAAAGATACAGCTTGTGGCAGGAAAATTGCAGATTATTTGTCAATTCATGGACACCTACCTGGCTCAAACTCGTACTGGCCTGGCCGTTACAAGCCATGTCAATCAAACACTTGCTGACGGCATTGCGCGTGCCGGCGGCAATACCCGAATGTGAGGCGAGGCGCACTATGTACCAACAAATTAACTTGTATCAGCCCGTGTTCCGCCAGCAACACAAGGTATTTTCTGCGCGCACCCTGGCGCAGATCTTTGTTGCCATGACGGTGCTGCTGCTGGCGTTGTACGGCCATGCACGCTGGACACTGGCCGGTTTGCAGCGCACCTCCGCTGCCATGGGCGAACAGTATGCGCAACTCGCCGAACGCCTGGGCGCGCTCGAGGACGCCGGCAACAGTGCGGCCGCCATGCCGCTGGATACCGAAGTCGATCAACTGCAAAACACGATTGCGGCGCGCAAGCGGCTGCTGGAACAGTTCAGTCAACTGGTCATCGATGAACGCCCCGGCTTCGGCGACGTGTTCGACACCCTCGCGCGGTACTCACTGCCGGGCCTGTGGCTGACCGGCATCAGCCTGCTCGAGGACGGGTATACCGAGCTCCGTGGTACTGCGGTGAATGCGCGGCTGGTGCCACGCTACCTGCAGCTGCTGCCCGCCCAGGAACATCTCAATGCACTCAACCCCGGGTCCGTCAGCCTGGAACGCCGGGATGGGGAGAACACCGAGGTCGACTTCAAGTTACGCAGCATCATTAAGGGCAGAACGAGTTGATGCATGAGCGCATACAGCAATTTGTCGAACGCATCGACGCACTGCAGCTACGCGAGCGTGCACTGCTGATGTGCGCCGGTATAGCCGCCCTGTTTCTGGCCATCGACACCCTGGCCCTGCAGCCGGTCTACACAAAACAGAAACAAAGTGAGCAGGATATATCCGGCTGGGACACGCAGCTTGCCGTATTGCAGCAGCGCTCCGGCCTGCTGGCTGGCAAGGATGACAAGGACCCCGTGCAATCACTCCAGCAGCGGCGCGCGCAATTACAGGAGGAACTTGCCGAACTGGAAGGCACGATTCACGGGCAATTGGGTGCCTTGCTCGAACCCAGACAGGCAACACAGGTACTGGAGCAGGTACTGGCCGAGGAGCGCGATCTGGTCCTGCGCGAGGCCATTGCGATCAGCAAGCGACTGCCCGCAAGCGGGTCGGGAGAAAATGACGAACTGCTGCATACAGGCGTTGGCCGCTACACCCTGCAACTGCAGCTGGAAGGCACCTACATGGGTACGCTGCGCTATTTACATGCACTGGAAGCGCTGCCCTGGAAGTTTTTCTGGGAAAGCGTGGATTTCGAGATCATCGAGTACCCCGTCGCACGGGTGACACTCGAGCTCTACACACTGGGACTGGTCGAAGAGTAACGTGCCATGAGCAGACTCCTGCAACGCGGCATGACGGCGCTACTGGGACTGTTCTGTGCAGTACTGGTTATCAGCGCCAGCGCACTGGAAGACCCGACCCGGCCGGCGGGTTACGGGGAAGCCACCAAGGCCGGTGTGCAGGGCTGGACACTGAATTCAACGCTGGTGGGGCCTGACCGGCGCATCGCCGTGATCAATGGCCAGTATGTCAGCGAGGGTGAAATGGTGGGCAGCGCAAGAGTACTGCACATCCGCAACCTGGATGTCGAAATCGAAAGCGCCGGTGAGCGCATCATCCTGCAGCTGTTACCGGGCGCAGTCAACAAGTAAGCATGAATACGGGAAAGTGATTATGGATAACACTATTTTTCGACCACATTACTGGCTGACTGCGCTGCTGTCCGCCGCGCTGGCAGGCTGTCAAACGATGCCATTGCAGGAGCGCAACCTGCCATCGATCGCCGCAGCCCTGGATCAGGAAGTACAGGCAAGTGCACCGGCCGCGACCACGCCACCTGAAGTGGCCGCGTCGCTGTTGCCCAGAGTACAGGCCGATATCCCGAAAACCGTTCCCGCAGTACAGCCACATTTCGACATCTCCGTCAATGCCGCGCCTGCCCGCGAGTTTTTCATGAGCCTGGTTAAAGGTACAACGCTCAACATGGTGGTACACCCGGATGTCAACGGCACCGTGTCGATCAGTCTGCGTAATATAACTATTGACGAGGTGATGGATACCGCAAGCGACGTCTATGGCTACCGCTATCGCCGCAGCGGCAATACCTACCAGGTCTACCCGGCCCGGATTCGCACGCAGATCTTCAAGATTGATTATCTGGACGTCACCCGCAACAGCGGATCACGCACCATGGTCAGCTCGGGCTCAATCAGCAATCAATCCGGCTCCTCCGGCAGCAGCGCCTCGAGTTCGGCTGCCACTGGTGAATCGGGTAGCGCATCCGGTGGCAGCGAGGCATCCGGCAGCGTGGTGACCACCCGCTCCGAGTCTGACTTCTGGGCGGATCTGAAGGAATCACTCAACCTGATTGTCGGCGACAAGGACGGCCGCAAGGTGATGTGCCATCCGCAGTCGGGCGTCATCGTGGTACATGCCATGCCGGAAGAGCTGCGCGATATCGAGGACTTTCTCAATACCATCCAGGAAGCCTCTCACCGGCTGGTGATCCTCGAGGCCAAGATCATCGAAGTCACACTGAATGACAAGTTCCAGGCCGGCATCAACTGGAACGCCCTGATCGAATTCGGCGATGACAAGTCGATTCTGTTCGGACACTCCGGCGGCGGCAGCGTATTCGAAACCGGCGCCACCGCCCTTGCGGGCACAGTGGTGCCGCTGGTACGGGGCACCCAGGTAACCGGATTCGATACCACCGCCTTTGGCGGGATCTTCACCATCGACGCCAATCTGAAGGACTTCAACGCGCTGATCGAATTACTGAAGACCCAGGGGGATGTCCAGGTGCTGTCCAGTCCGCGCATATCCACCATCAACAACCAGAAGGCGGTCATCAAGGTCGGGCAGGATGAATACTTCGTGACCGATGTCGATACAGACACCGATACGACCGATGGTGTCGTCAACCAGAGCGTGGACGTGACCCTGACCCCGTTTTTCTCCGGTGTTGCGCTGGATGTCATCCCGCAGATCAGTGACGACAACATGGTCATTCTGCACGTGCACCCGTCCATCAGCGAAGTAACGGAGAAGGTCAAGAACATCAAGGTGTCGACCAATGATGATCTCTCCATACCGCTGGCACTGAGTACTATCCGCGAGTCCGACACCGTGATCCGTGCTGCCAGCGGGCAGGTGGTGGTACTCGGCGGACTGATGAAGGATGTACTGCGTGATGCAGAGACGCGTACCCCGTTCCTCGGCGACGCGCCGGTAGTCGGGCATATGTTTCGCCACCGCCGTGAAATCATGACCAAGAGCGAGCTGGTAATCCTGCTGCGGCCGGTAGTGATCAACAGCAACGAGCAATGGCACGGGCAGCTGCGCGACACCGCCCAGAGGTTCCAGGATCTGCGGTCAAACAACCAGAATGATGAGTAATTCGCACGCTGTACCCTACCGTAAAATGGAGTCACATCATGTACCTCGAACACTTCGGACTGGAACAAGCGCCGTTCACGATAACGCCGGATACCGGATTTTTTCTCAATCAGGGCAGCCACAATGAAGCCTTGAATGTGCTGCTGGTCGCACTGCGCTCCGGTGAAGGCTTCATCAAGGTCACCGGCGAGGTGGGGACAGGAAAAACCCTGCTGTGCAGGAAACTGCTGAACACCCTTGATGAGGAATTTGTCACTGCCTATATCCCCAATCCGTTCCTCAATCCGAATGCGCTGCGCATGGCATTGGCGGAAGAGCTGGGTATCAATTTTGCACGCAATGCCGGTCAGCACCGCCTGTTACAGCTGATCACCGAGCGCCTGATCGAACTCAACAGTGCCGGCCGGCGCGTGGCCCTGCTGCTGGATGAAGCCCAGGCCATGCCGGACGAAACCATGGAGGCACTGCGCCTGTTGACCAACCTGGAAACCGAACGGGACAAGCTCCTGCAGGTCGTCCTGTTTGGCCAGCCGGAGCTCGACCGCCGTCTGCAACAGGACAACCTGCGGCAGCTGCGGCAGCGTGTCCTGTTCAGCTACCATTTGCAGCCTCTGGATCGCAACACGCTCGCGGTTTATATCAATCATCGTCTGCTGATAGCGGGATACGAGGGCTCCACCCTGTTTACCGGCAAGGCACTGAAATCACTGTACCGCCACAGCCGCGGCATTCCGCGGCTTGTCAATATTCTCAGCCACAAGTCACTGATGTCTGCATATGGACAAGGCGATCACCATGTCGATGTAAAACATGTACGCCTGGCTGCAGCAGATACGGAAGACATCCGGCCACGCCATATTGCACTGATGGCCAGCCTGTTAAATCGCCTGACACTGCACGGACAACACTGATGAGCCTGATCAACGACATGCTCAAGGATCTGGATTCACAGCGCACACATCCGAATGTGGCGCATGCCAGCGCCCTGCGCGGTCTCGGACTGGCGGGTCCGGTCAATCACACAAAACACTACGCGGCCCCGCTACTCTACACCGGCGCACTGGTGCTGGTGATACTGCTGGTGCTGCCCTGGATCCTGCAACTGGTCAGGCACCCCGCCGCCAGCTGGACCGCTACCCTGCCAATTCCGGAACAGGCCACGCATACGGCACGTGTACTGCATGCCGTGACCACCGCTGAAGAGGCTGCACAATCCGCAATTGCAGTTGCCGCTGCACCGGCAGAACCGTCAGAACCATTAGTACCGTCAGCTGCAGCAACCGCCACAGTCGACGCTGCAGTCAATAACCCGCAGCAGGCTGCCGCCGAACAACACATCAGTGCACCCGTACCTGCCGAACCGGTTGCGGCACAGGCACAACTCGAACTACCGGCAGTGACAGAAATTTTGCAGGCTGCAGACCAGCGGATCGAGATTTTCGAACGGCCCTTGACTCCCGAGCAGCAGCAACAACATGCCTATCATAATGCAGTCACCACGCTACGCACCGGCAACCTTGCAGACGCTGCGCGGCAGTTCCTGCAAGTGCTGGCACTCAACAGCGGGCATCAGCAGGCGCGCCTGATGCTTGCCAATATCTATCTCAAGCAACAGCAGCATGCCGAGGCCGAGACACTGCTGGCAACAGGCCTGGCGCAGGATCCCCGGCATGCGCCCTTTGCGATGCTCTACGCGCAGCTGCTGCTGGCACAGCAACGCGAGCAGGAGGCCATACAGAGTCTGCAAACGGCGCTGCCGGGTGCCGGACAGGATGCGGAATACCATGCCTTCCTGGCGGCCCTCTATCAACGTAACGGCAAACCCGCCGCCGCCGCCCGGCTGTATGAAGCCGCCCTGAGTCAGGCGCCGCTGAAAGGCGAGTGGTGGATGGGACTGGGAATCTCGCAGGAACAGTCAGGCAAGCTGCCTGCAGCCTATGCGGCGTATCAGCGGGCATTGCAGTATCCGTTGAAACCGGTCCTGCAGCAGTACATCCAGACGCGTCTGAAAATTTTAGCGCGTTGACACTGACTGGAAACACTGGCAAACAGGGTGATGAAGGGCTGATACCATGGCAGAAACCGCACAACGCATAAAGGTCCGTCTGGGTGACCTGCTGGTCGAGAAAAAGATCATCTCGGAAGCGCAGTTGACAGCTGGCACTGGCCGACCAGAAAAAGAGCGGGCGCAAGCTCGGGCGCGTGCTGATCGACAACGGTTATGCAGCGGAAGATGACATGCTGCAGGCGCTGTCAACAGCAGCTCGATATCCCCTATGTGGATCTTTCTACCTTCGAGCTGAAACCCGAACTGGCAAAACGGCTGCCGGAGACCGATGCACGCCGTTTCCGCGCCCTGGTGCTGAAGGAAACCGCGCAGGGACTGCTGGTCGCCATGGGCGACCCGACGGATATTTTCGGTTATGACGAACTGGTACGTCACCTGAAACAGCCGATACAGCTGGCGGCCGTCAAGGAAGACGACCTGTTGCAGAGTCATCGACCGGATCTACCAGGACAGCATGCCAGCTGCAGTCACTGGCCAGCGAACTCGGCAAGGATATGGCCGACAACGCCTTCGATCTCGAACAAACTGATCGCCGTCAGCAGCAAGAGCGACGCACCGGTCGTGCGGCTGATCCAGAATGTTTTCGAAACCTCCGTCAGCTCCAACTCATCGGATATACACATCGAACCGGATGAAGATGTATTGCGTATTCGCCGGCGCATCGATGGCGTCCTGCATGAACAGATCATCGAGGACAAGAAGATCATCACCGCCATGGTGTCGCGGCTCAAGCTGATGGCGGATGCCGATATATCAGAACACCGCCTGCCCCAGGACGGGCGCTTCTCGCTGAATGTCAGTGGCAAGAATATCGACGTGCGCCTGTCCACCATTCCCACACAGTACGGTGAGGCCGTGGTCATGCGCCTGCTGGATCACGGCAATGCGATCCCCGGACTCGAGGAGCTCGGCATGCCGGACGGTCTGCTCGAATCCTTCCGCAAGATTATCCACAAACCGCATGGCCTGGTGCTGGTCACCGGACCTACCGGCAGCGGCAAGACGACGACGCTGTATGCCGCGCTGCGCGAACTCAACACGCCGCAGAAAAAGATCATCACCATCGAGGACCCGGTCGAATACCGCCTGCAGCGCGTCAACCAGGTGCAGGTCAACAGCAAGATCGGACTCGATTTTGCACGCGTCCTGCGCACCGCACTGCGACTCGATCCGGATGTGATCCTGATCGGCGAAATGCGTGATCAGGAAACCGCCGAAATCGGCTTGCGTGGCGCGCTGACCGGCCACCTGGTGCTGTCGACCCTGCACACCAACGATGCCATCAGCAGCGCCACCCGCCTGATCGATATGGGCCTGGCAGGCTACCTGGTGGCCTCCTCCGTGCAGGCCATTCTCGCCCAGCGCCTGATACGCCGCGTCTGCAAAAGCTGCAGCGCAAGCACGGAACTGGATGCCAATGAACTGCGCCTGGCTGCGCAACCAGACCGGTGCCGATCTCGACCGGCATGATTACCGTCACGGGCGCGGGTGTAACGTCTGCAACCAGACCGGCTACAAGGGTCGCATCGGTATCTATGAACTGCTGCTGATGACCAATGAACTGGCCGAGGCCCTGCGCCACGGTGACCAGCATGCCTTCCAGCAGGCCGCACTCGCCCAGCCGGGTTACCAGCCACTGGTGGAAAATGCCCTGGCCTATGCCCGTGAAGGGGTGACCAGCATCGAGGAAGTGATGCGCCTCTGCGGCTGGGCTGACTAGCGTACGCAGCGCAGATGCCGGTCTTCAAATACAAGGCGCGCGGCAGTCGCGGCGACTCCATCGAGGGCACCCTCGAGGCAGCCAGCACCGACCTGGTTGCCGCACACCTCATGGAGGGCGGTCTCACGCCGGTCGATATCAGGCCAGTGGCTGAAGAAGGCCGGCCTCGGCGGTGATCTGGGCGAGCTGTTCATGCCCAAGGTGGAAACCGCTGACCTGATCCAGTTCAGCCGCCAGATGCACAGTATGCTGCGGGCCAGTGTCCCGATATTCAACACCGTCTCCGGACTGGCCGCCACCTGCAGCAACCGCACCATGGCACAAACGCTCACCCAGGTGACGCGCAGCCTGGAATCCGGCCGTCCCCTGTCAGACGCGCTCGCCCAGCACCCCGAGGTGTTTTCCGTCTTCTATGTCAGCCTGGTACGGGTAGGCGAGACCAGCGGCAAGCTGGCAGACATTTTCCAGCAGCTTGCGTTTTACCTGGACCGGGAGAAGACCACCCGCGACAAGATCAAGGCCGCATTGCGTTACCCGATGTTCGTGCTCAGTGCCATCCTGGTCGCCCTGATGATCATCAGCGTCTGGGTGATTCCGGCCTTCTCGCGGCTGTTCGCCAGTTTTGGCGCGGACCTGCCCCTGGCCACCCGCATACTCATGGGGGTCTCGGATTTTATCCTGTCGAACTGGCACCTGCTGATTGCCGCCACCGTGATCACCGTATTCGGCGTGCGTGCGTATGTCAGGACCGATGCGGGCCGTTACCGGTGGCACAAACTGAAACTGCGCCTGCCACTGGTCGGACCGGTCATGTACAAGGCGGCGCTGGCGCGCTTCAGTCACCTGTTCTCCCTGTCCTACAAATCCGGGGTGCAACTGATTACCGCACTGACCGTCGTGGCCCGTGCCCTCAACAACAGCTACCTGGAAGAGCGCATCCTGGGGATGCGCGAAGGCATCGAACACGGCAAGTCCATCAGCCTGACGGCCGGCGGCAGCGGAATTTTCGACCCGCTGGTACTGCAAATGCTGGCCGTGGGGGAAGAGTCGGGCACCATCGGCGATCTGCTGGAGGAGGTGGCCCACTACTACGACCGCGAGGTCGACTACGCCGTTGACAAGCTGAGCGCCTCCATCGAACCGCTGCTCACCGTGGTTATCGGCGGCCTGGTGCTGGTCATGGCCATGGGCGTGTTCCTGCCCATGTGGGACCTGGCCTCGGTCGCCCTGGCAAAATGAGGCAAAAACAGCTGGAAAATCCTAAAGAGACCGCGCTTGCGGCCGATTAACTGATCAGCCCACTGAGCCTAGGGTGTCAACGTGTCAATTTCACAATATGGAGTAACTGAAATGAGCAAACAGAAAGGTTTTACACTTATCGAGCTGGTTATCGTGATTGCCATCCTGGGCATCCTGGCGGCGATCGCCGTGCCCAAGTTCGTCGATCTGTCCGGTCAGGCCACCACGGCCGCCAAACGCGGCATGAGCGGCACGGTCAAGAGCGCACATGCCATTGCCGTGGCCGAGCTGAAAAAATTTCCGACACTCAGCAGCCTGGCGACTTACGTCAACGGTGAAGGTGTTGCTGTGTCCACTGCTGGTGATGGAATCAGTGTCAACATCGACGGGACGGCGTATACGGTACCCACTTTCACGGCCTCGAATTGTAGCGGTGCAACCGGAGGTGGCGGGGATACCGTCAGTTGCGTGGGAAGTATTGCACCGTAGGGGCAGGCATTCATAAACTTGTCGCGGAAAGGGCGGGCTGTAGCCCGCCTTTTTCGTTCTCACAGGTCTTGAGTGCGCACTCCGAATGCAACCGCCGGGAACAATGAATAGCAAGGGTTTCACCCTGATCGAGCTGGTCACGGTACTGGTGATCGTGGCTGCGCTCGCGGCCTATGCCCTGCCCAACTGGGCGCCGGACGATACCACGGTGGCGGCGCAGGCGGACCGGCTGGCGCGCGACCTGCGCCATACCCAGGCACTGGCCATGGCGCCAGGGGCGCACCCTCAGCTTTGATGTGGTCTCGGCCTCGGCATACCGCGCCGCGGCCGGCGGCAGCACGGTGACCGACCCGGCCACCCAGGAAAACTTTCTGATCACGCTGGACAACAGCGTCACGCTCAGCGGCACCGATACCGATTTCGACAGCCTCGGCCGGCCGGTCAGCGCGGGCAGCCTGCTGGCGGCGGCGCGCGTGTTCAGCGTGACCGGCAGCAGCCGTACCGCCACGGTCACTGTCAGCCCGGTGACCGGCTATGTGGCGGTATCCCCGTGAAGATGCATGCACAACGGGGTTTTACCCTGCTGGAACTGATCCTGGTCATTGTGATTATGGCACTGGCCGCGGTCCCGGTGCTCGGGCAGTTCACCCAGGTCAGCGGCAGCCTGCAGGCAAACGAGGCCATCCAGACGGCGGCGCTGCTCGCCCAGGAACAGGCCGAAGCGGTGCTGGCGGACCGGCGCCGGCTGACCTACGCCGCCATTCCGACCGGCACAACCAGCACCGTGCTGACCGGCAATTACAGCGCCTACACCCGCACACTGACTGTCAACGAGCCGCCCGCGGGCAGTGGCTGCGCCGTGGGCGCGACCTGCAAGGAAGTGATCGTGCGCGTCGACCACAACGGCCGCCAGCGCGCCGCGGTCACCTTCATCCTGGTGGACTACTGATGCCGGGCCGCACACGCCAGCGCGGGTTCACCCTGATCGAGATGGTCATCGTCATGATCATCCTGGCGATCCTGGCTGCCGGGGCCGGCTTCGGACTGCAGAGCGGGGCGCGTGCCTTTAACAGCAGCGCCAGTGCCATCCATACCCTGAGCAAGCTGCGCCTGGCCGGCGAGCGCATGACACGCGAGATCCGGGAAATCCGCCGTGACCCGGTGACCCCGGCACAGTACGACATCGGCACCATGACGGCGGCAGCACTCGCATTCACCAAGTCTGACGGCACCGTGGTCACCCTCACCAACGCGGCACCGCTGGCCACCCTGGCCTATGACAGTCCGGCGGGCTCCCGCACCCTCACCAACGCGGTCAACAACCTCGCCTTCGCCTACTACCAGAGCGACGGTGCCACCGCCGCCACCGGTACTGCGGACATCGCCTTCGTCGAATTCGAACTGGTGCTGACCCTGGACGGCAATCTCTACCCGCAGCGCACGCGGGTGGCGCTGAGGAACCAGCCATGAGTGCCGCGAGCCTGCACCACCAGCGCGGTGCCGTGACCCTGATCGGCGCGCTGTTTCTGATCATCACCCTGGTGGTGCTGCTGGGCGCCGTGCAACGCATGGCCGCCACCGACATTATCGACAGCGCCCTCGGCAATGACGGTGTCGAGGCGTTGTTTATCGCGGAGACCGGGCTGGAGCGCGCGGCCTGGCGCTATGCCGGCGGGACCAGCTGTCCCCTGCTTGCGGGTGAAACCGCTCCCGTGGCGCGCGGCAGTTTTCAGATCCTCTCCGCCGCACTCGCCGGCTCGCTGTGCCGGGTCCGCGTACAGGGCAGCGTCATAACGACCACCGCGGCGGATGCGACCCGGCGCACGGTGGAGGCCGAGTTGCTGTTGCAAACCGGCGGCTTCGGTGGCTGGGCCGTGGGCAAGAAAGACGGCGGCGAGGCCGGCATCGCCGGCTGGGACGGCAGCAGCTGGAGCCAGCCGGGTCCGTATGCCGGCGTGCCCGACAAGGAACTGTTCGGGGTCAGCTGTGTGGCCAGTGATGACTGCTGGGCGGTCGGTGATGACGAAGGCGGTGAGCTGATAATCCACTGGGACGGCAGCAACTGGAGCCGCGTCGGCCCCTACGGCGGTATCCCCGACAAGAAACTATTCAGCGTGCAGTGTATCACCAGCGATGACTGCTGGGCCGTGGGGGAAAAAGACGGCGGTGATGCGAACATCAATCACTGGGACGGCAGCAACTGGTCCAGCGTCTCTGCACCCGCGGTCCCCGACAAGAACCTGAACAGCGTCCACTGCGTCGCCGGTAATGACTGCTGGGCCGTGGGTGACAGGAACGGCGGTAATGCCAATATCAATCACTGGGACGGCAGCAGCTGGTCCAGTGTCGCGGCACCCGCCGTGACCAACAAGGACCTGAACAGCGTGCACTGCGTCGCCAGCAACGACTGCTGGGCAGTCGGCCAAAAGGACGGTGATGCCAATATCAATCACTGGGACGGCAGCAGCTGGTCCAGTGTCGCTGCAGGCGCGGTCCCCAGCAAGGACCTGGACAGCGTGCACTGCGTCGCCGGTAACGACTGCTGGGCCGTCGGCCAAAAGGATGGTGGCGACGCCAATATCATTCACTGGGACGGCAGCAGCTGGTCCAGCGTTTCCGCGCCTGCGGTACCCAACGAGGATCTCAACGGCATACACATGGTCAGCGCCACCGAGGGTTATGTCACCGGCAAGGACGGCACCTTTGCGGTGTGGGACGGCAGCACCTGGACCAGCCAGGCCTCGCCCACCGGCGAGGACACTGAATGCGATCGCCTTTGTACCCGGCGGCGGTGGCGGTGGCAGCGGTGGCGTCCAGCTGGTGCGCTGGACCGAGGTGATTCAATGACCGGCGCCAGCGGCCGACTTTAGAACTAATGACCGTAATGTATCCGCCACCGGGCGCAGGCACATACCCGGCACGGGATTGCCGGGTATACCAAAGGTAAATGATATGTTTAAATTAGGAAAAAAACGGAACTCAGGCGCGCTGACCGGCATCGTAACCGGCCCGGAGGGCGTCGCCATTGCCACCGTAGGACGCCGCGACGGGGCCCGGCCGGCGCTGCAGACACATCATTACCAGCCGGCTACAGGAACGGCGGTGATGACTGATCTCGAGGCGCTGCTGAAGGCACAGGACCTCGACCGGCAGCACTGTTCGACACTGCTACCGGTCGGTGACTACCAGCTGCTGGTGGTCAATACGCCGGAGGTGCCGGCACCGGAACTGCGCTCCGCCATCCGCTGGCTCATTCATGACATGATCGACTATCACGTCGACGATGCCGTGCTCGATGTCTTCGATGCCCCGCCCGGCGGGCCGAATAACCTGCAGCAGCAAATGTATGTGGTGGTCGCACGCTCGACAGCCGTCAAACAGCGCATTGACCGGCTGGAACAGGCCGGGGTCAATCTGGAGATCATCGATATCCCGGAACTGGCCATGCGCAATATTGCCGCCAGCCTCCCGGAGGACGAAAACGGACTGCTGATGCTCCATTTCGACCGGGATGAATGCATCATCACCATCACCCGCCAGGGCAACCTGTACCTGACGCGTACCCTGGATATCGGTTACCGGCAACTCCAGGAAACTGCCGCCGACCCGCAACCGCTGGTTAACCGGCTGACGCTGGAGATACAGCGGTCGATGGATTATTTCGAACGTCATTTCCAGCTGGCACCGGTCGGGTCGCTGGTGATCCTGCCACCACCGCTGCCTGTTCAGGACATAGCGGATGCCTTGCAGGGCATGCTGGGAATCACAACCCGCATTCTCAAGCTGGGTGAAGTCGTTGAATGTGACAGCGAACCGGAGGCCGCCGTCGCGGCACAATACCTGCTCGCCACCGGTGCCGCGTTACGTACCGAGACCGTAGCGCTGTAAATAAACCGTCTTGCGCCCGGTGCAATCGCGCCGGAGGACGGCGTTTACACCCGGCGCTTAATCGGGTGCTCCTACAGTGTTCTTATAATCGCCTGTAGGAGCGGTCTCCTGACCGCGATGGTTTCCTGACCCGGCGCGCTGTGGGCAGCGTTTACGGCCGGCTGTTTCGGGTGTTCCTGCAGGTGTAATTCAGAACATGGAAAGTCAGGCGAACATCCTGGCAATGTCTTCCGCAGCTTCGAAACTGGCGGTCACCAGTTCATCCAGCTGTTCCGGCGCGAGCCCGTGACTGGAAACCGCCGCGTCGATCAATGCCTGCACACCGGGATTGCGTTCCGATTCACGCAACAGGGCTACCAGGCTCACGGCCGGCAGCGCGGCAAGCCCGTCCGCGCCATTGCCATGATGGGCGCCGATGGCCTGGGTAAGCCGTTCCGGGAAGTCCCAGTCAGCGCACATCCACATGGCGACCATGGCATGGTCCCAGCCAAATGCCGCGCGTTCCAGTTCCGCCAGATCGGCGTTGTCGGTGGCATGCCAGCGTTCGAGCAGCGGACCGTAATCGTCGGGACGCCGTTGCGCCAGCACCGGGATGGCCATGTCCTGCAACAGGGCGGCCGTATAACTCTCGGAACGCCGCGACGGGTCGATCAGGTCCGCCAGTGCACGTGCCGTTGCCGCCCGGCGCGCCGCGGTACACCAGAAGCGTTGCATCTCGAAACCCGGGATTTCGACGACCGGCAAAACCTCGCGCACCCCTACCGAGATGAGGATGGTTTCCAGTTCGCCGCGCCCCAGCAGCGATACTGCATGGTCGATATTTTCCACCTTGTGCTTCAGTGAATAGGCAGCTGAATTGACGGTTTTGAGCAGCTGCACGGTGAGTCCCGGATCTGAAGCGACCACCTCGGCGATGGCCGTTGGCGAGGCCTGTTCATCACGGACCTTCTCCAGGGCGTTCAGTACAATGACCGGAAAACTGGGCAATTCATAGTCACCCAGCACCGCCTGCATCTCTTCCCTTGGGCTGTGATTTTTGCGTTTGAATAGTTGCAGCATGCTTCAATCCGCCCGGCGGGCCATCTTGTTGGCAAAAATACTCAGCAATCCACCCAGCATCACATAACCGAATACTACCTCGATGATTGCCAGCACCTGCGCCATCGGCGAGGCAGGCACTACATCGCCGTAACCGAGCGTGGTCAGGGTCACGACACTGAAATAAACCGAGGACATATAGGTGGGGTATTCACCATAGTCCAGCGCCACGAACGTGAACAGAAATGCAAACAGCATCAGCACAATGATGATCCAGGCGCCCCAGCGCAGAAAACTCCGTCCGCAGTCCGAGCTCACCCACCACAGCCAGTAGATAACCCGGTTGATGCGGCTTTGAATGCGAAACTCGTGCAGATAATTCTGGTCCATGATCGTGCGCCGGGTCAGGTATGCACCGGTGAAATTAATATCATGCACATCGGCACCGATCCAGTTCGCCGCGGTATAGCCGCGCAGCCCGCGCAAGTGTGCATGAGAAAGTTCGGCATCCACGAATGTGGCCCCGTCAACACTGCTGCCTTCCAGGTCCGCGTGCTGGAGATTGCTGCGGGAAAAATCCGCATTGCGCAGGTCGGCATCCCGGAGCCGTGCATGCTGTAAATCCGTGGCACGCAGGTCGGTGCCCTGCAGGGTTGCCTTGATAAATGTCGCGCCCCGCAGGCTGGCGCTGAAGAATGTTGCATCGGTGAGGTCTGCTGATTCGAAGCCGGCATTCTCGGCGCTGCATGAACTCAGGTTGGCACCGGTCAGATCAGCCGATATCAACACACTGTCCCTGAGATTTGCTTCAAACAACACGGTGCCGCGCAAATTTGCTGACATAAGCCGGGTATGCGCCAGGTCTGCACGGCTGAGATCGGCACCGGACAGATCATAGCCGGAGAGATCCAGATTCGACAGGTCTGCGCCGATGAGCTGTGCGCCACGCAGGATGGTCCTGTCCATCCCCGCAGGTGGACCGCCCTCGTCACGGATGGCCGCGAGCCATTCCTGCACCCGTGCCCGCGGCGTGCTGACAGCGCCCGGATCCGAATGCTCAGTGCCGGGGGTTTTTTTTGCGGGTGCTCCCAGGGCAGACATGATCAGGCGCGGCTCCTGCCGGTTCGATTGCAGTGATCGTCACTGGGTGGTCCACTGTATCTGTTTGATCTCACACCTATTCATCGGCCGCCCGAGGGTGCCCTTTAGGGCAGAAAAGACGCCGCTGCAGCAGCTGCAGGCTGGAGATCTCAACCGGCAGCGGGACCGGCCTGCCGCAGGTTATGTTCGACATGTCAACGGCTTGCGCAGCCCATCCGGCGCAGCGGCAAGACTTGCCCGGGAAAGCGCTGATGTGTCGTCATTCCGGGCGGAGCGCAGCGGAGTGCCGGAATCCAGTCGTAAAATTCAGCCGGTTACTGGATCCCGGCCTGCGCCGGGATGACAGGATAATAATTGACCAGAGCTTGTTTAGTGTTGACTTAGGCTGAATCGAGCATGCCCACGACTTGCTTGATGGTCTTGCCAAGCGCCGCCCTGGGAAAATTGGCCTTGCCCAGCACCATCATCCCGGCCATGGTCGTCGCGATGGTATTGGCCATACAACCGGCATCCAGATCAGCGGGGAGTGCACCCGCCTTCCTGGCTTTAACCAGGCGTGCCTGCAGTCCTGTCTTCAGGTCCCGCATGGACTGCTCCAGGGAAACCCTCGACTCCTGCGTGTGTTGCCCGCTTTCCAGCACGGAAAGCACAACCAGGCAACCACCCGGCGTATCGTCGTCATAATGGATATCCAGCGCGGCGTTCAGCATGCGCCGTACTCCTTCCCTGATATCGGGGGTGCTGTCCAGGCGGCTGAACAGCGCGGCCAGCACAGATTCCTTGTAACAGGTAATGACCCGGTTGAATAACTGGCGCTTGTTGCCGAACGCATTGTAGATGCTGGTGCGCTTGAGACCCATGGCGTCTTCAAGGGCCTGCATCGACGTACCCTCGTAGCCTTTCTCCCAGAACACAAGCATGGCGGTCAGCAGTGCCTGCCGCTCGTCGAATTGTTTGGTCCTGGCCATAATGGTATCGGTATATCCGCCTTCACCGACAATATTATACTAATCGGTACAAAATAGCTTGACAACATCAGTATTATCGCATATTGGTATATTGTACTGTTCGGTACAATTAATATACGGAGGCGCTTATGTCTGCAGTAGCTGAAAGACTCGACGCACGCGGTATGAACTGCCCGCTACCCATCCTGAAGACACGCAAGGCCTTAAACCAGCTCAATGCCGGTGAACTACTCGAGGTCACCGCCAGCGACCCCGGCTCGGTAAAGGACATGGACGCGTTCTGCACACAGACCGGTAATCGCCTGGTCTCCAGCGCGGAGGCGGAAAACAGTTACGTATTTCTGATCGAAAAATCCTGATGAACGACGCACACAACGGAGAGATGCCATGAGTGACATGAACCTTGCTGCAACCGCTGACCAGTCTGCCGCGCTACCGGGTATGGGAGATAACGCGGATGCGTGGCTGGATAAAAAACTGAATGAGCTGTTACCGAAAAAGCTTGCAGAGATCGAGGCACAGAAGACACCGTCCATGTCGATCATTGCCACCAAGGGCACGCTGGACTGGGCGTATCCGCCGTTTATTCTTGCCTCCACAGCGGCCGCGCTTGGCTGGGAGGTGGATGTGTTCTTTACCTTCTACGGGCTGCTGTTGCTGAAGAAGGAAATCGACGCGGATGTCAGTCCGCTGGGTAACCCGGCCATGCCGATGAAGATGCCGTTTGGTCCGAAGTGGTTCCAGGATTTTTCCTGGCCGATGCCCAACCTGATCATGGCGGGTATCCCCGGTTTCGAGAAGGTCGCCACGGGCCTGATGAAGAAGACCTTCAAGAACAAGGGAGTCGCAACGGTAGAAGAGCTGCGCAGCCTGTGCCTGGAGGCGGATGTCAAGATGGTGGCCTGCCAGATGACGGTGGATGTGTTCGGCTTCGATGCCAGCGAATTCATCCCCGAGGTCACGGACTTTGTCGGCGCCACCTCGTTCCTGCCGGTCGCACAGAAATCAGACGTCTGCCTGTTTATCTAGGATGCTCTGACACATCCACATATCCCGTCATTGCGAACGCAATGACGGGATAAACATTCAGGATCTTCCCCTGCTTGAGTGGGTAACACATCAATTTAGACGCGACGCATGCCTGCTGCTGGCAAGGTTGCTGGCCGAATGAATTCGGCCCTACTCAATCAGACCTGTAGGGTCGAATTCATTCGACCAGCGGGATTTCATCGTCATTGAATCAAACCTGTAGGGTCGAATTCATTCGGCCAGCGGGATTTCATCGTCATTGAATCAAACCTGTAGGGTCGAATTCATTCGGCCAGCGGGATTTCATCGTCATTGAATCAAACCTGTAGGGTCGAATTGCATTCGGCCAGCGGGATTTCATCGTCATTGAATCAAACCTGTAGGGTCGAATTCATTCGGCCAGGGATTTCATCATCATCTGTCAGCCAGATGCAGTTGTTGGCCGAATGAATTCGACCCTACTACCCATTCGATTCGGGGAAAAGCCGACAATCATACTGCCGCCTGCACGCCGGAAAAATCAGCTGATTCGATCAACTGCCGATGCGTATCGAATCAGGCAGACTGATGTCCATCTCGATCGGCAAATGGTCCGAGAGCGAATAATTCAGCGCATTGACGCGATCGACCTTGAGCGTCGGGGTTACCAGGATGTGGTCGATATTGCGATGCGGCCGCCAGCTTGGAAAGGTGTCCAGCCCGTGAAACGGTTCGCTCATCAGGGTACGGTTGATCAGATACTCCATCTCGGCGCTGTTCGAGTGACAGTTCAAGTCGCCCATCACGATAACGTGGCGGTATTCATTGACGATCTCGCTGATGTAGTCAAGCTGTTTCAGGCGGGTACGCCGTCCCAGCGCCAGGTGCAATATCAGTACGACCAGTGATTCCTTGCGCGAGCCAAAGCGAATGAACAACGCACCCCGCCCCGGTATACGGCCTGGCAGTCGGTGCTCGACGATTTCAGATGGTTTGAAACGTGTGATAAGTCCGGTGCTGTGGCTGGCCAGGCGTCCGATACGGCGGTTGGTCTGGTCATACCAGAACGGCAGGCTCGCTTTTTCGCTCAGATACTGCGTCAGATTGACGAAGCCGCTGCGCATGCTGCCGGCGTCGAGCTCCTGTAATCCGACAATGTCATAGTCGCTGATCAGGCGTGCGATGCGATCCAGATTGCTGAAGCGCTGTCCGTGCGGCAGCACATGTTTCCAGCTCTGGGTGATGTAGTGCCGGTACCTTGCCGTACTGATGCCGGCCTGGACGTTATAACTGAGCAGCCGCAGACGCTGTGCCCTGGTTGGCTTCCGCGCTGTCTGTATCGCGGTGCTGCCCGTGTCCGTATAACTGGTCTGGCTGCATCTGGCATTCCGGAAATTCCGCTGGCGCCCTGGATTTACTCGACTGCTTCCGCTGACAACCTGTTCACCGGCATCTAGCTGCACGCTCCAGCGTGACAAGATAATCCACCACATCGATAATCTGGGCATTACCACCCGCCCGACTGCCGCTGGTACTGAACTTGCCATTGACGACCAGGGTAGGGACACCGGTGAGTGCATAGCGCTTGGTCATCAACCGGGAATTGTTCAGCTTCACCGCCACGGCAAAGGAATTGAATGTCCTGGTGAAATCCTCTTTGGAAACACCTTGCTCGGCAAAAAAGGCCTGCAGCGCGGCCTCGTCCTTGATCTTCTGACGCTTGACATGCAGCACCTTGAACAAGGCGGTATGGGTTTTGTCGAGCACACCCAGCAATTCGGCGACGTAGTAGGCCTTTGTCAGTAATTCCCAGCTTGCGCCCAGTACTGGCCGGGATGCGCACAAACTCCACGTCATCCGGCTTGTTCTCCTGCCACTTGTCAAGATATGGCTCCAGATGGAAGCAATGCGGGCAACCGTACCAGAACAATTCCACCACCTCGATGCGGTCTTCTGTGGAGGTCGGCTGCGGCGTCGCCAGGCGCACATACTCGGTGCCTTCCTTGTAGTCTTTGGCCTGGGCCGCAGATGTGGCGCATACAGCGAGCAACAGGGCAAGCAACCATCGGTTTACAGTTTTCATCGAGAAACTCCTGAATCAGTCTTACTGCGGGGGTAAATGACCCCGGATATGGTAACTATCCGGAAAACGGACCCGGACAGAAACATAGTAACGCCGGCAGCAGTAAAAGGGTGACACGCGGGGCGTTTATCTTCTGCTTACCAGGATAGCCCTGATTGCAGGGCCGGAAGGTCTTCAATACGCTAGCGCCTAATGCAGGCCCTGAATATAACTGGCAACCGAGCGGATTTCACGATCCGTCATGCGTGCCGCCAGGATCTGCATCATCTTCTTGGCGTTCTCATTGACCCGGTTGCCGCTGGCAAATCCACGCAACTGGTTTTCGGTATATTTTGCATGTTGACCCCGCAGGGCCGGATATCTGGCAGCCGGGTTGCCCGCGCCGCTGGGCCCATGACATCCCATACAGGGCGCCACACCGCTTTCTGCGTTACCGCTCCGGTAAATCTTCTGGCCGAATTCCACCAGCTCCGGATCCGCGGCACCGATGGTGGACTTCTGGCTGGCATAATACGCAGCAATATCTTGCTGGTCCTGCGCGCTCAATCCGGCCGCCATCGGCTTCATAGTGGTATTCTCGCGTTCGCCCTGCACAAAATATCCCAGTTGCTTGACCAGGTACTCTTCATGCTGGCCAGCCAGTTTTGGCCATTCGGGATTTACACTGTTACCGTCAGGGCCGTGGCAGGCGGCGCAACTGGCCGACTTGACCTTGCCGGCTTCCGGGTTACCGGCGGCCTGAACCGTACCCAGCAGGGCAAAGGCGAGTAAAGTAATTGCGATGGCTAACCAGTTCTTCATTTCAGACCTGCTCCTGTATCCGCCTGCCCGGCTGCTGCGGTCACCGCGGCTGGCGGTGAATGGAAGCCGCGACCGCGCCGGTGAACAAACGGGCAAAAAAAGGGTTCTTTTTATACCTGTCAGGGAACCGGGGGTCAACCACAGGTGCCGCATGGTAGCCGACAAGTCCATAAAAACAAAACGTCTTTTCAAGGCGGCCGGGGACGCGTTTACTGCACGCCTGGCAGCAACGTCGCCCGGACCTGCCCGACTTGCGCCATGAATAATCACTATCAACAGACCCGATTTATACTCGGTGCACCCGATGTCCAGCGGGCACCGTCCGATATCGGCGCGGAAGTGGCCTTTGCCGGCCGCTCCAATTCCGGCAAATCCAGCGCCTTGAACATCATTACCGGGCAACGTTCCCTGGCGCGGACCAGCAAGGCACCGGGGCGCACACGGGAAATCAATTTTTTTCTGGTCAGGGACCAGCTCCGCCTGGTCGATCTGCCCGGTTACGGGTATGCCAAGGTCGCGCAAACCATGAAGCAGCAGTGGCAGCGCAACATCGCCCGCTACCTGGAGAGCCGCCGCTCACTCTGCGGTGTCATCCTGCTGATGGACGTGCGCCACCCGCTGAAGGAGATCGACCGGCAACTGCTGAGCTGGTGCCAGGCTGCCAGCCTGGACACCCATATCCTGCTGACCAAGGCCGACAAACTCAAGCGCGGCCCGGCCAAGACCACACTGCTGGAGGTGCGCCGTCAACTTTCCGGCTTGCATCCAGACGCTACCGTCCAGTTGTTCTCCGCGCACACCCGTGCCGGTTGTGACGAAGTCCAGCAGGTCCTGGATCGATGGCTGGGCATCGACCCGGACCCACAGCCCGGGAATCCGGCCCCGGAGACCTAAAAAGAGATAATCGCCTTTAGAAACATTTCGCGTCTTATAAAGACATTTAATCTCTTTTAATTCCTTTTTTTAAAATAAAAGAAACCCCGGCATAAGGGGGGCATGCCGGGGTTTAAATTACCTGGCCCTTATGAAACCAGGTAGGAGGAAGCCCGCTCAGGGAGGGGAGCGGGTGAGCACCGTGGTGCTCAAAAAATGAGACTTTGTCTTAATGTGATAGTTCAATCCGCGGCGCCCATTTTTTAGAAATTTTCGCGGCGCCCCAGAAAACCCTGCCATACCCAAAGACCCATGGACGGACCGGACATATTGGGCGATGGCATTCGAATGGAAAATCCTGTTTGTTGGGCACGCTGCGCTTTGCCCAAACTGCATATTCCTGTCGTGGCGTCCTTACGGAGGCTGGAATGATGGGGAGGTGTTTATCTCAGCCGGGCTGGCATGCCTTGTTGTTGGGCACGTCGCTGCGCTCCTTTGCCCAACCTACAGTAACGAACTGCAATGTAGGTTGGGCAAAGCGCAGCGTGCCCAACAATTTATACTCTACAATTAACAAGTTAGTGCGCCTCGTCCCAGTTGGCACCCACGCCGATATCCACCACCAGCGGCACCTGCAGTTGCGCCGCAGCGGTCATGTGCTGCCTGATCGGTTCCCGGGCGGCATCGACATCGCGGGCGCCGACCTCGAAGACCAGCTCGTCATGCACCTGCATGATCATGGTGATATCGAGGCCGGTGCCCGCTGCGAGCCAGGCATGGAGCTCGATCATGGCGCGCTTGATAATGTCGGCCGCGGTCCCCTGCATGGGGGCGTTGATGGCGGTACGCTCGGCGGCGGCCCGGCGCTGACCGTTGCGCGCCTTGATATCCGGCAGGTACAGGCGCCGGCCATACACCGTCTCGATATAACCCTGTTGCCGCGCCTGTTCACGGGTGGTTTCCATGTAGGCATAGACGCCCGGATAGCGCTCGAAATACAGGTCGATATACTCCTGCGCCGCACCGCGCGCGATGCCCAGTTGCCGCGCCAGCCCGAAGGCCGACATGCCATAGATGAGGCCGAAATTGATTGCCTTGGCCGAACGGCGCTGCTCGCCGACACTTGCTCCGGCGCCACCCCGAATACCTCAGCGGCCGTCGCGCGGTGCACGTCCTCGCCGGCCGCAAAGGCCTTCAACAAGCCTGCGTCCGCGGACAGGTGGGCCATAATGCGCAGCTCGATCTGGGAATAGTCGGCCGCCAGCAATACCTTGCCTGGCGGGGCCACGAAGGCCTGGCGAATACGCCGGCCTTCCTCGGTGCGCACCGGGATGTTCTGCAGATTCGGGTCGGACGATGACAGCCGCCCGGTGGCCGCGACCGCCTGATGATAGGAGGTATGTACCCGGCCCGTCGCGGCATTCGACCTGCAGCGGCAATTTATCGGTGTAGGTCGACTTGAGCTTGCTGAACGAGCGGTACTCGAGTATCAGGCGCGGCAGCGGATAATCGAGCGCCAGTTCCTGCAGGACGGATTCGGCCGTGGACGGGGCGCCCTTGGGGGTCTTGGCCAGTACCGGCAACTGCAGCTTGTCGAACAGCAGCTCCTGGATCTGCTTGGGCGAGCCCAGATTGAAGGGTTGTCCGGCCTCGCGGTGGGCCTCCTGCTCGATCGCGCTGATGCGCCCGGCCAGCTCCCGGCTCTGGGTTGCCAGCATGCCGGTGTCGATGGCCACACCGGCCTGTTCCATATCGGAGAGCACCACCACCAGCGGCAACTCGATCTCGTTGTAGATCTTCTCCAGCGCGGGCTCCGCGGTCAGCGTGGGCCACATGGCCTGGTGCAGACGCAGGGTGATGTCGGCATCCTCCGCTGCATAGGGGGCGGCGGACTCGAGCGGCACTTCATTGAAGCCCAGCTGTTTGGCACCCTTGCCGGCGACATCCTCGTACTTGATATTGGTATGGTCCAGGTACTTCAGGGCAACGGATTTTCGTTTCCGATCACTTCGATTTTACCCAGCTTGCCCTCTACCACTTGAATGGTAACCGTTCCGTTTTCAATTTCCTGTTCCGGAACATAGGCGCGGGCCAAAATGTAT
This sequence comes from uncultured Gammaproteobacteria bacterium, assembly GCA_963768415.1. Lineage (GTDB taxonomy): Bacteria > Pseudomonadota > Gammaproteobacteria > UBA9214 > UBA9214 > CAVYHX01. The sequence continues at coordinate 64,062 of CAVYHX010000040.1, forward strand.
CCCTTAATGCTGTACAGAGAGGTGATTTCCTGGGCAATGAGGTGAAGAATACCGAGAGTCACTTCCAACCCGTCGCCCACCTCCAGAATGGGGCGAGGTGGCGTCATCGATCAGCGTATTACCGGTGACCTCAATTTTTTTGACGATGAATCTGGGGCCCGCCCCAGGGTCGACCACGGTACGGCTGTCCTTGATGGAAAGAGGCGGGAGTTCTTCTTTGGGAGGTTTGAATTCGGGACGCGACTGCTCCAACGCTTTTTGGCCCACGCCGGATTCGCCCGCTGGGGGTATTGAAACCTGAGCCTTCAGGAGCGCAGGGAACATCACCGCATTCCCAACAAAACTGAGCGCAATGAATAGCAAACAGAGTTTGAGCGTGGTCTTGTTCGTTTGGATCATCAAATGTTCGGTTTTGAGTCGACGTTTGAACGTCGATGGGTTATCCGCCGAACCCCCCCAAAACCGCTATCATTTGTTCGGCAATTCCCTGTTTATTGGATAACTCATTATATATCATTTAGATAGGGGACGCTACCGGAGACTTGATCATTCCGAAAAATAACCGGACTGGGGATGGATTTCCCCTAATGCAATTGGTGAGTTGGGGCCAACTCTAGGGGATTCTATTGACGGACCATCTTCCGGGGATGGCTTCCTTACAACCGGGGCAGGTTCCGTTTTCGAGGACATTGGCGAGCACCCGAAATCCGTGACGCTCGATCAGGGTTTTTCCACATTGAGGACACAAGGTATTTTCGGTATCTCCCACATCGCCGGGCCGGTTACCGGAATAAACAAACTTTAGGCCTGCCTTCTTTCCAATAGTTCGAGCACGCAAAAGAGTTGCGACCGGTGTGCTGTCCCGGTCATTCATCTTGTATTGCGGATGAAACGCCGTAACGTGCCACGGGATGTCTTCGGACACAGAAGCAATAAACTCGGCTATCTGAGTCAACTCTCCTTCCGAATCGTTGTAGTCGGGAATCACCAGCGTCACGATCTCCATCCAGAATCCCATCGCATGCACCTGGCGAACGGTTTCCAGAACCTCTTCAAAATTTCCACCCAGTTTTAAATATTTTTTCCGGTCGAAACATTTGAGGTCGATCTTGAATAAATCCACCCAGGGCTGAATGTACTCCAGCACTTCCGGTGTGCCGTGGCCGTTGGAGACATAACCGGTGACCAGTCCCCTGCTCCGGGCTTCCTTGAACACCTCGACCGCCCACTCGGAAGTGATCAACGGTTCGTTATATGTGGAGACAAGGGTTCGGGAACCCTGCTGTTCGGCAAGGTCGCATAAACCTTGAGCGGTTATGACATCAAACTCGAGTGTGGAGGAATCATCACGAAGAGTCTGGGAAGTGAACCAGTTCTGGCAGTAGGCGCAACGGAAATCGCACCCCAGCATGCCGAAACTCAATGCCCGGGTACCGGGCAGAGCATGAAAGAACGGCTTCTTTTCGATGGGATCGTTGTGGATGCCGGCGGCATAATTGAAAGGAACCTGCAACACGCCATCCGGATCGCTGTAGCGGACCTTGCAAACACCTCGTTGACCGGGACGCAACTGGCAGCGGTGACCGCAGGCCGTGCAAATCAGGGAATTTTTTTCAATGGGGATGAACAGTTCACCCGGGCGGGTGTTGTCATCCAACGTGGTTTGAGCTGTGGGTTTCATAACCCGACCTCCTTGCCCTCACTGGGTGCGTAGGTCACAAAACCGAGGGCTGTACGCCAACCAATTTTATTCGGTTGTTATATCCGCGCTCTTTTCCAGGGCGCCCATCATGGAATGCCAGGACAAGCTGGCACATTTGATCCGGGAAGGGAATTCCCGGATTCCTTTAAATAGGGCCAGTTTGCCCAGGTGATGCTCTTGTTGGTCCGGGTCCATTTCTCCCAAAACCATTTTGTGAAACTCCTCGAAGATCATTTTAGACTCGTCGACTTTCTTGCCTTTCAGAAAACCCGTCATCAGGGACGAACTGGCTTTAGAAATTGCGCAGCCCGAACCCATGAAGCTGACTTCTTCAATCACATCGTCGTCATTGATTTTCAAGTACACCGTATAATCATCGCCACACAACGGGTTGAAGCCATGACAGAAATGCGTGGCTTCCGGCATTTCCCGAAAGTTCCGCGGCTTCTTGTTATGATCCAGGATCACCTGTTGGTAAAGCTCATTATCGTATGACATTTTAAATTTCCTATTTACCCAAATCGAGAGGTCTGTAGTAAAGCTTCTCTATATCAATATAGTCCTGCCTGATCAGAAAAATAAAGGAGGAACATCCGAACGGACAAATACCCGGTGTCAGGAAAACAGCTTGATCGCCCGGCGCACGCTGGCGGCCAGAACGTCTAGCTCCTCAAATTTATTGTAAAACGAAGCGGAAGCGCGGGAGGTTGCGGGCACACCGAACCGTTGCATGGTCGGTTGCGCACAATGATGTCCGCCTCGAACCGCGACGCCATCCTGATCCAGCAAGGTCACCACATCATGCGGATGAATCACATTGATAGAAAAAGATAAAATGCTCGCCTTGTTTTCAGCGGTACCAATGATGGTCAATCCATCAATTTCGGACAACACGCGAGTGCCATATTCCAACAGCGCATGCTCGTATTCGGCGATCTTGTCGAGGCCGATTTCCTGAAGATAGTCGATGGCTTCTCCGAGACCCATCACCTGGGTAATCGCCGGTGTTCCCGCTTCAAACCGTGCAGGGGGGTCGGCATACAGAGTTTTTTCTATGGTCACCTGCCGGATCATGTCTCCGCCGGTTACGTAAGGAGGCATCTCTTTCAATACATCGTATTTTCCGTAAAGTCCGCCGACGCCGCTGGGTGCGTACATCTTGTGTCCGGAGAAAGTATAGAAGTCGCAGCCGATATCCTGCACATCAATTTTCATATGCGGGGTGCTTTGGTCTGTCGATCAATACTTTGGCACCCGCTCCGTGCGCCAGCCGGGCATCTCTAATGGGATTCACTGTTCCGAGAGCATTGGACACATGGTTGACCGCGACCATCCGCGTCTTGGGCGACAGGAGTTTTTGATACTCCTCCATGAGCGAGTTCGCCCCGGTCATTGACCGGAATAACTTTCAGGTGTGCGCCCTTATCCCCACACAACACCTGCCAAGGCACGGTGTTGGCATGATGCTCGATATTGGAAATGATGATTTCATCCCCTTCTTTCACAAATGCCTTACCGAAACTGTACGCCACGAGGTTAATGGCTTGGGTGGTACCACTGGTGAATATAATTTCTTTTTTGTCCGCCGCGTTGAACAAATTGGCTACTTTTTGACGAACATCTTCGAACATCTGTGTCGCATGTTCACTCAGTTTGTACGCTCCCCTCCGGACCGTCCCATATTCGACTGAATCGAAATAGCGAACCTTTTCGATTACGCGCAGAGGTTTCTGGGTGGTGGCGGCGTTATCAAGGTACACCAGCGGTTTGCCGTTCACCTCTCGCGCTAATATAGGGAAATCCGCTCGAATTTTATCGACATCAAAAGGAGGCTTGGCAGTGATCAGGGTATCAGTCTCAGGCATCTTTCGCCTCCAATTTTTTTTAGAATTACTTCATTCAAATCCGCGACCACATCCGGAAACGGGATCGTCTGAATCAGGCTCGCCACGAAACTGGTGGTGAGCAGCGACTTGGCCAATTCCTGCGACAAACCGCGGGTCTTCAGGTAAAACAACTCGAGTCTTCGTCAATTTGCCCGACGGTCGTCCCGTGGGTGCATTTGACGTCATCTGCGAAAATCATCAGGTTCGGCTTGTTGTCCGCATGCGCATCGTCGGACAGCATGAGGTTGTTGATCAATTGATCCGAGTTGGTCAACTGCGCCCCCTTGTCGACGATCACGGTGCCGTCGAAACTGGACCGGCCTTTGTCGTTGATGACGTTCTTGAACAATTGGTTGCTGTTGCAATGCGGAGCTTCGTGGTGGATCCGGATAGAAATTGTGTACCTGCTCCTGATTCACCAGGACCGACGCACCATTCAGGATCAGTTCGGCGCCCTCCTCTTTCAGGCGCATTTCGTAATGGTGCCGGGCCAGGCGATCCCGGAAGAAGCGTTTCTGGCGGAGAAACGCGCGTCGCGATACAATTGCACCCGGGTTTTCGAACAATGCCAGGACTCGGCGTCGTCTTTCTGCACCTGGGCATAGGTGAGGCCCGCACCGTCGCTGACGATGAAATCATTGACCGCGTTGACGAAATAATTTTCCCTCGTTCCGGCGTAGGTGACAATGGCCTTGAGCTCCGCCATCTCTCCCAATCGCACGATCAGGCGCGGATGCGAGGTCACCGGGGCCGACCCGGAACCGGTCGAGATATAAAGAAACTGGACCGGACTGTCGAAGGTGGCCTTCTCGGGAATATCGATCCACACGCCATGATGCACAAACGCGCTGTTGATCGCGGCGAACACGTCGTTTTCATTTTCCAGCGAATCCAATAGAGTTTGCTTGATTTCACTGTCGGCGACCGCTTTGGACAGACATTGGACTTTAAACGCATCACCGAGACCGGAGACGTCCGAGAGATTTTCCTGATACGCTCCGTTAACGAAGACCATCACGCTGTTTTTGCAAGCGGGGTAGATTTGGCTTTGTACCCAGGAGGTATCCACCGGGCCGTCTCCGGCCAATTCAAACGCCGTACCGGCCAACTCGTGGGTATTGACGAAGGTGTACATCTCGTGTTTTTTGTGGGGAAATTTCAACAACTCGAACCGGTTTATACCGGCGGTATTGACGGCCGCCAGTGACGCCTTGGCTTGCTTGCCCCCATGAATTTTTTATGGAGCGCGAGCACCGCTGTTTCCGGAAGCTCGGTTTTTTTGACTGCGGATTCGGACATGATAATTCCTTATTTCGCGGGAGCGGTG
>CAVYHX010000041.1:0-33419 GCA_963768415.1 uncultured Gammaproteobacteria bacterium
AGACCGCACTGCTGGTGCGCCTGACGACGCTCGACGACAGCATCGACGAGCCCAACGAGACCATGACCCTCGGCATCGACAGCGTCGTTGCCGGGACCGTCGGCGATATCTCGGATACCGCCACCGGCACCATCCTTGATAACGATGAACCCCCGACCGTGACCGTCACCGGTGACGGCGGGTTAGCGGATGCCGAGGCGATCGAGGGCACCCCGCTGGTGTTCACGCTGACCTTGAGTAATCCCAGCGCCGAGCCGATCACGCTGGACCTGGTTGCGACCGACGGCAGCGCCGGCAGTCTGGATTACAACAACACAAATTATGAAGTCTCCACCGACGGCGGCACTACCTGGGCCCCGGCCGGTGGCACCAACGGCACCGAGGTCAGCTTTGCCGCCGGCGAGACCGCACTGCTGGTGCGCCTGACGACGCTCGACGACAGCATCGACGAGCCCAACGAGACCATGACCCTCGGCATCGACAGCGTCGTTGCCGGGACCGTCGGCGATATCTCGAATACCGCCACCGGTACTATTATCGATAACGATATCCTGGTGACCGACGACCTGTTTGGTCGGGTCACCGAAGCCGCACTTTTTGATGGACCGGGCGGAAATGATGACGGTAGCCAGGATGATCCTGCGCAACCGGCAGTGAATACTGTGGATAGCGGCACTTTGACCTTCGCCGGTGGGGAGTTGATGGGCGTGAGCTTTGACAGCGGACCCGCAGGTGATGGTGTAGACGACTCGATGAGTAATGATGAACAGTTCATTCTGGAAGCCCGCGATGGTGCGACCGTCCTCTGGCGCCTGACAGTCGACAAGGTGGATGGCGTTACCCCGGACGGTCAAATTGGCGACTACAACTTCACACTGCTTGACAATATTGACCACCAAGACAGTAATCGCGCTTTCGGTGAGGATACCCTGGAGGTGCAGTTCTCCTATACCGTCACCTCGCCGGGTGGATCCGAGTCAGGTTCGCTGACGATCGACATTAACGACGATCGACCCGATACAGTCCAGGTGATTGCCGATGTCGGGGACGCACCGATAGTGACCAATCTGGTCGTGGTACTCGACCGCTCCGGCAGCATGAATAACCACCCGGGCGGGGATACATCAGCTCCCACGCGTCTTGAACTGGCGAAGGCGGCGATCGCTGACCTGCTGTCAGCCTGGAGTGAGCTGGGCATGGTCAATGTCATGGTCGTGGACTTCGCCAACTCGGCAACCCATGCAACGGATGGTGCGACCAACGATCCCTGGTTGACTGCGGACCAGGCCAATATATACGTACAGGGAATAACCGCCAATTCCGTCACCAACTACCAGCTGGCAGCGGAAGAGGTGATCAGTCTGTTTCCTGGCGGCTCCGATCCCGGTGCAGGCACACCCCCGGAAGCAGACCAGTCCTATGTCTACTGGTTAACAGATGGTGTGCCCAACCGCGGTAATCTCAATGAATCGAGCTGGACGGATTTCCTGCTCCGCGAGGATTTTACCGCCGCTTATGGAGTGGGTGTCGGGCGTGACATTTCCGCAATGGATCCGGATTTACAGGAAGTCGCCTGGCCAAATGACACTGAATTCAGCGCAGTAAATCCCGATGGGAATCTCATCGTTGTTGGCGATGCCAGGGATTTGGGCGTTACCCTGGTGAGCACAGTGGTCAATCGAGTGGAAGGTAATATCGTCGATGAGGGCCTGCCCGACTCCACCTTCGGCGCTGACGGACCCGGCCTGCTGGTATCCCTGTCGGTAGACGGGATAACGTACACCTATGACCCTGCCGGAGACGGTACGATTACACCCGATGATGGAGGCTCGGCCATAGCGGGGAGTATATTGTCCGTCGATACACCGCTTGGCGGTAATTTGATTTTCGACTTCAGCAGCGGTGACTACAGCTATGCGATCCCGCAGGTGACTGGCGTCGAAAGCGAGACATTTACCTACAGCGTGGTGGATGCCGAGGGTGATCAAACCGCCACTCCAAATGAATTCATCATCCGCGTCCATGAGGTGGATGAGGTCATTAATGGTACCGCGAGTTCCGATATTCTTACAGGCGGTGCCGGCGATGAGCTGATCATCGGCAGGGGTGGCGATGATACTATAAATGGCGGCGATGGCTCCGATGCTATCAGGGGCGGTCCAGGGTCTGACAACCTTACTGGTGGATCCGGCGCAGACACTTTCATTTTCCGCTCTCTGAGCGAGGGTGTGGATACTATCCTCGATTACAATAGCGACGAGTCTGACGTACTCGATATTTCCGACATCCTTGCAGGATTTGAACCCGGCGTTGATACGATAGAAGATTTTGTGAATGTCGCTACGGACGGGACTCTGGCGGTAAATCCGAATCCTTCAGAGCCCGGGTCGTCATTTACTGACATCGCGGTACTGGCAAATATCAGTCCCGGAACGACGATTATCGTACAGGTCACCGAGGATGCCACGGAGACGTACATGGTGATGTCCTGACAAGGGACAGCGATACAAATCCGGAATAGCAGCTTGCCTGTTACCGGGCAGCCAGTTCAAGTCGAGGAGGGCAGTAATCACTGCCCTCTTTTTTTATTGGAAAGGGCGAAATTCACAAGCAGATGTGATTTAATCGCCCGCTATGTTCCGACCCATTGAATTATTTATCGGCCTGCGCTACACACATTCCAAGCGGCGCACGCACTTTATCTCCTTCATATCGCTGACCTCCATGCTCGGCATCGCCCTGGGTGTCACGGCGCTGATTACCGTGTTATCGGTAATGAACGGGTTCGAACGCGAGCTGCGCGATCGTATTCTTGGTATGGCATCGCATGCAACGGTTACCAGCTTCGGCGGACAACTGGCGGACTGGCAGGCTGTCGCACAGGCGCTTGCAGGCCAGCCGCATGTACTGGCAACTGCCCCGTATGTTGGCGGCGAAACCATGGTCAGTTTTGGCAAGCGCGTGAGCGGTGCCCTGGTGCGCGGTATCCTGCCCGAGCAGGAAGTGAACGTTTCGAATATTGCCGCTGATATCAAGGCGGGTGATCTGGATCAACTGCAGGCGGGTGAATATGGCATCATCCTCGGCAGCGAACTGGCCTATTCCCTGGGCGCGGGAGTGGGCGATGCGGTCACGGTCGTTTCTCCGCAGATCATTGTGGGTCCGACCGGCGTATTGCCGAGGTTAAGGCGGTTTACCGTCACCGGCCTGTTCGAGGTTGGCATGTATGAGTTTGACCGGGGCGTGGCCCTGGTGCATATGAGCGATGCAGCAAAACTGTTCCGGTTCGGTGATGATGTGACCGGTGTGCGGCTCAAACTTGATGATATCTTCGACGCGCCAACTGTTACCCGCAATCTGGCTGGTCAGTTGCATTCCGACTATCGGGTCGAAGACTGGACCATACGTCACGCCAATTATTTCCGCGCTGTAAAGACGGAGAAGCGGGTGATGTTTATCATTCTGACACTGATCGTGGCAGTGGCCGCCTTCAATATCGTGTCAACACTGATTATGGTCGTTACAGACAAGCGCGCCGATATCGCGATCCTGCGCACCCTGGGCGCGACCCCCGGTTCGATCATGACAATATTCATCATCCAGGGCGTTGTGATCGGAGTGCTGGGGACGCTGCTGGGCGTGGCCGGTGGTGTCGCGCTGGCGCTTAATGTCGAGACGATTGTGCCAGCCATAGAGCAGTTCTTTAACGTGCAGTTCCTGGCGCCGGATGTGTATTACATCAGCGATGTTCCCTCGGAGCTGCACTGGGATGACGTCTGGATAATGGCGTCGGTGGCCCTGGTGCTGAGTCTGCTTGCAACGCTGTATCCCGCCTGGCGGGCAGCCCGTACCCAGCCGGCCGAGGCGTTGCGCTATGAGTAATATCCTTGCGTGCAACAAGCTGGTGAAAACCTTCAGTGATGCGGGCAGTATCGTTGAGGTCCTGCGTGATGTGGATTTTTCAGTTGCCGTCGGTGAGCGTGTCGCGATCATGGGTGCTTCCGGCAGCGGCAAAAGTACGCTGCTGCATCTGCTCGGCGGCCTCGATACCCCGACAACCGGTGAAATCACCGTGGCCGGTAAACCACTCGGCAGCATGAATCCGGTACAGCTGGGACGACTGCGCAATCAAAAACTCGGCTTCGTGTACCAGTTCCATCATCTGCTGCCCGAATTCACCGCGCTGGAAAATGTGGCCATGCCGCTGCTGATCGGCGGTATCCGGCCGGGCCAGGCGCAGGCAACAGGCGGCAGCCATGCTGGATCGGGTTGGGTTAGCGGCACGCTATGCACACAAGCCCGGCGAACTCTCCGGCGGTGAACGCCAGCGTGCGGCAGTCGCGCGCGCACTGGTGACCCAGCCTGCCTGTGTACTTGCAGATGAACCCACCGGAAACCTCGATCGGCAAAATGCCGAGCAGGTCTATCAACTCATGCTGGAACTCAACCGGGAAATCGGTACCAGCTTCCTGGTGGCCACCCATGATGCAAGGATTGCCGAACGCATGGACCGTATAATGCTGCTGGACGATGGACACCTGAAAATAATGGAAAGCGGTTAAGCGCAGGCCTGCCCGCTGCTAGCGCGTGGCAGATAATTTGATCACTATGTTCAGGGACGAACATGTTGAGACTCGCAATAGCCTTTGTAGCAGGCGTGCTCCTGCTGCAGCAGTGTGCTGAACTCCCTCCCTGGTATGGATACCCGGCGATCCTGATCGCACCGGTGTCACTGCGGTTTAAGGTTCTCCAATTACCATCTGCTGTTATTCTGGGTTTCTTCTGGGCAGCGCTGCAGGCTGAGCTGGCACTTGCGCCGGCACTGGATGCAGAACATGAAGGCAGGACACTACTGGTAGAAGGCCGGGTGCTGGACATGCCGCAGCACCTGCATAATAACGGCTTGCGGTTTCCGTTTTATGTAGAACGCATCGATGCCGGAAAGGGCTGGTCCGAGTTCAATGCCCGGGTACGCCTGAGCTGGTATCGAACGACCCAGCTGCCGGCAGCCGGCGAGCACTGGCAGCTGGCGGTCCGGCTGAAACGGCCGCGCGGGTTCGCGAATCCGGGTGGCTTCGATTACGAGCGCTGGTTATTTCAGCAGCGTATACGGGCAACAGGTTATATTCGTGAGGATGAGCGCAACCGGCTTGTCAGCAGGGGCAGCCTGTCGGTAATCGCCCGCTTGCGTTACCGCCTGCTCGCAGCCAGTGTCGCACTGAATGAACGCAGTCCTTCACTGTCAATGATCCGCGCCCTGACGATTGGCGACCGGAGCGGCATCACCCCGCGGCAATGGGATGTGCTGAAGGCGACCGGGACCAGTCACCTGATGGCGATCTCCGGCCTGCACATCAGCCTGGTCGCGGGCATGGTCTTCTGGTGCGCCCGAAAAATCTGGACTTGCACAGGGAGAGTGACAGAAAGACTGCCGGCGGGGAAAGCAGCGGCTATAGCCGCATTACTCGCCGCGCTGCTGTATGCCTTCCTGGCGGGCTTCAGTATTCCCACACGGCGTGCCGTACTGATGGTCAGTGTGCTGATGCTGGCAATTCTGTCTGACCGGCATGCCTCCCTCTGCCAATCGATTTGCCTGGCTGCAATTGTGACCCTCGTGGTGGATCCCCTGTCTGTGCTGGCGGCTGGCTGGTGGCTGTCGTTCTGGGCGGTCGCTGTTATTGCCTATATGGTCACGGGCAGACAGGGCAAGCAAACACTGGCCGGTAAATGGGTTGTCATGCACATAGTGCTTGCAGTCACCATGCTACCGCTGTTACTGGTCTTTTTTCAGCAGGCCTCGATAATAGCGCCGCTGGCCAATTTCATTGCCGTCCCCTGGGTTGGCATGCTGGTGGTACCCGTGGCCCTGCTGGGAGGATTGCTGTACACACTCACAGAGACAGGCGGTGCAACCCTGCTGCTGGTATCTGCATACCTGCTGGATTGGATCTGGCCGTATCTCGAGTGGCTGGCAAGCCCGGAGTATGCACTTTGGCAACAACACAAACCTGTTGCCTGGACGCTGCTCCCGGCTGTCGCGGGCATGGCCATCCTGTTCATGCCACGCGGAATGCCGGGGCGCTGGTCAGGATTACTGCTATGTGCGCCGTTGCTGGTCGTCAAACCGGCGACGCCGCGAGTCGGGGAGGTATGGTTGACTTTGCTCGATGTCGGGCAGGGCCTGGCGACGGTGATCCGGACCGCAAACCGCACCCTGGTCTATGATGCCGGACCGCGCTACAGCCCGACGTTTGATACCGGCGCAGCAGTGGTTGTCCCGTACCTGCGCCACGAGGGCATCAAACAGCTGGATCTCCTGGTCGTCAGTCACGGGGACAATGACCACATTGGCGGTGTGGCGTCAGTGCTTGACGCCTTTCCTGTCAGGAAAGTCAGCAGCGGGGTGCTGGAATCCCTGCACGATATCGAGGCAACCGCATGCAAGCGCGGTGATCGCTGGCACTGGGACAATGTTTATTTTTCCATACTGCATCCCGGGCCTGGCACCACCCAAAGCGGCAATGACAGGTCCTGTGTCATACGCATCGAGACCGTGGATGGTCAGGGGGTCCTGCTGGCAGGTGACATTGAACGGTCATCCGAACTGGCGCTGGTACAGGACGGCCAGAAACTTTCGGCAACACTGCTGGTGGTCCCGCACCACGGCAGCCTGACATCGTCAACTCCTGCATTCGTACAGGCCGTACACCCCCGGATCGCGCTCATTTCCGCCGGCTACAGGAATCGCTACCGGCTTCCCAGGCCGGCTGTCGTGAGGCGCTATGAAGAAACAGGTGCTGATCTGTACCAGACCGGCGCGGACGGCGCCATCACCGTGAAGCTGCTGCCAGGGTCTGATGCGCCGGAAATCACCCTGGAAAGATCTGTTTCACGCCACTATTGGGATTCCGGTTGAGCGCTGGAGAATCCCCTGTTTGGCTGCCGACACAAATACAGTATGATTTGCCCCGGTTACTGATTTCCACATCGACAAAGGATGGTGCTCACGTGCTGGAACTGGTGAAAGCGGGCGGCTGGCTGATGCTGCCAATCATAGCGTGTTCGGTTATAGCGCTGGCGATTATTGTGGAACGCCTGTGGTCATTGCAGATGCGGCGCGTTCTGCCCAAACATCTGGTCGCACAGGTCTGGCGCTGGGAAAAAGTCAGCCAACTGAACACGGAGAATCTGAAGGATCTGCAAGCCAGCTCTCCACTGGGTTGCATTCTGGCGGCGGGTATTCTGAACCGCCACCACAGCCGTGAGATTATGAAGGAGGGCATCGAGGATACCGGGCGCCACGTGGTGCATGAACTGGAGCGTTATCTCAACACACTGGGAACTATCTCTGCGATCACCCCGCTGCTGGGCCTTCTTGGAACTGTTATCGGGATGATCAAGGTCTTCGCGGCCATCACCACCCAGGGCGTGGGCAATCCGGGCGCATTGGCTGGCGGTATCTCCGAGGCATTGATTACCACCGCCGCGGGCATGTCAGTCGCCATACCGACACTGATGTTCTATCGCTACTTCAGGGGGCGCACCCGGATGCTGGTCATCAGGATGGAGCAGGAAGCCCTGAAAATGGTCGAAATCATGCATGGTGAACGTGATCATGCAATTGATGAGGAGCGCTGACAGATGAATCTGCAACCAGTTGACCAGGACGAGCCAGATATCAATCTGACACCATTGATTGATGTGGTGTTTCTGCTGCTGATTTTCTTTATGGTTTCGACCACGTTTGAGCACCAGTCCCGTATACAGATCGAACTCCCGGAAGCATCAGCCGAGCCCGCCGCTACGCAAGATGATTCCATGGAAATTATAATCGACAGTCAGGGACGCTATTTCATCGGCGACGAGCAGGTTGTAAATACCGAACTGAAAACCCTCAAGGCGGCTATCAGCAAGACGCTGGGGAGTAACATCGAGCTGCCGGTGATTATTCGCGCGGATGCCAATACGCCCCACCAGGCAGTCGTACGCGCGCTGGACGCGACCAGTCAGCTGGGCCTGACCCGGATATCGCTGGCAACGTCGAAGATTAAGGAAAACTAGCACAATGGCGGTCACCGGACCGGGACAGGGCGGGTGACACGCCTGGAAAACAGCTGGTATACAAATGCACCCTGGCTGATCCTGCTGACACCCGTTTCCATGCTCTTTCGCGTGTTAACAGGTCTGCGCCGACTGGCTTACCGGGCCGGGTTGTTACCCAGTTACCGCTTGCCTGTGCCGGTAATCGTGGTGGGAAATTTGACGGTTGGCGGGACCGGGAAAACACCCCTGATTGCCTGGCTTGCAGACTACGTGCGCAAGGCGGGGTTCAGACCGGGAATTGTCGCGCGTGGTTATCGTGGCAAGGCCGGAACCTGGCCGCAGCTGGTACAACCCGACAGCGATCCGGCCATGGTGGGGGATGAAGCGGTAATGCTCGCCGGCCAGACCCGTTGCCCGATCGCGGTTGGGCCGGACCGGGTGGCAGCCGCCCGTGCGGTGATTGAGGACGCTGCATGCAACCTGATCCTGAGTGATGATGGCCTGCAGCACTACGCACTGGGCCGGGATATTGAAGTGGCCGTTATCGACGGGACCCGCCGCTTTGGTAACGGCCGCTTGCTCCCGGCCGGTCCACTGCGTGAACCGTTGTCACGTCTCGGGGAAGTGGACCTCGTCGTGGTCAATGGTGGTTCAGGTGATGATGAATTCAAAATGCAGTTACAGGTGTTTCAGGCGCGCAAACTGAATAATGTCAACAACGAGCGTGACTTAACGACATTCCGCGGGGACGCTGTACATGCAATTGCCGGGACCGGCAACCCCGAACGGTTTTTTACTGCACTGCGTCAGGCAGGCCTGCAGGTTGTGTCACACCCGTTCCCGGATCATCATGTTTTTCGACAGCAGGATATTGACTTCAATGACGGTCTGCCGGTTATGATGACCGCTAAAGATGCGGTTAAATGCCGCAAGCTGGCAGGCGACAATCTATGGTACGTGCCTGTTAACATAGACCTGACACCGGCATTTGGCTCCCGCCTGCTCGATCTGCTCGAGCAGCGGGGTACTACAGGTCAACATTCAGCCAAAGGGAATAAAGATGGATAAAAAACTGCTCGATATACTCGCCTGTCCGATATGCAAAGGCGCACTGGTCTATCGCAAGGAAGAAAATGAGCTTGTTTGCAAGCTCGACCGTCTTGCTTTTCCGATCAGGGATGATATTCCGGTCATGCTGGTTGACGAAGCCCGGGAGCTGCCGGCGGATGAGGAAGTATAGAGGACGCGGTATTGTAGTATGGAGCGATCACCTTTCAAAATAGTCATACCGGCGCGCTACGCCTCCACGCGCTTGCCCGGCAAGCCACTACGCAATATTGCCGGGCGCCCCATGCTGCAGCACGTCTATGAGCGCGCACAGTCCAGTGGAGCAAATGAAGTAATAGTAGCGACGGATGACGAGCGCATCGAGGCGGCGGCCGCTGCATTTGGTGCCAGGGTCTGCATGACGTCTCCCGAACACACTTCCGGTACCGACCGACTGGCAGAAGTGGTGCAGGCATGCAACTGGAACAGCTCCACAATTGTCGTCAATCTACAGGGCGATGAACCCATGATGCCCCCCGGACTGATCGACCAGGTTGCTGGAGATCTGGCAGAGCGACCTGGCACAGAAGTAGCCACACTGGCTCATCCCGTGGATAACACCGCGGACATGTCCAATCCGGACCTTGTCAAGGTGGTACTGGATTGCGCTGGTAATGCCCTGTATTTCAGTCGCGCTTCCATTCCATGGCAGCGTGATCCGGGAGAAGAGAGTGCGCCGGGGCTGCGGCATATCGGACTGTACGCCTACCGCGCCGGTTTCCTGCAGCACTACAGTCAATTGAAACCGGCACCACTGGAAGGCATCGAGAAGCTGGAGCAACTGCGTATTTTATGGCACGGTATAAAGATTCATGTGGGTATTGCGGCGGAAATGCCCGGGCAGGGTGTAGATACCGAGGCAGACCTTGAAATTATTGCAAGACTGATGAACTGAATCCGTATGTATACAATGCGACGACCGGATCGAATGGTCCAGACACCAGGCAACCAGGACTTACATATATTTTTTCCGAGTATCGATTTATCAAGGGAAGTCGGCAAGACATGAAGAATGATCAAACTATATCCGTGCTGTTTGTGTGCATGGGCAATATCTGCAGATCTCCTACCGCACAGGGCGTTTTCGAGCAGCAGGTCGCGGCAGCGGGACTTGATTCATTTATATCAGTAGATTCGGCAGGCACACACGCCTACCACATAGGCGAGCAACCGGATAAACGCGCTGCAAATGCTGCGCATAAACGTGGAATCGATCTGAGCACGCAACGTGCGCGCCGCCTGCACGAAAAAGACTTCATGGTGTTTCACTATCTGCTGGCGATGGACCGCAGCAATTACGATGACATGCGGTCTATCTGTCCAGAGGAACACGAGTACAAGGTAAAACTGCTGCTGGATTACGCGCCGGATCTGGAGGAACAGGAGGTGCCGGATCCTTATTACGGGGGTGCGACCGGCTTTGAAAGGGTGCTGGACCTGATTGAAATCGCATCACTGCGGCTGCTGGCGGAAATCCGCCAGCAGCACGATATCTGAGTACAGATTTTATTCCTGCGACAGTTTCTCTACAGGCGGCTTAACTGCATCAACCGCAGTACCGGCGGGTGGCTTAACTGCATCAACCGCAGCACCGGCAGACGGCTTGGCCGCATCAACCGCAGCACCGGCAGACGGTTTAACCGCATCAACCGCAGCACCGGCAGACGGTACATTTTGTGAACGCGGTTTAACCGCGTCAACCGCAGTACCGGCGGGCGGCACATTTTCTGTACGCGGCTTAACGGCATCAACAGCGGCACCGACTGGTGGCTTGCTGGCACCTCCACCCGGAGTACCCGTAGTTGCCGGCGTGTCGAAATCCTGTTTTTGCTGTGGCGAAGCCTGATTGGCAGATGCTGGTCGCGAATCTCCAGCAGCCTGAATGGCCGGCTTTTGTACTGGTGTTGCTTCCGGCTTGTTCACATGGACATCCCGTGGCTGGCGCCCTGCTGACCCGGAATTATCGCTGGCCGTCGTGGTTTCCGCGTTTTGCTGCTCACCCTGGTTGGCCGAACTTCGTCCCCGGCGCCTGCCGCCCCGGCGCCCCCGGCGCGAACTGCGACTCTGGCGGTTTTGTTGCTGGCTGCCTTCAGACTCCTCCGTGACCCGCTTCTCATTCGGCCGGGCCGGTGATGTCTGGGTAACAGCAGACTGGCCTTCTGGCTGGCCTTGTTTTGGCCGCGTTCTGCGGGCGGCGGGTTTACCTTGACGGTTCGTCCGCTCGCCAGTCTGGCGGCTGTTGCTACGCCGGGCATTCTGCGTCTGCTTGCCGCGCTCAGTGCTGCGGCCGGTATTGCCAGCCCGACTGCGGCTTTGTTGAGGGCGCCGTTTGGCCGCCGATGCCCGCGTTGCCGGTTTGGCCACATCGGCAGTACCGAAGAGGGCGGCAAACAAACGCCGAAAAAGCCCGGGTTTCTTTTTCTCGGCACGCGGCGCAGGTGCCTGCTGCTCCGGCGCCGGGGTTGCCGGGGCGACCGACCTGACTGCAGGAATTTCGGGGCTTGGTTTATCTGCTGCAGACGCCGCAATCACCTCCGGTTCGACGATTTCCCGTGCCAGCTGGTAACTGGGTTCCACGCGCTCGTCCAGGGAATCATCCTTGCGAATGCGCTGCACGTCATAACTCGGTGTTTCCAGTGCTGGCGAGGGGATCAGCATGACTGATTTACTGTGGCGGGATTCGAGCTCCACCAGTAATTCACGTTTTTCATTGAGGAGGTAGGTGCCGACATCAACCGGTACCCGGGCGACAACACGCAGGGTGTTGTCCTTCATGATCTCTTCCTCAATGAGCCTTAACACGGACAGTGACAGTGACTCGACGCCACGGACTGTGCCCTGGCCGGTACAACGCGGGCACACGACCTGGCTGGACTCTCCCAGCGACGGCCGCAGGCGTTGCCTGGACATCTCCAGCAGCCCGAATCGGGATATCCTGCCCACCTGAACCCGTGCGCGGTCCATCTTGAGTGCATCGCGCAAGCGGTTTTCGACTTCACGCAGGTTGCGTGCAGGCTGCATATCAATGAAATCAATAACTACCAGGCCGCCCAGATCACGGATACGCAGCTGCCGGGCAATTTCATCTGCTGCCTCCAGATTGGTATTTAGAGCAGTCTCTTCAATATCGCTGCCCTTGGTGGCGCGAGCAGAGTTAATGTCGATTGAAATCAGCGCCTCGGTGTGATCGATGACGATGGCACCACCTGCTGGCAGGGACACTTCACGCTGGAATGCCGATTCGATCTGCGTTTCGATCTGAAAGCGATTGAAGAGAGGGACGCTCTCCTGGTAGAGCTTCAGCTTGCCCAGGTTGTGGGGCATCACCTGCTGCATGAATTCATGGGCCGTTTGATACGCTTCCTCGCTGTCGATCAGGATTTCGGTAACATCGCTGCGCAGATAGTCACGCAGCGCACGGATGATGACGTTACTTTCCTGGTAGATCAGAAAGGGAGACGGTTTTTCCTCGGCAGCCGTTTTAATCACTTCCCAGAGGTGTACCAGGTAATCGAGATCCCATTGAAGGTCTTCGGTATTCCTGCCGACACCGGCAGTGCGCACGATCACGCCCATCCCTTCCGGAATATTCAGGGCGCTCATGGCATCGCGCACGAAGTTTCGATCATCGCCCTGGATACGCCGGGATACGCCGCCGGCACGCGGATTATTGGGCATCAGGACAAGGTAGCGTCCTGCAAGACTGGCGAAGGTGGTGAGGGCGGCACCCTTGGTTCCCCGTTCATCCTTCTCGACCTGGACTATCAGTTCCTGGCCTTCGGAGAGGGCGTCCTTGATACTCTGGCGCCCGCCGGATTCCCTGGCAGATTCGCCGAAATAACTGCGTGCGATTTCCTTTAACGGCAGAAAGCCGTGGCGGCCACCACCGTACTCGACAAAGGCCGCTTCGAGACTGGGCTCGATGCGGGTTATTTTACCCTTGTATACGTTGGATTTTTTCTGTTCCCGTGAGGGTACCTCGATATCAAGATCGTAAAGCTTCTGGCCATCGACCATAGCCACCCGCAACTCTTCGGGTTGCGTTGTATTTATTAGCATCCTTTTCATGTTTTATGTCTCTCGATCGCTCGACCCGGCCCTTCGCGCAACAGGATTGACGTGTCCGCAGGGGCGGACACTGCCAGCTTGCCGATGCCGCGCCGCCTGTCAAATAAACAAGACAGGTGTATGCTGCTGACAAGATGTACTGAGCGAGAGACATGGGAGCGTTTGTTGTTAACCTGAAAAATGTCACAATGTTTACAGCATATCGCTGAAAATACTGAAGATTGCAGAACTCTATGGAACCAGAATCTCCAGCGGGAAAAAAGGTCTTTACGGGCCGCCCTGTCGAGGCCGTGTGCCTGTTATATAGGTCAACCCAGCGCGCACTATAACAATCTTGACCTGTACCCGCAAACCAGGCAGTGCTTGATCCGCCCTGATTAACGTTACAATTCCTCTCTTAATATCAATCAGAAACATCAACATGGACCAATCACCGCAAAATGACCGTCCGGCCGTGCGGCATATCGACGTAACCGACGAAGATGCCGGGCAACGGATTGACAATTTTCTGGCGCGTCATTTGAAAGGTGTCCCCAAAAGCCGGATCTACAGGATCCTCAGGCGCGGTGAGGTACGGGTGAACAGTGGACGGGTACAGCCGCAGTATAAAATCCAGGCTGGAGATTCGGTACGTATCCCGCCGGTCCGCATTGCCGCCGAAACGCCGGTACCGGCAACGGCCGGTCGCCGTCTGAATCTGGCGAACTGCATCCTGTTCGAAAACAGTCGGGTCCTGGTGCTGAACAAGCCGTCCGGGGTCGCGGTACACGGTGGCAGTGGCCTCAGTTACGGTATCATTGAGGCACTGCGTGCCGAGCGGCCGCAGGCGCCGTTTCTGGAACTGGCGCACCGGCTGGATCGGGAAACTTCCGGATGTCTCGTTATTGCAAAACGCCGCAGTTTCCTGCGCATTTTTCATGAGCAATTACGTCATAACCAGGTGGTAAAAAAATACCTGGCCCTGGTTACGGGCACCTGGTCCGGGGGGAAACGCATCGTGGATGCGCCGCTGCGCAAACACAGTGTACGCGGTGGAGAACGCATGGTTACGGTTGACAGCTCCGGCAAGCAGGCCATTACAATATTCACACCGGTCAGCCACTATCCCGGGGCCACGCTGGTGGAGGCGACACTCAAGACCGGTCGAACCCACCAGATTCGGGTCCACGCCCTGCACATGGGTCATCCGCTGGCCGGCGATGAAAAATACGGTGATCCGGCCTGTAATCGCGAACTGCGTAGCCGCGGTCTGCGCCGCCTGTTTCTGCATGCACATCTGCTCGAGTTTATGGACACGGCAGATGAACAGGTCATTACCGTCAGTGCCCCCCTGGATAGGGATCTGAAGTATGTTCTTGATCAACTGGAGGCGTGAAGATGTACCAGGCAGAAATAGTATCTGTTGACCGGGGCGCGAGTCACCATGTCCAGTGAAGTTCGCTTTATTGTGTTTGACTGGGATGGAACCCTGATGGATTCAGAGGCACAGATTGTCTCCTGCCTGCATGCCGCGCTTGCCGACCTGCAGATTGAACCCATGGATGATGAAACCGTCAAGGATGTAATTGGTCTCGGTTTGAAAGAGGCAATCGACACCCTGGTACCGGGGCAGGATGACCGTTTCCACCTGGCGTTTGTCCAGCATTACCGCAAATACTGGTTCAATTCCGAAGGATCCAGCCTGTTTGCCGGCGTACGCGCAATGCTTGATGACTTCAGGGAGCGGGATTTGCTGCTGGGAATTGCCACTGGCAAGTCCCGCAAGGGACTCAACCGGGTGCTTGAGGAAACCGGACTGGCCGGGCATTTCCATGCAACCCGCTGCGCGGATGAAGCGCCGTCAAAACCCCACCCGCAAATGTTACTCGATCTGATTGAGAGGTTCGATGTCAGTCCTGAACAGACTATTATGGTGGGCGATACCGAGTATGATATGGACATGGCTACCCAGGCCGGGGCCGGTAAAGTAGCCGTTTGTTCCGGCGTTCACACAGAGGAGCGCCTCAGCCGGCATACGCCACTTGCGAGCCTGCAACGAGTCACGGAAATGCCGGCGTGGATGAGAGCTACCGGTCGCATGATCGATTGATAAAGTCATTATTACAAACCAGACAGGTAACACTATGACGGATACGGAATCATCCAGCAAACCCCGCAAAAAAACAGTCGAGTTCGAATCAATAGACCAGGCATTGGGTGGTCAGGACGGCCTGCATCATGACCTCGTCAACCGGCTGGCCTTTGCGGCCGTGAACGAACAGCGCCGCACACGGCGCTGGAGTGTTTTCTTCAAGGGACTGCTGGCGATCTATCTCGCCATCCTGATGCTGGCGTACCTGCCGGCAGACTGGCTCGATGTCGGAAAGGTGAGCGCAAAGCACACCGCGCTGGTCGAACTGAATGGCGTCATTTCGGATGCCACCGAGGCAAATGCGGACACGGTCATCGAGGGTCTGCGTGACGCCTTCAAGGACAAAGGCACGGCCGGCGTCATTTTGCGCATCAATTCCCCGGGGGGCAGTCCCGTACAGTCCGGCTATATCTACAACGAGATCAAACGTCTCAGGAAGTTGCATAAGGACACCCCGTTATATGCCGTCGTGACCGATGTCTGCGCCTCGGGTGGCTACTACGTCGCTGCAGCGGCAGACAAGATCTATGTCGACAAGGCCAGTATCGTTGGCTCTATCGGTGTACGCATGGACAGCTTCGGTTTCGTCGGCAGCATGGAAAAACTGGGTGTTGAACGCCGCCTGTATACCTCGGGGGAAAACAAGGCCGTCCTGGATCCATTCTCGCCGTCCAAAAAATCAGATGTTGACCACATAAACAAACTGCTGGGCGAGATACACGCGCAGTTCATTACCGCCGTCAAGGAGGGTCGGGGCGAGCGCCTGCATGAAAATCCGGACCTGTTCAGCGGCCTGTTCTGGTCCGGTGAAGAGGGCGTGGAGCTGGGTCTGGTGGATGCCCTGGGCAGCAGCTCTTACGTTGCCCGGGAAGTCATCGGTGTAGAGCAGATCGTCGACTTTACCAAGGAGCCGGATTTGCTGGAGCGTATCAGCGACCGCATTGGTGTTGCCATGGTCAGAAGCCTGAATGGACTGGTGAGTGGCAACATCGGTGGTATCCGCTAGCTGTAAGGCGGAAAGACAGAATATGCAGGTTGGGCAAACTTTTTTGTTGGGCACACTGCGCTTTGCCCAACCTGCGATTTATGTTGTCCGGCCCGGTTGTCAGGGAATGATCACACCGACCGCGCGCAGCATGGTTGTCAACCGGATCAGCGGCAAACCGATCAGCGCAGTCGGGTCCTCGCCTTCCATGCGCTCAAACAGGGTGATGCCCAGGCCTTCGGATTTGAAACTGCCGGCGCAATTATAGGGCTGGTCTTGCAGCAGATAGCGCTCGATCAGATCAGCCGTCAGACGCCGAAACTGAACGCTGAAGGGCACTCTCTCCAGTTGCACGGTATTTGTCCTGGTATCCAGCAGGCACAACCCGGTATGAAAGGTGACGCGCCGGCCTGACAACAGCGCCAACTGTTCAGTGGCGCGCTCATGGGTAACCGGTTTCCCGAGAATATCATTCCCCAGAGTTGCGACCTGATCGGAGCCGATGATCAGTCCCGGACGTGATGTACCCACGGCACGGGCCTTGGCCTCGGACAACCGCAGCACCAGGGCTGATGCGGCTTCACCCGGCAGCGGGGTCTCATCCACCTGCGGACCGACGGTGTCGAATGCCAGCCCAAGACGGGCCAATAACCCCTTTCGATATGGGGATGTCGAGGCGAGTGTAATCTCAGGGGGTGCTTGGGACGGGATCACAGGCTGGTTCGGGGTCCTGGCTGATAGTCTCGAGGTCAGTGAAAATTCTGCGGGTACAGTGCCCTAATTACGCAATCAGGACACTCGTGTCAATATTGTGGCCGTTCCAGATCCCCCGGAACTTGCCGATTTACCTGAGTTTTTCTTTGACACCCGCCAGGGCAGAAGATAATATCTCGCGGTTATGATTAACCATCTGCCAGATCGGCTCGATCTGTTGGCAGCCGCCACGGCAGGGCGGGTCCTGCAGGGACGGATACAGCTGAGCCGCCTGGAAAGGGTGTTGCCATCATTGCTTTCCAGCGCGGGCGAATTGCAGGTCAAAATGGAGTTCGGCAGGGACCGTGACAGGACGCTTTATCTTTCCGGAACAATACAGGGCAATACAGTACTGGAATGCCAGCGCTGCCTGGGCAGTATGAATTATCCGCTGGATCTGGAATTCCTGCTGGGACTCGTACCGGATCAGGAGTCAGCAAGGCGTCTGCCGGAGAGATACGAACCACTGCTATTGACCGGTGAGCCGGCCTTGTTGGCAGATGTGATCTCGGATGAGGTGTTGCTGGCATTGCCTATTGTGTCCTTGCACAATGCGACTGATGAATGCCGGGGACCGTTGGCAGATTACAAAACACCGGAAAGTGAACAAAGAGAGAATCCGTTTGCTGTCCTTGAACAATTGAAACAGAAACAGTAATACGAAGGAGTAACTGAAATGGCCGTTCAGAAAAGCCGCAAGACCCCGTCAAAACGCGGGATGCGACGCGCACACGACAAACTGGGTGAAAGTACGCTTTCCATTGAATCTACAACAGGCGAGACACACCTGCGCCATCATGTCAGTCCTGACGGTTTTTACCGCGGACGCAAGGTCATAAATAAAGATCTTGGTTAACATGCTGCTCATTTGGCAAGCAGGGCCGAAGTCCGGAGAATTACAGTTCCATACGGGCTCCTGGTTCTGCTAGCCGATCACGCCGCGAACACCCCGACTACCCGATAAATGAACACTGGCATCACTATTGCACTGGATGCAATGGGCGGTGATTTTGGGCCTGAAGTTGTTGTCCCTGCTGCGCTTGCCGCTGTCGAGCAGTACCAGGATATAACCATGATCATGGTCGGTGATGAGCAGGTCCTGACAGAATTCCTCAACAAGGCCGGAGCCGCACCCGGCGCCCGCCTGAAGATCCATCATGCCAGCCAGCAGGTGGCAATGGATGAACATCCCGCGCAGGCGCTGCGCACCAAAAAAGACTCATCCATGCGGGTCGCGATCAACCTCGTCCGTGAAGGCACTGCCAATGCCTGTGTCAGCGCAGGCAACACCGGTGCATTGATGGCCACATCACGCTTTGTACTCAAGATGCTGCCGGGGATCGACCGCCCGGCAATCTGTACCACTCTGCCCTCCGTCAAGGCGAACACATGGATGCTCGACCTGGGTGCCAATGTGGACTGCGACGCAGAACACCTGCTGCAGTTCGCGATAATGGGTTCCGTAATAGCCGAGGCCGTCGACGGCAAACAGAACCCCCGCATCGGCCTGCTGAACATCGGTGAAGAGGTGATCAAGGGCAATGAACAGGTCAAACAGGCCGCACAGTTGTTGTCAGAAAGCGAATTGAACTATTCAGGCTATGCAGAGGGTGATGATATCTACATGGGCAACTTCGATGTCATTGTCTGTGACGGTTTTGTCGGTAACGTCTCCCTGAAGAGCAGTGAAGGGGTGGCGAAAATGATAGCTGAATTCATCCGGCGGGAATTTTCCAGGAACCTGCTGACCAAACTTGTTGCCCTGGCGGCAATGCCGGTTCTCAGGGCATTCAGACGCCGGATCGATCCACGCTCTTACAATGGCGCCAGCCTGCTCGGCTTGCGCGGCATTGTTATCAAGAGTCACGGCGGTGCGGATACCATGGCTTTTGCAAATGCCATCAAGGTCGCTATCCTTTCGGTTCGTGAGTCGGTACCTGACCGTATCAGTGCCAAATTGCAAACCTATCACGAACACAGGCAGGCAGTATGAAATACTCTCGCATAACCGGCACTGGCAGTTACCTGCCGGAAAAGATCCTGACCAACAAGGATCTTGAAAAGATCATGGATACCACGGATGAATGGATCAGGGACCGCACGGGTATCTGCAAGCGGCATATTGCTGCGGGCGGTGAGACGGCATGCGACCTCGCCGAGATCGCGGCCACCAGGGCGATGGAAGCCGCCGGACGCACCCCCCGGCAGATAGACCTGATTGTGCTTGCCACGACGACGCCGGACCGGGTGTTTCCCAGCACCGCCTGCCTGCTGCAGCAACGCCTCGATATTCATGGTACAGCGGCCTTCGATGTCCAGGCGGTTTGTACCGGTTTTATCTATGCGCTCGGTATTGCCGACAAGTTCATTCGTACCGGCAGTGCGCGCTGCGCGCTGGTGGTAGGCACGGAAACCCTGTCGCGCATCGTCGACTGGAATGACCGCAGTACCAGCATACTGTTCGGTGACGGTGCCGGGGCAGTCATACTGGAAGCGAGTGATGAACCGGGCATTCTATCCACCCATCTGCACGCTGATGGCAGTTATGAACACCTGCTGACAGTCCCGGCCGGTATTTCCTCGGGTTACGACAAGGTACAGGCAGGTCAGGCATATATACAAATGCAGGGCAATGAAGTGTTCAAGATGGCAGTCAATACGCTGGGTCGCATCGTGGACGAGACACTGGCGGCAAATAACCTGAAAAAATCGGATGTCGACTGGTTGATACCGCACCAGGCGAATATTCGCATTATTCAGGCCACGGCCAAGAAACTGAAGATGTCCATGGATCGTGTAGTAGTGACGGTAGACAAGCATGGCAATACCTCGGCTGCATCCGTGCCGCTGGCGCTGGATGAAGCCGTGCGCGACGGCCGGATCAAGCGCGGTGAAACCCTGCTGCTGGAAGCCTTCGGTGGTGGATTTACCTGGGGTTCCGCGCTGCTCAGATACTGAAACCCGATGAGCCGACCACATAACACAGATCCAGCACTGGGCATGGTGTTCCCGGGGCAGGGGTCGCAGTCCACAGGTATGCTGTCCGCACTAGCCGGGACCAGCGGCCAGGTCACGGAAACCTTTGCCCAGGCCGGTGAGGTGCTGGGATATGACCTCTGGCAACTGGTACAGGATGGACCGGAAGACGCATTGAATCAAACCGACCGCACCCAACCGGCGATGCTGGCAGCCGGGGTCGCCGTCTGGCGTGTCTGGCAGGCAAGCGGCGGGGCCACTCCCGCAATACTGGCGGGTCACAGCCTGGGTGAGTATACGGCGCTGGTCTGTGCAGGTGCGCTCGAATTCACCGATGCTGTCAGCCTGGTTGCAGAACGTGGTCGTTGCATGCAGCAGGCCGTACCCGCAGGTATCGGGGCAATGGCAGCAATTCTCGGTCTCGACGATGAGACGGTTGCCACGGTATGCCGGCAAGCCGCAGGGGATGAGGTTGTCTCACCGGTTAATTTCAACTCGCCCGGACAGGTCGTGATTGCCGGTCACCGCGCAGCAGTAGAACGTGCAGTTACTGCAGCCAGGGAAGCTGGCGCGAAACGGGCGGTGCAGTTGCCTGTCAGTGTCCCGTCTCATTGCGAACTAATGAAACCTGCCGCGGAACAATTCGCCATCCGGCTGGAACAAACCACAATCAACCCGCCCGGGATTCAGGTGATACAGAATGTCGATGCCGGTGTTCATGAAAAACCCGGCATTATCCGCGAGAACCTGGCCAGGCAACTCTACTGCCCGGTTCAGTGGGTCAGTACCGTGCATGCCATGCGCGAGCAGGGGATAACCCGGATTGTTGAAGCAGGGCCGGGGAAGGTACTGGCGGGATTGTGCAAGCGTATCGACAAGTCAATTACGGCTATGCCGGTTTTCGATGCGGCAACACTGGCCACGGCGCTGGCTGAATAAGGCAGCCGCATTATGGGGATCGATTTATGTCATTAAGCGAAGAGATAGCGCTGGTAACCGGTGCAAGCCGTGGCATTGGGAAAGCCATCGCGCAACTGCTCGGCGACAGGGGGGCGACAGTCATCGGCACGGCGACCACCGATGAAGGGTGCCCGGTCGATCACTGATTACCTGGCCACGTCTGGAACCAGGGGCGCGGGCAAGGTGCTGGATGTCACCAGTCCGGAGTCAATTACTGCATTTATGAAGTCCGTACAGGAAGAATTCGGCGCGCCAACCGTACTGGTGAACAACGCAGGGATAACGCGCGATAATCTGTTGATGCGCATGAAAGAAGATGAATGGAACGAGGTAATCGATACGAACCTGACTTCGGCGTTCAGAATGAGCAAGGCATGTCTGCGTGGCATGATGAAGGGAAAGCACGGCCGTATCATCACCATCACATCCGTCATCGGAGCAACCGGGAACCCGGGACAGGCCAACTATGCAGCCACCAAGGCGGGCGTCATTGGATTCACCAAGTCGCTTGCACGCGAAGTAGGTTCGCGCGGCATTACGGTCAATGCCGTCGCCCCCGGATTTATCGATACCGATATGACACGGGCGTTGCCGGATGAGCAGCGCAAGGCGCTACTCGAACAGATTGCACTCGGGCGCCTGGGCGACGTAACCGATATCGCGCATGCTGTATGTTTCCTGGCCTCGGCAGATGCTGCTTATATTACCGGCGAAACCATCCATGTGAATGGCGGTATGTATATGAGCTGACCACTTTTCGGCAGGGTGGCGCCACAGGCTTTAATATACTTCACATAAACATTATAACTTACTGATATATATATATTTATAATTAATTGTTACGCCGCCGTTATTGCGCCATGGAATGACAAACAATTACCCCGGTGCACACTGCGCCCGGCTGCGCTTGTATCTTCCGGCAAGCATTCACTACAATACTCGCGCAGCTGCAGCTGCTTTTTCAAAACACAGAGGGATAACCCGAATGAGCAATATAGATGAACGCGTCAAAAAGATTGTTATCGAGCAATTGGGCGTAAAGGAAGATGAAGTTTCCAACAGTGCTTCTTTTGTCGATGACCTTGGCGCAGATTCTCTGGATACTGTCGAGCTGGTCATGGCGCTGGAAGAGGAATTCGAGTGCGAGATTCCGGATGAAGAAGCGGAAAAGATCACCACTGTCCAACAAGCTATCGATTACGTAAACGCCAATCTGGGTTAGTCATTCCTGCCTGACGGGCCGCACCTTCAATATTGGCAGGTGCGGCCTTTTAGTTTCATTACACAGTTGACCGTGCGGAGCTTCCAGGAGCAAGGCTTTGTCCAGAAGGCGTGTTGCAATAACCGGCCTCGGTATTATTTCACCCGTCGGAAACAGTATTAAACAGGCATGGGAGAATATACTCGCTGGCAAAAGCGGTATTCGCCCCATCACGAATTTTGACGCCTCTGATTTCCCGGTACGCTTTGCCGGAGAAATCAGGGACTTCGATGTTTCTGAATACATTCCCCGAAAAGATGCACGCCGTATGGGGGAGTTTATCCATTACGGCATTGCTGCCGCCTGCCAGGCAATTGAAGATTCCGGGATAGAAATCACTCCTGCAAATGCCGACCGTGCCGGTATTGCAATCGGCTCCGGAATTGGCGGCTTGCGCGGTATAGAAGATGCCTACCAGGTCTATATTGACAGCGGTCCGCGCAAAATTTCGCCATTCTTCGTCCCCGGCAATATCATCAACATGATCGCGGGGAATCTCTCCATCATGTATGGAATGAAAGGCCCGAATATCGCGATTGTGACGGCGTGCACGACATCAACGCATAACATCGGCATTGCAGCGCGTACCATCGCCTACGGCGATGCGGACATTATGATCGCCGGTGGCGCGGAGATGACTACCTGTCCGACCGGCGTCGGCGGTTTCGCCGCCGCACGGGCGCTTTCCACCCGGAATGATAATCCGGAAGCGGCCAGCAGGCCCTGGGACAGGGACCGGGACGGATTTGTTCTCAGTGACGGTGCAGGGATCCTGGTGCTCGAGGAATATGAGCAGGCGACAGGCGCGCGGTGCGGATATTTATGCCGAACTGACCGGGTTTGGCATGAGCGGCGATGCCTATCATATGACGCAGCCGTCAGCAGGCGGTGAGGGGCGGCCCGCTGCATGCAAATCGCGCTGGCGGATGCCGGGATCAATCCGGATGATGTGGACTACATCAATGCCCATGGCACTTCGACACCGGCGGGCGACCTTGCCGAAACGATGGCGGTCAAGCAGGTATTCGGCGCCGGCGCGTATCAGGTTGCGATCAGTTCGACCAAAGTCCATGACCGGTCACCTGCTGGGTGCCGCCGGTGGCGTAGAAGCGGTATTCACCGCGCTGGCCTTGCGTGACCAGGTCGCGCCACCGACTATCAACCTCGATAATCCCGACACGGATTGCGATCTTGACTATGTGCCGCATACCGCCCGTGACATGAAAATTACCACGGCCATATCAAACTCGTTTGGTTTTGGCGGTACCAATGGCACATTGATTCTGCGCCGTTCCGATTGATATGGATGCATGCCCTGCGGGCAAGGGCGGAATCCCGGTGAACTTACGCCCGCTCTCCGTACGATCCCGCTCGAAGCTAACCTGATCGAGCTGCATCAGGCTTATCCGCAGCGCTACCCGCATTTATTACAGAGCACGGCCCACGGCCGGTATGACATCCTGTTTGCATTTCCGGGTGAGTCCCTGATGCTTGACAGTACAGGCAGTCTGTATAGCCCTGGCAATGTCACCGCGCAATCAAATGATTTCCTCGAATGTTTCGATCGCTGGTGGGACCAGGCCGGAAACCGGCAGGAACCGCACGCGGACTTGCCGTTCACCGGCGGCTGGTTTGTTTATCTCGGCTATGAAATGGCGGGCCAGATTGAACCGCGCCTGCTGTTGCCGCCACCCGCTACTGAACTGCCCGTTGCCATGGCAACACGATTCACCTGTGCAATCGTATTTGACCACCGGGATGGAACAACGGCCATCGTCAGCGAACCGGACCAGGCGGCCCGGGTGCAACAAATCGAGACCGATATCGCCGCTCTGTCCGCAGCCGCACCGGATGCTGTGCCGGTGCCGGAAATTACAGCTGTCGATGAAGCACCGGCACAGGGCTATCTGGATGCCATTGCCCGCATCCATACCTATATTCGCGAGGGCGATGTCTTCCAGGTCAATCTGTCAAGACGCTGGGACATCCATTATCGGGAAGCTGTCGACAGAGTCGCCCTGTACCGCAATCTCGGGATTCACAACCCGTCACCGTTCAGCGGCCTGATCAGCCTGCCCGGAGGCCGCGATTATCAGTTCATCACCGGAACGTCTGGTCAGTGTCCGTGGCCGCCACGTTGAAACCCGGCCGATTGCCGGCACCCGCCCCAGAAGCGCTGCTGCCGCCGCCGACAGGGCACATTCAAGGGAGTTGCTCGCGCACCCGAAGGAGCAGGCTGAACATATCATGCTGATTGACCTGGAGCGGAATGACCTCGGACGAATCTGTGTGCCGGGTTCTATCGCGGTTAATGAGCTGATGGTGCTGGAATCCTATGCGCATGTGCACCACATCGTCTCGAACGTGCGCGGACAACTGCGTGATAGTATCACTCCCGGGAGAGGTGATCCGCGCGGTTTTTCCGGGCGGTACCATCACCGGCTGTCCCAAGGTGCGCTGCATGGAGATCATCGCCGAACTTGAACAGGAGGCGCGCGGCGCCTATACCGGATCGATGGGTTACATCAATCTTGATGGCAGTATGGATCTGAATATACTGATACGCAGCATGACCTGCTCGGGAAATCGCGTCCAGTTCCGCGCCGGAGCCGGCATCGTTACCGATTCCGTGGCCGCGGCCGAACTCGCCGAGACCCGCGCCAAGGCGCGCGGCCTGTTACATGCCCTCGGCGTGACGGATGTCTAGGCTGGTGTCGCGAATCCCGGTTCCTGTCCGCGTGCGTGCGCGGCGCGCGGCGGTTCACGGACGTAACGGGATGACGACAGAATGTTTTACAACCCGCCCTGGTAAATGGCCGGTATACGGACAAGCTGCAGATCTCTCGATCGGGGGCTGCTGTATGGTGACGGCGTATTTGAGACAATCGCTGTCAGAGCAGGGCCGGCCGCGGTACTGGTCACGCCATATCATGCGTCTGCGTGCCGGCTGTGATCGCCTGGGTATCCCGCCGGTTGACGATGCAGCTGATCGCAAGACGAAGCCGGTGAGCTGACTGACAATATCGGAGAAGGTGTACTCAAACTGATCGTGACCCGCGGTTCCGGCGGACGTGGCTACCGGATGCCGGACGTCTGTGCACCGGTCCGGATATTGCAGCTACACCCGTGGCCGTCCTACGCCGACAGCTGCGCCGGAAAACGGTGTCGCAGTCAGGATGTGCAATACCCGACTGGGACGCAATCCGGTCCTCGCCGGTATCAAGCATCTGAATCGCCTGGAGCAGGTGCTCGCGCGCAATGAGTGGGATGACAGCGGAGTTATGGAGGGCCTGATGACGGACAGGGAAAACAACCTGATCGAAGGCACCATGAGTAATCTGTTTCTCGTCCGCGACCGGTGTATTTATACGCCGGATCTTTCAGTCTGCGGTGTCGCCGGTGTTATGCGCAGTGTGATTCTCGAGCTGGCTTCTGCCGCAGGGTCTTGAAGTCACTGTCCGCAACATCGGTGCCGCCGAACTGGCCGGGGCGGATGAGATCTTTCTGACCAACAGCCTGATCGGAATCTGGCCGGTGGTCGATATCGCCGGACGCAGATACCGGAAAGGGCCGGTGACAATCAGATTGCAGCGGACTGCTGGCAGGCACACACGGAAGTAAACGGCACCTGGCGTGTGTAGGCTGCAACAGAATGACTAACAAAATATTAGTCGGATCCAGCTGGAAGCGGCGTCTGTCCGTGTTATTTATTCTGTTCGTGCTGCTGGCGCTTGCCGCAGTGGCTGTCACCATGAGCCGCTACAACAACTTTCTTGCATTCCGGGCTGCACCTCCCGGACGACGAATCTGACTTATGCAGTCGGGACCGGCACCTCGCTCAATCAGCTCGCATACGACCTGGAAAAGAAAGGCATTATCGAGCACCCGCGATTTCTGATCCTGCACGGGCGTGAACTGGATGTTGCGCGTCGACTGCAGGCCGGTGAATATACGCTGCGCGCGGGAAATGACACCCCGTACGCTGCTCGAATTGATGGTGCAGGGCAAGGTCATCCAGCATCAACTGACCTTGATCGAGGGACAGACGTTTCGCGAAATGCTGCAGCGTATCCGGGCACACCCGGAGATCACCGTCACACTGGGAAGCCTCACTGATGCGGAAATCATGACCAGACTGGGTTATCCGGGAGTTCACCCGGAAGGCCGGTTTCTTCCGGATACCTATCGTTTTCCCGCGGGGCACCACGGATCTGCAGTTCCTGGCGCGCGCCTACCAGGCCATGAGTCAGCTACTGGCGGCGGAATGGGAAGAACGGGCAGAAGGATTGCCGCTGGCAACCCGGATGAGGCGCTGGTGCTCGCATCGATTATCGAGAAGGAAACCGGCGTGGCCTTCGAACGGCCCGGCCATTGCCGGTGTATTTATCCGGCGGTCTGCAGAAAAATATGCGCTTGCAAACGGATCCGACTGTTATTTATGGTATCGGTGAGGCATTTGACGGCAACCTGCGCCTGCGCGACCTGCGCACCGATACACCGTACAATACCTACACGCGCCATGGCTTGCCGCCCACGCCTATCGCCATGCCGGGAGCGGACGCGATTCGTGCGGCACTGCATCCCGCGGCGGGCAGCAGCCTGTATTTTGTTGCGCAAGGCGATGGCAGTCATTATTTTTCCAGCACGTTGCAGGAACATAACCTGGCTGTGGATAAATTCCAGAAAGGCAAGCGCGGGATTAAACTCCCCAACCGGGAATCGACACCATGAACGGCAGGTTTATCACCATCGAGGGTATCGAGGGTGTTGGTAAAACCACCAATATCGATTTCTTCAACACGCTGCTCGGCCAGGCGGGAAAGGATGTGCTCCTGACCCGGGAACCGGGCGGCACCGTGGTCGGGGAGGCCATTCGCAAGCTGTTACTGGATCCGGCTATATACCGGCATGGATTCGAACTGTGAACTGCAGCTGATGTTCGCGGCACGTGCCGAGCATCTTGCCAGGGTCATCTGGCCGGCACTCGAAGCGGGGCGCTGGGTCCTGTGTGACCGCTTTACCGACGCGACCTACGCATACCAGGGCGGCGGCCGCGGTATCGATATGGCGAAAATTGCCCGCCTGGAAGAGTGGATACAGGGTGATTTTCGTCCCGACCTGACCTTGCTGCTGGATGTGCCGGTGGAAATCGGTCTGGCACGCGCCAGTAACGGAATGCACCGGATCGTTTCGAGCAGGAGCAGGTCGAGTTCTTTACCAGGGTCCGACAGTGTTACCTGGATATGGCACGACAGGCATAAGCAGCGCTACCGGGTCATTGACGCGAGCGTCCCGCTGGATCAGGTCCAGCAGCAGCTGGCGGAAGTGCTGCGCACATACCTGTAGCGCATGCGACACAGCGCACTGAAAGCCCTGGTATTGATTGTTTGCGGTTTTCTGCAGGCTGGTGCGCTGTCTGCCGAAGCTGCCCCTGGCAAGTCCGGTTGCCATTCCGGAAAACCACTGGTGTTCGGCTTTCTGCCGCTCGTCAGTGCCGAGAAACTGGTAGCGCGCTTTGCTCCGCTGGTGAACTATCTCTCCATGCAACTTGATACGGAGATTTATATCGAGACGGCACCGGACTTTACTGAATTCATTCGGCGCACCAATGCCGAGCGGCGCTATGACCTGCTGTTTACAGCACCGCATTTCTTCTACCAGGCAAGACGCAGGGCAGGGTATCAGTTGCTGGCCAGTGTCGATTCTCCCGGCATGCCGGCAATCATTGTTGCGCCAGCGAGCGGGCCGGTCCACACCGTCAGCGACCTGAGAAACCGCAAGCTGGCTACCACACACCCCCTGGCACTGGCGACACTGCTGATCAGAAGACACCTGCTCGAGAACGGCATAAACCCCGACACCGACCTGACCCTGGTGAGCACACCTACCCATAACGCCTCACTGTTATCGTCATACTATGGCGTGACAGATGCCTCCGCGCTGATGATGCCGCCATTCCAGGCCGCCGGTGCCGAGGTACGGGACAGCATGCGTGTCGTTGCCGTCACCGGCACGACACCCCATATCCCGATCAGTGCGGGGCCGTGGGTCGACGCAAGCTGCAAGACCGCAATCAGCGCAATCCTGGTTGGCATGAATTCAACGTCGGAAGGGCTGAATATTCTCAAACACATCAAGTTCAAAGGCTTTGTCGCAGCATCCCCCGACAACTACGACCAGCTCGAGTGGGCCGCCGACCTGATAGAGCCTGAATGAAGAAAAATATTATCTCCCTGATACGTTCCTTGCGCTTCCGGCTGATCGCCGTCGTCGTGTTGATAGAAATTGTCATGCTTTCATTGCTGGTCTGGAGCAACATACTTATTATCCAGAGCACACATGCGGACCGCCTGCGCGATACCGCAGACAGTATAGTTCAGCAGATTGCCAATACCTCCGGGAACTACATGGTCGCCGTCGACTATGCGAGTTTGCGGGATTATCTGCATAACGTTCTGAAACACCGGGAACTCTCCTATCTGATTATTCTCGACAGGGCCGGCAGTCCGGTCGTCTCGATCGGCGAGACACCTGTGACCATCCCGCCAGGGACGGATTCAAACCCGCTGGATGTTGATGATGGTATCTATGACAGCGCACGTGAAATACAGGTTGCCGGGCAACCCATGGGGCGGGTGCTGATGGGGTTCTCGCTTGGCTTCATGAATGATGCGATTAAAAAGTCACGTATTCGCGGTATCGCCATCGCAGCGACTGAAATCATTCTGACTGTCATCGCCACCGTGCTGATCGGGCTGCGCCTCACGCGCCGGCTGGGAGGTCTTTCGGACGCCGCAGAGGCAGTGGCTGTCGGCAACTATTCAGTCGTGGTGCCGACCGAAACAGCCGATGAGGTAGGCAGGACCGCGGCCGCCTTTAATCGCATGGTCAGCGAAGTGTCGAGCCGCACCCGCCAGCTGGAACAGGCCGAGGCCAGGGCAACCGGGTTGCTTGCGGAGAACCGAAAACTGGTCCATGCCTCGCTTGAAGTGCAGGAAGAGGAAAGGAAGCATCTGGCACGCGAGCTGCATGACGAGCTGGGCCAGTGCATAACGGCAATACAGGCAGATGCCGAGTCCATCCATGATCTCGCCGGGGAATGCGATGAACGCATCAAAAAGAGTTCCACGGCCATAATGGACGTCTCCACGCATATCTATGATGTGGTTCATTCCATGATGCAGCGCCTGCGTCCCGGTACCCTCGACGATCTGGGACTTGAAGATGCACTGCAGGACGAAATCGAAACCTGGCGCAAAAGGAACCCGCGTACCAGTGTAACCTTTACTGTGTCCGGCGAACTTGCGAACCTGGGTGAGCGGATCAATATATCGATTTTCCGGATCGTCCAGGAGTGCCTGACCAATATTGCCAGGCATGCCGCCGCCACCCACACAAACATCGACCTGGATAACCGGGGCGGTCAACTCGAACTCAGGGTCAGGGATGATGGCCGCGGCATGGATATGACCGAAAACACCAACGGACTCGGCTTGATCGGCATGCGCGAACGCATCGAGGCGCTGGGAGGAAGTTTTCTCCTGGAATCGGAACCTGGCAAGGGAGTATCGATTATGGTCACCATACCCGCAACGAACACAGGCAATATGCAGAAATGAACGCAACGCCCGCTATCAATGTGCTGCTGGCGGATGACCACGAAGTCGTACGTGCCGGGTACCGGCGTTTACTCGAGACAACCACCGACATTGCTGTCGTGGCAGAGGCCTGCAGCGGGGAAGAGGCATACCAGCGGTTTTTCGAACACCATCCCGATGTACTGGTCATGGACCTGTCCATGCCGGGCATGGGGGGACTGGAGGCGAGCCGGAAAATTCTGGCCCGGGACAAAACCGCCAGGATCCTGGTCTTCAGTGTCCACGAAAACGAGGTCTATCTGAACCGGGCCCTCGAAACGGGGATACTGGGTTACATCTCCAAACGCAGTGCCTCGCAGGTGATGATCGATGCAGTACGGCAGGTGGCGGGCGGGGAGGCCTACATTGGCCAGGAGATGATGACGTACCTGCTCAACCGCAAAATCACCCCGGAGAGCGAATCTCTCGCGGGCCTGTCACCCCGGGAATTCGAGGTATTCCACCTGCTTGCCAACAGTAAATCGGTAAACGAAATCGCGGCGATACTCAACATCAGCCCGAAAACCGCCGGCCATCACTGCACCAGTGTTAAGCGAAAACTCGCGGTCTCCGATATCGCCGCCTTGACCCGTCTCGCAATTCGCCTGGGCATCACGACCCCGTAGCCCGTAGCTGCCGAATCCGGCCGCCAGGCTGAACGGCCCCCGCGCATATCAGGACATTATGATTTTCTAATCGGTACTCCACTCATCCCGATTAAGGAGTTTCCCTATGTCCCGGCCGGCACCCGGAACCTATGCTGTGCTCTCGTCCTGACTGGCTGGCGCAATCAGCCGTATTTTCAGAATAATTAATGCAGAGAGGAGCGCAAGATGAAACCCCTTAACCAATCCAACCGGGGCAGCAGATGGCTGTTACCCCTGATCCTGGCATTCGCTGCCTGCGGTGCACAGGCAGGTAAACGCGATGTCATTACCCTCATTGAAATGGGTGACCTGCACGGTACCCTGGTCCCGCATGCGGCGGTATTTACCGAACTCGATGGCAGCGAGCGGCAGGTGGCCAGTGCCGGCGGCCTGGCCCGGCTGAAGTTTCTCGTGGATGACATCCGTGCGGACAATCCGGACGGGAATGTGCTGTTGTCGGCCGGTGACCTGACCCACGGCAGTGCCGAGGGACTGTTCACCGTCGGCGATGCCATGATGAAGGCGATGAACGCCTTCGATATCGATGTATTCACCCCGGGCAACTGGGACTTCGGCTACGGCGCCGCGGTCTTCCGCAACCGCTTTGCCACGACCCCGCCGTTCCCGTCACCACCGCCCAACATCGCGGTCATGGCCGCTTACGAGAATTGCACGGGGGCGCCGGCAGGTACCTGTACCGAACGTAACGGTATCATCCAGGCGAATTTCCCGGCCGTTGCCGTCAATCTCTACAACGCGGCACCGTTACCGCCACAATTTCTGGGTAATCGGGTTCTGGACCCCTACAAGATTATCGAACGCAAAGGTGTCAAGATTGCGGTGATCGGTCTCACAGCATCAATTGTTCCCCAGCAGGCCGACGCCTTCAATATCACCTTCCGCTTTACCCAGGGCGTAGATGAAATGCCCGGAATCATCGACATGGTCAGAAATGATTCCGACTGTGGCGGTGATTGTCTTATCGTGGTCCAGTCCGAGCTCGGTCTGCCGCAAAATCTCAAGATCGCGCAGAGCTTCAAGGACATCGACGTGATGTACTCGGCACACACCCACGAGGCGACACTCGGAGCATTCCTGGCAACTGACAAGGAAATTATCCGGACCACGCCGGGGCTGCCGCTCAGCAATTATGAGCGCAAACAAGTGCGTAAAGGGGCGGCTATTGTCGTGGAGACCAACCGTGATATGTATGTAGGCCGGCTCGACCTGGAAGTGCAGAACGGTCGGGTGGTCGATTTCGAGTGGGAGAACATTCCGGTCGATGCTTCCATCGAAGAAGACGCGGACATGGCGGCACTGGTCGCGTCCATCGAGGCACCCTTTCTCAACGGTCCTGATTTCATTCCGCATAGCTTCATGCCGGGCGGATTCGGCAACGACACCAATGCTCGCGGCCTGCGGCTCGTCGATGGCCTCGACACCGAGGTCGGCGAGACCGATACCCTGTTGCTGCGGCATCACGTGCTGGAAGACACGCTCAACAACTTCATCGCCGATGGCATCCTGGCGGTGACTGATTCAATCGCCGCCAGCAGCGGGATTCCGGGCTGGAACGGGGTGGATCTGTCCATGGCCAACGGCTTTCGCTTTGGCAATGCTGTCCTGCCGGGTGATGCCATCACGCTGCGCGACCTGTACACCTGGTTCCCGATCGGACCGGCCGTCAATGTCGCCGACTTCTCCGGACGGGCGGTGCAGAACAGCCTTGATGTCATCCTCAATGCCGTCTTCAACCGCAATGCCTTCCTGCAGCGCGGTGGCTGGTACCTGGGGCTGGCGAACATGACGCAGAAGATAGACCTGAAGAACCGGCCGTTCAACAGTTCCAGTGGCCGTATCGTGGAAACCACCATCGGCGGTATGCCACTCGATCCCAGCAAGCGTTACGTCTTTGCCTCCTGCTACGGCCATGGCAATCCGCTGGATGAGGTCTGCCGTACCGGCGGGGGCGCCAATTTCCGCTTCTTTGCACTTGCCGACGGGACTGACTACACAAGCAACATCAGCCTGGAGATGCCGGTCAACGACATGAATATCATCGTCGGTGCAGCGGTCAAGCAAGTAGCGCCGGATAATTTCCTGCACCCGGTACATGCCATGCGCTTGTTCCTGGACGACTTGCCGGGCAAGTTGGTGAAAGAGACGCAATTCGGCGTAGGCAGGATAACGACGGTGGATTCAACCACGGTGGGCAATCCCGCAGAAAATGAGGCAGACCAGATTGGCCAGCCGGACAACACGCCGGATCCAACCCTGGTACAACCACCGTTTGGTGCGGGTCCGACGTTCTTCTCCGGTATTCTTGGTGATTAAACAATCCGGCAGTTGCTAGTTACTGTCATGTAATGCAACTCCGTGACCGGTGTTACACTGCTGGTCACGGAGTTATTTTTTGGTAACAAATGAACCTGATAATGCCTGCTGCACAACGGAAATTATATTTTTCTGATACGTATGGAAATAGAATCGCCGGAATAGACGTCCATTCTGAATACGAACTGGAATTCCGATTCACTCAGATTTGACTCAGGGCCGTCGAGGCCCCCAATAACCCTGAGATCAGTTCACCGCGACGGGGACTTCATGAAACTGGAGATGCACATGAAACCGATGAAGATATGCCTGTCACTGGCGACGGTGGTCGCCTTGCTGTTTACCGGCAGTGTCATCGCGAATGAAAGGTACGGCAAACAGAAAGTCGTCTATAACATCAACTACGATGAACCCAAGACGCAGGCGGGCGCCTTGCGCAATATCCAGAATCACATCAATGCGGTGGGTGCGGAGAACCTGGACCTGAAGGTGGTCATACACGGCAACGGGCTGTCAC
>CAVYHX010000042.1:0-64882 GCA_963768415.1 uncultured Gammaproteobacteria bacterium
GCGCCAGCTCCGCCCCCTCGTAATGCTCTTCTGGTCACCTCGGCCGACGGCGCCGGTTTCTCGGCCGCGACGGTTTCGGTCAAGCGCGTCTCGGATGGTGCGCCCATGACGGTGAGCGGCATCTACGAGGCCGCTCCCGGATACGGTCTGGAGACGCTTGCCTGGAACGTCCCCGACGCCGCGGGTGACACACGCTACGAGGTGTTCATCGCCGCGGTCACGGGGACGGGAGCGTCGAGCTACCGCTACGTGACGCACCTGGTGGATTGCCCGTGAGGAGCAGCCTCCTGCGCGTTCCCTGCGGGGGCGGCCCGGGCGGCGCGCGTTAGGCCCTGACGGCACTCGAGTTCGCGGCACAGCGGTCCGCCGAGCCGCCGCGCTGCGCCGGAGAGCGAGGCGAGGCAGGAGCTGCCAACGACCGTAACTTGTGCGCCACCAAGGTAGGCGGTCCGGCGCCGGTGTACGGCACGGGGCTTGCTCCACCCCGACGGCATGTGCGCGACTCTGACGGGTCGCGATGATGGTTGGGAGCAGCCTTGTTGGCCAAGCTGAGCAGTGCGACGTTGTGTGGCATGGACGCGTGCCCCGTCGAGGTCGAGGTTGACCTCGCCTCGACGGGCATGCCCCACTACCGGACGGTGGGCCTCCCGGATGCGACGCTCAGGGAGAGCAAGGAGCGTATCCGTGCGGCGCTCCGCAACATCGGCTTCGCGATTCCGTCGCATCCGCTGACCGTGAACCTCGGCGCCCGCGGAGCTTCCGAAGTCGGGGTCGTCCTTCGAGCTGGCGATTGCGCTTGGCGCGGTGGCGGCGATGGAGAAGTCGGCCGTCGAGCTCGAGGCAGCTCGTGAGTATCTGGTCGTGGGCGAGATTGGTCTCGATGCGCGAACGCGTGGGGTGCGCGGCGCGCTCTCCTACGCGCTGCTCGCGCGGGCGCTCCGCAAGCGGCTCCTGATCTCGAAGCAGAACGCTCCGGAGGCCGCGATTGTGAGCGGCATCGAGGTCTTGGCGTGCCGAGCCTCATCGACGCCGTCGAGCTGCTCGCCGGCACCCTTGCGCTGCAACGCCGCCCAAACGCCTTCGTTCACCAGCCCGGTCGCATCGCGAAAAAGCACTACGGAGTTGCCGACATGGAAATGATCGCCATGCGGCGCCGGCATGGTGATCGTGACCTCACCGTCATCGCCTTCCGGAACGCCGTTCGGCGCCGCTGCATAGGCCTGCATGATTGTCAGCGCCTTGAGTTGAAGTTTATTAAGCTTGAGAGGATTTCATCCTTGGGAGGCATTGATATTACTCATAGTTTCGCCCACAAGCGGGGCATTCTTCACGCGAAATTGACGGTTGAACCTGCAGTGGGGTTTTCCCCAACGACCGTCAATCAGCTAAATTGGCATGAATTGGGCGGGTCATCTACCGATTTGCACGGGCGGGGCAGCTCTGCACACATCAGACGGAAAAGGACATCATGCATGTCACGCCATCAGCCAGTAAGATCACTCCTCGCCGCCATTGCCGCGCCGCTCGCGCTTGCTGCCTGTGGCAGTGGATTTCTTCATGCTCAATATCCGATCGCACACCGGATTTCGCCGGACAAGGGGCTCACCCAGTACAATGACCCATTGTTGAATAACGCCGTCCAGAACCGGGTGTCCTATCTTGGGGCGTTCGAGCATGTCGATTACGTGCGGCTGGAAAGCAGCGATGTGGTGCTCGAATCCGTCTATGACGTCGCCACCAGCGTCAAGACCGTACTCGACTACACCTATACGATGGTGCGCATGACGGACACGTGGAACCTGAACAACGGCAAGGCGAAAAGCTGGGGGCAAACCTGAAACGCTGCGGGCATGGCACGGCGCTGTCGACTATCGGCCCTACACGCTGATCGCCGAGAACCGGCGCTGTGTCGCGTTTGAATTGGAATGGGCATTCCAGCCGGTCCATACCGTGATGGGCCGTCCCGCCCGCGTTTATTTCGGCTATGTCTGCGCAAAACCGGGCAAGACGGTTTCGACCCAGGCGCTCGTCAAGATTGTCGCAAGCGTTCGCTTGAGCGGAGAATCCCCCGAAGCACGGCGCCAAATGATGGGCGAGGCAGTGTCGATCCCGCCGCGATTTCCGAAGCGAAAGGCGCGCCGGGCGGCGCAACGGGCAACGCCGAGTTCCCCTTCAATTTCGGCACCGTTTATCAGGAAGGCGACAACGAGCGCAGTACTTGATGGCCTTCCTTTGACCTGAATGGCGTCATACCCTAAATCCTGACGAACCCATCAGGCAGCGAGAGGACAGGAGCCATGGCCCCCGACGCATCGGCAAACGCACCCGGCAGCGAGGCGTTGGCGAAAATCAAGGCAATCGTCGGCGATCGTGGCTGGACGGATGCGCCCGGCGACCTGGAACCCTGGCTGACCGACCGGCGTGGCCACTACACCGGCAAGTGCGCACTGATGGTCCGGCCCGCCAGCACCGAGGAAGTCTCCACGGTCGTCGCCGTCTGCGACGAGCACGGCGTCGCCGTGGTGCCGCAGGGCGGCAACACCGGCCTGTGCGCGGCGGCGCCGCCGGATGCCAGCGGCGACGAGGTCGTGCTCAGTCTCGGCCGCATGAACCGGATCCGCAATCTCGACCCGCTCAACTACACCATCACCGTGGAGGCCGGCTGCATCCTTCAGGAGATGCAGCGAGCCGCCGCCGACGCCGACCGGCTGTTTCCGCTGAGCCTCGGCGCCGAGGGCTCCTGCCAGATCGGCGGCAACCTCTCGACCAATGCCGGCGGCGTCCACGTGCTGCGCTACGGCAACGCCCGCGACCTGGTGCTCGGACTGGAAGGTGGTGCTGCCGGACGGGCGCATCTGGAACGGGCTGCGCGCCCTGCGCAAGGACAATACCGGCTATGACCTGAAGCATCTGTTCGTCGGCGGCCGAAGGGCACGCTCGGCATCATTACCGCGGCCGTGCCTGAAGCTGTTCCCGCGGCCGAAGGACGTGCAGACCTGCTTTCGGCCGTCCGCGATGTCGACGCGGTGCTCGAACTTCTCGCCCGCGCCCGCGAGGCCAGCGGCGACGCGGTTACCAGCTTCGAGATGATCGGACGCTTCGGCGTTCACCTCGCCTCCACGCATATCGAGGGCGTAACCGACCCGCTGGAGAAACCATACGATCTCTATGCGCTGATCGAATTCTCCGGCGCACGCGCCGACAGCGGCATGGCGGCCAACATGGAAGCCTTCCCCTGATTCAATACGTATTGCTCCAGCGCCGGCGCCGCGAAGCGGAATACCTGCCAGAACGGAAAATTCCATGGCATGATCGCCAGCACCGCCCCGAGTGGCTCCCAGCTGACCAGACTGCGCCCGGCATCGGAGGCAATTATTTCATCGGCCATGAACCCCGGGCCTTCCTGCGCGTAGTATTCACACACCCAGGCACATTTCTCGATCTCGGCGCGTGCCTCGCTGACAGGCTTGCCCATCTCGAGCGTTATGATGCGGGCAAGTTCCTCACTGCGGCTGCGGATCACTGTCGCCACCGTCTCCATCAGGGCCGCGCGCGCCCCGATGGTTTGGCTGCGCCAGGTGACCACCGCCCGCGCGGATTGCGCAAGCGCCTCCTCCAGCTGGCTGGATGAGAATGCATCAACAAGCTTGAGTGTATTACCATCAGCAGGATTGATGGACTTGATCGTCATGCCTGGGTCTCCCGTCTGGCGTTACTGTATCAACAGCTTTTCTCTACTATAGCGGACAATGAAGCCATTGCTGAGAATACTATTATGTATCGCAGGCCTGCTCGCGGCTACGGCCTGTCTTGCCAAACTCGACCCGCTGGAGCCGCAACGCAAGCTGTTCCTGGAGGCGCGTCAGGCCCTGCATGACAACAAGCAGTCGCGCTTCGAAAAACTGGCCGGACAGCTGGAGGATTACCCGCTCTACCCCTACCTGCAATTCGATCTGCTGCGGACCCGCCTCAACCGGGCCAGGGAACAGGAAATTACCGGCTTCCTCGAAAAATACAGTGAGCTGCCGCTGAGCCGGCGCTTGCGGATCTCCTGGCTGTATTCGCTGGCACGCAACCGGAAATGGGAGCTTTTTCTGAAACACTACACGCAGACGTCGTCCGTCGAACTGCAGTGCTACCGCTTGCAGGCGCGATTGCAAACTGACAAAAAACAGGATGTGGTCAAGGACGCCCTGAAACTGTGGCTGGTCGGCAAGTCACAGCCCGGGGCCTGTGACCCGGTGTTCGAATTTCTCGACAAGAATGGACATATTAGCAATGTGTTGCGCTGGGAACGCATTCGCCTGGCC
Source organism: uncultured Gammaproteobacteria bacterium (assembly GCA_963768415.1). Classification (GTDB taxonomy): domain Bacteria; phylum Pseudomonadota; class Gammaproteobacteria; order UBA9214; family UBA9214; genus CAVYHX01. Next base: position 4,311 of record CAVYHX010000042.1, read on the forward strand.
ATGCAGAACAATCAAACCAGCCTGGCCGATTTTCTCTCCAGGGACCTGCCGGCCGCAGACCGGGCCCTGGTCAGTCTATGGCGCGCGGCGCATAGCCAGCCGGCAAAAACACTCGATGACCCGGCCCTGGAAGGGGACACACCCATGACGCGGGAAATTATTCTGCATGCCATCGCCCGCATTGCCCGCGCAGATGCCGCACAGGCGCATGCCAGGTGGCAGTCACTGAAGCCTGGCTACCACTTCACGCAGGCTGACATCGGCCAGATGGATAAAAAGATTGCGCTGTCCGCCGCCTGGTCAAGAGATCCGCAAGCGCATGACTGGCTGTCGGCAGTGCCGGCGGATGCCGTCGACAGGAAGGTACGCGAGTGGCGTACCCGCAGTGCGATCAGCGTGGCTAACTGGGCGGCGGTGCTGGAACACATCAACGGCATGACAGCGGAAGATGCGTGGACCGAGGAATGGCGCTACTGGCAGGCCGTGGCGCAGGAAAACACCGACCAGCGCCTGAAGGCCATGGACGGTTTTGCATTGCTGGCGAAAGAACGTGACTACCACGGATTTCTCGCTGCGGACTACCTGCGCTGGCCCTATGTAATGGGCAACAAGCCACTGGATACTGATCCGGAGCTGCTTGCGTCGATTGCCGCGCGCCCGGCCTTTGTCCGCGCCCGTGAACTCTACCTGGCCAGACTGACCACCGATTCCCGGCGTGAATGGGCCCAGGCCATCGAGGATCTGTCAAATGCGGAGATCAAGGCCGCTGCAGCGCTCGCCCGGGAATGGGGCTGGAATGACCGCGCGATCCTCACGGTCGCACGCAGCCGCGATTTCAGTGATCTGGTCCTGCGCTTTCCAGTGGAGCATGAAGAAACGGTACGCCGCTATGCCGAAAGCAATCAGCTCGACCCCGGTCACGTCTTTGCGGTCATCCGCCAGGAAAGCGCATTCAATACCGAGGCACGCTCGTCGGCCGGTGCCCTGGGCCTGATGCAACTGATGCCGGGGACCGGACGCGTCACGGCGCGCAAGCACCGCATCGCCCTGCCCAGCACCCGCAAATTGCTGGAGGCAGACAAGAATATCCGCATCGGCACGGCATACCTGCGCCAGGTCATGGAGCGCTTCGGGGGTAATGCCGTCCTCGCCTCGGCCGCCTATAATGCCGGACCACACCGGGTGCAACGCTGGTTGCCGGAAACTGAAGCAAAGGACGCGGCCAGATGGATTGCCGATATACCGTTTACCGAGACACGCAAATATGTCCAGCGAGTGCTGACCTATGCGGCCATCTATGACTGGCGCCTGCAGCGACCCGTAACACCGCTTGCGAAACGCATGCTGAAAGTCATGCCCGCGCAACACTATACGAAAACCGGCAGTTAAAAGATTATGCTAGCTGCAGTTGCGGCACACACAAACAGGATCTTCACGGGATTGATATGAGCTACAGGAATATCTGCATACTGGGCGGCACCGGCTTCGTCGGTCAGCACCTGGCGACACGCCTGACTCGGCACGGTTACAAGGTGCGCGTACTCACCCGGCATCGCGAGCGCTACCGCGCCCTGATCGTCAATCCGGACATCACGCTGCTGGAAGCCGATATCCATGATCCCGGGGTATTGCGCACACATTTGGCGGAGTCTGACGCGGCCATCAATCTGGTCGGCATCCTGAACGAGGGCAACAGTGCCGGCGCAGGTTTCGACAGAATCCACGTCGAGCTGCCGCGAAAAATAATCGATGCCGCCACGGCAGTCGGCATGGAACGCCTGTTGCATATGAGCGCACTCAATGCCGCTGCCGGTGAAACCCGCAGCCGGTACCTGAAAACCAAGGGCCTGGCCGAGGACCTTGTCCATGCTGCGGCCGCCTCGGGCATGCGCGTGACCAGTTTCCGGCCTTCCATCATTTTTGGCCCCGGTGACAGCTTCTTCAATCGCTTTGCGACATTGCTCAGATTCTCTCCGCCGGTGTTTCCGCTGGCCTGTCCCGACAGCCGCTTTGCCCCGGTTTGCGTTACGGATGTAGCCGAGGCCTTCTGCCGCGGACTGGACGACGCTACCGCCGGTGAACGCCTGGAATTGTGCGGACCGGAAACCTGGACTCTGAAAGAACTCGTTGAGTACACCCGCGACCAGATCGGTGTAAGGCGCTGCATCGTCGGGCTTGGTGACGGCCTGTCGCAACTGCAGGCGCGGATACTGGGCTACGTACCGGGCAAGCCGTTCACCATGGACAACTATTACTCCCTGCAAAAAGACAGTGTCTGCACAACCGACGGCCTGGCATCACTCGGCATTTCTCCCGCGCCGATCGCCGCCGTGGTCCCCGGCTACCTGGCGGAACGCCACACCCGTGGCCGCTATCATGAAATGCGGCGCTGGTCGCGGCGTACCTGAATAACACAGCGCACACAGGGTCATGGATATCTACCTGGTCGGCGGTGCGGTACGCGACAGGCAACTCGGCCTGCCCGTCAGGGAGCGTGACTGGGTGGTCGTCGGCGCCACACCCGAAGAACTGCTGGATCTCGGGTACACGCCGGTGGGCAAGGATTTCCCGGTATTCCTGCATCCCGAGACGAAGGAAGAATACGCCCTCGCGCGCACGGAACGTAAAACCGGACCGGGCTATACCGGTTTCGATACCTGCGCCGCACCCGGCATCACCCTTGAAGAGGATCTGCTGCGCCGTGACCTGACCATCAACGCCATGGCCGAAACGCCGGCAGGCGACCTGGTCGATCCCTATGGCGGCAAGGCAGACCTGGATAACGGCGTGCTGCGACATGTGTCGCCGGCCTTTTCCGAAGACCCGGTCAGGATACTGCGGATCGCGCGATTTGCGGCACGCTTCGCCCGTTATGGCTTTCATGTCGCGCACAGCACCAATGCATTGATGCGGCAGATGGTTGCCAGCGGCGAAGTCGATCACCTGGTGCCCGAGCGCGTCTGGTCCGAACTGGTCAAGGCACTGGAAGCGGAAACGCCCGTGCGTTTCTTTGACGTCCTGGCGGGCTGCGGCGCATTAACGCAGCTGTTTCCCGAGTTACCGATGCCTGCTGACACGGCCGGGACCGCCACACACGGACATGACGGGATTGCCCTGCCCGCCCTGCAGCAGGCCGTGACACTCAGCGACAAAACCACGATCCGGTTCGCGGCCCTGGTCTGCGATATGGATAACCGCCATTCCCCGGGGCTCGATAGACGCACAACTCGCCGCCTTTTGCGTACGCCACCGTACACCGAATGCGTACCGGGAACTGGCCGAGCATGCCTTGCGCTACCGCAACAGCGTGCACGACGCGGCCAATCTGTCCGCAACGGATTTACTCGACCTGCTGGGTGCGCTGGATGCATTCCGGCGCGAGCAGCGCTTGCTTGACTTCCTGTGCGTGTGCGAAGCCGATGCGCGCAGCAGAAAACCGGACCTGCAGAGCTATTCGGCTGCAGCGTTATTGCGCCAGGCCCGGCAGGCTGCTGCCGGAGTAACAGTGGATGTACCGAAAGGTGTATCCGGAAAGGAAGTGGGCGAACGCATACGCAGCCTGCGCATCGAGGCCATACAGAACATGCGCTGATCGCGGAACTGGCCTGTCACACCCTCAGTAATACAGCAGCACCAGCACGATACCCAGCAGCAGCCGGTAAATAACGAACGGCAGCATGCCCACGCGCTCGATCAGGCGCATGAAGAACATGATGCAGAGGTAGGCACTGACCGCGGCGACCAGCGTGCCGAGCAGCAATACCTCCCACTCAACCGGTGCGGCATGCTGAAACAGCTTGAGCGACTCGAGACTGCCGGCCAGCAAGATCACCGGGATTGACAGTAAAAAGGAAAAGCGGGCAGCTGCGGACCGGGTCAGACCCAGCGCCAGTGCGGCCGTCATGGTAATACCGGAGCGCGAGGTCCCGGGGATCAGGGCGAGTACCTGGGCCAGCCCGATCCAGACGACATCTGTCACGCTCAGCGTCGCTTCACTGCGGGTGTGTCGTCCGCGCATGTCGGCCCAGCCCAGCAGCAGGCCAAAGCCGATGGTCGTCGCCGCAATGACCAGCGGCAAACGCAGGGTAGACTCGACGGTATCGCGCAGTGGTAAACCTGCCACGGCGACCGGCACAGTCCCCAGCAACACCAGCCATGCCAGGCGCGCATCGGCAGACAGTGGCCGACTGTTGAACGATTGCAACCACGCGGTCAGCAACCGGTGCAGATCATGCCGGAAATAGGTGACCACGGCACTCAGTGTCCCGACATGCACCGCCACATCAAAGGCCAGACCCTGATCAGGCCAGCCGGCAAGCCGGGGTAACAATATGAGATGTGCGGAACTCGAGATCGGCAGAAATTCGGTCAGCCCCTGCAACAGGGCCAGCCAGATGGCGTGTAGGTAATCCATGAGTGGCGGGGATTCTGCACTGCCCGGGGTAATAACTCAACGCACTCAACAATCAAATTCACCCCGCCCCCCCGTAGGGCGCAATTGCGCAGCATATTGCGCCAGGCGATCAACCTGCACATTAACCTACGTAGGGCGCAATAGCGCAGCGTATTGCGCCGGGCAATCTGGTCGACGTATCACGTCAACAAATTATGTCCGGTATGTTCGAGTGAATATACAGCAGGAAAGAAATCACACCCGGGTGGCGAATGCGTCGTTAGCCAGGCATATCCAGGTATGTCCCGTGAGTATCATGCGGTGCAATACGCTGCGCTATTGCACCCTACATCACTGATTCCATAGCATGAGATTGCCACGCTACGCTCGCAATGACGGGAATATTTTAATGAATCAGAGCTTCCTTGAATAGTGTTTACGGGCATACATCCCTTTTTCGGTTCTGATGCTATCGGCATTATGAGTTGCCGTCTTCCTGGCTCTCCATTTCCCGCGCCTTGGTGAGCGCCGAGGCCACCAGCCCCGCCGGGACTGAAACGACACAGAGACCAATCACCAGCACCATGAAAGTGAAGCACTTGCCGCCGGCTGTAATCGGATAGATATCACCATACCCGACAGTCGCAAGGGTAGCGACTGCCCACCAAAGGCTATGAAAAATAGAGCTGAACTTCTCCGGTTGTGCCGCGTTTTCAAAGTAGTAGATCCCGACCCCTGCCAGGTAGAGCAGAATTGCCGTAACAGCAAAGAACAGGACAATCTCTTCCCTGGCGATCAGGTAGGCGCGATGAAACCGGCGCGTGGCGTCGCCATAGCGGGCGAGTTTCAGTATGCGCACCAGGCGCAACAGGCGAACGGCCCTGATCGAGCGAAGATCCAGCCCTGCCGCAATATAAAAAGGCAGGATCGCTGCCAGATCGACCAGACCGAAAAAACTGAAAATGAAGCGCGGTTTATCCGTGGCCACATAAATCCGCAACAAATACTCAAGCGTAAATATCAAAACCGTGGCCGTTTCGATCTGATCAAGGATACGCTGACTCCTTGCAGACAAATCCGGCAGGGTATCGATCGAGAACGTCACCAGTGAAAGGATAATCAGTGCCTGAATAGACAGGGCGAATATCCGGCCGGCACGTGTCTCCGTTTTTTCAACGATTTGCTTCAGTGTCGGCATGTCACTAGTCTAGCATTCCACCCGATGGCTGCGATAACCGGGACCGGGTCGTTTCACGTAGGCGCGTAGGGCGCAATAGCGTAGCGTATTGCGCCGTATGGTGGCATCCATCACAACCACACTCACCCCACACTGCCCGTTCGCGCCCGGTTGGCAGGTATCGCAATACCCGGACATGTCCGGGTAGACCCCGGCCTTATCATGCGGCGCAATACGCTGCGCTATTGCGCCCTACCTGGCTGCAGGATGAATTTTTCAGAGCCGTCCATGCTGGTCCTGCATGCACAAACCGGGTACCGGCTGCCTGACGGTCGCGTAGTCGCGTAGGGCGCAATAGCGTAGCGTATTGCGCCGTATGGTGGCATCACAACCTGCCTGACGGTCGCGTAGTCGCGTAGGGCGCAATAGCGTAGCGTATTGCGCCGTATGGTGGCATCCATCACAACCAGACCCACCCCACACTGCCCGTTCGCGCCCGGTTGGCAGGTGATCGGCAATACCCGGACATGTCCGGGTAGGTCCCGGCCTTATCATGCGGCGCAATACGCTGCGCTATTGCGCCCTACCTGGCTGCAGGATGAATTTTTCAGAGCCGTCCGCGCTGGTCCTGCATGCGGAAACCGGGTACCGGCTGCTCCAGGGCGCGTGTCAGTCCGATGCACTTGAAACGCTCACCCATTTCGCCCGGGAGAATGAGTGTCTTCGCCTGCTGCGCCAGTCTGATATAGCCGACGCTGTCGGTGGGGCCGGCTGCCTGCAGGTATTCATCCAGGCCACTGTCGAGGAGGAAATGCGCCTGGGTGGTATAACCGGACACTGCGAGCCCGGCGGCGTCAGCCGCCTCCGCCACGGCGGTAAAATCGACGTGCGCGGTGATATCCTGCAACCCGGGCCATACCAGCGGATCATCATGCGCGCGCTGCCGGTAATGGCACATCAGCGTGCCGGCTGACCGTTGCGGGTGATAGTACTCATGCCGGGGGTAGCCGTAATCGATCAGCAGCAACAGCCCGCGCTCGAGCCGGTCTGAAACACTTCGCACCCAGGGAGTCAATCCGGTATTGAGTTCGGATACATAACCGGGCGCCAGCGCGCATTCGGCGGCCAGCTTGCGGATGACGGCAAGCAATGAACGGTCCTCCACATCACGCCGTTGCCAGGCAAAACCGGATGCGCCGGAGGTCACATGCAAGATACCGGCGCTGTCACCCTTCCAGTAAAACCGCTCGACCGCCATGGCATCCAGCACTTCGTTGGCCAGCATCACACCGCGGAATCCCGCCTCCGGCAGGGTCTCCAGCCAGGTGACGCGCTGCGCCAGCCGTGGCGCATATTCATCCAGGGTTTGCTGTTGCCGCTGCCGAAGATCGGCGCTGCGCTCCAGAATGAAATAGTGCGCGGGCAGGCTGCCCGGCGCTTCCAGCGCGGTCAGCAGATCCGCAGCGAGCCTGCCACTGCCGGCACCGAATTCGAGAATATCGCCACCACCGAGCATCTCCAGCACCGCGCCGCAGGAACGCGCCAGGCAGCGCCCGAACAGGGGTGAGATCTCGGGCGCGGTGACGAAGTCTCCACCGGCGCCGAATTTAGGCAAGCCCGCACTGTAGTACCCCAGACCGGGGGCATACAGGCACAACTCCATGAAACGGGAAAACGGAAGCGCGCCACCGGCCGCGACGATTTCCGCATCGATAACCCGGGCAAGCTCCCTGCTGAGCGCTGCCGCGGCTGCTGTGGGTGCAGGTAATTCTATGGCACTGTTCCGGGTGGACATGGAAACGACATGGATGGCTTACCTGCAAGCCATGCTCAGGTATCAGCCGCAGGAGCCGGCCAGTCGACACGCGTTAGTTGCTGTTGCGAATCGTCGAACTCCGCCCACATGTCGGCATAACGCTCGCCGGTCACCGGGTGCTTTTTCGAGCCGGCGATCTCGGCCAGCGGGCCAAGGACAAAGGCGTAGCGTTCTATGTCGTTGCGCGGCAGCTTCAACCTGTATTCATCGATAACGAGATCGTCGTAGAGCAGCAGGTCCAGGTCGAGTGTCCGCGCAGCCATCGCGCCACCGCGCACCCTGCCACTGGCTGCCTCAATGTCATGCAGATGTGTTTGCACCGCGCGCGCTGATTTATCAGTATCGAAAGCCACCACGAGGTTATAGAACGGCGCACTGTCGAAACCCACCGCGTCACTTTCGTATATGGAAGATTGTTCCAGGTCACCGTAGTCTGTTTGCAGCTGCCGCAGTGCCGCCTCGATACTCTGTTCGCGCTCGATATTGCTGCCGATACTGACATAAACCCGCGCACACATTTCCCGCTACCGTCCCGTTATGCGTCTGGCCGGCTGCCGCGCTCGATGATGACGCCCACATCACGCGAGCCACGCACGGCACCCGGTTTGTGGACCGTCAATCTCACCCAGGGAACATCAAATTCATCCAGCACGATAGCGGCGATTTTCTCGGCCAGTGTCTCGACCAGCTGGTATTCACTGTCAGCGACAAACGCGATCAGCCGCTTGGCAACCGCCTTGTAGTTCAGGGTATCGTCAATGGCATCCGTACCGGCTGCCTTGCGGATATCCGCACCCATTTCCAGATCCAGGCTGATGGTTTGCCTGACCTTGCGCTCCCAGTCATAGATACCGATGATGGTTTCGATACGCAGGTCGTTGATAAAGACAATATCCATAAGCATGCCGCCGTTGTTAAGTGCCGTTCAATATAGAGCCTTGTTGCCCCGATGGCCAGTATGTACGCACATGCTGCACGCCATTATTGCTTGACGTTCGCGCGCTTAACGACTCCAATGGTGCACCATGACTGTCCATTACCTGCTGGTCTTCGGCGGCTATTTGTGCGGATCGATTTCCACGGCGATCATCGTCTGCAAACTGATGGGCCTGCCGGACCCGCGTAGCGAGGGATCGCGCAATCCGGGCGCGACCAATGTCGCGCGCCTGGGAGGCAAACGCGCTGCCGCATTGACCCTGGCCGGCGATATGCTGAAAGGCCTGCTGCCGGTGGTGCTGGCCAGGGCAATCGGTGCCGGCCCCGAGATCCTCGCCGCCACGGCACTGGCCGCCTTTCTCGGCCATCTCTATCCGGTGTTTTTCGGGTTCATCGGCGGCAAGGGTGTCGCCACGGCATTCGGCGTGGTGTTTGGCCTGGACTGGCGCGTCGGTCTCCTGAGCATTGGCGCCTGGCTCGTCATGGCCCTGCTGTTCCGGTATTCCTCGCTGGCCGCCCTGACGGCCATGCTGCTGGTACCCGCCGGCTTGTGGTGGCTGCAAGGTGACACCGTCTCCGTTGCCCTGATGACACTGATGGTGGTCATCCTGTACTGGCGTCATCGCAGCAACATCCGCAATCTGCTCAGTGGCGCCGAAGAAAAGATCTCGTTTGGCGCCAAACGCAGCCCGTAACCGGCAGCACTACGTCTCGGTCACCCGCACCAGTTCCTCCAGTGACCAGCGTGGCCTGGCCCTGATGCTCATGCTCTCCACCTGACCGGCCTGCAGGCGGCAATAACCTGCATACGCAATCATGGCGCCGTTGTCGGTGCAGAACTCCGTGCGTGGATAACAGATCCGTCCGGCCACGCTGTCCATGAGTTCACCCAGACGCGCGCGCAGCCGCCGGTTCGCACCGACCCCGCCGGCGATCACCAGCGTGTTCAATCCGGTCTGCGCGAGCGCCCGGCGACACTTGATCGCCAGGGTGTCGACCACGGCATCTTCAAATGCCCGGGCGATATCCGCACGGTCCTGGTCCGTCTGCCGGGTATCCCGCCAGGTATTCATGGCAAAGGTCTTCAGGCCGCTGAAACTGAAATCCAGCCCGGGCCGGTCCGTCATCGGCCGCGGAAAGCGGAAGCGGTCCGGATCACCCTGCAGCGCCAGGCCGCCAGCGCCGGGCCGCCCGGATAACCCAGGCCCAGCAGCTTGGCCGTCTTGTCAAAGGCCTCGCCCACCGCGTCATCGACGGAATCCCCCAGCACCCGGTACTGCCCGACTCCCAGGACCTCGACCAGCAGGCTGTGCCCGCCGGAGACCAGCAGGGCAAGAAAGGGAAAGGTGGGCGGCTCCGGCTCCAGCATCGGCGCCAGCAGGTGCCCTTCCATATGATGAATGCCGAGCGCCGGGATCCCCCAGGTCCAGGCCAGGCTGCGCCCGATGGTCGCCCCCACCAGCAGGGCGCCCACCAGACCCGGGCCGGCCGTATAGGCGACGCCCTCGATCTCGCCCGGGGTAATTCCTGCATTATCAACAACCTGACTAATCAGCGGCAACAGTTTACGGACATGGTCCCGGGAGGCCAGCTCGGGCACCACCCCGCCATAGCGGGCATGCAGCTCGATCTGGCTGTAGAGAGCATGCGCCAGCAAACCGCCGCTGCCGGCATAGATGGCCACGCCGGTCTCATCGCAGGAGGTTTCGATTCCAAGCACGCGCATGGCGTCTATGGTAAACGCCAGAGCTTGTTACACAAGGAAATTTTTGCCTTTTGCGCGCGACGTGGTTAGAATTCGCAGCCCTCACTAAATGTAGTCGCTGGAATTTATATGCCAAATGTACGTGTAAAAGATAACGAACCGTTCGAGATCGCATTGCGCCGCTTCAAGCGCGCCTGTGAAAAGGCCGGAATTCTGTCCGAAGTCCGGCGCCGGGAGTTCTACGAGAAACCCACACAGGAACGCAAACGCAAGATGGCGGCCGCCGTCAAGCGCACCCAGAAAAAAGTCTCCCGCGAATTCGCACGCCGCGTACGTCTCTACTAGCACCGTTTTCTGACAGCACGCATGTCCCTCAAGGAGCGCATTCTGCAGGACGTGAAGGATGCCATGCGCGCCAAGGACAAGCCGCGCCTGGGGGCCATTCGCCTGATCACCGCAGCCATCAAGCAGCGCGAAGTCGACGAACGTATCGAACTGGATGACACACAGGTCATCAATGTGCTCGACAAGATGGCGAAGCAACGGCGCGAATCCATCAGCCAGTTCGAACAGGCCGGCCGCGACGACCTGATCGCGCAGGAAGTCTTCGAGCTTGAATTGATCCAGACCTACCTCCCGGAACAACTCAGCGAACAGGAACTGCAGGCACTCATCGAGAAAGCGCTGCAACAAACCGGTGCGACCACCATCAAGGACATGGGCAAGGTCATGGGGCAGCTGAAACCCGGGCTGCAGGGCCGTGCCGACATGAGCGCCGTCAGCGCCATGATCAAGGCCCGGCTGGGCTGACAAGCACCCCGGATCAGAAAATTACCCGGATCCCACCGGGCTGTTCCCCCGCTATCGATACTGTTTCTTTCCTTCAGCCTGGTTCCCTTTTACCCTTGAATGCATGGCCGGCCGCATCCCCCAAGCATTTATCGATGAACTGCTGACCCGTACCGATATTGTCGAGGTCATCGATACGCGCGTGCAGCTGAAAAAAGCCGGGCGTGAATACAAGGCCTGTTGCCCGTTTCACAATGAAAACACCCCTTCTTTCACCGTCAGCCAGGTAAAGCAGTTCTATCATTGTTTCGGTTGCGGTGCGCACGGCAGCGCGATCAGTTTTCTCATGGAATACGAACACATGGAGTTCGTGGAAGCGGTAGAGGAGCTGGCCCGCCGCGCCGGGCTGGAGATACCGCGTGAAGCGGGCACGGACAGCCAACCGGTACCCGCGACCCGGCCACACTACGCCCTGCTGGCACAGGCGGCCGAATACTATCAGGCCCAGTTGCGCAGCCATGCGCAGGCGGAACAGGCGGTGGACTATCTCAGGCAGCGCGGCCTGACCGGCGAAATCGCGGCACGCTTCAACATCGGTTTTGCCCCCCCCGGCTGGGATAATCTGACGGGCGCCATGGCCACCGACAGCGACACCCGGCGCATATTGCTGGAACTCGGACTGCTGATCGAGCGTGACAGCGGCAGCGGGGTTTACGACCGCTTTCGTGACCGGATCATGTTTCCGATCCATGACCAGCGCGGCCGCACCATCGCGTTCGGTGGCCGGGTACTCGGTGACGGGGAACCGAAATATCTCAATAGTCCCGAGTCGGTGGTGTTTCACAAGGGGCGCGAGCTGTATGGCCTGTACGAGGCACGCAAGGCGGTCCGCCAACTCGAGCGCATCCTGGTGGTGGAAGGCTATATGGATGTCGTGGCACTCGCCCAGTTCGATATCAACTATGCCGTGGCCACCCTGGGTACGGCCACCACCCACGAACACCTGGAACGCCTGTTCCGCACGGTGCCCGAAGTCGTGTTCTGCTTTGACGGTGACCGCGCCGGACGGGAAGCGGCCTGGCGGGCACTGGAAAACACCCTGCCGGTCCTTCACGACGGGCGCGAGGCCCGGTTTCTGTTTCTGCCGGAAGGTGAGGATCCCGACTCGCAGGTGCGCAAGACCGGCACGGAGGCATTCGAACAGGACATCGCCAGCGCCACGCATCTGTCTGACTTTTTCTTTGAGCGCCTGGCGGCGCAAGTCGACATGGACAGCATCGACGGCCGTGCACGCCTGGTGGATCTGGCGCGGCCACTGCTGGCGAAGCTCCCGAAGAGCGTATTCCGCCAGCTGATGGTAGAACGTCTGGCAGAGCTCGCCCGGACTGACGCCGGTCGCCTGGCCGGCCACCTGGACAGTCCGCCACCGCAGACCGCGCCCCCGGCCCGCAGCGGCAGCACCCGGGCAGCAACCCCGGGCGCGAAAAGCCGGGTGCGGCAGGCCATCGAACTGCTGCTGTACCAGCCGGCACTGGCCGGGGGCGTGGTCAGACCGCCACTGCTGGAACAATGTGACCTGCCCGGTGTCTCACTGCTTATTGAATTACTGGATCTTTTACAGGCGCAACCGGGTCTGACGACCGGGGCGCTGCTCGAGCACTGGCGCGGGCGCGATGAGGGCCGGTACCTGCACAAGCTGGCCGCCTGGAATCCCGCTGTGGAGGATCTGGAGCTGCAGGCGGATCTGCAACGCTGCCTGAACGGAATACAACGCCAACACATTGAAAATCGTATAGAAATATTGAATGAAGAACAGAGTCGGCGGCCCCTGAGCAAGGCGGAAAAACAGGAATACGGGGAGCTGCTGGTCCAGCACCACGCCTCCCGCTAAGCGCCGCTGCCCATCGCGGTCTGGGCTCGCAGGAGCGCCGGGCCATTGACTTGTTTAGCGCTTGGCCCGTCCCCATGTACTAGACTATACTGGTGGATTAACTTGGCCCCCTTACAGTGACTAGAACCGGGCATTTAACATGCCTGTAGACGACTATGGATAAAGCACAACAATCGCGCCTGAAACTCCTGATTGAAAAAGGCAAGGAGCAGGGCTTCCTGACCTACGCGGAAGTCAACGATCACCTGCCTGATGAAATCGTCGATCCCCAGCAGATCGAGGACATCATTGGCATGATCAATGATATGGGCATCCTGGTGCATGAAGTCGCACCGGATACCGACTCGCTGTTGCTGGCAAGCACCAAGAACACCGCTGATGATGATGCGGCCGAAGAAGCGGCTGCAACCCTGGTCACCGTTGACAGTGAATTCGGCAGAACCACGGACCCGGTACGCATGTACATGCGTGAAATGGGCACCGTGGAGCTGCTGACTCGCGAAGGTGAAATCGTCATCGCCAAGCGTATCGAGGATGGCCTCAATCAGGTCCTGCACGCACTGGCCTCATTTCCCGAGTCATCGGCAACCCTGCTGCGCGGCTACGAGCGCGTCGTAGCAGAGGAGATGCGCCTGAATGACCTGATCAGCGGCTTCGTCGATCCCGATGCCGATGACGTGATCCCGCCCGCCGCAGGCACCCAATACCGGAGCGGCAGCAAGCAGCAGCAATGACGATGACGAGGTTGTCGTCGACACCGGGCCGGACCCGGAGGAAGCCAAGATAAACTTCGCCGCGATCGCAAAGAACTACAAGCAGCTGATCGCAGCTGTGGACAAGGGCGGGGCAAATGCTGCCCGCATCCAGAAATTGCGCGACCAGTTGACCGAACGCTTCCTGGCACTCAAGGTCGTGCCCCGGGTGATCGACATCATCACCACCAACCTGCGCCATGCCATCGGGCGTATCCGCTCGAACGAACGCGCCATCATGGATATCTGCGTCAGCCGGGTCGGCATGACACGCAAGGAATTCATCACCTCCTTCCCGAACAATGAAACGAACCTTGCATGGGTTGACGAACAGGCAAACGCCGGACACAAGTATTCAGCACAACTGGCGCAGTACCGGGATGAAATCCTGCGCGCCCAGAACAAGCTGATTACGATCCAGTCCAATGCGCACATGACGATTCACGAGATCAAGGAAATCAACCGGCGCATGTCGATCGGCGAGGCCAAGGCACGCCGCGCCAAGAAGGAAATGGTCGAGGCCAACCTGCGCCTGGTCATCTCGATTGCCAAGAAATACACCAATCGTGGCCTGCAGTTCCTCGACCTGATCCAGGAAGGCAATATCGGCCTGATGAAGGCGGTGGACAAGTTCGAATACCGCCGCGGCTACAAGTTCTCGACCTATGCCACCTGGTGGATACGGCAGGCCATCACCCGGTCGATCGCCGACCAGGCGCGCACCATCCGTATCCCGGTGCACATGATCGAGACCATCAACAAGCTCAACCGCATCTCCCGCCAGATGCTGCAGGAGATCGGCCGCGAGCCGACGCCGGAAGAACTGGCCGAACGCATGGACATGCCGGAAGACAAGGTACGCAAGGTACTCAAGATCGCCAAGGAACCGATCTCCATGGAGACCCCGATCGGCGACGACGAGGATTCGCACCTGGGCGACTTCATCGAGGATTCCAACATCGATTCGCCTATCGATTCCGCCTCCATGGAAGGGCTGAAAGAGGCGACCCAGGGCGTACTGTCCGGCCTGACGCCGCGCGAAGCCAAGGTACTGCGCATGCGCTTCGGTATCGACATGAATACCGATCACACCCTGGAAGAAGTCGGCAAGCAGTTCGACGTCACCCGGGAACGCATTCGCCAGATCGAGGCCAAGGCCCTGCGCAAGCTGCGCCACCCGACCCGCTCGGAACCGCTGCGCAGTTTTCTGGAAATCGAATAACAGGCATACGCGGTGTTGGTCAGCAATGACCGCGCCGCTATACTCTCCGCTGTGATTTATCGGGCCTGTAGCTCAGTTGGTTAGAGCAGGGGACTCATAATCCCTTGGTCGAAGGTTCGAGTCCTTCCGGGCCCACCATCCTCAGAATCAGCGGCGCATTAAGTTGTTGCTGTGTGTCCACAACCGCAGCACCGTCAGCAGCATCAGCAGCAGCCACCATGCACCGGCCTGTCGCGGTCCTGTTCCGGTTGCACGGACAGAGCAGCCGCCGCCTCCACCGGATGAACCGGAATTCGGTGCATTCAGTGCCGGTCCACCCGGATCGGAAATTATTCCGTTGGTATCATCCAGGTCCGAATCGCCGCGCTTGCCATCCACAAAATGCAGCGTGACGACATTGTCGCTGATCTCCGCACCGGTCTCTCCATCATAGAGAAATTCATACCAGTGGTTCGCATTTTCATCCGGTGTGGGGCCGAACATGAAGTAGCTGACCGGCTGCTCACCCTCCGGCAGGGTCATGGTAACAGTCGCGCCGCCGCCTGCTCCAACACCACTGACATTGTAGGCAATAAATCCGTGTGCGAAGTTAAAACCGGTCAGGATTTCCGGCGGGTTGTATGTTGTCGGACTGGATCCATCCAGTGCCGGATCAAATTCCGGGCCGATGAAAAACTCGATCGACTCGGGCAACCGGGGTGCAACCGTTCCCAGTGTTATATAGTTGCCCCGAATATCTGTCAGTGAAACGACATTCTCCTGTTCCCTGTCTGGCGTCCCATCATCGTTGCCATCACCATTATTCGGCGCACCATCCTCGACGAGGTCGGGTATTCCGTCGTCATCGGAATCGAGATCGAGTGCCGCACCGCCCAGGACCATGAGCGACCCGTTTGTGCCATCCAGATCCGAGTCGCCGCGTGCACCGTCCACAAAATGCAGGGTAATGACATTGTCGCTGATTTCCGCCCCGGTGGTGCCATCAAAGAGAAACTCGTACCAGTGGTCCGTTGCATCGTCCGCTGTGGGGCCGTAGATATAGAACGTTGCCGGTGCCGCCGCATCCGGCAGTATCAGTGTTACCGTCGCAGCGCTGCCCGGGACAAGTTGCGTGACTTCATAGCCCAGAAACCCGCCCGCAAAGGCAAGATCGGCGGGCTCCGCCGGAAATCCGTTGTCGGGTGCAAATGATCTCGGGAAGACTGCGATGCCGGTAAGCTGCAATGACGGGTCCACGACCAGCGTTACGTCGCCACCCTCTGCATCCTTGAAAGAGGCAACGTAAGCCTGGGTGCGGTCGGGTATATCGTCGCTGTTGCCGTCACCGTCGTTCGGTGCAGCATCCTCCACATCATTCAGTATGCCGTCATTATCCAGGTCCTGGTCTGTTGCAGGACCGCCCACGGTCCGGATAAAGCCATTGGTATCATCCAGATCCGCGTCGCCACGTGCACCATCGACAAAGTGAAGACTGACGACATTGCCATTGAATTCTGCGCCGGTGGAACCGTCGAAGACAAATTCATACCAGTGGGGCGTTGCATCATCTGGAGTCGCGCCAAAATTGTAGTAGGTATCCGCCTGCTCACCCGCCGGCAGCGTAAAATCCACTGTCACTGCACCGCCGGGTCCGCCGCCGGTAATATCGAAACCTGCATACCCCTGTTCGAAGCCAAGCCCGGCCAGTTCTGCCGGTGGCGATGCACCGTTGAACGTGGTCAATGAATAGACGAAACCCAGCACATCGGTGGACTGCAGCGCAATCCCGTCGGGAACACCCAGCGAGACATATTCGCCGGAAGCCGCTGCAAAGGAGGTAAAATTGGACTGCAGGCTGTCATTCATTCCGTCATCGTTCGCGTCCCCGTTATTGGGTGCCCCGTCCTCGATCCTGTCGATAATGCCGTCAGCATCCCCGTCCAGACCCAGGTTATTGATCAGAACGAGCCTGTCGAGGTCGAAAAAATTGATCTGACTCGCACCAACAATGATGGTGTCACCGAATGATGTGCTCGCGCACAGAGATCCAAGGCCAATAATATCGCTACATACATCCTGGGTATTGATCAGGTCGACAACATCCAGGCTGTCACCCGGCACTTCAGCGAAGACAGTAAAACCGCCATTCTGATTATCGAGATTCAGGGAATTGTCAGCCGCATTGAAAAACCATTCATTGGATGCGCTGTCAGGGCCGCCACCTGGTATCGGATTACCCAGATCATCAAACTCGGCTATCTTCGCCATCGCGAGGGTGCCACGCACATTTGACAGTGCACCCGGCAACCCGGCTTCATTCAGCAGCGGCAGATTTTCTTCAATTACGGGTATCGGCGTGGCACCACCATCAAAAAACGGTCCATTCTCGGGAATGTATGTGTACCCGCCGGTCTGAGAGACAAAACCGGTTATATTGCGGTGAATGAACATACCGTCATAGGCACCGCTATTCATGTAATCGAGAAAATTACCCACCGTCAGGGGTGCAACGTCATCACGCAGGACGATGTCCATGCCACCCAGATTTGTTTGCATTCTTATATTGATATCACTGGAAGCCGCAAGCGGAACCAGCACCAGACCGAGCAGGCACCATACGGCCGGATGAATCAGAGTGACTGTGTGTTTGAAAGCAAGGGACATGAACTGACGCCTCAATACGACTTCGAGCGCAAAGGCGGGGCGCCTGCACCGATAAATGATTTGTTATCAGCTATTTATATCATATTCAAAGACCTGGTTCCCTAAGCCGCTGCAGGGCACGTTAATTCATTGAATCGCAACAGAATGCCCGCCATCAGAATCATGTCCCGCGCTCAACTGCGTGCCTCATCATCTTCCTCCGTGTCAATCCGGTTCAGTTCGGCATCCATGTCCGCCTCGCTAAGTGGTTTGTAATCACTCGATTCAGCCTGCGCGTCTGTTGTGCCGGTATGCTGTTTCTGGCGCACGAACCAGCCGGAAAAAAAGACCCCCAGCTCGAACAGCAACCAGACCGGCACCGCCAGCAGGGTCTGGGAAATCACGTCAGGCGGCGTCAGCAGCATGCCAATCACAAAGGCACCGACGATGATATAGGGGCGCTTGCGGCGCAGCCCGTCCTGCGTGACCATCCCGGTCCACACCAGCAATACCGTGACCACCGGGACCTCGAACGCCGCGCCGAAGGCGAAGAACAGGGTAAGCACGAAATCCAGGTAACGGCTGATATCCGTCATGACCGCCACTTCGGTCGGTGCCGTACTGGTAAAGAACTTGAACACCAGCGGAAACACCACGAAGTAGGCAAAGCAGGCGCCGGCGTAAAACAGCACGGTGCTGGATGCCAGCAGCGGCATGACCAGGCGCCGTTCATGCCGGTAGAGTCCCGGCGCGACAAATGCCCAGATCTGGTAAAGAATCACCGGTATGGCAATAAACAGGGCCAGCATCAGGGTCAGTTTGAACGGAATGAGGAACGGCGAGGCGACATCGATGGCGATCATGCTGCTGCCTTCCGGCAGGTGTACCAGCAAGGGCCCGGATAATACGGTAAACAGGGTATTTGCGAACGGCATCAGTGCCAGGAAGACCACTGCCACGACCAGCACGATGCGCAACAGCCGGTCGCGCAGCTCCATCAGGTGCGATACCAGCGGTTGTTCAGTGTCTGCGCCCGGATCGGCGGGCTGATTATGCAGGTTTGTCATCCGGGTCCGGGCGGGAAACGGGTTCAGGCAGGGTCTCTGCATCGCGCCGTTCATTTGCTGATGTCTGGCCGGTGCCCGTATTGTCTGTCACGCGCTTCCCGGTCACCTCATCGATGAGTTCTTTCAGTTCGGGCAGGGATGCTTGTTTGGCAAGGGCTTTTTTAAGCTCCTCCGCGGCTAGCTCCTTGTCTATATCCGCCTTCACCGAAGTCACGAAGCCACGCAGCTTGCCCAGCCATAAACCGGTCGTGCGCGCGACGCGCGGCAAGCGTTCCGGCCCGACCACCAGCAGGGCAATCACCATAATGAAGACGATTTCGAAGAAGCCGATATCGAACATGGAGATCCTGCCAGCCAGCTGGCAACGGACGCGTGGTCAGACCTTGTCCTTGTCGTGCCGGGTGGCCTTGGCATCGATCACACGGCCACTGTCCTTGTCCTGCAACTCGTGCCTCCTGGTCGTCTTCCTCGCCTTCCTTCATCGCCTTCTTGAAACCCTTGATGGCGCCGCCAAGGTCCCCGCCGACATTACGCAGGCGCTTGGCGCCGAACAACACCAGGACGATGGCCAGGATTATCAACAATTGCCAGATACTGATACCACCCATAATTATCTCTCCACTCCCGTCATCAACAGACAGGATGTCATATTCAATAATACGCTATTTATCGCGTGCGGACTTTTCGTCCAGGCCGGAGACGCCAAAGCGGCGCTCCAGCTCTGCCAGCACATCTCCCGGGCCCAGGCCCCGGGCCGCCAGCATCACCAGGGTGTGAAACCACAGGTCAGCTGTTTCATATACCAGCTGCGCATCATCATCGCCCTTGGCCGCGATCACGGTTTCGGTCGCTTCCTCGCCGACTTTCTTGAGAATGGCATCCATGCCCTTGGCGAACAGGCTGGCGACATAGGAACTGTCCGCGCTGGCGTGCTTGCGCGCCTCGATAATTGCAGCGAGCTTTTCCAGTGTTGCGCTCATCGCCTGCTCATGCCCCTGCTGTGTCAACGCTTGCCATAAATTTCACCGGGATCCCTGACTACCGGCTCGACAGCTTCCCAGCGGTCGTCCTGCAGACGCTTGAAGAAACAACTGCGTCTGCCCGGTGTGACAGGCAATGTCGCCACGCTGTTCCACCTGCAGCAATATGACATCGTTATCGCAATCCAGCCGCAGGTCCTTCACCTGTTGCCGGTGCCCCGATTCCTCACCCTTGTGCCACAGCTTCCCGCGCGACCGCGACCAGTACACGGCACGGCCCTCCTGTACCGTCAGCCGCAAGGCCTCCCGGTTCATCCAGGCGACCATCAGGACCTTGCCGTCACCCGCATCCTGCGCAATCGCCGGCACCAGGCCATCGGCATTCCACTTGATATCATTATAGCCAGTCTTCACTCATGTTCGCGAATCAGTCACGAAATAGGCACCGGCAGTATCCACCGTTCAGACTGTCACCCGGGTCACAGTGACCATTACGCGTGCCTACAAGCGTACCTCAATACCCCGGTCCGCCATATACTGCTTGGCCTCGCCCACCGTGTGTTCCCCGAAGTGGAAGATACTCGCGGCCAGCACCGCATCGGCCTTGCCCTGCAGGACACCCTCGGCAAGATGCTCCAGGTTACCCACACCACCGGAGGCGATCACCGGGACATCCACGGCATCGCTGACGGCCCGGGTCAGCGCCAGATCAAAGCCGTCCCGGGTGCCGTCCCGGTCCATACTGGTCAGGAGGATTTCACCGGCGCCAAATGCCACCATGCGCTGCGCCCACTCGATGGCATCGATTCCGGTCGGCTTGCGGCCACCGTGGGTAAATATTTCCCAGCGCAGTGGTTCACCGGCCGCACTGACCTGCTTGGCATCGATCGCCACTACAATACACTGGTTGCCGAAACGCTCTGCCGCCGCGCGCACAAATTCCGGATTGAAGACTGCCGCAGTATTGATTGCCACCTTGTCGGCGCCGGCATTCAGCATGCGGCTGATATCGGCAAGTTCGCGGATACCGCCACCCACTGTCAGCGGAATAAACACTTCACCGGCCACCTGTTCGACCACGTGCACCATGGTTTCGCGCTGGTCCGAACTCGCCGTGATATCCAGGAAGGTGATTTCATCCGCCCCTTCCCTGTCATAGCGCCGCGCCACCTCGACCGGATCACCTGCATCGCGTATGTCGACGAACTGCACACCCTTGACGACACGCCCGGCATCCACATCCAGACAGGGAATAATGCGCTTTGCGAGTCCCATGGCCGTGAATTACCCTGCCTTTGCTCCGCAAAGTTCATCCGCCAGCTTTTGCGCGGCCGCCAGGTCAAGCGTGCCTTCGTAAATCGCGCGCCCGGTAATCGCACCCATGATGCCTTCGTCGGCGACCGCGCACAGGGCGCGGATGTCCTCAATATCAGTGATACCGCCCGAGGCGATGACCGGGATGTTGATGGCCTGCGCCAGCGCCACCGTGGATTCCACATTGACACCGCTCATCATGCCGTCACGGCCGATATCGGTGAACACGATGGCCACAACACCATCCTGTTCAAAACGCTGTGCCATATCCAGGGCGGAATGATGCGACAGTTTCGACCAGCCATCGATCGCCACTTTGCCGTCGCGCGCATCCAGACCCACGATGATGTGCCCGGGAAACTCGAGACACAGATCATTGACGAAATGCGGCGCACTGACCGCCTTGGTCCCGATGATCGTGTATTGCACACCGGCATCGAGATAGGCCTGCACCGTGTCTTCATCGCGAATTCCGCCACCTACCTGGATCGGCGTATCGGGAAAGGCCTCTGCCACCGCCCTGATTGCACCTGAATTGACCGGCTTGCCCTTGAATGCGCCATTCAGATCCACCATGTGCAGGCGCCGGGCACCGGCATCCACCCAGCGCTGCGCCACCGCAACAGGATCATCGCCGAACACGGTCTCGTCTTCCATCCGGCCCTGACGCAACCGGACACACTTGCCATCCTTGATATCAATTGCAGGTATCAACAACATGTCTCAAGCCTCTCCATCCCAGCCAACGAAGTTTTCCAGCAGCCGCAATCCGACAGCCTGGCTTTTTTCCGGGTGAAACTGCACGGCAAAAATATTATCGCGTGCCAGGACAGACGCAAAATCGATACCGTAGGGTGTCGTCGCGGCAACCACACCGTTATCCACCGGCGCTGTGTAATAGCTGTGCACAAAATAAAACCGGCTCAGCGTCGGGATATCTTTCCACAGGGCATGCGGGCGTGTCTGCCGCACCTGATTCCAGCCCATGTGGGGAATCTTCAGGCGCACACCCGCCGCCTCTGCCTGCAAGCCGGGCGGAAAGCGTTTTACCATACCGGGAATGATGCCCAGGCAATCGGTACCCTGATTCTCCTCACTGCCATCCAGTAGCGCCTGCAGTCCCAGGCATACGCCCAGCAAGCGGTTTCGAGCGCGCGGCCTGCACAACGACAGCGTCCAGACCCGTCTGGCGCAACTCGGCCATACAGTCGCGAATGGCGCCCACGCCCGGAAACACGACACGGTCAGCGGCAAGTATTGTGTCGGGCTCGACTGCTGACGAGTACACGGTCCTTGCCGGCGACATGTTCAAGCGCCTTGGCAATCGAGTGCAGATTACCCATTCCGTAATCGATAATAGCGATGCTGGCCATACTGGTGCTGGTTAGTCGTCTACCGCTGCCTGTCTCCAGGCGCCGTCAAAGACTCCCCTTGGTTGAAGGCAGCATGTCACCCATGGCGGGATCTGTTTCCAGCGCCATGCGCAGGGCACGCCCGAACGCCTTGAAGATGGTCTCTGCAACATGGTGCGCATTGTCGCCACGCAGGCAATCGATGTGCAGCGTCACCAGGGCATGGTTGGCGAAGCCCTGAAAAAATTCATGCAGCAGGTCGACGTCGAAGTCACCGATGCGGGCGCGCGGGTAATCGGCATGGTATTCCAGACCGGGACGGCCCGAAAAATCAATCACTACCCGCGACAGTGCCTCGTCGAGCGGCACATAGGCATGGCCGTAGCGGCGGATACCGCGCTTGTCCGCCAGCGCCCGGCTAACCGCCTGACCCAGGGTGATACCAACATCCTCGACGGTGTGGTGGGCATCGATGTGCAGATCACCCACCGCCTTGACGTGATATCCAGCATGCCGTGGCGCGCCACCTGGTCGAGCATATGCTCAAGAAACGGTATCCCCGTATCCAGGGACACTTCGCCCTGCCCGTCAAGATTAACGCTGACACTGATCTGCGTCTCCAGAGTATCGCGGTTAATCGTGGCCTGTCGCTGTGACATAACTGCTTACCATTGTGAATTTGCCTTGCACCCGAACTATCTTAACAGCTTATCGCCGGGGTTTAACCTCCAGCAAGAAGGTCACCGGCCCGTCGTTGACCAGCGCAACCTGCATATCGGCGCCAAAGCGCCCGTGTGCGACCGGGCTGTGCCGTGCCCCTGCCTGCTGTAGCAGGTACGCGAACAACCGCTGCCCCTCCGCGGGGCTCGCGGCCGATGAAAAGCCCGGCCGCTGCCCCCTGGTGGTATCGGCTGCCAGGGTGAACTGCGGCACCAGCAACAGCCCGCCGTGGATATCGCTCACGCTGCGGTTCATCCTGCCGCTGCCGTCGGCAAACACCCGGTAGCCCAGCAGGCGGTCAAGCAGCCGTTGCGCTTCGGCCTCGCGGTCCTCCCGCTGTACACCGACAAATACCAGCAGGCCCGTATCTATCCCGGCAATCTGCTTCCCGTCAACATGGACATGGGCGCTGCTGACACGTTGCAGCAGCCCGATCATCGAAAGCGCAACGCGAACTGGTTGGTGGCCGTCAGCAAGGCGTCGACAATACCCGGCTCGGTGGCTGAATGCCCGGCATCCGGAATGACCTCGAGGCGCGCTTCCGGCCAGGCGTTATGCAGGGCCCAGGCCTGTTCTACCGGGCACACTATATCGTAGCGGCCGTGCACGATGATCCCGGGAATGGCATGCAGACGACCGGCATTGTTCAGAATCTGGTTCGGCTTCAGAAAACTGTCATGCATGAAGTAGTGGCATTCAATGCGCGCCAGGCTGAGTGCCGTATGCGCATTTGCAAAGTGATCGACAACGGCGGCTTTGGGCAGCAATGTGGATGCACGCCCTTCCCAGAGCGACCAGGCCCTGGCCGCCGCCATCCGGGTCACCTCGTTAGCGCCGGTCAGGCGCCGGTAATAGGCATGGACGAGATTTTCCCGTTCGTCTTCGGGGACTATTTTCAGATAGTCTTCCCAGAACTCCGGCAGCAGGTATGAGGCGCCTTCCTGGTAAAACCAGTGAATATCCCGCGGGCGGCATAAAAAAATTCCGCGCAGGATCAATCCAAGTACCCGCCGGGGATGCGTTTCAGCATAGACCAGGCCGAGTGTCGACCCCCAGGAGCCGCCGAACACAACCCAGCGGTCAATTCCCAGCGTGGTGCGAATCAGCTCGATATCGGCAACCAGGTTCTGCGTGGTATTGCCCTCGAGCGCCGCATGCGGGACTGAACGCCCGCAACCGCGCTGGTCAAACAGCACGATGCGATAGCGTTCCGGATCAAAAAACCGGCGATGATAGGCTTCGCAGCCGGCACCGGGGCCACCGTGCACGAAGAGCACCGGCAGACCCTGCGCATTACCGCATTCCTCCACATGAAGCCGATGCCCGTCCGCCACCGCGAGGGCGTGAGTCCGGTAAGGCTCCAGTGCTGGAAACAGTTGCTGCATCGTTTGCTGCTATTCAATATCCGCAATAAAGAAGGGCGTGCAGTTGCACGCCCTTCATGGTTACGCGGCACCCGCCATGCGGGCGACCGGAACGCTGTATCTGTTCAGATAAACAGGCAGACGTCTGATTTCTGTGCGACCGGCAGGAACGAGGTGGCGCCGACATAGTCCGTGACCTCGGGGATGAATTCGCTGGCATCGAAGCCGAACACATCCACCGTCATCTGGCAGGCCACCATCTTGACATCCGCCTCCAGGCACAGGCTGCGCAGCTCTTCTACCGTTGCGACTCCCTTGTTCTTGAAGGTCTTCTTCATCAGGCCCGTGGCGACCTTCTCGAAACCGGGGATACCCGCCATGATCAGGTTGGGCATCGGCCAGGAAAAATCCTGGAACCACTTCGGACCAAACGGCATCTTCATCGGCATGGCCGGGTTACCCAGCGGACTGACATCCGCGTCGATTTCCTTCTTCAGCAACAGCAGCCCGTAGAAGGTAAAGAACACATCCACCTCCCAGCCAAGCGCGGCCGCTGTGGAGGCAAGAATAAACGGCGGATACGCCCAGTCCAGCGTGCCCTTGGTGGCAATGATCGACATGGACGGTGTCTTCTGTGCCTCGATCTCTTCAAGCTTTTTCGGTAACAGCTCATTCAGCTTTTTATCCAGCCACGCATCCATCTGTGCATTACCCGGCATGTTTTCCGCTGTTGTTGACATAGTCGCTCTCCTCAAAAGGCCATCCCGCAACGTCCAGTATGCTGGAGGATGATGTAGATGTATCGACAGTCAATTGCTGTCGAGACAATTATGATCCCATTTCGTAATGCGCTACCAGTTGCAGTGCAAACATCGCGGGCGGGATGGATTTATCTTTATAGATGTTTGATTATATTGGCAGGTGTCACCAACGGTCAATTTGTGTCAACACTGCTCCCAGGGCAACCCGTGATGGCGCCAGCCCCCGCGGGTACTGCGGTGGTGGTGCTCATCCAGCTCGCCTTCAAAACCCTCACTGATATTGTAGACTTCATTAAATTCATTACTAATTAATAGTTTAGCCGCCTCAAGGGAGCGTTTACCGCTACGGCAAATCAACACCACCGGCGCATCGCTGGCGTGCTCACCCAGTCCGACCCCTCCGAGCATGACCTTGCGAACCTCGGTGACGAAATGTGGATTAACGGTCCAGTCCGGGGCATCGATCCATGGAACGTGAACGCTGCCCTGGGCATGACCCACAAACAGATATTCCATGCTGGAGCGGACATCGATGATGACGGCGCTTGGCTGCTCCTGCAGCAATTTCCAGGCCTCTTTGGGCGACAAACTCTGTACTGTACTTGCCATATCCCTGTTGCTCCTTTGCGCTACCGGACCGCTGCGCGGTATGTGGGTGATTCTCAGGCCTGTCGGCCAGCGAGGCAAACGCTAAAGCTGTATATTCCGCAGGTATTTTCCGGCCAGCCCGGCGCGGTCCGTGCAAACCAGGGTTTGCGCGGACCGCGCCGGAATAATGGGGAATAATTACCCACATATATTGCTATATATGGCATAAAAACATATTAAATTACCATATTTAAATTTATTAAGTTAATGTGGGATATATTAACTTAATAAAGCCTATATTTATCACTATGTGGATTTTTAATTTATTATTTACCTGTCATGAAAATCATTTTAATTAAACTGGTCCTCTATATAAGCGCCTGGCTCCCCCTGCCAGTGATCCATGGGCTGGGATGGGGTGTCGGCTGGGGCCTGATCCTGTTCCCAAACCGTTCGCAGCGCGACACCGCCATTAACATCGGCCTCTGCCTGCCGGAATATTCAACCGGCGCCCGCCGCCGGCTGGTGCGCAAAAGCCTGCTGGAGACCGGCAAGACCTTCATCGAAACCGGTGCCCTCTGGCTGCGGCCGGGTGAGAATACCCTGCAGCTGATCAGGGCGGTCGATGGTGACCAGCTGGTCAAGGATGCCCTGGCACAGGGTCGTGGAGTCATCCTGGCAACACCGCATCTGGGCGCATGGGAAGCCGCCGGGTTGTATTGCGCCGCCCACTTTGACATCACCTGCCTCTACCGCCCGCTGAAGATGCCGGAACTCGAAATCCTGGTGCGCAACGCGCGTAACCGGCTCGGCGGCACTTATGTGCCAACGGACTCGCGCGGTATCCGCACCCTGTACAAAACACTGGAACAGGCGCGCGCGATTGCCATGCTCCCGGACCAGGAACCGCGTAGCGGTACCGGTATATTCGCACCGTTCTTCGGCAAGCCTGCCTATACCATGGTGCTGCTGTCACGGCTGGCAGCCAGGACCGGTGCGCCTGTCATCTTCACCTGGTGCGAGCGCCTGACCTGGGGACGCGGCTACCACCTGCATTTTCGGTCGGTACCGGAGACACTCTACGCCGCTGACATGGTTACCTCGGCCACTGCCGTCAACGCTGTCGTGGAACGCTGCGTGCGCGAAAACCCTGCGCAGTACCAGTGGAGCTACCGGCGCTTCCGCACCCGCCCGAAGGGAGAGGAGTCAGTTTACGTCCGCAGGTGAAGGGACTGCACTGAGGGATGGTGCACGTATTCAGTTGTCACCGTCTGTTTTTGACTTGTCGTTACGCTGCAGCCGTCGCAGGAATACCTGCATCTCTTTGGCTGCCTGGATATCGCCCTTGCGTTCCGCGGCGGTGATGCCGGTAATGAATGCCTGTTCGGCAGCGTCGCGGTCACCGCTGGCCTGCAGGGCCTTGCCATATATTTTCCAGGCAGCGGAATAGCCGGGATCCTGGGCGACCGCCACTTGCAGGTGCTCGAGCGCATGCTGTGTATCACCCTTTTTGAACAAGGCACTGCCCAGGGTGAAACGCAACAGCGCATTATCCTGACCGCTGGCGAGCAGCGCCTCCAGATTTTCGGTCATGCCCATCAACGGCGCCAGAAGGTACGGGTAAACAGAATCAGCAGAGTGAAGACTTCCAGGCGCCCCAGAATCATGGCAAAAGTGAGCGCCCATTTGGCATGGTCATTCAGCTCGACATAATTGGCGCCGACTGCACCCAGCCCGGGGCCCAGGTTGTTCATGCAGGCAGCCACCGCGGAAAATGCCGTGACCTGGTCCAGTCCGGTTGCCATCAGATAAAGCATAATGACCACAAAACTGGCCACATAGGCCGCGAAGAAACCCCATACCGCGGAGATGACACGATCCGCCATGGGCTTGTTGCCCACCTTGACGGGAATCTGGGCATTGGGATGGATCAGGCGCCTGATCTCACGGCGCCCCTGCTTGAGCAACAGGACGAAACGGATCACCTTCATGCCGCCACCGGTTGATCCGGTACACCCCCCGACAAAACTGGCAAACAGCAGCATGACAGGAAGAAAGCCGGGCCAGACAAAGTAATCCGCCGTGGTAAAACCGGTCGTGGTGCCAATGGATACCGCCTGGAACAGGCCCTTGTGCAGCGCCTCGCTGAAGAAAATAAACGTATCGGTGTAGTACAAATAGCCAACCGTGATGGCAGTGACCAGGGCGAGTATTCCCAGGTAGGCCCGCAGCTCGGAATCAAACACATAGGGCCGCAGGCTCGTAGTACGCCAGGCGATAAAATGCAGCGCGAAGTTCATACCTGCCAGCAGCATGAACAGCACGGCAATCGATTCAATTGCCGTGCTGTCGAAATAACCTATGCTTTCGTCATGCGTGGAAAAGCCACCGATCGCAATCGTGGAAAAACTGTGTCCGATCGCATCAAAACCCGTCATACCGGCGAGCCAGTAAAATACCGCGCACGCAACTGTCAGGGCCAGGTAGATATACCACAGCGCCTTGGCCGTCTCGGTGATCCGCGGTGTCAGCTTGGTATCCTTGAGCGGGCCGGGTGTCTCGGCCCGGTACATCTGCATCCCGCCAACGCCCAGCATCGGCATAATGGCAACTGCGAGTACGATGATACCCATCCCGCCCAGCCACTGGAGTTGCTGTCGATAAAACAGGATGGACGCGGGCAGGTCATCCAGTCCTGTGATAACGGTAGCACCGGTTGTCGTGAGACCGGAAAACGATTCGAAGATTGCATCGGTTATGGACAACTCCGGCCTGCCGGCAATCGCCAGCGGCAGCGCACCCACCAGACCCAGCACTACCCAGAACAACACGACAACCAGGAACCCGTCGCGCACCCGTAACTCATCGGTATAGCGGTGCACCGGCAACCATAGCAAACAGCCCAGTACCACTACACCCAGGGTAGCAATGAGAAATGCCTGCATCTCGCCATCATGGTAGATCCAGGAGACGGCAGCCGGCGGCAAAAAAGTGGCACTGAAGATCATCAACAACAGACCAAGCAGGCGCTGGATGGAAAGAAAGTGCATGGTTCAGGAGTTCCGCACTGCAGTTATCGTTCAGAAGAAGGTAACACCAACCTGGAACAGGCGTTCTACTTCCTGAATACACTTTTTGTCGGACAGAAACAGAATGACATGGTCATCCGGCTCGACCACCGAGTCATGATGCGCGATCACAACTTCATCGCCACGCACAATCGCACCGATGGTGGTACCTTTCGGCAACTTGATTTCATCAATGCTGCGCCCGACCACTCTGGAACTGTGACGATCCCCGTGCGCGACGGCCTCAATGGCCTCGGCAGCACCACGCCGCAGGGAATGCACCATCACCACGTCGCCGCGGCGGACATGTGTCAGCAGGCTGCCGATGGTTGCCTGCTGTGGCGAAATGGCGATATCGATAATATCGCTCTGCACCAGGTCCACATAGGAGGCACGGTTGATCAACGACATGACCTTGCGGGCGCCCAGACGCTTGGCAAGCATGGCGGACAGAATATTCGCCTCTTCATCATTCGTGAGGGCGCAGAATACATCGACACTCTCGATATTTTCCTCCAGCAGCAATTCCTCATCGGCGGCATCACCGAGCAGGACCATGGTCTTGTTCAGGTTCTCCGATAAATGGCGCGCACGGTCTTCGTTACGTTCAATCACCTTGACCTGGTAGCGATTCTCGATCGCCAGTGCCAGCCGCATCCCGATGTTGCCGCCACCGGCCAGGAGCACACGCTTGACGGGCTTGTCCAGCTTGCGCAACTCGCTCATCACTGCGCGTATGTGCTTGCGGGCGGCCACGAAGAACACCTCGTCATCCACCTCTATTATTGTGTCACCGGAGGGTGTGATCGGCTGCCCCTGCCGGAATATCGAAGCCACACGGGCATCAATTCCCGGCATGTGTACCCGCAGGTCACGCAGCTCATGACCGACGAGAGGTCCACCGTAATAGGCATGTACAGCCACCAGCTGGACCTGCCCCCCGGCAAAATCCAGCACCTGCAGGGCACCCGGATATTCGATCAGGCGCTCGATATATTCGGTGACCAGTTGCTCCGGGCTGATGAGCACATCCACCGGCAGGGCATCCTGGGAAAACAGGCGGGTGTGGTTCAGGTATTCCACCGAGCGTACACGCGCTATCTTGGTCGGCGTATGAAACAGGGTATAGGCCACCTGACAGGCGATCATATTGGTTTCATCACTGTTGGTGACCGCAATGACCATGTCTGCATCATCAGCTCCGGCCTGTTTCAGCGTGTCGGGATGCGAGGCATGCCCCCTGAGCGTGCGAATGTCATGCCGGTCCTGGAGATCCTGCAGGATGGCCGGGTTGTCATCGACGACCGTAATGTCATTCGCCTCACTGGCCAGATTACTGGCAACAGATGAACCGACCTGACCGGCGCCCAGAATTATTATCTTCATGTGCTGAAATCGATATCCGCTACGCGAATGGTTATGTTAATTGTGTTCGCAGGATGGCACGCTAGTCCGCGCCTTTTTTATGGTCAAGGCCGAGCGCCCTCAGCTTTCTGTATAAATGGGTGCGCTCCATACCGACACGCTTGGCAAGCTTGCCAACACTGCCGCCAACTTCACGCAGCTGATACTCAAGGTAGTTATGTTCGAATTGTTCGCGCGCCTCGCGCAGCGGCAGATCATAAGGCATGCGCGGCCCGGCGCCTGCACCTGCAGACTGGTGCTGGGTACTGATGGCGAGTTCTATTTCAGTTGCATCGATCTCTGCATCCGAACCCAGAATCAACAGGCGCTGCACCAGGTTTTTCAATTCGCGAATATTCCCCGGCCAGTCATAATTCCTCAGCCGATTCTGTGCCGCCACGCTGAAATGCCGGTAATCAAGCATTTCATGAGTCACCAGATAATCTACATAGAAATTCAGCAAATCATGAACATCATCGGCATGTTCACGCAAGGCGGGTATATGCAGTGGCACCACATTAAGATGATAAAACAGATCGTCACGGAAGCGTCCGGCAGTCACTTCTGCCTCGAGATCGCGGTGCGTCGTCGCGACTATCCGCAGGTCAACCTCAACATCTTCAGTTCCACCGACCCGTACATATGAGTTGGTCTGGAATACACCCAGCAGGCGCGCCTGGGTCTGCAAATCCATATCGGCAATATCGCCAATGCACAGGGTCCCGCCATTGGCCTGCTCAAGACGCCCGTATCGGATTGTTTCCCCGTCTTCCTGACCGAACAGCTCGAGCGCAGAGTTCTCCTGTGAAATAGACCCGACGGCGATCTCGACAAACGGACCGTGCCTGCGCTGACTCTGGTCGTGGATGTAGCGTGCAAAGGTGCGCTTGCCGGCACCGGGCTCACCGCTGATGAGTACCCAGCTGTTGTGCTGGGCGATCTTGTGCGCGTGGTTGCGCAGTTTTTCCATGATGGCGGATTTACCGATCGGTTCGACGGGAGGCTGCGTATGTTCACGCAAGTCGGTATTTTCCCGCTGCAGGCGCTCACTCTCGAGTGCGCGTTCAACTGTCAGCAGCAGCTTGGCAAGGGATATCGGTTTCTCTATGAAGTCATAGGCACCCAGACGGGTTGCTTCAACTGCCGTTTCCACAGTGCCATGACCCGACATCATGACCACAGGACAGGGCAGGGCACCACTTTCAGACCACTCCCGCAGCAAGGTGATGCCATCCACATCATCCATCCAGATATCGAGCAGAACCAGGTCCGGACGCCGGGTGCGCCGCGCCTTGCGGGCTGCCTCGCCACTCTCGGCAACAGTTACGGTATAACCCTCGTCCTCGAGAATTTCATGCAACAGGCTTCTGATGTCCGGTTCATCGTCAACGACTAGGATATGGCGTGCGGTCATGTTATTTTCTTGTTCCATATTGGCTGGCATGCCTCTCTGTTGTGCCATCAGGGGCACGTACGACCGGCAACTCCAAAGTCAGGATTATAGCCCACCTCTGCGTACGGTTACTGCATTACCGGCATCATTCTGACCGGCAGCCGCGACCTTCTTGCTCGACAGCTGCAAACGGATACGGACACAGGCACCGCCGTCACTGCCGGTTTCCGCGGTAATAACACCGCCGTGCTCCTCCACGATCTTCTTCACTATAGCCAGCCCGAGACCACCGCCTCTCGGCTTTGTGGAAACGTATGGCTCGAATATATTCTCCAGGACTTCGGCCCTGAATCCGGGGCCATTGTCGGCAACAGACAGTTCCACATAGCGCTTTCCGGCATCCTCGGCAGCCCGGGTTGAGATATTGATGCATGCCGCCGGAAGGCCATTGATGGCCTCCAGTGCATTCTTGACCAGATTGTGCAGCAACTGCCTGAACCGGCCCGCATCACCCTCGATGCAGGCCGGTTCAACTTCGAGATGTTCCACAATCTGGGCGTTCAGCTCGCCGCTGCGGTACAGATCGATGACCTCCCTGATGATCCGGTTCAGATCGAGCGGCTCGAGACTGATTTGCGGGGCGCGGGCATATTCACTGAAGGCATTGACCATCTTCTTCATCGCCTCGACCTGGTTGATAATGGTCGTGGTTGACCGCTCCAGCATGCTGAACTCCTGCTCGTCCAGGTGTTCGCGATAGCGATGGCGCAAGCGTTCCGCAGACAGCTGTATCGGTGTCAGCGGATTCTTGATTTCGTGGGCCAGCCGTCGCGCCACCTCTCCCCAGGCGGCGTCACGCTGCGCCTGAATGAGTGCAGTGACATCATCGAACACGATAACCAGACCACCGTTGCGCCCGCCCCCCGCACCCTCCAGGGTCGTACCCCTGCAGGTAAGTACCTGGCGGCCGGTAACGCCGAACAGTGAAACTTCTTCCCGCCATGCCTGGACAGAATTGCCCTGGTGTTTATAAACAAGATCTATAAAGGGAATTAAAAAGGCATGGTCGTCGCTGATTATCCTGAGTTCCCTGCCCAGGTAGTTACTGATATCAACGCCCAGGCTCTCCCGGGCAGCACTGTTTACAGCGCGTATGACACCCGTCGCATCCAGACCGATAACACCCGATGACAGATTGGCCAGTACTGCTTCCAGATAAGCGCGCTGACCTTCAATCTGTTGCTGGCTGCGATGTGCCTGGTCGCGCGCCTTGCCCAGGCGGCGCGTCATATCGTTGAACGAGCGCACCAGAAAGCCCAGTTCATCATCGCTGGCAACGGACAGCCGGCGGCTGTAATCCCCTTCCGCAACAGCATGTGTTGCCTCGGCCAGATCCCTGATTGGCGCAACCAGGCGGCGTGCGGAGTGGAATGCTGCCCAGATAGCACCCAGCAGGCTCAGCACGAGCACAATGGACAAGGTGAGTGTATAGCTGAACTTCAGCGGCTTGCGCAGATAAGCAAGTTCCCGATAATGACTGAAGGCCGACTGCACACTGTCAGCGAGCAGGCTGAGGCGCTCCGAAACAGGAAACAGGGCCTGCAGGGTATAAATCTCGCTGTCCTGACGGGACGATTGCACCGGCACCAGGGCACGGGCAAACATGCCTGAGTCTCCCGCCGGATCGAGGCCAATATAGTGGTGCCCCTCGCGCAGCATCGGCAGGATCCCGGGTGCGGGCTGGCTGGGCACTACGGCCATGATGTCGGCACTGCTGGACGCTACAATCCTGCCATCACTGCCAATCAACGTCAGTTCAGCGGCACCACTTCTGACTCTGTGATCATAGAGGTTCAGTGACAGCGTGGCAGTCGATGATTCGGAGATCTCTTCCGCCATCAACTCGGTCTGGCGCAGCGCTTCCCGCAGCCTCACATCCACCGCCGCGCGGCTGATATCAAGGGCATCATCCAGTGCCTGATCTATTCGCACATCGAACCAGCTGTCGATGCCCCTATGCAAAAATTGCAGGGAGAAATAATAAACTATGCTGACCGGCACAATTGCCAGCACCACGAACATCAGCACCATGCGACTTGTCAGCCTGGCACCGACTGTCTTGTTGTGCCGCTGCCTGATCAACTTGATAATATTCGCGACCACCAGCGCACCCAGTATCACCAGGCCGGTCGCGTTGATTACCAGCAGCCATGAATACAGCTCCCCGAAGCGTTCGGAATTGTGGGTTGCATCACTCATATAGGAGAGTGACACCAGCAGCACGACAAACAGCCCCAGCACCGGCACGATGCCAAATCCGATGCTTCTTTTTCTTATCGAGCGAATGGCCATGCGTACCACTCGCTGCGCATATCCCATGCAGAAGACACATAGGCAAGCAAACGGACCGGTGTCGGCAGTGATTCAATATCAAGATTGCCGCGCACGCGCATCTTGTAGAGACGGTCCCTGTCCAGCCGGCTTTGCTGAATGACGATCAGGTCACGGATGTTACCGGCCGCGAGCAAGGCATCATCCAGTTGCAGATAATTGCTCTGGGCAGTGCTGCGCACATCCTTCACAAGGTAACTGCGACTGAGTGGGTTATATTGCAGTTCCCGCTTGAACGTTATCTCGGCGGCAACCTTGTCCCAGAACCAGGGATGCGTCCTGACGAGTTGCACCTGCAGTTCAAACACCAGCGGCACACCGTTTTCCAGCGCTTCCCGTGCACCGGGGCTCAATATTATGGAAAATTGCGCATCCAGCAGGTAATTCGTATCCACCAGGCGGATGAATTTATCAGTTAGCTGGAAGGCGCTGCCTTCATCCGCATGCACATGTGGCGCGCCCCACAGGGCACAGGCGACAAGCAGTGCAGCGAGAGGATGCCGCAAACGGACTGCGGTAATCCTTGCGCTTATGCGACTCATTATGCGGACTTGCGCAGACATGCGAAATAAAATCCGTCCATTGCTTCCTCACCTGGCAACAGCTGCCTTCCCGCAGTACAGGCCCGCCCCCACGGTGCCCTGATCGGTACTTCAACAGCGTCGCCATGTGTCGCCAGGAAACGCTCGACCTGCCTGCTGTTCTCATCAGTCAGCACTGAACATGTGCAATACAGCAGCATACCCCGTGCCGCCAGCAAGGGCCATACGGCCTCCAGCAAGTGCGCCTGGCGTACGCACAGGGCGGCAATGTCCCCGGGCCGCCGCAATAGTTTGATATCGGGGTGCCTGCGAATGACACCGGTCGCGGAACACGGGGTATCCAGCAGTATACGGTCGTACTGGTGGCCGTCCCACCACTTGTCCGGTGCGCCGGCATCCGCGTGCATGATCCGGGCCTGCAAGTCGAGACGCGCCAGGTTTTCCTCGACCCTGTGCAGCCGGCCGGCATCAATATCGAGCGCAGTCAGTGCCGCAAGGTTGGGCTGCAGTTCCAGCATATGTGCGGTCTTGCCGCCCGGTGCTGCACAGGCATCCAGCACCGACTGGCCGGGCGCCAGATCCAGCAACCCGGCCGCCAGCTGTGCCGCCCCGTCCTGCACGGAAACCACGCCCTCCGCGAAGCCGGGCAAGGCGTCTACCGCAACCGGCTTGGTAAGCATGATGCCCTGGTCTGTCGCGCTCAGCGGCACGGCCTCTATCCGGTGCAAGGCCAGTAGTTCCAGGTATTCATCCCGGGTGACGCGGCGCCGGTTGATACGCAGCCCCAGTGGCGGCCGCGTGTTATTCGCCTGCAGGATCGTCTGCCCAGTCATTCGGCCAGTCGGCCTGGATGCGGGCGACCAGCCAGTCGGGATGTGCGTAGCAGGCACCCGTGTCGCCCGCGATTGCCTGGTGCAAATCCGGACCGTTACGCTGGTAGTTGCGCAGCACGGCATTTACCAGCCCGCTGGCCCATGCCTTGTTCAGGGCACGCACCGCCTGGACGGTTTCATGCACGGCAACCCGTTGCGGCAAGGCCATGTGATCCAGCTGGTACAGACCGGCCAGCAACAGACCGTGCACGTCTGCGGCACTGGCCTTGAGCGGCTTGTCCAGCAGTTGTTGCAGGATGGCGTCCAGCTGGAAATACCAGCGCAAGGTTCCGTAGGAAAGCTCCTGCAACAGTGCCCGCTGTTGCGCATCCGCAAGCTCCTGCAGCCCGGGCGGCAAGACATCGGCCAGCGAGCGCCGTCTGTGCGCGACATGCGCAATAACGCGGGCGGCGCCGGCACGCACATCCACGGACTTTACCATGGACATCGACACGCGCCTATGCTAATCACCAAGACGAACACCTTCCAGGGAATGTGCATTGACGAAATCACCGGCAGTTACCGGACGCCCGCCGGGCAATTGCAGGACCCGCAGCCGCAACACGTCCGCGCCGCAGGCAACCTCGATGCCGGACTTGTCCGCCGACAACACGGTGCCGGGCGGTGCCGTGACCTGACGGTGTCACGGAGACGGCCTCCCAGATACGCAGTTGCCGGCCCTGATAGCGGGTTTCGGCCACCGGCCAGGAATTGTACGCGCGCACCTGGCGCGTTCCAGGTGCGCGGCAGTACGCCGTCCAGTCGATCAGCGCATCCGCCTTGTCGATCTTGCCGGCATAGGTCACCTGCGCGGGGTCCTGCGGTTGCGGCACAAGACTCGCGTTCTCGAGCGCAGCGAGATTCCCGGCCAGCAGTTCACCACCGAGGCGGGACAGCCGGTCATGCAGGCTGCTCGCCGTGTCGCTGGCCTCGATGCGACAGCGCTGGCAGGCAAGCACCGGTCCGGTATCCAGCCCGGCCTCCATCTGCATCAGGCAGACACCGGTCTCGGTATCACCGGCCAGAATGGCATGCTGAATGGGTGCAGCACCACGCCAGCGCGGCAGCAGGGAGGCATGCACATTGACGCACCCGAGGCGCGGTAGCGCCAGTACCGCTGGCGGCAGGATCAACCCGTAGGCAACCACCACCATCAGGTCGGGCTGCAATTTTTCCAGCCCGGACTGGACCTCGGCATCGCGGAGCGTGACCGGCTGGCAGACGGGCACCCCGTATTCCAGGGCCAGCTGCTTTACCGGGCTTTGGGAGGCACGGCGTCCGCGGCCGGCGGGGCGATCGGGTTGGGTATAAACCGCTGCGACGCTATGCGCACTATCCAGCAGGGCCTGCAGCGCAGGCACGGAAAACTCGGGTGTCCCGGCAAATATGATGTTCATGAGAATAATCCGACCCGGGCCGGCGGGTGCTGGATGACTACTCCGGGCCGCACGGGGTGGTCGGCAAGGGTGACTAGAGGACCTGCCTGGCTGGATGCTCTTCGGAGCCGGCCGCTGCCTGGCGCTGGATTTTTTCCAGCTTCTTCCTGATCAGGGTGCGTTTTAACGGAGACAGATAGTCCACAAACAGCTTGCCATCGAGATGGTCAAGCTCGTGCTGGATACACACTGCCAGCAGCCCGTCGGCCTCCAGTTCAAAGGGCTCGCCAGCCCGGTTCAACGCCCGGACCCGGACCCGGTCAGCCCGCTGCACCAGTTCATACACCCCGGGGACCGAGAGGCAGCCTTCCTCCATCTCCTCCACGCCATCGCGCTCGATAATCTCCGGATTAATCAGGTGTAAAGGCTGGTCCCTAGCTTCCGATATATCTATAACGACAATCCGCCTGGCAACATTGACCTGGGTAGCCGCCAGCCCGATACCGGGTGCCGCGTACATGGTCTCGAGCATATCGTCGATGAGCTGACGCACTAGCGGCATCGACCTGGTCTACCGGTCGGGAGATATTGCGCAGCCGCGGATCGGGAAAATGAAGAATATCCAGGATTGCCATGTGATTACCGTCACGAATATGATTCAGCGTATAAAATATACTGTATCATAAAATGACAGTTAGCTGCTTGCCCGGGATCGACAAAAGGTTTTGTTCTGTGTGGATTTTCCGCTAAACTCGCGCATAATACGAGCCTGCCGGCCTTACAGAATAAGCACATACCGCATACTGGACGGGTATCGACACAAACACGACGTAAAGGGACGCCTATGTCAATCAAGAAACTGTTCGGAATGGTATTCGCGCTGCTGCTTGCAGGCTCAATCACGGCGGCGGATGTGGCACTCAACCAGAACCACCCCGACCGCTATGTCGTGGTCAAGGGTGACACCCTGTGGGATATCTCCAGTATGTTTCTGCGCGATCCCTGGCTGTGGCCCGAGATCTGGTATGTCAATCCGCAGATCGCGAATCCGCACCTCATTTATCCCGGCGATATCCTGACCCTGGTTTATATCGACGGCAAGCCGCAGCTGCGTTTGCAGCGCGGCCATCCCACCGTCAGGCTCGCTCCCCGTGCACGCGTGGAAAGCCTGGATAGTGCAATCCCCACTATTCCGCTGGATGCCATCAAGCAATTCCTGACCCGGCCACTGGTGGTCGGCGAGGACGAGCTGGAGACCGCACCCTATGTTGTCCAGAGCGCGGATGAACACGTCGTTACCGGTGCCGGTGACCGCGTCTATGTACGCGGGATCGAGGGTACCGGTGAAGCCCTGTTTGATCTGTACGAACCGGGTGGCCCGTATATCGATCCAGACACCGGGGAAGTACTCGGCTACGAAGCCTTGTATATAGGCACTTCCGCTGTCCAGCGATTCGGGGATCCGGCCACACTGTTACTGACAGAAACCACCCGTGAAGCCCGTATTGGACACCGGCTGCGCCCGGCGGACCGCACTGATCCGGTGGCGAATTTCCAGCCCCATGCACCGGCACCCGGCATTGAGGGTCACATTATCTCAGTCATCGATGGTGTGTCCCAGATTGGCCAGTTCAATGTCGTGGCCATCGATCTCGGCACCCGCGACGGGATGGAAGTCGGTCATGTCCTGCGCATTTTCCAGGCAGGCGAGGTAGTCCGCGATATCGTCAGTGACAAGCGCGGTGAAACCGTAAAATTGCCGGACGAGGATGCCGGCATGGTCATGATCTTCCGGACCTTCGAAAAAGTCAGCTTCGGGCTGGTGATGAAGGCCACCCGGGCAATTCACATACTCGATTACGTACGTACACCCTAGCAGAAAATTTTCAGCAGCCACCAGGGACGGTGACAACATGAAATTACAGACAGGCTTCGTAAAAACCAGGGGTGTCTAGCCACGATGGTGGCCACACCCGACCGAACAGCGAATACACTCACCGACTGGCTGACCCTCTACCATGCCCCGGGGGTCGGTGTCGCGTGTTTCCGCCAGCTGCTGGAGGCTTTCCCCGAACCGGCTGACGTCCTGCACGCCAGCCGCGACAGATTGCAGGCGCTTGGCCTGGCGACCCACACTATCGACGCCCTGCAGCATCCCGACCAGGCGGGTCTTGACCGTGATCTTGCGTGGCGCGAACAAACCGGCAACCGGATCCTGACCTGCCGCGATCCTGCCTACCCGCCGCTGCTGCTGGAGATACCGGATCCACCCCCGTTGTTATACGTACACGGTAATGTCGAGGTGCTCGGCCTGCCGCAGCTGGCCATGGTCGGCAGCCGCAACCCCACGCCTTCAGGGATGCGTACCGCGACTGAATTTGCCCAGTACCTGTCAGCCGCGGGGCTGGTGATCACCAGTGGACTGGCCCTTGGCATCGATGCCGCCAGCCATCAAGGGGCGCTCGACGCCGGCGGCCCCACTATTGCCGTGATGGGCACTGGTCTGGACCGGGTCTATCCGGCCAGGCACCGTGACCTGGCCCGCCGAATAGCTGCGGCAGGCGCACTGGTTTCCGAATTCCCCGTGGGCACAGCCCCCCGACCGGAAAATTTTCCGCGCCGCAACCGTATTCTCAGCGGCCTGAGCCTGGGCACCCTGGTCGTGGAAGCCGCACCGCGCTCGGGTTCACTGATCAGCGCCCGCTGTGCCGGCGACCAGGGCCGGGAAGTGTTCGCCATCCCCGGCTCGATTCACAACCCGCTGGCGCGCGGTTGTCATGCCTTGATCAGACAGGGCGCCAAGCTGGTCGAAACCGCACAGGACGTGCTCGACGAACTCGGCGCGCTCGCCGCCGCCTGCACCGGCGCACGCCCGGATCCAGCGGCGCAGCAGACTCGGGAACAGTCCGGACAACTGGCCCCTGAATATCTACAACTCATTGATTCTATTGGTTTTGAACCAACTTCTATCGATCACCTGGTAAATACAAGCGGATTGACGCCAGCCGAAGTTTCCTCCATGCTGCTGCTGCTGGAAATGCAGGGTTACATTGCCGCCAGTCCGGGAGGCATTTATAACCGATTGAAGTAAAAGGGTTAAAAATGAAAGAAAACGTCTTCGACGTATTGATGTATCTGTTTGAAAATTATTATATGGATGACAACGACGCAGCGGCGCTGGACCAGGAGTCGATGCGCCGGGATCTCTGGCATGCCGGATTTCCGGCGCCTGAAGTCGACCGCGCCTTCCTGTGGCTGGAAGGCCTTGGCGACGAGATCAACGCGCCTTCCATGCAGGCGGAACGCTCGCTGCGGCTGTTTTCGGAGTCTGAAATGGCCCGGCTCGATACCGAGTGCCGTGGCTTCATCCTGTCACTCGAACAGATGGGTATCCTGACACCCGCCAGCCGTGAACTGGCCATCGACAGGGCCATGGCGCTGGATAGCGAAGACTTCGATATCGAGCAGCTGAAGTGGGTCATATTGATGGTGTTGTTCAACCAGCCCGGCCAGGAAGCGGCCTATGCCTGGATCGAGGAGCTGGTGTTTGACGATGTGGCCAACCACCTGCACTGAGCCAGTCCGTCGAAAGAGCCCTGAATTCCCATGAGCAAGAACCTGGTTATTGTCGAATCGCCCGCCAAATGTAAAACCATAAAAAAATATCTGGGCAAGGACTACGAGGTCATGGCGTCTTACGGCCATGTGCGCGATCTCGTGCCCAAGGAGGGTGCTGTCGATCCGGGCGCCGACTTTGCCATGAAGTACCAGCTCATCGAGCGCAATTCCAAGCATGTGGACGCCATCGTCAAGGCGATGAAGAAGGCCGACGCCCTGTTCCTGGCGACTGACCCGGATCGCGAAGGCGAGGCGATTTCCTGGCACCTGTGTGAACTCCTGAAGGAACGCAAGGCACTCAAGGACAAACCCGTACACCGCGTGGTATTCAACGAAATTACCAAGCGTGCCATCAGTGAGGCCATTGAGCACTCGCGGGACCTTTCGACAGAGCTGATCAATGCCCAGCAGGCACGCCGCGCGCTCGACTACCTGGTGGGTTTCAACCTGTCCCCCCTGTTGTGGAAAAAGATACGCCGCGGACTGTCTGCGGGACGCGTCCAGAGCCCGGCACTGCGCATGATCGTGGAACGCGAGATCGATATCGAGGCCTTCAAGCCGCGCGAATACTGGACGCTTGAAGGTGATCTCAGCAAGGACGGTCAGAATTTCGTTGCGCGCCTGACACACTTCGGTGACGACAAGCTGAAACAGTTTTCCATTACCAGGGAAGCCGCTGCCAGCAAGGCCAAACAGGAACTGCTGAAGGCTGCCGGTGGCAAGCTTGTTGTCGACAACGTCGAAAAGAAACAGCGCAAGCGCAATCCGACCGCTCCGTTCACAACCTCCACCCTGCAACAGGAGGCCTCGCGCAAACTGGGTTTCACTGCCAGCCGCACCATGCGTGTCGCACAGCAGCTCTATGAAGGTATGGACATCGGCGGCGAAACGGTCGGCCTGATCACATACATGCGTACCGACTCGGTCAATCTGGCCCAGGAGGCAATCGACGAGCTGCGTGAGTTCATACCGGAGCGCTTCGGGGAAAATACCCTGCCGGACAAACCGCGGGTCTACAAGACCAAGGCCAAGAACGCCCAGGAAGCGCATGAGGCCATTCGACCTACCTCGGTGCGTCATACGCCCGAGGAAATAAAAAAACATTTAAGCGCGGAACAACTCAAGCTCTATAGCCTCATCTGGAAGCGCACCATCGCCTGCCAGATGATTCACGCCACCATCAATACGGTCAGTATCGATTTTGATTGCGGACCGGGTAATCGTTTCCGCGCCACCGGATCCACAGTAGTGGACCCCGGATTCATGGCCGTCTACCAGGAGAGCGTGGACGATAAAAAAGGCGACGCCGATGAAAGCCTGCTGCCGCCCCTGGAGAAGGGGGATAGCTGCACGCTGAACGATATTCGTGCAGACCAGCACTTTACCGAACCGCCGCCACGCTTCTCGGAGGCCAGCCTGGTCAAAACGCTGGAAGAGTACGGTATTGGCCGTCCATCGACCTATGCAGCGATCATCTCCACCCTGCAGGCGCGCGAATATGTAGAGCTGGAGAAGAAACGTTTCTATCCGACTGACGTTGGCCGTGTCGTGAGCAAATTTCTGACCGAGCACTTCACGCGCTATGTGGATTACGATTTTACTGCCCGACTCGAGGATGAACTGGATGCGGTCGCGCGCGGGGAGAAGGACTGGATCCCGCTAATGAAAGACTTCTGGAAGCCCTTCAAGGATCTGGTGGATGACAAGGAAACCAGCGTCTCGCGCAGTGACGTAACCACCGAAGCCATGGATGAAGACTGTCCGAAATGCGGCAAGCAGCTGAATATACGCCTCGGGCGCCGCGGCCGCTTTATCGGGTGCAGTGGCTACCCCGAATGTGACTATACGCGTAACGTCGATGATGAACGCGGCAATGAGGAACCGGAAGTCGTCGAAGGCCGCTCCTGCCCGGAATGCAAATCCGATCTGATAATTCGCAGCGGTCGTTACGGGAAGTTTATTGGCTGCAGCAGCTATCCGGATTGCAAATACATCGAGCCCCTGGAAAAACCCGAAGACTCCGGCGTGCAGTGCCCGGAATGCCGGAAGGGCAATATCCTGAAGCGCAAATCCCGGCGCGGCAAGATCTTTTATTCCTGTGAACGCTATCCGGAATGCTCGTACGCAATCTGGAACCAGCCGCTGGCACTCTCGTGCCCGAAATGCCACTGGCCGATCACTGCTGTCAAGACTACCAAGCGCTCCGGGACCCAGCGGGTGTGCCCGCAACAGGAATGCAAGTTCGTCGAACCCTGGGAAGAGACGGAAACCGTTAAAAAAGCCGCAGAGAACTGATTCGGCATTGCTGCACAGAGTTACAGCTAACGCATGGGGTATGGTCTTGCCGGGTGAGTTCGCCCTGCATCATTCAGGCCCGGGAAGCAATCTTGCCGTCGGGTCGGCAGCAGTAACCGGAAGCGTCGATGCCCTTGCGGTCAATTACCGAATCATCTGACTCAACATGAACTGGCATATTCGCGAAGCTGTCCGGCACATCGCCGCCGGTAATGTCATTGCCTATCCCACCGAAACGGTCTATGGACTGGGTTGTGATCCATTCAACGGGGGCGCTGTCCTGCGGGTGCTGGAACTGAAGCAACGCAGTATCGAGCAGGGCCTCATCCTGATCGCCAGTGACTTCTCCCGGCTGGAACCCCTGTTGTTACCGGTCGACAAGGCCGTAAAAAACCGCATCATGAAATCGTGGCCCGGACCGGTTACCTGGATCCTGCCGTGCCGGCCGGAAACACCGGTCTGGCTGCGCGGAAGCCACACCGGACTGGCAGTACGCGTGACCGGTGATCCGGTTGCGGCGGCACTTTGCACAGAGTGGGGCGGGCCACTGGTATCAACCAGCGCGAATATCCATGGAAAACATCCCGCAACCAGCACGCTGGCGCTACGCAAGGCATTTAACGGGCACCTGGATTACATACTGTCCGGCACCGCAAATTTATCCGGCAAACCCAGCGAGATTCGTGACGCGATTTCAGGCAGGATAGTACGCGGCTCCTGATACGCAATTGCCGGGACACATAGAAATCCATGGATCAAACCCGCCACCTGAGAAATACTGAATCATCGAACCTGCCGGTATTCGTGCATCGCGGTATTTTTCATTTTCGCTTCGGTCCTTGTTTCCGGCGTTCAACTCATAGCTCACCATTTCACGGTATCCGGCCATGACTTCAATACCAATCGGCAAGCAACACATTAGCCTGGTACGCAAGTATCTGCTTGATTTGCAGGACAGCATTTGTACTGCGCTGGAAGCGGCCGATGGCAGTGGAAAATTCCGGGAAGACGACTGGTCACGCG
Organism: uncultured Gammaproteobacteria bacterium; assembly: GCA_963768415.1. GTDB lineage: Bacteria > Pseudomonadota > Gammaproteobacteria > UBA9214 > UBA9214 > CAVYHX01. The sequence goes on from CAVYHX010000042.1 coordinate 47,742, forward strand.
CGGAAGGCGGCGGCGGACGTTCACGCGTGCTGGAAGAGGGCGCAGTATTCGAAAAAGCCGGGATTAATTTTTCTCATGTATTCGGCGGACAACTGCCCCCCTCGGCTACAGCCAGCCGACCCGAACTGACAGGCCGCAGTTTTCAGGCCATGGGGGTCTCGCTGGTCATCCATCCACGCAACCCCTATATCCCGACCTCACACGCCAATGTACGTTTCTTTGTTGCAGAGAAAAACGAGGCCGATCCGGTATGGTGGTTCGGAGGGGGTTTTGATCTCACACCCTATTACGGCTTTACCGAAGATGCCATGCACTGGCATCGAATGGCAAAAGAGGCCTGTACACCCTTTGGCGATGATGTCTATTCGCACTATAAAAAATGGTGTGACGAATACTTCTATATCAAGCACCGCAACGAGCCGCGCGGCATCGGCGGCCTGTTCTTTGATGATCTCAACACCGGCAGTTTTGAATACTGTTGTTCGCTCATGCAAAGTATCGGTAATCACTACCTGCCTGCATACCTGCCGATAATTGAACGCCGCAAGGACATAAAGTACGGGGAGCGCGAGCGCGACTTTCAGGCCTATCGTCGCGGTCGCTATGTTGAATTCAACCTGGTCTATGACCGCGGCACCCTGTTCGGCCTGCAATCCGGCGGCCGCACCGAAGCCATTCTGATGTCACTCCCGCCCGTGGTGAAATGGCGCTATGACTGGCAGCCGGAACCCGGTACACCGGAAGCGGAACTCTACGAGGTTTTTCTCAAACCCAGAGACTGGCTGGCAACAGAAAACGAATAACCGCCTGTAGGAGCGCTGCCCTTCAGCGCGATTGGCGAGAACCCTATCGCGGCCAGGGGGCCGCTCCTACAGATAGATTTCCCAACCCTGTAGATGTATTGGTTGGGCCACGAAGCGTGCAACGACGGACAGGATGTCCGAGTGCCGTGGAGCACATGGATGTGCGTGAACGGCGGTACCTCCATCCCTGGAGGCACATCGCTTCCGGCTGTTTTTTACGGGCACAGCCCGGACCAGCTTCTCGACCCGGGCTATGCCCGTAGTAATGGCTCACCTTCTCCCTGCCTCCCGCGACGCTGGACAGGACGTCCAAGTGCCGCGAAGCACATGGAGGTGCGAGAGCGGCCGTTCGTACGTCCCTTCCGGCGACGCTTCGGGATCCCAGGCATCCCTGCACGCTGCTAGGCACATTGTACAGACATCGCTCCCGGCATCCTGCCTCCCGCGATGTACCTCCATCCCTGGAGGCAAAAAAAACCCCGCGTTTCGGCGGGGTAAAAACGCTTTTCAGCGTCGGAGGAGCCCTTGATGCACAGTGCAATGACAACAAAAAACTTCTCTGAAATGGGTCCTGATCATCCCTGATCCCTGCCGGGCCCATATCACAGTACTCTTGTTTGACGCACTGGTTGTAAAGGTTATCGGCTACCTGGATGGAAGCTTTAGGCATGCTCCGGGCCCTCCCGGGTACTGGCGGAAATTTTTCATAACATACTGTTATATTTGATTAATAATCAGACATGGGGGATCGGTTCGCCAGCATACACGCGTCCCGGCAGCGGGATTCGGGCCGTTGCTGTTGCGGCAACCCTGATAGCCCGGCATCTCGTGGAACGCGTGAGCGCGGCTAGCTGTAATACGATGCTGGCTGTGCGCAAGCTTGCCGTGCTGCGCATGCCTGTGATGGCAAGGGTGTTGGCCGAATGAATTCGGCCCTACAGTAGGGTCGAATTCATTCGACCAAATGGTATACCACCGTCATTGAGTCAAACCTGTAGGGCCGAATTCATTTGGCCAGCGGCGTTTGATCGTAATCACCAATATACCAATCCATGCCCGCTAGCCAACGGTATCAAGATGCGTACTGCGCTGTTGGCCGCGATCACCATGCTGCAAGCGCCCGATGACCGCCGCTTCCGCCAGCAGATTCTGCAGTGCGCAGGGCCGTGCGGGTGTATCGGTCAGCCGCAGCGAGGCCAGACACTCGTGCTGGCGCACCAGCGCGAAGTACTCCGCGGGTTCCAGGTACGGCACGGCCTGTGAAAAACCTTGTGCCAGGCACTGCATGGCAGGGCGAAGCTTGCGGCTGATCAATAACTGCCCGTAGCAAAGCTGCAGTAATGCAGCATCCCGGTCAGTGCGCGCCAGTACGCCGAGCTGCACGTAGTCCAGGCGGGTCGATACGCCCATCCAGAAATGACAGATCAGCTGCAACAGATGCAACGGAAAACACGCGCCGCCGCTGAATCGGCGCGACTGCAGGGCGCGCTGCGCGCGGGCGCACAGGGCTTCTGCAGCCGGCTGCGCAACAGGATTGCCATACCATGCCGCCAGTGACGGTACCTGCGACTCCACCAGCAAGGCGCGGACAGACCGCTCATCGGCGCATCTAACAGCTTGTTTATACTGGGCCAATAGCATAATTCCAGCTTACACCTGCGGGAGTGGTAATGGTACCCGGAGGGCATTGTCCGGCGGGGACTGACCCCGTAGGCCGGTCACGTTAAACTGTCGTCTTTGTTTGTCAGGGAGTAACCCACGTGGTTGATCACAAACCGGCGCTACACCGTTATCCTGCCACCCGTATGCGGCGCATGCGCCGCGACGATTTTTCCCGACGCCTGATGCGTGAAACCTGTGTCAGCGCGGCTGATCTTATCTACCCGATCTTCGTACTCGAAGGCGAGGGACAGCGTGAACCGGTACCTTCCATGCCGGGTGTGGAACGTCTGAGTATTGACCTGCTGTGCGCGGAAGCCGCCGCGGTGCATGACCTCGGCATCCCTGCGATCGCCCTGTTTCCGGTCACCCCCGCTCCGCAAAGAGCGATGATGCGCGCGAGGCCTACAACCCGGACGGCCTCGCACAACGTGCGGTGCGTGCCCTCAAGGCCGCTGTACCCGACCTGGGCGTTATTACCGATGTGGCACTGGATCCGTTCACCACCCATGGCCAGGATGGCCTGATCGATGCGAGCGGTTATGTGATGAACGACGAGACCGTCGCGGTACTGGTCGAACAGGCGCTGTCGCATGCCGCGGCCGGTGCGGATATCGTCGCGCCCTCCGATATGATGGATGGACGCATCGGCGCTGTGCGCCAGGCACTGGAGGCGAACAATCATCAGAATACGCGCATCCTGGCCTATGCGGCCAAGTATGCCTCGAGCTTTTACGGCCCGTTTCGTGATGCAGTCGGGTCGGCTGCCAGCCTGGGTAGCGGTGATAAATACAGTTACCAGATGGATCCAGCCAACAGTGATGAGGCGTTACGCGAGGTCGCGCTGGATCTGGAGGAGGGCGCGGATATGGTGATGGTCAAGCCCGCCATGCCGTATCTGGATATCGTGCGGCGCGTGAAACAGGATTTCGGCGTACCCACGTTTGCCTACCAGGTCAGCGGAGAGTACGCCATGCTGAAGGCGGCCGCGCAGCAGGGCTGGCTCGATGAACACGCCGTGGTCATGGAATCCCTGCTGTGCATTCGGCGCGCCGGGGCAGATGCGATCCTGACATATTATGCCAGGGCGGTTGGCCAGTGGCTCCGTGACGGATAGCCCGGACTGATCACATGACTGACCACTATGCGGTCATGGGCAATCCCGTTGCCCACAGTAAATCACCGCAGATTCATACCCTGTTCGCGGCGCAGTCCGGTGCGGATCTGGACTATGTGGCCATTCGGGTGGAACCGGGGACATTCCCGCAAGCCGTTGCCGATTTCCATGCTGCCGGCGGCAAGGGTCTGAATATCACCGTGCCGTTCAAGGAACAGGCCTGGTCGCTGGCTGGCAGGCGCAGTGCCCGTGCCGAACGTGCCGGTGCCGTGAATACGCTGGTGCTGGATGTTTCCGGGGTGCATTACGGCGATAACACCGATGGCGCCGGTCTGGTCCGGGACCTGACAGTAAACCATGACTGTCCGCTGGCACACCGGCGGGTATTGCTGATCGGTGCCGGTGGCGCTGCCCGCGGCGTCATCGAGCCGTTACTGACGGAACAGCCCGCCTTGCTGGTCATCGCCAATCGCACCCCCGGCAAGGCCATTGAGCTTGCCCGGTTATTTTGCGACCTTGGCCGGGTTGAAGGCTGTGGATTGCCCGATCTTGAAGGTCAGGCATTCGACGTTATCATCAATGCAACAGCCGCCAGTCTGGCCGGCCGGGTGCCGGAATTGCCCAATGCTGTCTGCGCTGGCAGCTGGTGCTATGACATGATGTACGCAAGCAAACCCACCGCCTTCATGGACTGGGCCAGTGCGCGCGGCGCACAGCAGTGCCTTGACGGTCTCGGTATGCTGGTGGAACAGGCGGCGGAATCGTTTTATCTGTGGCGCGGGGTACGGCCGGAAACGGGCCCTGTCATCGAGTTGCTCAGAATCTAGGCGCGCGCACGCCATGCGCTCGTCAGGCTTGCGTGTGCCCGGCGTTCCTGGGTACGGCGTTCGCGTCCCTCCCAGGGCAGCGTGCGCCAGTCCAGGCGCCGGCGCTCGTTACCTGCCAGTCGATGTCCGAATTCACGCACGGATACCACATTGCCATTGCATATTTTGCCCTGCAACTGGCCGATTAACTTGCTCGCCTTCACGGTCTGACCGGGTATGCACCAGGCCATAACGCGACATTTCCGCAGCACCAGCCGGTTTTTTTATGACTGCGCACCGGTGCTGTCGCCGGCAAGCCGGCCAGCCGGCGCAGGTCCTGCTCTGTGGTGCCTGCTGTCAAATTACCTATGTAGATGATCATCTTGTCATGGATCATGGGTTACCGGGAACATACACGCCATGCCAGTACGATGGTTCCGGCAGGTCACTCATTCGCCATATGACGATTCTTCAGCTCAACATAGTGTTTTGCCGAATAGTCGAGAAAGGCCTGCTCTTCGAGCGCGCAATGGCCGCACCTTGCGCGCCGGCGTCCCCACCCAGAGAAAACCGCCTTCCACCACCAGTCCCGGCGGAACCAGGCTGCCGGCGCCCAGGATCGCTCCGGTACGCAGGATTGCGCCATCCATGACGGTTGCAGCCATACCGATCAGGCAGCGATCCTCGATAGTGCAGCCGTGCAGGATAGCCTGATGGCCAACGGTTATGTCCGCACCGATAGTCAACGGAAATCCGCCCGGAGCGAATTCACTGTCATGGCTGACGTGCAGGATAGTCCCGTCCTGGATATTGGTGCGCGCGCCGATGGTAACTGTATTGACATCGCCGCGCGCAACTACATTGGGCCACAGGGAAACATCCGCATCGATGGTGACATCACCGATTACCAGCGCGGTCGCGTCAATATAGGCGGACGCGGGCGATGCGCGGCGCTGTGTTTTCGAATTTCCTTATCGACATGGGGATTAGTTTCAGGGATTCCACATGCGGTTGCAAGACGGCCATGCTAAAGTTAATGTCTTTTGAACATTGTGCCTGATTATCAGGCGTGAGGTCACCACGTCATGTCGAACCCCTTGCTGGATATGCACGGCCTGCCGCCGTTCTCGAAAATAAAGCCGGAACATGTTGAACCGGCAATTGACCGGTTGCTGGCCGATTGCCGCCGGGAAGTCAGGGAAGTGCTTGACAGAAACCCGGAATATAACTGGGAGAATTTCGTCGAGCCACTGGAGGCAATGGAAGACCCGCTTAACCGTGCGTGGTCACCGGTCGGGCATATGAATGCTGTGGTAAATACAGATGCACTGCGAGCAGCCTATAACGCATGTCTCCCCAGGCTCAGTGAGTACAGCACTGAAATGGGCCAGCATGAAGGCTTGTTCAGGGCCTATACGCAAATAGCCGGGAGTGAAGAATACGGACGCCTGGATCGTGCACAGCAAAAGATCATCGATAATGCATTGCGGGATTTTCGCCTCTCCGGTATCGAGCTCGACCAGGTGGCACGCGACCGTTACAAGGCTGTTCTGCAGGAACTTTCCAGACTTACTTCGAAGTACAGTGACAACGTGCTCGATGCGACCAATGCCTGGCACAGGCAGATCCGGGATGAAACCCTGCTGGCCGGCATGCCGGCGACCGCAATTTCACTGGCCAGACAAACAGCGGAGCAAAAAGGGCTTGAAGGCTGGGTGTTCAATCTCGATTTTCCGTCCTACTACCCGGTACTGACCTATGCAGAAAACCGTGAACTGCGTGCGGAGCTGTATACGGCCTATGTCACGCGTGCCTCTGACCAGGGACCGGATGCCGGCAAGTGGGACAATGCCGCCCTCATGGACCAGATACTGGCGCTACGCCACGAGGCTGCGCAACCTCCTCGGCTACCAGAGCTATGCAGAACGCTCTCTGGCCACAAAGATGGCGGAGACCACCGGGCAGGTACTGGACTTTCTGTATGACCTGGCCGGGCGGTCCAGGGACGCGGCACAGCGGGAACTCGACGAAGTACGCGCCTTCGCGCACGCGCAGCATGGAATGAGCGAATTGCAGGCCTGGGATATCCCCTACTATTCGGAAAAACTGCGCCAGGAAAAATATGCCATATCGCAGGAAGAGCTGAAACCGTATTTTCCGGAGCCGCGGGTGGTCAATGGCCTGTTCGCCATTGTCGAGCGCCTCTATGGCCTGCAAATCAAAGCCGGTCGACGGCATCGACACCTGGCACAAGGATGTCCGCTTCTTCAGGATTCATGATGCGGCGGGCGAATTGCGTGGGGAATTTTACCTGGATCTGTTTGCGCGTCCGAAAAAACGCGGCGGCGCATGGATGGATGAATGTATCAGCCGGCGCAAGGCAGCGACCGGCCTGCAAATTCCCGTTGCCTATCTCACCTGCAACTTTACTCCACCGATCGGTGATGACCCCGCACTGCTGACTCACGATGAAGTGATCACCCTGTTTCACGAGTTCGGCCACGGCTTGCACCACATGCTGACGCAGGTCGATTACGCGGGCGTATCCGGCATCAATGGCGTCGCCTGGGATGCAGTGGAACTACCGAGCCAGTTCATGGAAAACTGGTGCTGGGAGACGCGAGGCACTGGACCTTGTTGCCGCCCACTACCAGAGCGGTGAGAAGATTTCCGATGATCTGTTCCGGCGCATGCAGAATGCGAAAAATTTCCAGTCCGCCATGCAAATGCTGCGACAGGTCGAGTTCGCACTGTTCGATTTCCGCATGCACAACGAATATGATCCGGAGCGTGGCGCACGTATTCGCGAGCTGCTGAACGAGGTGCGTGAGCAGGTTGCCGTGGTCCAGCCGCCGGATTTCAACCGTTTCGAGAACAGCTTCACGCATATTTTCTGCGGGTGGCTATGCCGCCGGTTACTACAGCTACAAGTGGGCCGAAGTATTGTCCGCCGATGCCTTCTCTGCCTTCGAGGAAACCGGCATCTTCAACCGCGAAACCGGCAACAGGTTCCTGAGCAGTATCCTCGAGCAGGGCGGTTCGCGTGAACCCATGGAACTGTTCGTCGAATTTCGCGGTCGTGAACCGACCATCGATGCCCTGCTGAGGCACAGTGGACTTGCCGCGTAAGACAAGGCCACGCGCACACGAAGCGTCAGGGGGTATTGCTTGATTTCGCAAAGCCGGGATAGCTTGCCATTGCGGGCAGTTGTACCTCCATGTACATCGCGCCCGCAATGACGGGCAGTTGCACCGGTCAGACCTTTCTTATCTCCGTGTTTTCTGTTGTCATGAATTGTCATTAAAATGAAAATCGCCAGCTGGAACGTCAATTCCCTGAAGGTGCGCCTGCCGCACGTGCTCGACTGGCTGGACGCTGCAGCACCGGACGTACTGTGCCTGCAGGAAACCAAGCTGACGGATGAAAACTTTCCCGCGGCTGAAATCAACGCGGCCGGTTATCAGGTCGTATATTCCGGCCAGAAGACCTATAACGGCGTGGCCATTATCAGCAAACAGGCCGCACATGATGTCATCATGGACTTGCCCGGCCTGGATGACCCGCAACGCCGCATCCTGGGCGCCACTATCGGCGGCGTGCGCGTACTTGACCTGTATGTTGTCAATGGCCAGGAGGTCGGCAGTGACAAGTATGCCCACAAACTGGAGTGGCTCGGGAAGGTCACCAGTCACATCGAAACCGAACTCAGGGAACATGAACGCCTGGTGGTGCTGGGTGATTTCAATATTGCACCGGATGACCGCGACGTATACGACCCTGATGCCTGGCATGAACGTATCCTGTGCAGCACCCCGGAGCGCACGGCACTGCAAAAGCTTCTCGATGCCGGACTCATCGACACCTTTCGGCTGTTTGACCAGGATGAGGGGAGCTTCAGCTGGTGGGACTACCGCCAGGCCGCCTTTCGAAGAAACATGGGCCTGCGTATCGACCTCATTCTGGCCAGCAAGTCACTCGCCGATGCCTGTTCCTCCAGCATCATCGACAGGGAACCCCGGCGGCTGGAGCGACCCTCGGACCATGCCCCGGTGATGGCGGAGTTCAGTCTTTAAAACAGGCGCGCAGACCCGCATCCAGGCTGGTATATTCAAGTGTGACGCCGAGTTCCCGCAACATCTTGCGGTTATCCATTCGGCGCGAGTCCTGCAAAAATGACAACATCCCCGGTGACAGCAATTGCTGTGCCTGTGCACGCGTCACCGTCGGCGGACGCGGCAGTCCGGCAGCATCGGCAACCCTGAAAAAATAGTCGGTCATATTGCCGGGGTTACCGTCGCTGACATTAAAGAAAGTATCGTGGCTGCCGCAATGCATGGCGGCAACACAGATGCTCACCAGGTCATCGGCGTGGATACGGTTGGTGTATGGCGCATCCGCTTCCCGCAATACCGGCGTGCCCTTGCGCAGCCGCTCCAGCGGCAACTTGCCTGGCCCGTATATTCCCGGCACGCGCAGGATTATCCACTCGACACCCCGGCATTGTGACCAGGCCTGCACGCGATTTTCGGCATCCAGGCGCCGGTATCCACGCGCTGTCGTGGGCTTTACTGCATGTGCTTCCGTAATCCACTCGCCCTGACAGTCGCCATACACGGCACTGGTACTGATATAGACGATACGCCGCGGCACAGGACCGCTATCGATCGAACGCAGAAAGGCAGCCATGCGTGTATCCTCGTTTCCCTGCGGTGGCGGTGGTGCGAGGTAAAATACATTTGCATGACCGGTGATATTACCGGTGCACTGTTCTGTCGCATCAAGATCGGCACTGATTGCACGCACGCCGAATGCCTGCAGCCGGTCTGCACTCGCTTGAGAGCGTACCAGACCCGTCACACGGTAACCCTGCGCCGTCAGCACCACGGCCAGACGGCGGCCAATGTAGCCGCAGCCGGCGATTAACACACTGTTGTCCGGTTTATCTTCCATGGTAAATCAGCGACAATGCCCGACCCGTTCGCTCAGCAGCTGCATGCGTAAATGTCATATCAGGTAACAATCCAGTCCAGCGGTCATTCGTTCACGGTCGAGAAATCGGAATCCGTACTCGATGCCGCATTGCGCCAGGGCATTATACTGCCGTATGGCTGCCGCAACGGGGCCTGTGGTTCATGCATGGGCACCTTGATCAGCGGCACAGTTGATTACGCCCGGGGACTGCCGCCCGCTCTCAGTGAACAGGATGCCGCCAGGCACAAGGCGTTATTCTGTCAGGCGCATCCAACCCGTGATCTGACCATCAAGGTTCGTGAAGTCGATGCAGCCCGTGATATCGAGATCAAGACCCTGCCGTGCCGTGTCGAAAAACTCGAGCATCTGGCCCATGACGTCATCCGCATTTACCTCAAGGTTCCTGCTACCGAGCGCATGCAGTTTCTCGCCGGCCAGTATATAGACGTACTGATCAGCGATCACGAACCACGTGCGTTTTCCATTGCCAATGCACCGCATGATGACGAATTCATCGAACTGCATATTCGTTATGTGGAAGGTGGCCTGTTTACTGACCAGGTGTTTCACCACATGCGTGAAAAGACCATGCTGCGCATCAGGGGACCGCTCGGGACCTTTTTCATGCGCGAGGACCTGGATCGCCCGGCCATACTGATCGGGGGTGGCACAGGATTCGCGCCGCTCAAGGGTATACTGGAAAACGCCTTCGAAACCGGAATCAAGAGCCCCCTGCACCTGTTCTCGGGGTGTACGCGCGCGGCGCGACCTGTATCTCGGCAATCTGCCGCTGCAGTGGCTGCGGGAACACGGCAACTTCAGCTATACACCGGTACTCTCGGAGCCACAGGCCGGGGACAACTGGTCAGACGAAACGGGATTCGTAACCGACAGCGTCGTCCGGCACTACCCGGACCTTTCCGGTTACGATGTTTATATGAGCGGTCCACCGGTCATGGTCGAGACCGGCCATACCCTGTTTATGCAACATGGCCTGGACTCGTCCAGGTTTTTCTCGGATGCATTCGAGTACGCCGCAGTGGCGGAAAGCATCAAGGGAATTGGGGGTTACGAAGAACCGTAACATGGCAGCAAGGATCCGCAGGACGGGCTGCGCGGTCTCAGCCCGGGCAGCGGTCGGCATCTTTTCGCATGACGGTTTGTTTCAGGGCGGCAACAGTCGCCGCGTCACTGGTATCGGCTGCTAATCACCGGCGCCTGGCTGAAACCCAGCTCAGCGGCGCGCCGCGCCTGCCGCTCGCTGCCGACCAGCAGGGGAATATTCCGCAATAAAGCCTGGCCTTCCGGTCCCGCCATGGTAAACAGGTTCTGCAGGGTTTCGTTGCTGGTGACTGTGATAACGTCCAGGTAACCCGGCTTGCAGCAGTTTGCGCATCACACGCGCTTCAACCACCGGGCAGGCACGCCGGTACACCTCCGCATAATCGACTTCCGCACCGCGCTCGACCAGGGTGTCGTGCAGAACCTCGCGCCCGCCATTACCGCGGACAATGACGACTCGCATAGCCGCGCATGTCCTGCAGCTCGTCCAGTTCCAGCAGTCCCTCGCTGCTAAACCGGGTTGCCGGCACCAGGTCCGCTGCCAGACCGAAGCGCAACAGGGACGCGGCGCTGCTCGTACCGACAGTCGCAATCTGCACCTCTTCCGGCCATTCGCGGCGGGTGAGAATATATTCCATTCCCCGGATGACCGCATTCGTGCTGACGAACACCGCCAGGTCATAGGAATCGAGCTCATCGACCACGTTTTCGAGGTGACTGGTATCCAGCGGGTCGAGAATTTCAATGGTCGGCAAGCGTAATGCCTCGCCACCGGCTGCCTCGATCAGTTCACACAAGCGGTTTGCCTGGCCTGCCGGCCGCGTGACCAGAATGCGCGGTCTGTTACGTGTCACCGCAGCAACTCTTCCAGAATCGGTTGTGCGCCCCGTGCCAGCAAGTCGCTGCGCGAGCGCATAACCCAGGGCTGCAGCATCCGCGGCAGTACCGGAGATATCAGCACGGATAATCTCGCTGCCATCCGGCCGTCCCACCAGACCGCGCACGGCTGATTTCGTGCATCGACAATTTCCGCATAGCCCGCCACGGGCGCCTGACAACCAGTGGCGAGGGTGGCATTCATACTGCGTTCCGCGCGCGTGCGCAATACTGTCGGCTGATGATTCAGCGGCTGCACCAGCTCCAGCAGACGCGCATCGTCATTGCGGCACTCGATACCGATGACGCCCTGGGCAATGGCCGGCAACATTTGTTCCGGCGGCAAGGCGCGGGTAATGCGTTGCTGCATCCCCAGCCGCTTCAGGCCCGCACAGGCCAGCACAATGGCGTCATAGTCACCGGCGTCCAGCCGGGCAAGGCGCGTGCCGACATTACCCCGCAGGTCCCGAATGCGAAGATCAGGGCGCAGCGCGCGCAACTGGCACTGCCTGCGCAGGCTGGAAGTGCCGACGCACGCACCGTCCGGCAAGTCATCGATCGATGCATAGCGGTTGGATACAAAGGCATCCTGCGGGTCTTCGCGCTCCAGTATCGCACCGAGACCCAGACCCTCGGGAAATTCCGCCGGTACATCCTTCATCGAGTGCACCGCCATGTCGGCGCTGCCATCCAGCATGCCCAGTTCCAGCTCCTTGACGAACAGGCCCTTGCCGCCAATCTTCGCCAATGGACTGTCAAGCACCTGGTCGCCCCGGGTAGTCATGGTCACCAGTTCCACCCTGAGACCGGGATGCAGTGCCAGCAGTCGTGCGCGTACATGTTCGGCCTGCCATAGCGCCAGCGGACTTTTACGTGTTGCAATATGGAGCAAATCGTTTGACATCAACAGGTCACATTCAGCCTAATAGAAAACAATGAAGCCATTATACAAGCGAGCGCTGTGCGGATGTGTATTAATGTGGCTGTCCACAACCGGTGTCTGCACCGAGGTCTTTGTTCCCGTCGCGGCAAACCTGCAGCATACCGGTCAGCAGGCCAGGGCAAGCCGGCTACCGATCCTGCTGAGCTTCTCTGCAATCCACTGCAGCTACTGTGAGCTGCTCGAGGAGGAATTTCTCCGGCCGATGCTGCTCAGTGGCGAATATGACGACAGGATCATAATGCGCAAGCTGCTGCTTGACAGCGGCGCGCCGGTCACGGACTTCACGGGCAAGACACGCCCGGCAACCCGGTTGTCCGATCACTACAGGGTCTACATTACCCCGACCCTGCTGTTCGTCGATGCAGACGGCAAGGAGGTCGCCGAACGCATAGTCGGCATCAACACGCTCGAGTTGTTCGGTGGTTACCTGGATGAATGCATCGAAACCGCCCTGCTGGCCGTCAGAAAACCCGACGCGCCGGAACAGCAGCCAGACGGCTGCCGGCTGCAACACGAGCGCTGACAGCCACGCCCGGAGCTACAACGCCTTTACCAGCTTGCGCACTGCCGCTACATGACGCCGACTGACCTCCAGCGCCGCATCGACATCCTGCAACTGCACCCGGCAATGGCCGTCAGCCGTCTTTTCCAGGCCGGCCAGATAGCGGGGCGCAATGAGTGCATTACGGTGTATGCGCATAAACTGCCCGGCAAATTCATCTTCCAGTGACTTGAGTGTTTCCTCTATCAGAGTATGGCCGGTTGCAGTACATACCGTGACATATTTCTGGTCAGCCTGGAAATAGCGGATTTCCCCGACCGGTATCAGCTGCAGACCGCCGCGCACGCGCGCACAAATGTGCTGCCGTGCACCCTGACTGTCACCGGCAAACTTCAATGCGGCCGCCTGTGCACGCGTCAGGCGGCGGGCATGCTGCAATGCGTCGGCAAGCCGCTCCTGCCGGACCGGCTTGAGCAGGTAATCCACCGCATGCGTTTCAAAGGCAGGCAGGGCGTAATCGTTGTAGGCGGTTGTGAATATGATTGCCGGCGGCTGATCCAGTACCTGCAGGTGCCGTGCTGCCTCCAGCCCGTCCATCACGGGCATGCGAATATCCATTAACAGGACATCCGGTTGACTTTGCTCCGTCATGGACAGTGCCTCGTTGCCGTTTGCCGCTTCGCCGCATACCGTATAACCACCGATAGCTTCCAGCATGCGCTGCATGCGTGCGCGTGCAAGCGCTTCATCATCGACGACCAGTATTCTCATACCGCACCCGTGACCGGTAAACGCAGCGTGACGAGGTAGTGCCCGTCACGCTGCATTGTTTTCAGTTGTGCCTGTTTACCGAAAGCGATTTGCAATCGCTGGCGGATGTTCTCCTGGGCAATCCGGTTACCCGAATCGCGGCCAGCACCGGCGGCGGCGACCGGATTGCGAATGTCAAGCACAAGCATGTGGTCCGCCACTTTTCCACTCACCTGAATTGTGCCGCCGTCAGGTAACGGCTCGATGCCATGATAAATTGCATTCTCCAGCAGCGGCTGCAGAACCAGGGGCGGTACCCGCAGGTCCATCGGCACGGCATCCAGATCCCAGTCCACGGACAAGCGATCGCCCAGGCGCAGTTTCTCGATGCTCAAATAACGGCGCGCAAGCTCGATCTCGTCTCCCAGCGTCATCTCCCCGTGGGAAATATCCAGTGAAGCCCGGAACAGGTCTGACAGGTCCTCGATAGCCGTTTCGGCACTGTCAGGCTGGCTCCGCACCAGTGCCGCAATGGTATTCATACTGTTGAACAGAAAATGCGGCCGGATACGTGCCTGCAGTGCCTGCACGCGTGCACGTGACTCGGCCTCCACCTGCTGGCGCCACTGGAACTGTACATAGAGATAACGCAATACCACCGCCGCGACAATGGTGCTGATGAACAGGTTGCGCAGTACAAAAGCGGCATGCTGCTCGCGGTCGAGAAACGGCAGAAATTCTGTTTCCACAATCAGCCAGAATGCCATCTCGCTGACTATGCCCGTCACCAGCAATACCAGCAGGTAGCTGCCCAGGGCCGCGGCGGTATCGTTCAGGCGCGCCAGCAGCGGCCGGGTCAAGCACAGTACAGCCGCGCTGGTCAGCGCGATCCATTGTATGAACAGCGATATCAAGCCCAGGTCACTCCAGGGGTTGGCGAGGATTGCGGGGCTTACCAGGGATACGATGAAGGCAAGCAATTCGGCAATCACAATCACGGCAAAGACCATGCCGACATCGCAGAATCTGGGCAGGAAAAAATGCTCGTACGACTCAATGCCGTTGCTGCGGTCAGGGTGCTGTCGGGTCATGGCAGCAGTTTCAACCCTGGCAGCGCCGTGCGCAAGCCTTGTACCCGGGTACGCCGCAGACCTGCACGTCACCGGCGCACGGCAAACGCAAACCCGAAGCGGATTGGTTATACTGCGCCAGAACGGACTTCCCGGTAGCGATCATGACGAATAATACAACTTCAGAAAAACCCTGGGGTGGACGATTCACCGAATCCACGGATGCTTTTGTGGAGGCGTTCACTGCCTCGATTGGCTTTGACCAGCGCCTGTACCGCTACGACATTACCGGTTCTATCGCCCATGCGCGCATGCTGGCCCATGTGGGGCTGTTGACTGCAGCCGAGTGCACCCGCATCGTTGATGGCCTCGAGGCGATCGCGGCGGATATCGAACGGGGTGACTTTGCCTGGTCGGTGGCGCTGGAAGACGTGCACATGAACATCGAGGCACGGCTCATCGAGCGCATCGGCGAAACCGGCAAGAAACTGCATACCGGCCGGTCGCGCAACGACCAGGTCGCCACCGATCTGCGCCTGTACCTGCGCGATGCCATCGATGCCACAGACAGCGAACTGACGCGGCTGCAAGGCGCGCTCGCCGATCTGGCCGAGCACGAGGCCGACACCATCATGCCCGGCTTCACCCACCTGCAGGTCGCCATGCCGGTCACCTTCGGCCATCACCTGCTGGCCTGGGTGGAGATGCTTGAGCGGGATCATGAGCGCCTGCTCGACTGCCGGCGGCGGGTCAATGTCATGCCGCTGGGCGCGGCCGCGCTGGCCGGCACAAGCTTTCCCATTGACCGGGAATACACGGCCCGGCTGCTGGAATTCGACAGCCCGGCAGCCAATTCGCTGGATGCGGTCAGCGACCGGGATTTCGTCATCGAATTCTGTGCGGCGGCAGCCCTGATCATGATGCACCTGTCACGCTTTTCCGAGGAACTGATACTCTGGTCATCGGCACAATTCGATTTTGTTGAACTGTCGGACCGGTTTTGCACCGGCTCCAGCATTATGCCCCAGAAGAAAAATCCCGATGTGCCGGAACTGGTGCGCGGCAAGAGCGGCCGGGTCACCGGACACCTGGTCAGCCTGCTGATGCTCATGAAAGGCCAGCCGCTGGCCTATAACAAGGACAACCAGGAAGACAAGGAACCCCTGTTCGATACCGTGGATACCCTGCTGGGTTCGCTGCGCGCGTTTGCCGACATGATGCCGGGGCTGGCCGTCAAGCGGGACAACATGGCGGCGGCGGCGCAACAGGGGTTTTCGACCGCCACGGACCTGGCCGACTACCTGGTGCGCAAGGGCGTCGCGTTCCGGGATGCCCACGAGATCGTCGGGCGTGCGGTGCGTTTCGGCATCGAGCACCACAAGGACCTGGCAGAGATGAGGCTGGCCGAGCTGCAGGGTTTTTCCGGCAACATTACCGCGGATGTCTTCGAGGTACTCACCCTGGAAGGCTCCGTGGCGGCGCGCAACCATACCGGCGGGACCGCACCCGAGCAGGTGCGTGCCGCCGTCGCGGCAGTCAGGCAACGCCTGCAAGGACGCTGAAGTTCACGCATGACTGCCAGCGTCGCGCGCGTGTCAGCCATACCGGCCGGTACCGTTTGCAGTCGTTACAGGCTTCGTACGATTGAGGTACACTCGTACTGATACCATGAAAGACATTAATCTGAACGAAGCGCTTGCACTGCTGGAGGTCAGCCCGATGGCCCTGCTGATCACCGGCGCGGATGGAGAGGTGCGCGGCTTCAATCGCGCCTTCGCCCTGCTGATAGATGAAAACGGGATTGCCGCGCTCGACCATATACAACATGACAGTTCGCTGGCTCCCCTGCTGGGACCGGAGCGCGCCGTCAACTGGATCATGCCGGACGGCGATGTACGCTGGCTGAAAGTGGAAAGTATTGTTCTCGATGATACAACGGGTATCAGCGTCCGTTTTTATCACGACATCACCGAAAAACTGCGCATACAGAAAAGAACGCGATGCGCTGGCTGCCGAACTCAGGGAGCTGTAAAAAAGTAAGCAAATAAACAACAGTATCTAAACGGTATTTTAAGGGGTAATAATGAACAACTATCCTGTTAATGCAACAACCTCAACCGATATTCTGTCCTCAGCGTTTCTACTGGGAAATGTCGGCGCACCATTTGTCATCGGTCTGGCAGTTGGTTATTTTGCAAAAAAAATGCTGCGATTAGCCTTGTTTCTTGGTGGAGCCGCTATCGTGTTACTATTCATCACCGAGTATTATGGCATCACCCATATGCCCAACGAGCAACTGCAAAGTGCTGCAACCGCTGCTACTGGTATCGCTCAACAATCCGGTGGTTTTCTGATGGAACGCCTGTCGCATATAACGAGTAAGGGTGTCAGTGCAGTGGCTGGATTCTTGGTTGGTCTGAAAATAGGTTGAGGTTTGGGCTGGCAACCTTAATAACGTTACATAGCACCAGCGTTTTAAGACTGTTCCTGTTCAGTTTGCATGTGTTCATCATTTCTAAAAGACATGCCCGAAAAGGAGCATTCTGGCATTTTAAAAAATCTGAAATTATTTCCAGAAAAA
>CAVYHX010000043.1:0-25205 GCA_963768415.1 uncultured Gammaproteobacteria bacterium
GCAGATCACGCGTTTCCCAGTTGAACGGGAGCTCGGCACGCGGCCGGGTAATGACCACGAATCCCAGCAGGCGCTTCTGGTCCAGCAGCGGCACCACCAGCCAGGCACGCGGCAGTTGCGCCACCCAGTCGGGTAATTCCAGGTAGGAATAGATATCCGGATCAGTCCGGTATTCTTCGAGGTTGATGACCCATTCACGGTCCTGCAGAAACCGGACGAGGCTGCTGTCTGCGGGCAGGATCTCCGCCGATCCGCCGGATACCCCCCAGTGCGCTATCTGTTCAAAGCTGCCATTCGGGGTGTGCAGCCAGAGCAGGCCACCGGGACTGTCAACCACCTCTGCAATGGCGCGCACAACACATTCGTACGGCAGGATCTCCCTCTTGCACAGCGACAGGGCATTGTTAAAGTTCAGCCACTGCTCGCGATAATCATAACGGTGGTGGAAGAAATTCTTGCCCAGGAACACCCTGATGCGCGCACGCAACTGGCCGGAAAACAGCAGTGCCACCAGTCCGACACCGGCCCCGAACAGGAACATGATCTGGAAAATCGCGCCCCATTCTCCGCCGAAATGCCGAAGGTAATAACCGGCAGACGCCATCACCAGCAAATAACTGCCGACAACCATGAGTGTCGCGGTATGCAGCGCGGCATTCCTGTGAAATAAACACTGCCACCGACCAGTCCGGGTTGCGGGCAACCGAAATACCGATCAGCGGGGCCACCAGCATAAAAACGGCACCGCGTGCATTCCACAGGTGCGTGTCGAGCTGGTTGAACAACAGGGCCTCGGCATACATGAAAAAATCATAGACAAACATTCCGCCGATCCCCAGGCACAGGAACTTGATTCCCCAGCGTTGTCCCGGGCGGGTGTTGCGATACAGGTTTTCCACCAGGAACAGACCGGCGATTGCCAGCAGGATATAGCCCAGAAACATCTGCTTGTTACCAACATGCAAGTCCGGCAACCAGACTGATAACAGGACATTGGAGCAATGGTGCGAGAAATACGGCGGCCGCAAGGATAGAGATCAGGACCGTCGCCAGCCGCATGTGCTTTTGCGCATGCCGCAACAAGCCGAGCAGGAATGCGAACCAGGCGACGAAATGCAGCGTCTCGACGGTCAGCACCACGCCGTAAGCAGGCTGTCCCCAGCCGGTCCAGGCAACGTGCACAGCCGCCCAGAGGGCCGTAACAGCTACCGCGGTGACCAGCAGCCCGCCCTGCAGCCTGCCACGCCACCCGGTCAGCAACAGCAGCAGCAGCACCAGGTAGGCAAACAACCCCAGTGCGTAGCTGACCAGTCCGGTATTAAGTACGACGGGTTCCATTCACATCACTTCCGCAGACAACCGCACTGTTGGGAGATACAGGGTGCGGATAATCCGGAGTCGCAGCTGGGTTGCACTCTGATCAGTGTGCGCCCTTGCCGGTCATGACGACCTGTATGGTATGAAGAATAATAAGCAAGTCCAGAAAAATACTGTAATTTTTGACGTAATACAAATCGTATTCGAGCTTTTTATAGGCATCATCCGGCGATTCGCCGTACTGGTAGTTGATCTGGGCCCAGCCGGTCAATCCGGGCTTCATCCGGTGCCGTTCATTATAGTAGGAGTATTGCTCAGCCAGCTGCTGGACGAATTCCGGTCGCTCCGGACGCGGGCCGACAAAACTCATGTCTCCCTTGAGTATATTGAAGATCTGGGGGAGTTCATCCAGTCTGATCTTGCGGATAAAAGCACCGACGCGGGTGACCCGCGGGTCGTTCTTGTTCGCCCAGCGGGGCACGCCGTCACCTTCGGCATCGCTGCTCATGCTGCGGAACTTGTAGATGTTGAATTCCCGGTTATTCTCGCCAATCCGGACCTGCCGGTAGAAAACAGGCCCGCGACCCCAGTCCTCAAGCCATACAGCCAGCCCGACAAACACCATGACCGGCAGGAAAACAGGCAACAATATCAGGCTGACAATGATATCGAACAGGCGCTTCAGGACCGATCGCAGCGTACTGACCCGGAATCCGTCAGACAGGAACAGCCAACTGGGATTCATCAGATCGAGCTTGACCCTGCCGGTTTCCCGCTCGAAGAATGTCAGCAAATCGATCACATCAACGCCATCCATCTTGCAATCCAGCAGTTCCGCTACCGGCATGCCCTTGCGCCTGTCATCGACGGCCAGGATGATCTCGTCGATATTCTCCTCCCTGACAATGTCACGCAGTGGTTTGTCGTGTTCGAACAGCCGGCGATCCGCTAATAATATCGTTCTCCATGTTCCATCTGTGTATAGCCCACCACATCGACGCCGATCAGACTGCGGCTTCTCGTCTTCCCGCCTGATATTCCGGGCACGATCACCGGCACCCAGCACGAGTGCACGCCGCTTGAAAACGTCCTGGCCAACAACATTCAGAAACACTACACGCGTGATTAAAATACCCAGGAGCGATACACTCAACACCAGCAATGTAGCGCCGCGCCACACCTCGGTGGTGGGGACGAGGTAAAACATGAAACTCAACGGAAAAATCGAAAACAGGAAACAGGCCATCACCCGCAGGAGCATTGCCGATCGCCCTTCCAGTGACCAGGACATCCGGTCGTAGAGGCCGAAGGCGGCCATGCTGAGCAGCATAATGCCCGCAAACGTGGCGGCCTTCGCTTCGAGGGGGCCGAAATGCTCGGCTACGGACTGGGCTTCCCCGGCAAAGCGAAGATACACCCCGAGATAGAATCCCAGTCGCAAAGACCACGCCCTCAATGATCACCAGGATGATGAATGAGGCCGGGATATAATGGCGAAACAGGCGGAATACAGGCATATGCAAACCTTACCTGCTACGCCCGGATCGTGCCGTAGCCTGCGGACCTGCCAGTCGTTGAGTTCTCCCTGCAGCCATTCCTGTCCTGCCTGTCATATTGTCAAGTCAGCGTATTAGCGTTGATAACGGCAGACCACGCCTGAAACCTGACGGTCGCATCGATATATTTTTCTGTAAAACATGTGGTTATCCCCTGTATTCGCTGGCACCACGCGCGCTGGCAGCAGCGCCGGTCAGTAACTTCCAGCCGTTAACCACAGGAGTTTAACAGAATATAATTAATTCCTTATATTATCCAGGTAATTTTAACCACTCTGCTGGCTGGCGGCAGAACCCTGCCGGTCAAAGATGTGATTCGATCTTGTGCGACTTGAGTCCCCAGGCAAGCATCCTGAGCAGTTTCCTGCTGGTGTGGTCCAGCCGGTCGGCCGTTGTCGCCAGCAGTTCCAGCAGCACATGGTAACCAGTGGTGGTGTGCGACTCGAAGAAATCAAGCAGTGCATTGCCATCGATAACCGCCAGCACGCAATCGGTGACGGCGGTGACTGTCGCAGTCCGGGGCATTTCACTGAACAAGCCGAGTTCACCAAAGACAGCACCCGCTTCCAGGTCGCAAATTCCCGGTTGTATGGAGCGCCCCTCATCCAGCTCGATATCGCCGGAAACCCGGACGGTCCCCTGCAAGATGACAAAAATCTCGTGCCCGCACTCGCCCGCCACAATGACCGTATCATTGGCGTTGTATGTCTTGCGCTCCCAGTACTGACCCTCGCGGAACGCGTTATTTGCCAGTAAATTTTCGAACGTGCTGTGCATCGATAGCGACCTGCAAATCCCGAGATTCCTGTCCCGCTTGCCCCTGAAACATGGCACGGCCCGAGTGCATCCGATTAACCTGCATGCAGATGTCAGGCGCATAACTTGTCCTGATCCTTATATCGGGTTGGCGGTGAAATTACTTGAAATCTCCGCCCCGTGAGCCCGGCAGGTTACGGTGCGCACTGCGTCAATGCGGGCCTGCAACAGGCCGCATCGGGTAACATTCCACTGTCAGGTGTCAATTTATTTAACAGTCACGGGATGGAATTATCATGAAAAATGTATAACTTATTGTTATATATATCTTAATATATATGGCGTCAATTTTGCATAGTATCATGATAGACACAATACGGATATGGGCTCCCCGGCGGGCATCGCAGGGTCTGAGCCAACATCGGCCAGGAGTCACCCGGCTTTCCGGACCAGGTACAACGGCCCAGCGCTGCGGGCCAGCCCTCTTTGTACAGTCATTCCAGCTGCATGCGCTATGTATAATCGCAGCAGAACCGTTAACGTAATTTTATTAATCGGGTGCAGGCACTT
Source organism: uncultured Gammaproteobacteria bacterium (assembly GCA_963768415.1). GTDB lineage: Bacteria > Pseudomonadota > Gammaproteobacteria > UBA9214 > UBA9214 > CAVYHX01. The sequence goes on from CAVYHX010000043.1 coordinate 4,200, forward strand.
TTCAAATGGAAACAGGCAATACCACGATAGTTTCAGGCGCACAGCCCGACCTGGGCGGAACAGCGCCGATCATCGCAGCGGTCGCGCTCGAACTATCGTGCTGCAAGCAAGATCAAGCGCTATAAATTGCTGCTTGCAGGCATGTCGATTCTGTTCTTTCTGATCTATGTATTTACCCTGTTCTATATCTCAAGCAGATCATCGGAACACGAACGGACTGTGCTCGAATTACGCAAACAAACGTCGACACTGCAGGAAATGTCCCGGGAACTGGAAACCGTACGTGACAGAGCGTGATCTTCTCGTCAAGGGCAGAATTCCCGAGCTGCTACCGGTTGAATACGATGTAGCAATTGACATCAATGAAGAGAATATCCGTAACATCATTTTCACCCTCGCCAGGAACGGCAGTAATAAAATCTATGAATACCGGATTGTCCTGAGCAATGAAACGCTGGCGATCATACATCCGAAGGTAGAAATCCTGGTATTCAATGACGTCGGCATGCAGATAGGGATGGCACAGATAAGTACCAGCGATGCAACTTCAGGCTCGGGCCGTCCGTCACTCGACCCCGGTGAAGTCCGCTCCTATACGGGAGTCATACAACTCACTCGCAGTGAAGAACCCAGATATTTTCTGCTGGTCTCCTCGGAATCAAACGGCGCCTCGCCCGAGATGCTGCGCATGCACCTGGGGGATGTTATTTCGCCCTGACGAAAACCGTACTCCCGCTGCTCTGATGCCCAATATCACTTCAACCTGATATACTTCGGAAAGATATTGAGGGAAAGAGCATGGCCATGAAAAAAACCGCACAAAATACCCGACAACCAGCTAAAGCGACCACCCCGCTCCGGGGTCTGGCCTCTGCACCTGATCCTGCCGGCACCAGTAGGCGCAAACCGAAAACCGGCAAGACCGCTAAAGTGTCTCCCGGGGACACGGCGTACACCGATCTGGATGCCCCCGAACTGTATCTCAACCGTGAGCTGACCTGGCTGGAGTTCAACCGCCGCGTGTTGCACATGGCCGGAGACCCGGAGGTACCCCTGCTGGAACGCGTCAAGTTTCTCGCCATCGTCAGCAACAACATTGACGAATTTTTCATGAAGCGGATCGGCGGTCTGAAACAGCAGATTGCCGCGGGCATCCGCACACCCACGGTCGACGGGCGCACGCCGGCTGAACAGGTCGAGGAATGCCACGCCGTGGTGCGTGAACTGCACCGCGAGCAGAACCGGCATTTCCGTGAATTGCACGGGTTACTCAAGGCCCATAACATCAAGCTCACGAACTACACGGACCTGAAACCGGAGCAACAGGCAACGCTGCGCGAGCACTTTATCGCCAACATCTTTCCCATTGCTGACCCCGCTGGCCATGGACCCGGGACACCCCTTCCCGTTCATTTCCAACCTGACCCTCAACCTGCTGGTATCCCTGCGCCACCGCGGCGGCAGCGGGACGCATCTTGCCCGGGTCAAGGTTCCGGTCGCCAAAGACATTGCGCCACGCTTTCTGCAGGTCGGTGAGGAGTACACCTACGTCACCCTCAATGACGTGATCACCAACAATATGGATTTGCTGTTCCCGGGGATGGAAATCGTCGCCTGTGAGCTGTTCCGGGTGACCCGCAACGCCGTCGTCGAGGTCGAGGAAGAAGAGGCGGATGACCTGCTGGCGATGATCGAGTCAGAGCTGCGCGACCGCCATTTTGCATCCATTGTGCGCCTGCAGGTTGCCAGGGACATGGACCCGACGCATCGCGGCATGCTGGCAGCCGAACTGGGGCTGAACGAAGACGCCGATGTCTTCGAAGTCGAGACCCTGATGGCAATGCGGGATCTGTTCGAGATCGCCGGCCTGGATATCCTCAAGCTGCATGATACGCCTCACAAGCCGATCGATCACACGCGGCTGGCCCATGATCCGCGCAACATCTTCCACATCATACGCACCCGGGGTGCCGTGCTGCTGCAGCATCCCTATGAATCCTTCACCACCAGCGTGGAGCGTTTCCTGCGCACTGCCAGCGAGGACCCCAAGGTGCTCGCCATCAAGATGACCCTGTACCGCACGTCGGAGGAAGGCAACATCATCAAGTCGCTGGTCGAGGCTTCGCGTAACGGCAAACAGGTCGCGGTGCTGGTCGAGCTGAAAGCGCGCTTCGACGAGGCTGCCAATATCGGCTGGGCACGGCGGCTGGAGCAGGCCGGCATTCATGTCACCTACGGCGTCGTGGGCCTGAAGACCCACAGCAAGGTCATCCTGGTGGTGCGCAAGGACTACAACGGCCTGCAGCGCTACGCCCATATCGGCACCGGCAATTACCATGCCGGCACGGCGCACCTGTACTGTGACCTCGGCATGCTGACGAATGACGCGTCGATCACCCAGGACCTGACCGAGCTGTTCAACTACCTGACCGGGTATTCACCGCCGCCGCAATACCGCAAGATACTGACCTCGCCGTACACCCTGAAAAAGGCCCTGCTGGAAAAGATCGACCGCGAGATCAAGAACCACTCGCAGGGATCGCCCGGCCTTATCCAGCTCAAGATGAACGCTCTGGAAGATGCCGATATCGTCAAGGCGCTGTATCGCGCCGGCCAGGCCGGTGTCAAGATCGATCTCATCGTGCGGGATACCTGCCGCATGCGCCCGGGCATCCCGGGCCTGTCGGAAACTGTCCAGGTGATCGCTGTCGTCGGGCGCTTCCTGGAACATGCACGCATCTATTACTTCAGGAACGGCGGCGAGGAAGAATACTACATCGGCTCGGCCGACCTGATGAAACGCAACCTCGAAAGCCGCGTCGAGGTCGTTGCGCCGGTGGAAGATTCCAAGCTGCAACAGGAATTGCGCCTGATCATTGATGCCCAGCTTTCCAGCCGGCGCAATGTCTGGGAAATGCAGTCTGACGGCAGTTATATCGAACGCAAGGATACCTCGGGAAAGAGATCCCTCGACCCCCAGGAAACCTTCATCGAGCTGGCCCAGAAACGCAAGGCCGCGGCCAGCAAGCACCAGCAGGCCAAGCTGCGCAAGAAACTGCTGAACCATTTTCATAACCGCCTGAAGAGCGGCAGCTGATCGCACTGACCCGGGTGGTCTAACACCCGACACCCTGCCCGTCTGGTGGACAGCATGGCCCTTCGTCATGCTGGAACACCAGACCAGACCCCCCGCCCATCGGCCGGCCTGACCCGCTGTTCCCCTTGACATTTTCTTGACAGATTCCGGAATCAGCTGCGGCCCTTTGCGCCGTTCCTGCCAAAATCTCTAAAGATTCCAGTAACACAGCCGCTGTCAATTCTGTGACGCTGCGCACAGACTCCGGCCTGCATGCCCCTTAAAACCGGGTATGGAGTCGGCCCAAACAACCGGACCAGGGCGATTATGAAACATAATCCCAAGAAAAATCAGCTACTAATAGAGGCCATGGAGCCGCGCCTGCTGTTCTCGGCCGACCTCGATGGCGGGCTGATTTCCGGTGGGCTGGCCGGCCACAGCGCCCTGCTGAACCCGGCATTGGTCGACAGTCACATGCCGGCCACTGCCGGCGCGGATGACACCCGCGCGGCCAGCGCCATCCGCCAGGAGCTGGTCCTGGTCGACAGCGACACGCCCGACTACCAGCAGCTGATCGATGACCTGCTGGCCCAGCAGGACGAGTCCCGTCACCTGGAAGTCATCCTGCTCGACAACACCCGCGACGGTATTCACCAGGTCACCGAGATCCTCAGCAACTACCGGGGCCTCGATGCCGTGCACCTCATTTCCCATGGCAGCGAGGGGACGGTGGACCTGGGCGGCAGCGTGCTGGAGTTCGAGTCCCTCAATGCCAACACCGGTCTCATCCAGAGCTGGGGCGAGGCCTTCAGCGCGGACGGTGACTTGCTGATCTATGGCTGCGACCTCGCCGCGACGGCCGGTGGGCAAGGCATGGTCGACGCCCTCGGCCGCCTCACCGGCGCCGATGTCGCCGCCTCCGATGACCTGACCGGTAATGCGGCGCTGGGTGGCGACTGGGTGCTGGAGTATGATACCGGCCGAATCGAAACCGAGCTGGCCGTCAGTGCCGATACCCGCCATGACTGGTCACACGTGATGGCGCTGGAAACCGCCCGTGACGAGTTCAATACGGCCGCATCCTATGCAGGCAATGACGGCACACAGAACTGGACAGGCGACTGGCAGGAGCTGGGCGAGGTCAACGGACCGGCCGCGGGCAATGTACGCGTCGAATCGTCGCCGGCTGCACTCAGGATCGGCAGCACCGGGATGATCAATGGCGATGGCGCCCTGCGCGAGGTCGATCTGTTCCAGGCAGGTTCCGCGACACTGTCGTTCGACGCCTGGCGTTCCGCCTCGCGCGCGGCCACCATCACTATCGCCGTCTCCGATAACGGCGGAATTGACTGGACGGATCTGCAGACCTGGAGTTTTGCATCGCTCACCTCCAGCCCCGCTCTCAAGACCTTCGATATTTCGGCCTACGCGTCGGCCAACACGCAGATCCGGTTCCTTGGCGCAGGCGAAGCAGACGCTGCGCATTTCTATGCAGACAATATTCAGATCGAGTATGAGACGAACGCTGCCCCTGTCCTCTCCGGGGCAAACGACCTGACGGCCATCGACGAGGACCCGGTCAGCAATAACGGTACTTTGGTCTCTACCCTCATCGCAGGCCAGATCACAGACGCAGATGCCGGCGCGCTCGAGGGTATCGCCGTGGCAGGTGTGGACAACAGCAACGGCACCTGGGAATACACCATCAACGGCGGCGGTACCTGGCTGGCCTTCGGCACACCTGATACCTCCGCAGCGCGACTACTGGCGGCCGATGCCAATACCTACGTGCGCTTTGTCCCAAATTCAAACTGGAATGGCACGGTCACCAACGGCCTCACCTTCCATGCCTGGGACCAAACCGGCGGCAGTAATGGCGGCACCGATGATCTCACCGCCAATACCGGCGGCAGCACGCCCTTCAGTACCGCAACAGCCAATAGCGACATTACGGTCAACCCGGTCAACGATGTGCCGACTGACGCCAGTTTAAGTAACTCATCAGTCAATGAGAACACCGACACCACGGGCGGCTATTCGGTCGGGACACTGACAAGCACGGATGCCGATGGCGGCGACAGCCACAGCTACGTAATCGTGGGTGGTGCGGACATGGGCGTGTTCAGCATCGGCGGTGCAGGCCTGGATGAATTGATACTGACCGACGGCACACTGGATTTCGAAACCAAAAACAGTTACGAGGTCATCGTCCGAACGACAGATAACGGCAGCCCCAACCTTTCATATGACGAAACACTGACCATAACGGTCAATGATCAGACCGGCAACATAAGCGGTACAATCTTCACCGATGAAGGCGTCACCGGTATCGGTGCCGGTGTAAATATCAGCATGGTCATCAATGGCGTGCTGCAGGAAACCGTAACCACAGACGGCACCGGTTCCTACAGCTTCAAGAAGGAGGCCGGCACCGGCGATGCTGTTGCGGTGTTCATTGATAATGACGCCACTTATCAGGGTATAACCGTAACAGTTTCCGATGGCACGGATCTGGGCGGTATTCAGGTATTTGCCAATCATATCGTAGTGCGTAATGACAACGGCGGCGCAACGAGTATTACCGATATGGATAATGCGCTGGGCGCTTATGCCGACCCCGATATCCATTATGCCGTTGTTGGCGGTAACCTGGTTGCGAATGCCGCTGGCAGTGAATTACTCGTGCCTGCCGGACATACCTTCATACCCGGTGGTGATGTAAACGCAACAAGTATTAAAATCCTGGGCACGGTTATAGGCGGTAGTGATACTTTCAATATCGTCGAAAACTGGGATTCGGCGGCGGGTAGCTGGTCTGCGAGTACCAGCTCCGTCAATATGCTCGGTACCGGAACGATAAATTCTGCGGGTGGTACATTTTATAACCTGACCACCGGTGCGGCCGCGCAGGTCACTACCCTGACAAGCGATTTGACGGTTACCAGGGTCCTGACAATAGCCGATTCGACGGGCACATTAACCGACAATGGAGTAGGTTACGATATTACGGTTACCGGTTCCGGCACGCCTTTTGTTAATAATGGTGCAGCCGTTACCGCTAAAAAGTTTTCTTACGTAAATACGAGTGACGCCACAATAATCGCCGCCGGCGGGACGTACAACGTATCGCAGTATCTGCACTTTGCCGGCGGAAATGCAGGTTTGGGAACTACTTACCAGCTAAACGATGATCTTGTGGTGAATGGAGATCTTCATGTCTATGCAACATCTTTTGGAGTTACTCATTTAGATACTGCCAGTCACAGTATCACTGCCGACAGCATGCGGATATCCAATAGTGCGTTTCAGGTAGGTTACCTTTACGCGGGAAACTCGACAATTGACATCAACGGCGATGTTGCCTTCGTTAACTCTGTCACCACAAATGTCCACCTCCAGAATTCGGACTGGTATGTATCTGGAAACTGGGCTAATACCAGCAACGTCTTTACCGGGGGGACTTCCACGGTCACCTTTGATGGCGTCAATCAGCAGATCTCCGGCTCAACTGCTTTCTACAACCTGACCAAGGTCGAATCCACTGACGATGGTATTGACAGCGCTTTGATTTTTGATAACGCAGCAACCCAGACCATCAACGGCACCTTGACGCTGACAGGGCTTGACGCAGACGATCGAATTAATCTGGTTTCGAATGTGCCGGGCACCCAGTGGGGTATTAATCTGACCGCGTCTGCCGCGCATGCGTTGAATTATATTGTTGTCACCGATTCGGATGCATCGGGTTCTGACCCGGGCCAGTTAACGATAAATCCGGCGAATTCGTTCAGTGGCGGCAATAATATCGGCTGGTTTGGCGCAACAGCCGGAGATGATGCTTATAGTGTCGATGAAGGCAGTACCACGAACCTGGATTTAAGCGCCAATGACAATGATGCAGACGGTCTTGATCTGGCGTCAATTGTTATAACCAGTGGCCCGACCAATGGTTCAATCACTGTTAATGCCAACGGTACAGTAGATTACACACATGATGATTCTGAAACACTTTCGGACAGCTTCACCTACACGATCAATGATACGTTGGGCGAAGTATCGAACATTGCAACGGTCACCCTCACCGTCAACCCGGTCAACGAGGCCCCGGTAATAAACGACCAGGCATTCAGCATCGACGAAAACCGCGCCATGAATTTCGTTGTCGGGACCGCGGTCGCTTCGGACGTGGATAGCGGTGACACCCTGACCTGGAGCATTACCGGCGGCACCGGTGCCACGGCGTTCTCGATCCTCAGCACAAACGGCCAGATTCGTGTCGCCGATCCGAAGCCAGATCGATTTCGAGACCAACCCGAGCTCTCACGCTCGATATCCAGGTTGAGGATGCCGGCGGCCTGCTCGATACCGCGACCATCACGATCAACATCAACGACCTCAACGAACGTCCGACACTGAACGATGTCACCCTTAACCTCGACGAAAATTCAGCCAACGGCACGTCGGTGACTACGATGGTCGGCACTGATCCCGATACGGGTGACAGCCAGACCTACTCCATCACCGGCGGCAATATCGGCAACGCATTTACGATTGATCCGGTCACCGGCGAGATCACCGTGAACGATGTCAGCATGCTGGACTACGAGGCCATCGGTAACGCGAGCAACCCGGCATATGCCCCCCAGACGGGTGCGGCAAATCCGTTAAACGGCGTCAGTGTCGCGGGCCGCAGCGCGCCCGCCTTCGTGGATATTGACGGCGATGGCGATCTCGATGTCTTCATCGGGGATTATAACGGCAACATTCATTTCTTCGAAAACACCGGCGATGCCATGAATCCGAATTTCGTTGCGGTCAGTGGCCCGGGAAATCCATTTGACGGCATCGATACCGGCACCCGCAGCACTCCGGCATTCGCCGATATCGACAATGATGGTGACCAGGATGTCTTTGTCGGTGACCGCTACGGTGGCATCGCCTTCTTCGAGAACGTCGGGAACAGCACAAATCCCAACTTCGTTAATGTGACCGGACCCGGTAACCCGCTTGACGGTGCAGGTGTCCCGGATATGGCATCGCCAACCTTTATCGACATCGACGGCGATGGCGATCTCGACAGTTTCAGTGGCGAATGGTTCGGCACGATGAATTTTTTCGAGAATACCGGTGATGCTGCGAATCCGGTTTTTATCGAGCGGACCGGCGCGGCCAATCCGCTGAACGGCGTCTCCGCCCCGAACTATCTGGAATGGCAGCCCCGGCCGACCTTTGCCGACCTGGATGCCGATGGTGATTACGATGCCTTTATCGGCCTGAAGAACGGCACGACCGAGTACTGGGAAAACACCGGCGACTGCGACTACCCCGGTATTCACACAGCAGACCGGGGATGCCAATCCGCTGCGCACAGCCGGCCTCCGGTGGCGGCGGCGAAGCCGCACCGGCATTTGCCGACATCGATGGCGACGGCGACCTGGATCTGTTTTTCGGGAACGTATATGGAACGATCAATTTTTACGAAAACAAACCGGTATTCAACCTGACTGTACGGGCGGAGGACAGCGGCGGTCTTGCCGACACGGCCATCGTGCGCATCGACCTCAACGATGTGAACGAAGGGCCCACCGACATCGACCTGAGTAACAACCTCATTGACGAGCATATTGATACGACGCGGCGGCTACAGCGTCGGTACGTTATCGACCACCGACGAAGACGGTGGTGAAACCCATACCTACACGATTGTCGGCGGCGCGGATGCCAGGCGATGTTCAGCATCGGCGGTGCCGGTCATCGACGAACTGATGCTGACTGACGGCGTCCTCGACTTCGAGACCCAGAGCAGCTACCAGGTCACGCTGCGGGTCACCGACAGCGGCGCGCCCGGATTGACCTACGATGAGACCTTCACCATCACGGTCAACGATCTCAACGACGCCCCGGTGCTTACCGGCGCATATCGACCTGACCACCATCGACGAGGACCCGGTCAGCAATAACGGCACGCTGGTCTCCGCCCTGATCGCCGGCCAGGTCAGCGACGCCGATGCCGGGTCAGTCGAGGGTATCGCCGTCACCGGGGTCGACAACAGCAACGGCACCTGGGAATACACCATCAACGGCGGCGGCACCTGGCTGGCCTTCGGCACACCCGGCACCACGACAGCGCGGCTGCTGGCGGCCGATGCCAGCACCTATGTGCGCTTCGTGCCGAATCCGGACTGGAACGGCACGGTCACCAACGGCCTCAGCTTCCACGCCTGGGACCGGACCAGCGGCAGTAATGGCAGCACCGATGATCTTACCGGGAACACTGGTGGCGCCACGCCGTTCAGTTCCGCAACCGCCAGCAGCAGCATCGTGATCAACCCGACCCCGGATGCACCGGTCATCGGCGGGGATGACACCGGCAGTGTCACCGAGGATGCGGGCGTGGTCGCCGGTAACCTGGTGGACAGCGGCGGCCTGACAATTTTCGATCCTGACGCAGGTGAAGACAACTTCACTGCCGGGACGCTCACGGGTACCTATGGCTGATCTGACCATCGATGCCGCCGGGAACTGGAGCTACAGTGCGCTCAACAGCCAGGCCGCGATCCAGAGCTCTGGCTGCCGGTGCGACCCTCACCGACACGCTCACTGTTACCACCGCGGACGGGACCACCCATGATGTCGTCATCACGATCAACGGCACCAATGACACCCCGCTCATCGGTGGCGTGGATACCGGCAATGTCACCGAAGACGTCGATCCCGACAGCGACGGCCTGCTGGAAACCACCGGCAACCTGACCATCACGGATGCCGACACCGGGGAAGCGAATTTCACCGCCGGGACCGTGGCCGGTACCTACGGATCCATCACCATCGATGCCGCCGGTAACTGGAGCTACGCGGCCGCTAATATTCAGGCTGTAATCCAGAGCTTGCCTGCCGGTGCGACCCTCACCGATACGATTACCGTGAGCAGCGCGGACGGCACCACCCATGATGTCGTTATTACGATCAACGGCGTCAATGATGCCCCGGTTATCGGCGGCGTGGATACGGGTGCCGTGACCGAAGATGTCGATCCCGACAGCGACGGCCTGCTGGAGACCGGTGGTGCAATGACCATTAGTGATGCCGACACCGGTGAGGCCAACTTCTCCACCGCAACCCTCAGCGGAACCTACGGCACACTGACCATCGATGCCGCCGGTAACTGGAACTACGCGGCCGCTAACACCCAGGCCGCGATTCAGACCCTGCCCGCTGGTGCAACCCTCACCGATACGTTCACCGTCACCACCGCGGACGGCACCACCCATGATGTCATTATCACGATTAACGGCACCAACGACGCACCCGTCGCCAATGACGACGGTCCGGTCACGGTGAATGCCGGCACCCCGGTGACGATCGATCTTGCCGGTAACGATACCGATATCGATAATGCTATCGATCTCACCTCGATCATCATCGTCAGTGGTCCGGCCAACGGTACACTCACGGTCATCGACGACGGCACGGTGATCTACACCCATGACGGCAGCGCGACGTCCACCAGCGACAGCTTCACCTATGCCATCCTGGATGCCAGCGGCGCGGTCTCCAATACCGCCACGGTCACCCTGCTCGATCGATCCGGCTGACATCCTGGACTCAACTCCAGGCCCGGCTCCGGAAGAGGCACCGATTGATGACGAGGAAGTCACGTCGGACCCGCCCCCGCGGGAAGCGGAAGCGTATGAGAAGCAGCAACAGACACTGCCGCAGCTGAGCCAGGCCCCGGACGAGACCGGCACAGTGGCGCTCGCGGCATCCGCCACGGATGATTCAGCGGATTACACCGTCGACAACGTCTTGTTGGTCAGCCAGGATAATCCCGGTCTCACCCAGCGCACCCTTCAGGGGATGATCGACAAGCTGGAACACTTCAACCATGAATTGTGGGAAGTTCTCGATGCCATGAAAAACCAGATGTCATCCCATGATGATGCTGCCGATTCGCGCTTTGAGCTGTTCGTGAAATCAGCCACCGGACTGGCGCTGACCCTGTCGGCCGGCGCGGTGACCTGGGCCATCCGCGGCACGTCGGTCATGGCCAGCATGCTGTCATCCATGCCGTTGTGGAAAGGTTTCGACCCGTTACCGCTGCTGTCGGCCAGGACACTTTCGAAAAACCGGGACGAAGATGGCAATGACGAACTGTCAGGTGATGAGCGCGTTGCCGATGAGCGGGCGGCAAAACTGCTGGATACATCAGACCCGTCGACAGCTGCCAGTCAGCATCAGGATAAATCTTGAATCAGCCATGATTTCCGCCGCAGCTGCAGACTGCCGGACGGTATTCCGCAATCCGCGCGTCTGCTGCAGCCCACACAGCACCGCATAACAGTGTGCGGGTGACCCGCCTAAAGAATCCCGGTCGAATCCCGATAGGAAAGAGGGAAACCACTGGATTCTGATGCCTCCAGCCCCGGCAGGATGCGGAGAATGGCATCAACACATTAACTGATTGCAGGGATGCCCTTGCCGGCGCATTGATTATTTCAGTTAAATCATATGGATAGATGCGCATGACCCGACCACTCGCAGCCGCCGCAGTGCCACTTGCCGTCACCTGCTCACCCCACTTCGTGGAATGGCTGCAGCACGCCGGCCTCAGCCTTGCTGTCACAAGCTGCCAGGCCAACCGCCTGTTTCTGATCGGCAGCAGGGACGGTGGCCGCCTCTCGGTGTTCGAGCGCCTGTTTGATCATGCCACCGGTATTCATGCCACGCCCGAGCGACTCGTTCTGGCAACCCGCAATCAGCTCTGGCAACTCGATAATGTACTGGGTGAGGACGCCACCCATGAAGGTTACGACAAGCTGTACATCCCGCGGACAGGCTATACCACGGGAGCAATCGATATCCATGATGTGGCCGCGGGAAAAGACAACACGACGTACTTTGTGAACACACTGTACAGTTGCCTGGCCACGGTGAGTGATCGATTCAATTTCACGCCCGTCTGGCAACCGAACTTCATATCATGCCTGGCGCCGGAAGACCGATGCCATCTCAACGGCCTGGCAATGGCGGACGGTGAGCCGCGCTATGTCACCAGTATTGCACGCACGGACACAGCGCGCGGATGGCGGGACCAGCGGCACGCGGGTGGCTGTGTTGTCGACGTACCCTCCGGTGAGATCGTTGCCGCCAGCCTGTCCATGCCGCATTCGCCGCGGATCTACCGGGGGCAACTGTGGGTATTGAACTCGGGCAGCGGTGAACTGGGCCGCGTGGATCCGGCGTCCGGTCAGTTCGAGGCAGTTGCCGCGTGCCCCGGTTACCTGCGCGGACTCGCCTTTCACGACGGCCGCGCCATCGTGGCGCTGTCGAAGCCGCGGCACAACACGGTTTACAGCGGACTGGCGCTGGACGAACGCCTGGACAGCAGCGCTACAGAGGCTTGCTGCGGCATCCGGGTGATCGATCTGCAGACGGGAGACATGGTGCACTGGCTGGATTTCGACGGGGTGGTGGACGAACTCTATGACGTGCAGGTCCTGACCGGTGTGCAGCGCCCCATGGCACTGGGCCTCAAGTCCGACGAGTTGAACCGGGTCATCAGTTTCGACGACGCGGGTTCCACCGCCGTCCACACATGCGTGTTCGCTGCAGACCGGGGGGCGACCGGGGAACCGCGTACGGAACCGGCCGATAGCACCCACGAGACAGGCTACAGCTATCAGCACAGCCTGGATATGTCGCTTGAATTTGCACTGACCCGGCTCGAACCCCTGACATTCCCGCGCCTCGGTATGCTAACCGGGGCCGGCAACACCAACGGTCCGCTGGCTGCAGTCGTCGCTGTCTACCAGGGACAACCGGTTGGCCTGGCGCTCGCGGTATACGGCAGCGCACCCGCAACCGCCCGGCTCATATCCTGGTGCGTCGCCCCGGAGCACCGGCGCAAGGGCGTGGGTTCGGCGTTGCTGTCCCGGCTCGAGCGTGTCCTGGCCGGGGCCGGTCACACCGGCCTGGAGCTGAACTACCGAACCAACTGGGTGAACGTGGCGGCCATCGAAACAATTCTGCAGCAACGCGGCTGGTCGGAACCGCAGCCCGCCATGCTGCTCTATAAAGGCACGATGCAGGATATTGCGCAGGCTGACTGGCTGGATCGATGTCACCTGCCGGCCGGTTTTGAATTGTTTCCCTGGTCTGAACTGACCATTGCCGAACGCAAGGATATCCTCGCCAAACAGGAAGCCGGGCAGTGGTACCCGCCCGAGCTGACGCCCTTCCAGGAAGAGGACCGTATCGAGTTCCTCAACAGTCTCGGTCTGCGCCATCAGGGCGAGGTCGTGGGCTGGATGATAACCCACCGGACCGCCGCGGATACGATCCAGTACACCAGTCTCTTCGTCCGCCAGGACCTGCAGCCACTGGGACGTGCGCTGGCATTGCTCGCGGAGGCGATCAAGCGCCAGATGGCCAGTGATGTGCCACGCGGCATCTGCCAGGTACGTACGCAGAGTGAGCGGATGGCACGCTACATGCAACGGCGTTTTCTGCCCTTTGACATCACCGAGACCAACCAGCGCTGCGCGCACAAGGCACTGGCTAACGAACGTGAGGCCGTCCCGGTGCGCCGGACGGCATAGCGACCCTGCGTAATGCACACGCGGTCATGAAAGAACTGGCGAACAGCGCATGCAGTCCCGCAAGCGGGCACGCTGACTCCCGGCGGGACCCGCAAGCTCCCGGCGCCGGGAAAAAACCGGGCCGTATTGAACGCTACCTGGCCGAGGATCCCCGCCTGGCGGCAATCTACGCCAGGTTCCAGCGCCATGCTGCGCCGGTCATAACCAGTAACTACGATATTACCAGCCGTTGCAATCTGCGCTGTGAAGGCTGTCTGTTCTTCGCGGGAACCGACTACCAGGGGCATCACGATGACCGGTCGCTCGATGACTATGACGCATTCTTTGCACGGGAAGCCGCACGCGGTGTGAACTACCCCTACTTTGCCGGCGGTGAGCCTGCACTTGAACAGGACCGGCTGCGCATTGCGGCCAGGCATTTCAACCGCGGCATGATATTCACCAACGGGACGCTGCGCATCGACCCGGAACTGGAATTTACCATCCATGTATCGCTCTGGGGAGATGCGGCGGCAACCAGGAAACTGCGTGGTGGATCGGTGTTTCGAAAGTCCCTGGCAAACTTCACCGGCGATAAACGGGCCACCTTTATCTACACGGTTAACCACCAGAATATCGACCAGATACCTGCGGTCGTGTCGATCTGCAACGACCGGGGCGTACGGCTCTCATTCAACCATTTCAGCGCCACGGAGCAATACCTCCACAAGCTCGAGCACGCCGTCACCAATGATGCCGACTTCTTCAGGTTCAGCAACAGTGAAGACAATCTCAAACTGACAGACGCCGACCGGCTGCGCGCCCGCGACATCCTCGATCGCATGACGGACGATTTCCCCGAAACAGTGATTTACTCGCACCATTACAATGCCTGGATCAGCCAGCCCGGAAGCCTGTACAACATCGATCCCGTCAGCGGGTGTGCGACAGACTGTCCGATCAGCCACGCAGATTTCCACCGCCATTTTCACGTGGACCTGGCGAAGAGCACAGGAAAATGCTGTACACCGAATATCGATTGCAGCGATTGCCGCGCCTACGCCATCGCCCATGCAACCCTGCGTCACCGTGTTCGACAATTCCTCGGCTCCAGGGAAGACTTCGCAAACTGGCTGGATATGATCAATACCTGGTGCCGCCTGTACCTGATCGGCTGGGATGATGCCGAAGACACTGCAGTAGAAACGGAAACTGGAAAGAGTACTACCCTGGCCGAGACGGCCTGATGAACCGTAATATCGAGAATGGTATGGCAGTCGTTGCGCCACTGACACCTGGACAAGTGGTCAGGTACATAGAGTCCATTATGAGTCGCGCGCGGCAATAGTTACTCGAAATTCCGCGCCGGGTTCGCGGTTGACTACATCCACCCGAGCACCCATGGCCCGGGCAAGCTGATGCACCAGCGCCAGGCCGATCCCGGTGCCAACGGTCTCGCGGGTGAGTTCATTTTCGGAACGAAAGAATAACTTGAAAATCTTTTTCATCTGGTCCCCGGGCACACCGGGCCCGTAATCCCGCACGCTGAACTGCACACTGCCGTCACGCAAGCGCTGACAGCCGATGTCGATGACTTTCTGTTGCGCAGCGGCGGAAAACTTGATGGCGTTGTCCACCAGATTGATGAAGATCTGGATAAACCAGTCGGCGTCGGCCTGGATGACGGCCTGCCCCGCGCCGGATGCACTGCTCATGTTCAGTGTATATCCCGCACGTTCGATCTGTGCGGAAACCCGCGACCCGATGCCATCCATCAGCCCGGCGACTGTCAGGGGTTTTGTGTCTACCTGCAGGTTATTGCGGGTCATGCGCGCCAGTTGCAATACATTGGCGATCAGGCGCGACAGGCGCTCGCTTTCATCGAAGATATAATCATAGTAGACCATTTTCTTGTCCTCGGGAGCCCAGCCCTCGCGCAGCATCTCACCGTACATACGGATCGAGGTAAGCGGGGTTTTCAGTTCGTGGCTGACCGCGGAGACGAAATCCTGCTGCTGTCGCGTGAGGTCGATTTGCCCCGCACCCAGCCGGTACATCAGATAAAAACCCCCGCACAGCACCAGCAGCAGGATCGCCGCAAGCCATGCGATCACCCTGCCACCGGCCCCCGCCGGCAAACGGGTAATGCTCAAAATCAGCTCCATTTCACTCAACGGGGCTGACAAACGTGTCTGATACAGCAATGTCCCGCGCAATGCCTCGGTACTGGACGAATACGCCTGCGCCGCCCGTCCGCTGAAGACCGAGAACACATCTCCACGCCAGGCCACCAGCAGCTCACTCATGTCCGACAACGCGGTATCGAGGAACACCGTTTCGATCAGACCCTGCACAAACGGCTGCTGTTCGATCAATGCGCCCTGTATATAACGCTGACCGTCGCGCCAGACCTTGCGGAAGACCACGAAATGACCGCTGTCGAGCCGGCTGAATTCGAACGGGTCGATCTCGCTCTCGAAGGTCCGGATGCGAATCTCATCCGGCAGCCGTGGCAGCGCCGGGGCATCGGCCTCGCGCGCACCTGAAAAAACTGCGACACCGGTTTCTGCCGCCGGTTCCGGCAAGGCACTGCGCTCCTTGCGCGCGCGTTTGGCAACGCCGGGGGCTTTGCTGGTCGCGGCCTCGTGCCGGCTTGCAGCAGTTGATTCGGACTGGTAGCGATAATCCAGTTGCAGGTCCTCTACCCTGCCGAGGCTGCTGGCTGCCTGCTGTTTATGCTCCTGTTCACGCGGTGCGGTGGCCTTGTTGAGCCGGTCGAAGGCGGCCTGACCCTGCACCCGTGCTTCCGCCATTTCCGCCGGCGCCGCAACTGCACGATCATCCAGGGCCGGCCGTGCCGGCGCATCATCGTCACGGGCAAGGCCGGCCTGCCGGTCGCGGCGCGCTGTCCTGGCATGCAGTGCATCCACGGTTGCCGCCCTGCCCGCGTCCATGCCGGTCCCGCTATCCTGCACCAGCCGGTTCCGACTGAGGATTCGGCCGATTTGCCGCTGCAGGGCCAGTCGCTGCTCCAGTTCCGTTGCAGAAATCCCGTAGGTCGATGCCGCTGTCCCCGCCGGTGGCACCAGGGGTGTCGTGAATGCGCCCCGGGTGTCGACCTGGAAGTAACCGAGCAGGCCGGGGATCGGCGCCGCAAGCGGATAGGCCGACAATGGCGAGCGCTGCAGAAAGTTGGCTGCCGGATCACCTGCAACATTCAGGAATGCGTAATCGGCAAACGAACGCGCTTCTTCGGCGTTGATCAGCTGCACAATACGGGCATCGATGCGCGCGGCGAGCTCCTTCGCCAGTACGCGGTGCTGGTGAAACGCCTCCCACTTTATCTGGCTGTAGGCCTGGTAGACCAGGATCCCGGTCGGAATGGCGAGGGCGAGAAAAAATACCGCCAGCCACAGCCGCAGTCTTTTCCGGTCCAGTCCTGTGAGTGCGGTATTAAACATGGTCCGTTATGAATTCATTTACGCTGTTCCGCCAGCAGGCGATAGCCGGCACCGCGCACCGTGACCAGGTAACACGGTTTGGCCGGATCCGGTTCGATCTTGCGGCGCAGCTTCGCGATATGGATATCGACGGTCCGGGTTTCGATATCCAGATTCCTTGCATAACCCCAGACCTTCGCCAGCAACTCGTCCCGGGAGACCGGCCGGTCCGAATTCATCCACAGATACTGCAGCAGCTCGACCTCACGGCGGGTAAAAGACAATGCCGCGTCACCCCGCTGGCCCTGCAGATTACGACAATCGACAGCGACGTCTGTACCCAGCCTGAGCGTGGCATCCAGTTCCGCGCCGCTGCGTGACCGGCGCAGCACGGCCTGCACCCGCAGCACCAGCTGCGCTACCGAGAACGGCTTGGACACGTAATCGTCGGCGCCCAGTGTCAAACCCTGGATGATGTCCGCATCCGAACCCTTGGCCGTCAGCATGATGACCGGCTGGTCGCGATCTTGTGCACGGATCCGGTTGCAGATTTCAAAGCCATCCATACCCGGCAGCATGACGTCCAGCAGGATCAGGTCGAAGCGCCCGCTCAGGGCCTTCTCCAGACCTGCCGGACCGTCGGCTGCCGAATCCACCTCGTAACCGTGATAGAGAAAGACATCCAGCAGCCCGGCACGGATGGCTTCCTCGTCTTCAACGATCAGGAGTCGAATCTTGCGTTGCATGCGTTGTTTGTCCCGGTCGACCTGTGTCTGGTAGTCAACGACTAATAGATGTTTACCGCTGCTGTTCAATAAAGGATCACTGCGTTGTCCTTAACTCCATGGATAAATACTTATCCGGCTGTTATTACACGCAGGACATAAAGTCCAGCCACCGCAAAACAAACCAGGCATCCCCTCTCCCACAGGGAGAGGGCCAGGGAGAGGGGATATAAAAACAAGGTAGTTAGCTATATCTGGTCCCCTTTTATTCCTGTCGTTTAATCGGGTACTCCCGATGGGAGAGGGAATTCCGGGCTGCAATGATCTCCCGCACTGTTTTCCGGTTTAAGCATACCTGTTTGAAAGCCTACCAGCTCACTCGCTCTACGGCATGTAAATTATTTGTAAATTCCCCGCCACAGGTTTTACCAAAGCCTGTCTACAACCGCCCTGCCCGCTTGCCTAGACTGGATACACATTCAATATCACCCTGCAGGAGGTAATAACCATGGCACTCATTACACGCGTCTCGCGGCTGTTCCGCGCCGATTTCCACGCCGTGCTCGACCGCATCGAGGAACCCGGGGTGCTGCTTCGGCAGGCGGTCCGCGAGATGGAAGATGAACTGGCCCGCGACGAACAACGCAGCAAAATATTAAAACACGAACAGGGGCAACTGGATGCCCGTGCAACCGATCTTGAACAGTCACTGCATGAAATCGGCAAGGAACTCGACATCTGCTTTGAATCCGGTAATGACGATCTGGCCCGCGCATGCATCAAGCGCAGGCTGGAGACACAACGGTTCGGCAAGGGCCTGTCCCGGAAACGCCGTGTGCTGCAGGAGACCCTCGGGGAACTGGACACCCGGCTCACGGAGAACCGGGCGCGCCTGGAAAGCATGCGGCAGAAGGCCGAATTGCTGGCCGGGGATAGCGCCGGCTTCCACCCAGAAGACAACTGGAGCAGCCCGGAATTCACCGTGCGCGACGAGGACGTGGAAGTGGCCTTCCTGCGCGAACAACAACTCAGGAGACGCTCATGAAACAGCCCACATTCCTTGAAGGCGTCGGTGTCGCGCTCGCCATCAGCCTTGCCGGCGGTGTGTTATACACCGCCCTGGACACGCTCGTTTCCCGGCGGCCCGGTGCTGCGCCTGCTGATCGCGGGCATCGGCCTCGCCTATGTCGTCTACCTGCTGAGCCGCAGCCCCGTGCCGGTTGGCCGGGTGACAGCGGCCGCGGCCTGGGCACTGGTCGCGGGCGTGCTCTGGTTCACGCATCCACCACTGCTGCTCTACGTGTGTGTACACCTGGGCGCCGTCTGGCTCATCCGCTCGCTGTACTTCTATTCGAGCGCACTGTCTGCACTCGCCGACCTGGGACTGAACGGCCTCGGCCTGGCCGCGGCCGTCTGGGCGGTCACGCACACCGGCAGCGTGTTTCTCGGCATCTGGTGCTTTTTTCTGGTGCAGGCATTGTTTGTCGCCATTCCGGAAAGCGTCAACCGCAAGTCCGGTGCGGCACAGGCCGGTCATGCGCGTGAAGACCGTTTTCAACACGCGTACCGCGTCGCAGAGACCGCGGTACGCAAACTCTCATCCAGCCATTGAACCTTCAAGGAGATACTCAAATGAAATCGAAACTCATCGCACTGGCATTGTTTGCCACTACCGCAACCACGGTTGCCTTGTTACCGGCCTACCAGAGTGTGGGCGGTATAACCCCGGTCAGTCTGCCACCCGCCGACCCGCCCATTATCCATCCGCTGGCCAATGACCAGTCCCGCATTGACGTGGTATTCGTACTGGATACCACCGGCAGCATGGGTGGCCTGATTCAGGCCGCGAGGGAAAAGATCTGGTCCATTGCCACCACCATGGCCTCGGCACAATCCGCACCCGAGATCAGGATGGGGCTGGTTGCCTACCGCGACCGGGGTGATGCCTATGTCACCCGGGTGGTGGATCTGTCCAGTGACCTGGATTCCATGTACGCCACCCTGATGGATTTTCAGGCCGATGGCGGCGGTGATGGACCGGAAAGCGTGAACCAGGCACTGCATGATGCCGTCCACAAGATCTCCTGGAGCCAGGCGGCCGGGACCTACAAGGCGGTGTTCCTGGTGGGTGATGCCCCGCCGCATATGGATTACCAGGACGACGTCAAATACCCGGTCACGCTCGCTGCAGCCAAAACGAAGGGGATTGTGGTCAACGCCATCCAGTGCGGCCGGATGGGCGGCACCACTCCCGCCTGGCAGCAGATTGCCCGACTGGGTGATGGCCATTACTTCCAGGTGGAACAGGCCGGCAGCGCCGTGGCAATCGCCACACCCTTTGACGAGAAGATTGCCAGGTTGTCTGAAAAACTGGATGACACGCGCCTGTACTACGGCACCGGGGAGGAGAAGGAAAAACAACAACGCAAGGTGGAAGCGGCCGACAAGCTGCACGCGGCCTCATCGGTCGAGTCCCGTGCCCGGCGCGCGGCGTTCAATGCCTCGAAAAGCGGTGCCGCCAACTTCCTCGGTGAGGGAGAACTGGTGGATGACGTGACCAGCGGCCGCGTCGACCTCTCCAGCATCGACACGGACAAGTTGCCGGAACCCATGCAGGCCATGGCCCCGGAAGAGCAGGCGGCAATCATCAGCGAGACTGCCGCACGGCGTAACGAACTCAAGCGCCAGATCAGTGAACTGACCGAGGAACGTTCGTCCTATCTGGACAAGAAAGTGAAAGCTGCCGGTGGCGCCAGGGACTCCCTGGATGACAAGATCTACCGCGCCGTGCGCGAACAGGCCGGCAGGCTGGGCATGAGCTACGAAGCCGACGCGCCGGCTTACTGAGCCACTGCAAACACGGCCCGGTAGACATACCGGGCCGTATCATTTCCCGCATGGGTATGGCCCCTGCTGGTTCCCAACCCAATCGCGCCGAAGGACGGCGCTCCCACAGTCGTTCTTATAACCCCCTGCAGGAGCGGCCTCCTGGCCGCGATGGGGTTCCCTGACAATCGCGCCAAAGGACGGCGCTTGCACCCGGCGCTTAATCGGGCGCTCCCACAGTAGTTCTTATAACCCCCTGTAGGAGCGGCCTCCTGGCCGCGATGGGTTTCCAACCCAATCGCGCCGAAGGACGGCGCTTGCACCCGGCGCTTAATCGGGCGCTCCCACAGTCGTTCTTATAA
>CAVYHX010000044.1:0-32697 GCA_963768415.1 uncultured Gammaproteobacteria bacterium
AAAGTGAAAGCTGACAGTAGCGCCGGGGTTTCCCTGGATGACAAGATCTATCGCGCCGTGCGCGAACAGGCCGGCCGGCTGGGCATGAGCTACGAAGCCGATGCACCGGCTTATTGAGCCACTGCACGACACGGCCCGGTCCTGTTACCGGGCCGTGTCATTTCCCGCATGGGTATGGCCCCTGCTGGTTCCCAACCCAATCGCGCCGAAGGACGGCGCTCCCACCAGTCGTTCTTATAACCCCCTGTAGGAGCGGCCTCCTGGCCGCGATGGGGTTCCCTGACAATCGCGCCGAAGGGCGGCGCTCCCACAGTAGTTCTTAAAACCCCCTGCAGGAGCGGCCTCCTGGCCGCGATGGGGTTCCAACCCGATCGCGCCGAAGGACGGCGCTCCCACAGTAGTTCTTATAACCCCCTGTAGGAGCGGCCTCCTGGCCGCGATGGGGTTCCAACCCAATCGCGCCGAAGGACGGCGCTTGCACCGGCGCTTAATCGGGGCGCTCCCACAGTAAGTGCTCTAAACCCCTGCAGGAGCGGCCTCCTGGCCACGATGGGTTTCCAACCCAATCGCGCCGCAGGACGGCGCTTGCACCCGGCGATTAATCGGGCGCTCCCACAGTAGTTCTTATAACCCCCCTGTAGGAGCGGCCTCCTGGCCGCGATGGGTTTTCCAGCCCAATCGCGCCGCAGGGCGGCGCTCCCACAGTAGTTCTTATAACCCCCTGCAGGAGCGGCCTCCTGGCCGCGATGGGTTCCCTCTACGGAACAAGATACTGATGTTCAATACCCTGTTTCCAGTGAATAACATGCTCCATCGCAGGACTGGTATAAATGGTGCCATCGTTCGAAATCAGCAGTATTTTGTGGGAATCCATGCTGTCAGCGACCTGCTTCCAGTCCTTGAGACCGGCGATGAGGATTGTTACGGCGGATGCATACGCAATCATTGCATTTTCATGCATCACAACAACTGACTGGATGTCCTTGACGGGATTCCCGGTTTGCGGATTGACAATATGCCGGTAGACGGTCCCCTGCTTGCCGAATGACTTGTCAAATGTGCGTACTGTTACGACTGACTGATCATCGATGTTTTCTATGGAGCCTATTAAATGCTTACCGGTAGCATCCGGTATTCCGATCCACCAGTCATGCTCCCCCCGGGTACCTATAGTCCGGACACTGCCGCCGATATCGATCATTGCATTAGCGACGCCGATATCTTGCAGGCGCTCGATACCCTTGTCGAGTGCATGTCCGCGGATCATGTCACCAAATTCCAGTTTAACCAGTCGATTCCTGCTGCTAATCCTGTCTTCACTGATAATCAGATCATCCATGGACGGGCGCCGGCTGATTATTTTCGCCACCTCTTCATCGACCAGCCGCTGGACTTCATCCGGGTAAGGCGACTCGCTACATTCCTCCCTGTCACAACGAAACTCCCAAAAGGCTACCAGCTCTCCCGCTGCAGGATTGAACAACCCGCCGCTCATATGGAACAGATCTACAGCATCCTTGATCAGCTCCAGCAAGCCGGAACTGACCGTCATGGAGCGTCCCTGTGCAATCGCTTCATTTAACAGCTGTAATTCACCCTCTGCCTTGAAGGTATAGCCGATGTAATCCAGCGCCTCCAGCTCTTTTCCAACAATGATCGCAGCCTCTTTTGCCTGGTCGGGTGACATGCCCTCGATACTGATTTGTGCAAACGTTCCAAGTACATTTAATTGTTCTTCGAAAATACTGCCATTGCGTTCACAGCTCGCAACCAGAAAAAGTATCAGGACAGCCATCAAAGAGCCAATGGCGAATTTGTATTTCATGGCAAACTCCGATAATTTTTTTCATGACATGATAAACGGTATCCTGAAAGCAGATACATATGAATATTTAAAAAAATTGCATTCATCCTCATGTGAACCAGCATACCGGCTGTATAGTCCGGCGCAAGTACGCGAAGAAGGTATACATGCCGCGCACCGGGTTTCATGCTGATTACTTCGGTGTCGCCCTGTGGCCTCATATCCGGCACGGCGCAGTGCATGATGGTGTATTCAGTCATCAGCCTAGAACAGGATATTCATCATGACGAGCATCACGACCAGGAACAGTACAGTCATAATGCCGCCTGCCCGCATGAAGTCGGGAACCCGGTAGCCGCCTGGCCCCATCAACAGGGCATTCACCTGGTGTGTCGGTATCAGGAATGAATTCGAAGTGGCGATGGCAACCGTCAGGGCAAATACCGCCGGATCAGCGCCGGAATGGATGGCAAGATTGACCGCCAGCGGGACCAGCAACACCGTCGCACCGACATTGGACATCACCAGGGTGAAGAATGTCGCCAGTAATGCGAGCGCGGCCTGCAACACCCAGATGGGCACATCCCCCAGGATTTCGAGTGTTTGCTGCGCAATCCAGGCTGCCGTCCCGGTATTTTCAACAGCCATACCCAGCGGGATCAGGCTGGCAAGCAGAAATACGGTTTTCCAGCTCACCGCCTTGTAGGCCTCATCCATACTCAGAACCCCGGCGAGCACCATACCCAGAGCGCCGGTCAGCAGTGATATCGACAGGCGCAGGTCCGAGAACAGCACGAGGCCGAGTGCCACGAGAAAGAAGAACAGGGCATGCCAGACTTTTTGTGGGCGCATTTCCTCGCGCGGGTATTCAGTGGTAACGACGACGAAATCACGGTCTGATTCCAGCCGTGCGAGTGCTTCCCAGGTGGTATGCACCACCAGTGTATCGCCGGCCTCCAGCGGCAGGTTACGAATGTCCTCGCCCTCACGCAGGGTTTTTCCGCCACGATGCAGGCCGACCATCGCAATGCCATAGGTCTTGCGCATCCACACGTCCCGGGCACTCTTGCCGATTAACTGAGACCCGGGCGGAATGACGACTTCGGCCACCCCGGAGCGCGTTGCTGCCAGTACCTCGCCGAACATCTCCAGCCGCGCATGTCTCTGCAGCCCGTATTTTTCGACAAACGTGTCGACATGGGCGGGTGATGCCAGGATCCCCAGGACCATGCGCGCCTCGATGCCGAGGTCGCGCGCCAGTGCACCGGGTCCAACCCGGGTTTCCTGATCCTTGCGATGGGTCGCAATGATCCGGATATTCGAGCTGTTCTCGACATCGTCCAGCATCTTTCCGACCAGTTTGCTGTTGGCAGGCACCGTTACCTCAAACAGCTGGTAGTCAATGCCATAGATATCGCGGAAATAGCTCATGGTGTTGTAACCGACCGTACTGCTTTCCATATGCCTGGATGGCAGGAGAAACTTTCCCAGCAGCACAAAATACAGTATGCCGGTAGCAAGCAGGGCCAGCCCGATCGGGGTGACATCGAACAGGTGAAAGACACTCATCTTCTGTGCCGGCGGCAATGCCTGGTTGGAATTCAGAATCAGATCGTTGAGCAGGATCAGCGGGCTGGACCCCACCATGGTGACGGTCCCGCCCAGAATGGCGCAAAACCCCATCGGCATTAACAGCCGCGACAGCGGCAGCCCGGAGCGGGCGGAAATACGGCTGACTACAGGCAAAAACAGGGCGGCGGCACCCACGTTCTGCATAAAACTGGAGATGATGCCGACGGTCCCCGAGATCAGGGGGATAACACGCTTCTCGGTACGCCCCCCGTACTTGAGGATGACACCGGCCACCTGACTCATAACACCGGTCTTGTCGAGACCGGCACCGATGATCATGACAGCAACAATGGATATGACGGCATTACTGGAAAAACCGTCGAACAGGTGCTGCGAAACAACAAATGGGTGATCCAGCCCGAATAACGGCCCGATTAACGTCATCAAACCAAGCAACACCATGATACAAACCGCGGCTACATCAACTTCGACAATTTCGAAAACAAACAGGTAAATCGTCAGCAGTAAAATCGATGAAACCCAGGCAATCTCCTGCGTCGGGACCGCTTCAATCAGCGAATAGCCGACGCCCAGGAAGATGACGGCACCCAGCAGGCGTTTTATCAGGGTTTGTTTCGATAGTGTGCTCACGTATCACTCCGGAAAAATATAGTTCATAACAGCAATACTGGTAACCGGCAGTACAGCAATCGAACAACATGTGAAAAAACGGTCATACTGACCGCAGCAGATCAGGCGGAATGATCTGGAGAGGGAGGACCATGGAGGATAATACCGGGATAGGCATCACTGCCAATGACAGGTGACAGCCTTGCAGTGAGTTTTGGAGAAAAATATAACTGGAATCTCTTTGCAATCAGACCCTGCCGGAAGCCGGTTGCCCATTCGTCTTCTGCAGATGGGTCCGTGCCATGTACGGATTCGAATTTGAATTCCTGTTGCTGGCTTTCAGCGCAGCAGACCGGATCGGCAATACCGGCACATAACACAAAGACCATGAGTAGCGGGAGCCACGAGCAGCGCACGGTTCTTGGTGTTGTTACTTGCATCGAAACTGGAGTCTTGCAGTTAAAATGCCTGGATTCCCAAGCGTTAAGAAGAACTTGTCAATATAACCAATTACTGATTTTTTGTCAAAACTTCAGCAAGCGCGGAGAGCGGTAGACATCGAACCCGGTGACCGGTGACACATTCTCCGGCATGCCGGTACAGCCAGCCGTGACATGGGCCTGCAAGAAAACACAAACCACTCCGGCACGGGACATGGTTCAAGTCTCGTCAGTCCGGGTTTGCTGCTTTTTGCGCTGGTTGCGTCTACGCTGCAACACCGGACCCGGAGCCACACTGCACTCATATATCAGTAACTCAGCCCGGGCGAACTGTGCGGGGGTCATACTGGCTGCAACATGCTGTCTTAACAGAGCCGCATCTTTATCACCCTGCCCGATTGCGCGTGTTAACCAGTAGAACGACTTTGCTGCGTCCTGTTTGACACCCCGTCCCTCGGCATATATGAGACCCATGCCATACTGCGCATCGACATCGCCCTTGATGGCCGCCTGTAGAAATTCTTCGGCAACGGCGGGGTTATTGCGTAACAGGACCAGATCAGCCAGATTTGCCATTTCGACCTCTATCGACCGTAACCAGTTGATTTAATATACTTCCAGGATGAAAAAAGTGTAACATATCTTGCAACGATATAGTACAATTATTGTACAACTTCACAGAGACCCCGCTATGCCGCAATCACAGCATGCCGAAAAAACCGTCACAGCCACCCGTATGCTGCCGATACGCACGGTCGCCACTCTGACGGGCATCAACCCGGTAACACTCCGGGCCTGGGAACGGCGCTACAACCTGATCACACCGCAACGCACCCCGAAGGGACATCGGCTCTATACGGAAGACGATGTCGAACGCATCAAGCAGGTCCTTGACCTGCTGGATCAGGGGGTCTCCATCAGTCAGGTCAAACCCCTGCTGGGACACACACCGGGACAGCCAGCGACCGCGCCTGCCGCCGATACGGCTGGTGAAGTGTGGAAGCACTACCAGGACAGTATGCTCAGGGCAATTGAGAATTTCGATGAACATGCCCTGGAAAGCGCCTATAACGACGCCCTGTCACTGTACCCCGCTGATATCGTGAACCAGCGCCTCACCACGCCCTTGATGCAAATCCTGGGTGCGCGCTGGAAAGAGTCCGATAGCGGGATTGCCGAGGAGCACTTCTTTTCGGTTTACCTGCGCAATAAACTTGGCGCGCGCATTCACCACCTCAATCAGCGCAGCAGCGGCCCACAACTTCTCCTTGCCTGCCTGCCCGGCGAATTTCACGATATTGGCCTGTTGTTCTTTGCCCAGGCCGTCGTCAACTTCGGCTACCGGGTTATCGTGCTGGGCGCCAACACACCACTGGAGCAACTCCCCGGCGTTCTGAAAAAAAGGCCCTGCACAGGGGTTGTCTTGTCTTTCTCTTCCAGACCTTCACGCGGGGTGCTGGAAGAGGATCTGCGCGAGCTGGTCGGGGAAGCCGGTGTACCCGTGTTTGTCGGCGGTAACACCGCAATCAAATACCAGAAAAAAATCGAGGCTGCCGGCGCCATTTGCCTGGGAGAAACGCTCGGCAGCGGCCTGAAGCAAGTCAGCCAGACACTGAACAAGCAGCGCCGCTAGCTGGATGCGTGCACGCCAGTGGTTGGTGTGCCGCATCATTAACCAGTACCTCAAAATCCAGGGCACGGTTTGTCAGTGCCGCCTTGAGATCCGCCAAGGCAGTCTCCACCGCACCCTGCGCGCCACGAAAGCCCAGCTCAATCGAATTGACAGCAGCCATGTGCGGCAGGCTGAACAATTTTGCATCGGGATGACGCCTGGATAATGCCTCCATCAGCCGCAGCAGATCGGACTCACGCACGCCTTGCACTCTGACCGAGCGCTCTACACATCGCTGCGCATTTGCCGGGTAATAACTATCGAGCACCCAGTCAAGCATGGGCCAGGCAAGCAGCGGAAATCCGGGCAGGAAATGATGGTCATAGAGAGTAAAACCCGGAATATTGTTGACCGCGTTCGGGATCAGGAGACAGTCCTCGGGCAGATCTGCCATCCGTGCCCGGTCAGGATATGCCGCGGCGCCAAACTGCCGCTCGATCATGTCCATGGCTGCGGGGTGGCGGACAAGCGCAACACCGAAGGCTTCCGCCGCAGCCTGACGGGTGTGATCATCGGGCGTCGCACCGATACCGCCGAAACACAAGACCGGGATGTCATCCTGCTGGGTCAATTGCAATTCACGCACCAGGCGCTGGCGGTCATCACCGACCAGCCTCGACCAGGCAACACGCATACCACGCTGCTGGAGCGCACCAATCACCCGGGGCAAATGCTTGTCTGTGCGTTTACCAGAGAGCAATTCATCGCCGGTCACGACTACGCCAAATTGTTGTGCAGAGTTTACGCGGCATACCTTACAGATAGTTTCTCAATATAAGCGCCAGGAGCATCAGGGCGACAAAAGGGATCAACCCTGCAGGCCCGGAATGCCAGCCTGTATCTGCAGCAGAGGCATGCGCGCCGGGGCACTCATACGGGTCACTGTCATGCGGCTATGCGCCGGGATATTCACAACAGTTCCTCGATCATGCGCACCAGCTGCTTGTCTTCCGGGCTGCACCTGACTTGGGAAACTGGCGACGACGCGGCCGTTTCTGTCCAGCAGGTATTTATGGAAATTCCAGCGCGGCTTCTCACCCGTGATCGCTGGCAAGGTGCTTGTAAAAAGGATCTGCCGACTCGCCCTTGACCCGCACCTTTTCAAACATCGGGAATTGCACCCCGTAAGTGAGACGGCAGAAGGTCCTGTATCTGTTTTTCGCTGCCGGGTTCCTGCCCGGCAAAATCATTGGAAGGAAAACCGGCCACGACCAGACCGCGTTCGCGGTAACGCTCATAGAGTTTTTCCAGTCCTTCGTACTGCGGTGTGTAACCGCATTTGCTGGCCGTGTTGACCACCAGCACCACCTTGTCGCGCATCATTTCACACAGGTGCACCGGTTGGTCTTGCGCCAGTGGCCGCTTGTGGTAATCCAGCGCCTCCGGACAGTCGGCAGCACTGACGGATGCGGACAAGCCCAGCAGCAGAGACAGTGAGCAGGATTGACGAAGTGTTGCTGGGACATGGCACAGTCCTCATGGGTTTGATTTCGCACAATACTATAACAGTATTATATTTGTACAAGTATTGTTATGTGCACGATCCAGGTGAAGTATTATATAGCTAATTGTTATTAATATATATGATTTTTTACTGTATTTTACCACTCTGTCCACCGCCAGTCCTGCTCAGCGCGACCGCTTGACAGATAATGACATGAATGTATAAGTTTTGTACATATTTAGAGCGGCAATCATGCCGAGAGTCGGAACATGGGAAACAGCCGCAGCCAAAGCCATCGACTGGACGGAACAGGGACTTGTCCCTGACACCGTGATTCGCAGCGGAATCAGGCGGCTCCTCAGAAAGCGCCTCGCACGGCTGCACACAGATGACTGCGAAGGCATGGCTGAACAGCAAAGCACGACTTCATCCAGCGCATGAACCAGAGCGTCATTGCGCCGCTGCCCTTCAAGGCCAACACACAACACTACGAAGTACCGACCGATTTTTTTCTCAAGGTGCTGGGCGCCCACAACAAATACAGTTGCTGTTACTGGAATACCGGGGTCACTGATCTCACGACCGCAGAAGCTGATGCCCTGCGCATGACCTGCGAACATGCCGGCCTCGAAGACGGCATGAACATCCTGGAACTGGGTTGCGGCTGGGGCTCACTGACACTCTGGATGGCGCGGATGTATCCGAACAGCCAAATCACGGCCGTCTCGAATTCCAGCACTCAGCGACAACACATCCTTCGCAGGCACGACAACTTGCTGCTTGACAACATCACTGTCATTACCGCCGACATGAATGATTTCGTAAGCCTGGAAAAATATGACCGGATTGTCTCTGTCGAGATGTTCGAGCACATGCGCAATTATCGTGCACTGTTCGGCCGTATCAGTGGCTGGCTCAACCCGGGCGGGCGATTCTTCATGCACATCTTCTGTCACCGGGACATTCCCTATGCATTTGAGGAAAAGAACGCGACTGACTGGATGAGCAAACATTTCTTCAGCGGCGGCATGATGCCCAGCGATGACCTGCCGCTGCACTTCCAGGAGCATCTGCGCTTCATACGCCAATGGCGCTGGAACGGCACCCATTATCAGAAAACCGCCAATGCCTGGCTGCAGAACATGGACCAGAACAAGGAGCATCTCTGGCCCATCCTGGAAAAAACATACGGCCCGGAATCCACCCAGCAATGGTGGATGCGCTGGCGCATGTTCTTCATGGCCTGTGCAGAGTTATTTGGCTATGACGATGGCCAGCAGTGGTGGGTCAGCCACTATCTGTTCGAGAAAAAGAGTACACTCATGAAAGCCATCATTATCAATGCGCTGGTATTTCAGGCAGGCTGGTTATGTTGCGTGCTCGCCGGCGCCAACCATTTGCCCTGGCTTGGCACATTGACCGCACTGCTGATCGTCGCCTGGCACGTCTTTCATGCCAATGGATCCGCGCAAAGAGCTGTCACTGATCCTGATCGCCGGTGGTATAGGCGCTGTCTGGGACAGTTTTCTGGTGTATGCCGGCTGGCTGCAGTACCCCTCGGGTATCCTGATCGAAGGAACGGCACCGCACTGGATCGTCGCCATGTGGCTGCTGTTTGCGACAACACTGAATGTGTCGCTGAAGTGGCTGAAACAACGCCTGGTGCTGGCCGCCGTGCTGGGCGCCGTCTCCGGGCCGGCAGCCTATCTTGCCGGCTGGAAACTGGGTGGCGTGCAAATCCCGGACCCGGGATCGCCATGGCTGGCACTGGCGTGTCGGCTGGGCCCTGTTCATGCCACTGCTGATGACCCTTCAAACCGCTTTGACGGCATGACACTGCAGCCATCATACCCGAAGCTTGCGCAGGATCGAATGCACGTGTTTGATCTGGAAATCTATCTTTACGGATTGATTGTGGCGCTGCTCCTCCCCTTGCTCACATGGATCGTGAGCCTTTTTAAGGGAGACGTGAGTATCGTGGACAGCCTCTGGTCGCTGATTTTCCTCACGCTCTGCACCACCTATTTCCTGCTGAACGAATTCACAACAGCGCGCGGCAATGATCGTCCTGGCACTGGTTGCCAGTCTGGGCGCTGCGCCTGTCTGCCTACATCACCTGGCGCAACTGGGGCGAACCTGAAGATGCACGCTATCAGGCCATGCGGCGCAGAACATTCCCCCAACTTCGCCATCAAAAGCCTGTGGATCGTCTTCCTGCTGCAGGGTGTTCTGGCATGGATTATTTCCCTGCCGCTGCTTGCCGCCATCACGGGCAGCAGGCCGCTGAACCTGATCGATGCATTGCGGCACTGGTACTGGTGCTGTTCGGCATCCTGTTCGAGAGTATTGCCGATGCGCAACTGTCGGCCTTCAGAGCGAAGCCCGGAAAGCCAGGGCAATGTCATGGACAAGGGCTTGTGGCGCTTACACCCGGCATCCGAATTATTTCGGCGAATGCTGCGTCTGGTGGGGTTTCTACCTGTTTGCCGTTGCCGCCGGCGGCTGGTGGTCGATTATCTCGCCGCTGCTGATGACTTTCCTGCTGCTGCGCGTATCGGGCGTGGCATTGCTGGAAAGTGATATTGCCGAACGACGGCCCGCCTACCGTGACTATATCGAGCGCACCAACGCCTTTTTACCGGGTTTCCCGAGAGACCATGCGCAAAACCGGATCCCAGGCATGATGCCCGTTTCCAGATCACTGCATGCCAGGATTATCGCAGCCCTGCTGTGTAGCGCGCTGTTGCTGTTACCTGTCATAGCGGGCGCATCAACGGCAACAGAATGGCGTTTCAGGGTCTATCTCGACGACAGGGAGATCGGCCATCACCATTTCTTCCTGACAGAAAATGGCCCGGATACCGATCTCCGGTCCCGGGCACAGTTCGATGTTACCTTCCTGAAGATACCCTTGTTCAAATACCGGCACGAAAATACCGAGGTCTGGCAGAGCCAGTGCCTGCAGCGCATCACATCAACAACCGACGAAAACGGCAAGCAATTCCGGGTTACCGGCAGCACGGCAGGCAAGGTCTTCCAGCTCACCACGCAGGCCGGCGCCATAACCCTGCCCGCCTGTATCAGCACCTTCGCCTACTGGGATAAATCATTCCTCGAGCGTGAACGATTATTGAATTCACAAACCGGCGAGTATCTCGATGTCGAGGTCCGCTACCTGGGTGAACATTCCATCCGTGTACGCAACGAAGACACACGCGCACATCACTATCAGCTGACTGCCGACAAGGCCAATATCGAGCTCTGGTACTCACAGGATGACCAGTGGCTGGGCTTGCAATCAACCACCGACAGCGGGCGTTTGCTGCGCTATGCACTGGATTGACTCACTGATGAAAACCCTCATTCACATACTCTGCATCCTGCCCGTCATCGCACTCAGCGCCTGCAGCGTCACCCCATCGCCGCTGCCCACCGTCGAGCAGGTTGACCTGGCACGTTTCATGGGTGACTGGTATGTCATAGCCAGCATACCGACCTTCATCGAGCGTGATGCGCACAACGCGATCGAGTCCTACGAGCTGATCAGTGACAAGCGCGTGGCAACCACGTTTCGCTTCAACAAGGGAGCGTTCGATGGTCCGCTCAAGACCTACAAACCCACCGGATTCGTCGGCAGCGACCCGTCCAATGCCATCTGGGGCATGCAGTTTATCTGGCCCATCAAGGCTGATTACCGGGTGATGTATCTCGACGACGGCTACACGCAAACCGTGATCGGCCGCAACAAGCGCGATTACGTCTGGATCATGGCGCGCACCCCGTCCATACCCGAGGCTGATTACGGCAATATCGAGCAAGCTGATTGCAGAACAGGGCTACGACATTTCAAAGATCCGCCGCGTACCGCAGCAGCGGACCGGCAACCGGAGCCGGTCAGCCATGAGGATTGCCGTGATCGGAACAGGCATCGCCGGCAATGTGGCCGCCTGGCATTTGTGCAGGGAACACGAGATTACGGTCTTTGAAGCCGGAGACCATGTCGGCGGTCATACCCACACCCACGATATCATTCATGCAGGACAGCAGCTTCGCGATCGATACCGGCTTTATCGTCTTCAACGACTGGACCTATCCGAATTTTATCGCCCTGCTGGATGAACTCGGGGTCGAAACCGCAACCCACGGAAATGAGTTTCAGCAGCCGCTGTGAAGCGAGCGGCATCGAATACAACGGGGCCTCGCTGAACCGCCTGTTTGCGCAACGACGCAACCTGTTCAGACCACGCTTTCACGCCATGATCCGGGATATCCTGCGCTTCAACCGCGAATCGCGTGAATTACTCGACACCAGGGACGAATCCGTCTCGCTCGGCCGCTACCTCGAAGACAACCATTACGGCCGTTTGTTCATCGATAACTACATCGTACCGATGGGTGCGGCCATCTGGTCAACCGACCCGCAACGGATGCTGGCGTTTCCGGCCTGTTACTTCGTGCGTTTTTTTGCCAACCACGGGTTGCTGAATATCAGGGAACGTCCGCAGTGGCGCGTGATCAGGGGCGGTTCGCATGCATATGTCAAAAAGCTAACCGCCGCCTACAAGGACCGGATCCGCTTAAACGAGGCTGTCCTCGAGGTCAGGCGCCTGCCCGGCCATGTTGAAGTACGCACCAGCGGGGGCTCCACCGAGCGCTTCGACTACCTGTTCATCGCCAGCCACAGCGACCAGGCACTGGCCATGTTGTCTGACGCGACACAGACCGAGCGCGAGATCCTGGGTGCAATTCCCTACCAGAACAACGAGACGGTATTGCATACGGATACGTCGTTATTGCCGAAAACGAAGCGTGCCTGGGCCGCCTGGAATTACCTGCGCAGATCAAAGGATGACGGGCGGGTATCCGTGACCTACAATATGAACATCCTGCAGAACCTGCAGGCGACAACGACCTTTTGCGTGACACTCAACGACACCCGGCATATTGATCCCGACAAGATCATCCGCCGCATGCAGTATGAGCACCCGGTCTACACCACGGCAGGCGTCGCGGCACAACAACGCCAGCAGGATATCAACGGCAAGCGCCGCACCTGGTACTGCGGCGCATACTGGCGCTATGGATTCCATGAAGATGGCGTCGTCAGTGCACTGAATGCCCTGCAGGATTTCAAGGAACACATCGACTATGCACAGCCGTCTCTACGTCGGGCAGGTTAAACACCGCCGCTACACGCCGGTATCGCATGCGTTTCAGTACGCAATGTTCATGCTGTATCTCGATCTGGACGAACTGCCGTCCGTGTTCAGGAACCGCTGGTTATGGTCAACCACACGCCCTGCCCTCGCCCGCTTCAGGCGCGCGGATCATCTCGGTGACATGAACGTCGATCTGGGCACCGCCGTACGCAGCTTTGTCAGGGAAGAAACCGGTATCAAACTCAAGGGACCGATACGCTTGCTGACCAATCTGCGCTATTTCGGCTACGGCTTCAATCCCGTCAGCTTCTACTACTGCTTCGACGAGACCGGAGACAAGCTCGACGTCATTGTCGCCGAAGTCAATAACACGCCCTGGGGTGAACAGTACTGCTACGTTCTGCCCGAGGCGCACAACAGCGGGAGCAAGGACTACAAGCGCTACTTGCTCGATAAACGCTTTCACGTCTCGCCATTCATGGACATGGACATCGATTACGACTGGCGCTTTACCCTGCCGGCTGAAAGTCTTGTGGTCCATATGAAGAATTTCCAGCAGGGGAAAACATTGTTCGATGCCACCCTGTCGCTGCGGCAGCAGCCCGTCACCGGCATCAACCTCGCAGGGGCATTGATCCGCTACCCGTTGATAACAGCGAAGGTGGTCGCAGCCATCTACTACCAGGCCTTGCGCCTGTGGCTGAAAAGGATTCCATATATTCCACACCCAGACAAACAGGAGGCACCGAATCCGGTGAGACGAGCATGAAATCCGCTGCACTCTGTATCGAAAAACCTGTCGAGCAAGCCCGGGAAACGGGCTTTATCAATGACAATGCCAGGCGCATTCTGCTGGGCCGCCTGAAGTATCTGCGCCATGGCGAACTGGTACTCATTGACTGGCAACAAACAGTATGTCTTCGGCCGCCGGGATACTGAATTCCCGGGAACAGTCACCGTCACGATCACGGGTACGGGATTCTATACCACGGTTTTGCTGCGCGGTGTTCTCGGTGCCGGTGAAGCCTATATCAACAACGACTGGCAGTGCGACGATTTATCTGCACTGGTCGAACTGATGCTGCGCAATCGTCACTGTATCGCCAGCATCGGGCCGGGCATGAAATCGCTCATGAAGCCCCTGCAGCTGGTGCAGCGCTGCCTGCACCGCAACACCCTGAAGGGAAGCCGCCGCAATATCGCCGCCCACTACGATCTCGGTAACGAGTTTGTTCAAGCTGTTTCTCGATGAGACCATGATGTATTCCTGCGGTATCTTCCAGCAGCCGCAGGCAACACTGCAGGAAGCGTCCGAGGCCAAGCTGGCACGTATCTGCAGGAAACTGCAGCTCAAGCCAACGGATCACGTCCTGGAAATCGGCACCGGCTGGGGCGGCTTTGCCATTTATGCAGCCAGACACTACGGTTGCCGCATCACGACCACCACTATTTCAAGGCAGCAGTATGACTACGCACGGCAACGTGTCCGCGAGGCTGGTCTGGATGACCGGATTACCCTGTTGTGCGACGACTACCGGATTCTGGATGGCAGCTACGACAAGCTGGTGTCCATCGAAATGATCGAAGCTATCGGCTATCGCAATTACGCTACCTACTTCGCCAAATGCTGTGAATTACTCAGCCCGGACGGCATGATGTTGTTGCAAAGCATCACCATTCCCGATCAGCGCTACCCGGTGGCGAAAAAATCGATCGACTTTATCCAGCGCTATATTTTCCCTGGCGGCTGTCTGCCTTCTGTCGCCGCACTGACGACAGCGATTGCAGGTACAACCGACATGCGCGTCTTTCACCTGGAAGATATCGGCCCCCATTACGCCACCACACTGCAGCACTGGCGCGAGCGCTTCCTGGCCAATATCGACAAGGTCCGGCAACTCGGTTATCCGGAGCGTTTCATCCGCATGTGGGAATACTACCTGTGCTATTGCGAAGGCGGTTTCAGGCAGCAATCCATCGGTACCGTGCAATTATTGCTGACCAGGCCAGGCACCCTGCGCCAGCCACTTGCAGCTGCTGACTACTGACAACCTGGGGCAGGTACTGGAATCTGCCCCGAACAACTGCCTGAAGATCATACTGCCCCGCCTGTTGCGTGCGCCGGATAAGGTATTGGCAGTCTATGTCGTGTTCGCTTCCGCCCGGGACGCGGCAAGGCGCAATATTGCATAACCCAGAACAGCAGACGCCATTGACCCGATCAGAATTCCGAGCCGGTCATCGACGGCAATCGCGGAACCACCCTGTTCAAATGCCAATGAGCTGATGAACAGGCTCATGGTAAACCCGATCCCGCACAGCAAGGCCACGCCATAGAGCTGCAGCCAGCCTGCACCGTCAGGCAATTGCGCCAGGCCGGACTTTATCGCTACCCACGAGAAGCCGAACACCCCGATCTGGTTGCCAATAAACAGGCCGCCTGCAATACCCAGCGGCACCGGATGAAAGAAAGAATCGACACTCAATCCTGCAAAAGAAATCCCGGTATTTGCGAATGCAAACAATGGCAGGATCCCGTAGACCACCGCCGGGTGCAGGTCGTCCTCGAGTTTCTCCAGTTGCGTTTTTTTCTCACCCGGCTGTTTTCTGAACGGGATGAACAGTGCAACCAGCACACCCGCCAAAGTGGCATGCACACCTGACTTGAGCACGGCCGCCCATAAAACCAGTCCCAGCAGCATATACGGCGCAAGCGCCAAAACACCTCTGCGGTTCAGAATAAATAACGATACGATAGCGCCAATGGCAATCAATAATGAACCCACGGACAAATCGGACGTATAAAATATCGCAATAATCACAATGGCGCCGAGGTCATCCACAATGGCCAGTGTCATTAAAAACAACTTCAGGGTATGCGGCACCCGGCTGCCGAGCAGCGCAAGCACGCCGAGCGCAAAGGCAATATCCGTGGCCGACGGAATGGCCCAGCCCTTCATCGCCACCGGGTCTCCCCAGTTGGCAAAGGCATAGATTGCGGCAGGAACAGCCATGCCGCCGGTCGCGGCAATGATCGGCAGCAACAGGCGGGAAGGCTCGGACAACTCACCATCCAGAAATTCACGTTTGACTTCCAGGCCGATCAGGAAAAAGAAGATGGCCATCAAACCATCGTTGATCCACAACAACAATGGCTTGGCAATCTGAAACTCGCCGATTTTTATCTCTACCGGCGTTCCCAGCAGGGCGTCGTATAAACCTTTTGCTGCCGAGTTCTCAACCACCATCGCAAGGACAGCCGCAATCAGCAGCAGGATTCCGCTGGATGCCTCGAGCCGCAGAAATTCCGTCAGGGGTTTGATTATCATCTCGTATTCATCCTGTTAACCATGGCGCTATAATGAATCTCGTACAGAATCAATCCGCCCCGGCAGCTCCAGTAATCAAGATTCGCCGGGTACAGAGATTTTTTCATGCAGGGTGCAGAGATACGAATCTGCAATATTCCGCGGCAGAGTGCAATTGTTGCAAATATTCGCTGCAATTGCTCCTTGATGCCGATTTATGCCGGGTGAAACAATGTGGAAATTCTTCAGACCCCTTGCGATAGCCTGCTTGTCTTGCTGCGGTCATGGAGGCGTTATGGCTGACGACCTGTTAATTATCGATGATCGCCGCACGGGCGATTACCGCTCGGTGCAGGGAACAAGCTGGCGCCTGGTCACGGACGGCGTCATGGGCGGGGTATCCAGCGGCCAGTTGACAACGGATAGCGTCGAGGACCGGCCCTGCCTGCGCCTGCGCGGCACTGTCAGGCTGGAGAACCGCGGCGGCTTTGTGCAGGCGGCGCTCGACGTCACACCTGAAACTGCGTCCAGGACGGCAGGATACAGCGGCATCCTGCTGGAGGTGCACGGCAACGCGGAGCAATACAATGTGCATCTGCGCACCACGGATGTCTGGCTGCCCTGGCAATCCTATCGCGCCGCGTTTCAGGCCCCGGCCGGCTGGCGAACGGTGCGACTGCCGTTTGCTGACTTTGCCGGCCATCGAATTCGTTCACCGCTGCATCCCGAACGTCTCGAACGCATCGGTATTGTGGCTATCGGCCGGGCCTTCACGGCGGACCTGTGCGTGGCGCGCCTGGCACTCTACCGGGACGCCCGGCCGGCGCCTGGCAAGAATTAACCAGGCACCGTTTTTCATTTTCACCAGGTGCGGGCAATCCCCCTGCCCCGGCGCGGCCCGTCCCGGAATGCGCCCCGTAAGAGTCGCTCTGCCAGTGGAAAACCCGCAGCACGACTGTCACCGCCGAGCGGCCGCTCCTGCGTATTAATAAGTTATTGATATTAATATATATTAAAATAATTCTTCTGCAAGCCCCCGCAGCGCCTTCCGCAGACATTGGCGACGCCACCGAATGCCCAATATTTGTACTTGACTTGTACAATGTCTTGTACTATTTTTGTACACGAATTAACAAACCACTGAACCGGAGGTACCGACCGTGATTGACGAAATGATCCGCGAAATCGAAGAACAGTACGAAGTGCTGTGCAGTGACGTGCCCGGCAGCCGGCTCCACCAAATCATCAATAACCCGATCGACGAAGGCATAGACGAGGGTTGAAGCTGTGACATCCGCCGCGCCGACCCAGGGGGACTGCCCCCTGGGTTTTCCGACCCAGCTGGAAACCCAGGCTGGACGCGTTGGGCCAAACCATCGCACCGCACTGTGTGCACAACGCCATGTCGCTGGTGTGGAAACAGCTACTTCGCACTGCGGCACGGTTGTTGATCAGTAATCCGAATGACTCGGGGTTCTGCTACTGAAACCCCGGTAACGATCCAACAAGTGAGGGGAAATCATGAAAAATCGTATCGCAACTAACTGGCGCACCAGCATCATTCTGTCACTGGCTGCAGCATCGATGACCGGTACGGCAGTGACCTACGCCGGGCCAGGCTGTATGAATGACCAGCGCTACATGAACCGGGGTTATTACCCGTACAGCCCGGTGGCACCGCAACCCGGCTACGGGCGACCTGCCCCGTACGGTTACTACGCAGGACCGGCCCCGGACGCGCGCAACATGATGCCCCGCTACAACCAGCCTATGACGGCACAGCGCGCTAATCCCGGCGGCGTTACCCGGCCGGCCACATCGGCACCGGCCGGTTCCAGGCCTGCGCAGGCCACCGTGGCCGCGTCCAGCCAGGCGAGTGATGCTGCCGGTGACGCCGTCACCGTGCGTATCTATGGTATGCGTTTCGAGCCGGCCAACCTAACCGTCAAACCCGGCACCACGGTTACCTGGGTACAGGACAGCCGCATGCCGCATACCGTTACCGGTAAGGCTGGCGGGATGCGCTCGAACACCCTGAACACCCGTCAGCAATTCAGTCACACCTTCGACGCAGCCGGCACTTACGACTATGCCTGTGATTTCCATCCATCCATGCAGGGCAGCGTAATCGTCGAAGCAGACGGGATAGGCACCTGAGTTGCACCACGGCTAAGGGGAAAAGCAGATGCCACGACAAACCATCACGTTCTATGACGGAGGCTGCCCACTTTGCCGGCGGGAGATACAGCATTACCGCCGGCTCGATCGCACCGGTGCCGTGCAGTGGGTCGACATCAGTGCACCGGGGGTTCAGCTGGAACCCTTCGGTATAACCCGCACTACTGCCATGAGCGTCTTTCACGTGCAGGACAGCGCGGGCCGAATGCAAACCGGCGCAGCGGCATTTATTGCGTTATGGAGCGCGTTGCCGTACTACCGCTGGCTGTCAGGAATGCTGCGGTCCCTGCGACTCGTGCCGTTGCTTGAGCGCCTGTATGCGCCCTTTGCCCGCTGGCGGCTGGCGCGGCGACAAGGAAATTGCCCTGTATAGGCGGCCGCGCATTTGTTCCCCGTGATTAATTGCCGAAGAAAGATCGGCGGCATCCGCACTCTGATTGGCTTCTCGGGAGTCGCGCTTGCCGCTGCCTTCTTCGTCTGGCTGCTGATTGGCTGGTTCGGCTGGGTGCCGACCATGGTTGATACCTTCGGTGTCGCGGGCATGCGTACACCGGCTTCAATCACCGTGGCGGGGCTGCTCCTTGCCGCAATCGCATTCTGGGACTGCTGAGAGAGAACTCTAATCAAGACCTGAGGAGGTACGTTGTCATGTTCAAGCTATCCGATATGTTTATCCTGCTCGCCGTGATGGTCTCGTTCGCCATATCGGCCTATCTATGGTTCAACGGCTTCAAGGATCATGGCATTTTCACCGCGATCTGGGTTCCATCCATTCTCGCGTTTGGCATCTACTTCAAGCTTGCAACACTCATAGCAAGGAGGGAAGCATCATGAACGAACCTGACATCCTTTATCCCGCGATCTTCGTATTTACCATGCTGCTGATCGGTCTTGTGCTCACCATGCGGGAGTTTTCCCGTCTGCAAAAATCGGCTCCACCCAGGCGCAGACAGGACAAACCCGCTACCGGTGAAGAAGCGCAAGAGACCAGCGCCCGGCTACGGAAAGCGGCTGGCTTCTAGCTGCATGGCGGAAAGTGCGGGATCGATCGGATGATCGATCCCGCACGCAGCAATGAATATAACCATAGTCGGAGGATCCGGCGGCATCGGCCAGGCCTTTGTCAGGCAGCTGATATTGCGCCCGGATGTCCGCAGCATTCATGCCACGTTCAATCGCAACAAGCCGGAATTTTCCCATGCCAAGGTCACCTGGCATCCCCTGGACATCACCGATGAAGCGGCGATTCAGGCCTGGTCGGAAAAACCGGGTGACATCGACTGGTTGATCAACGCAGCAGGCATGCTCCACACCCCTGACCGGGGTCCTGAAAAAAGTATGCGCCATTTTGACCCCGGCTTTTTCATCGAAAACATGATGACGAATGCCATGCCCAGCCTGTTACTGGCCAAGCATCTGCAGGTTAACTTCAAACACGGCCGTCCGGCGCTATTTGCCGCTATTTCCGCCCGGGTGGGCAGCATAGAAGATAACCGCCTCGGCGGCTGGGTCAGTTACCGCTCATCCAAGGCCGCACTCAACATGTGCCTGAAGACCCTGGCCATCGAATGGCAACGAACATTGCCCAACGTTGCTGTTGCCGCCCTGCATCCGGGCACAACGAATACCGCATTATCGAGACCCTTTCAGCGGCATGTACCGAAGGGACAGCTCTTCAGTCCGGACCACAGCGTCGCTTGCATGCTGAACGTACTGGACACCCTGGAGCCGAATGCTACGGGGCAATTCCACGCATTTGACGGTGAAATACTACCCTGGTAACCGGGATTTCGACGTTTGTTTGAAACGCGATTCCAGCTCGTTATTCATGGCGCCCGCAACTCCCGCCTCCCTGGTTCACCGGCCAGACCCGGCAATGTGCTTGATATAAACCCGGGGGGCAGGAGACAATGAAAAACACTGCTCTTGCGAACCGGTCCACGCTGTCTCGACCCCTTAACGCCTGAATACAAACAGAGGCACTTGCCAACCTTGCCCCGGGAACACCATTCCATACTGAAACGCCTGCAGCGCGCCTGGCAGCAGCATGTCGTGTTCCGCTCGCGCGTCCCGTACCCGCTATGGCATGAATGTATCGCGTCGGCGCCGGTACTGGCGCGCCTCGACCACAGGGACCAGCACCGCCTGCGCAAACTGACCGGCCTGTTCCTGCACGAAAAAACCATCACTGCCGCAGGCGGCCTGAGCATCGATGCCGGCATGCGTGTGTATATCGCGGCTCAGGCCTGTTTGCTGATCCTGAATCTGGACCTCGATTACTTCCGCGGCTGGAGCGAGGTGATCGTCTACCCGGACACCTTCGTCGTCAGCCGGGAAGAATACGATAGCAGTGGCGTGGTCCACGAAACCCGCCGTGCCCTTGCCGGTGAGTCCTGGCACCGCGGGCCGGTCATCCTGTCCTGGTCGGATGCCAGACCGGGTGCCAGCCCGCACGGACCGGCGTCCAATGTCATCCTGCACGAATTCGCCCACAAACTCGACATGCTCAATGGCGCCGCCAATGGCATGCCGCCCCTGCACCGTGGCATGGTCCGTGAAGCATGGACGGCAGCCCTGTCACAAGCCTATGACAGCCTGTATCACCAGGTTGAACGCCACCACCACACGGCCATCGATCCCTATGCCGCCGAAAATCCCGCGGAATTCTTCGCGGTCCTGACAGAGGTCTTTTTTCTGCAACCCGCCCGCCTGCAGCATTTGTATCCCGATGTGTACCGGCAGTTGCGCCTGTACTACCGCCAGGACCCGTTAAGCTGGCCGGCCTGACCTGGATACAATTAATTCAGACGAGACGCATGCCTGCTGACGACAAGCTTGTTGGCCGAATGAATTCGGCCCTACTCAATCTAAACTGTAGAGTCGAATTCATTCGACCAGCAGCGCTGCATCGCCATCCAGTCTAACCTGTAGGGTCGAATTCATTCGACCAGCAGCGTTACATCGCCATCCAGTCTAACCTGTAGGGTCGAATTCATTCGACCAGCAGCGTTACATCGCCATCCAGTCAAACCTGTAGGGTCGAATTCATTCGACCAGCAGCGTTGCTATGACTGTTGGCCGAATACCCGATAAAGCGCCGGGCACAAGTGAATTCGGCCCTACAATGGTAATCTACTCGCCGATTCGGGGAAGAACCACAATTAAAAAGACCGGATTGCAATTGCTAACCCGGCCCGCACACCGAAAGCCGCGACAATGGTGTCCACAAGCAGCTGCACAGGTTAACCACTATCCTCATGCTGGAAACATTGCTGACCAACTATGGCTACCCGATCCTCACCATCGGCACCTTCCTGGAAGGCGAGACCATCATGGTGCTGGGTGGTCTTTTTGCGCACCTGGGTTACCTGTC
This sequence comes from uncultured Gammaproteobacteria bacterium, assembly GCA_963768415.1. Taxonomy (GTDB): domain Bacteria; phylum Pseudomonadota; class Gammaproteobacteria; order UBA9214; family UBA9214; genus CAVYHX01. Next base: position 21,581 of record CAVYHX010000044.1, read on the forward strand.
GCTGCCCTGGGTGATTGTGTGCGGGTTTTGCGGGACCCTGTGCGGTGACCAGTTATATTTCTTTCTCGGCCGGCGCCACGGCAAGGGCCTGCTGACGCGCCACCCGGCCTGGCAGGCACGTACGGACACGGTATTGGAGAAACTGGAACGACACCAGACGCTGCACGTGGCCGCCTGCCAGGGACTGATTCTGGGTGCGGTCATCGGCGGCATCACGGTCCGGGACAACAGTTTCGCCGGCAGCTTGTGGGATTGGGTGCACCCCTTCCCGATGCTTGTTGCCGCCGGTGTTGTCTGCGGGTACGCCCTGCTCGGCGCAACATTCCTCATTATCAAGATGACCGGGGAAATTCAGCGGCGCACCTACCGGCGCGCACGTCTCAGCGCCTGGGCTGTATACACGCGCCGTTTGTCTACAGCCTGCTTATTTTCCTGTGTTCGTTTGCCGGCCTTGCGATCAGCCTGTATCCCTACCTGCTGCCGACCATGCTGATCTACAACGGTTATCAATATTTTGTGTTTCGCGGCAAGGTATCACAGCAGAGCTATCATGATGAACAGATGCCGCTACCGCCCGGTTGATACCCCCGATTCCCGCAGCAACCATCACATCCATTTCTTGCGCTTGAACAGCCAGATCTGAATGGCAACAATCAACACCAGGAATACGGAGAAAATCACAAAGGATCCCTTGTAATCAGCCCCCGGGATACCGCCAACATTAATACCCAGCAGGCCGGTCAAAAAACCCAGCGGCAGGAAGATAGCGGCAACAATCGACAGGACATACATGGTACGGTCCATTTTCTCGGACAAACGGCTTATCAGTTCTTCCTGCACCACCACCGCACGCTCCCTGATCAGGTCCAGGTCTTCGACCAGCCGGGTGGTGCGGTCTGCACTTTCCCGCAGGCGCTGCCGGTCCATGTCACTCAGCCATTCCACCTTTTCGCTGAACAGCCGCGCCACCGCCTCGCGTTGCGGCGCCAGGTAGCGGCGCAGGCCGATGGCATGGCGGCGCAATTCCGCGATCTTCGGGCGCAGTTCATAGGATTCCATGGTCAACACCGCTTCCTCCAGGTCATCCACCTCGTCGCTGATGCCGTCAACGACATCGGCCATGCGTTCCACCATCCTGTCGGTGAGCGACTCCGCAAATTCTCCGGCATTATGCGGCCCGACGCCTCTTTCGATGGCCTCACCCAGCTCGGCGGTGGCATGCAGGCGCCGCCTGCGGGTGGTGATAATCCGCTTGCCATCGGTCCACATGCGCACGGCCACCATGTCCTCGGGATCTGCCCCGGGATTCGGGTTGATTCCTCGCAGCGTCAGTAACAGCCCAGTTGCACTCAGCATGCACCGCGGCCTGGTCTCCTCGGCCAGCAGGGCCTCGGCAGTAATCTCATCCAGGCCGCTCTCCCGTGGCACCCACTGCTGCACAAACGGGTCGCTGTACTCGAGGTGCATCCACAACACCCCGTGCTCCGGTTGCCATTGTTTAACCCTGTCCCAGTCCAGCCTTGCACCGCCGCCCTGTCCGTCCAGCAGATAGGCGTAAGTAATCCGTGGTCATCGGTCATGATGTGTATTCCCGTATCTATAGTACGTAATTGCCTGCGTTATCCAAAGTCCGGGGGGCGCTTCCGACATCCCTCAACGCGGACCCAGGTAACGGTTAAGGGTTTCCTGCCATTCGCTGTCACCGGTATCCTCCAGCAGGGTGCGATTGAGGATCTCGCGCTGTGCGAAACCGGGCTTCAGGCCGAAGGCGTAGTACTGCCGCTCGATGGATTGCGGCAGGATCTCGATCCCGGGTGCGGCATCCTTCAGCAGGTAGCGCAGCAGCGGCTCGTCGTAGACCAGTGCATCCGCATCACCCGCTCTCAACAGGTCCAGCCCCTCGCCGGCTGTCGCCACCGGCAGCGTGCGGATACCGCGCTTTTGCAGGAATTGCTCGCCGGTGGAACCAGCCACGGTGACACAGCGCACCCGGTCCAGGTCATTCACCCCGCGCACAACGGTGCTCAGCTGGTTTAGGGTAAGCGATGATGCGATTGCCGCGGTAAAGCTCGAAATCGTGATGACACTGACGAACATCCAGATGGTGGCCAGTACCCGGCCAGTAGCTGTAACCGGTGCCTTGTCGCCATAACCCACCGTGGTCATGGTCACTGCCGACCACCAGAAACCGTTACCGATACCTTCCGCGGCGGAACCGCCGAACTGACCGGGGTTGCGCCTGTGTTCGACCAGCCACAGCAGGGCGCCCACCGCCAGCAGCAACAGGACCAGCACACCCACGGCACTCAGAAAGGCCGTTGACAGCAGTTGCTTCACGATGCCGACCCAGCCACCTTTTTGCACCGGGGTGGCTATAGCCAGGCCGGTGGAGTAGAACGGGTGACTGAAATCAATGACCACCTCCCGCTCCGGTGTCATGGACAGTGCACCCACCGCCACATCAATATTGCCTGCGGCCAGGCCCTCGATCTGGGCCCGCAGGCTGTCCATCGCCACCCATTCGGTCTGCCAGCCCAGGTGCCCGGCAACACGTTGCCACAACTCGACCGAGATACCGGTCCAGCCGCCCTGTTCGTCCGGGATGGCAAAGGGCGGTACCGGTTTGATGCCGACCCTCAGGGTCTCCGCCGGCGCCTGCATGGACCACAGCGCCAGCAGCAAAGCAAGACAGATATACTTCCTCATCATCTTCTCCCGGTGTTTCTCAGGTTTGTCTGCGGCTGTGCCATGTGCGGCATCAGGCGCAGTAACAGCTGCAGACGGAATTCGTCACGACTGACAGCACGCTGGATTGCTGCCAGCGTGCGCTGGATCCGCGACCGCAAGAGCTGTTGTGCGAATGCAAACTGAATCGCAGCAGCCAGCAGACTTCCTGTCACGACCGCCGCGGCGCCCCAGCGCATGCCGAAGAGTCCACCGGCGACGATGCAGAGCAGCGTATCGGGCAACAAAAACGTCGTTGCCAGGATGAACAGCCCGATAAAGGCGAGTACGCCCCACGGGCCCAGCTGCGTGATCCATGCCTCGATTGCAATGATGTGATGCTTGATTTCATGTCCACCAATTATGATGGCGACGACCAGCAGCAGTCCAACCGCCAGGTAAGGAAGCATTGAGCGCGTGTAGGCCCGCGCCAGGAAGCGTCGAACCCGTTCAGTTGTGTCTATATTTTTTCCGTCGTCCATCAAAGTCCCTCTTGCTGATATTCGTCCTGCCTGCAGGAGTGAACTGCGTCCGCGATCTTTGCGTTGCAGATCCTTGCACGCCCTGTCCAGAACTGCTTCAGGTGTTGCCCTGAAGCCGCACATCCGGCGATATCGAACGGAGATGAAGATCACGCTGGGGAAAGGGGATCTCTATGCCGCGTGCGCTCAGCTCGCGGTTCACGGCCAGTGCAATCTGGCTTCGAATTGTCACAAACTGGTCATTGTCCGACACCCAGGCGCGCAGGAGAAAATCAAGGCTGTTATCACCGAATCCATCGAACACCACCTGGGGCGCGGGCTCCTTGAGCAAGCCTTCCTGCCCGTCCAGCGCACTCTGCAATGCCTCGATAACCGTGTCCGGGTTCGTCCCGTAGGCGACGCCGACGGTTATCTCGATGCGCCGGTTTCGATCCGTCATGGTCCAGTTCGTCAGTGCGTCCGAAAGCATTGTTCCATTTGGTACTGTGATGTCTGCGCCCTCGAAGCTGCGCACCGTACTCGAACGAATGCCGATCCTGGTTATCTTGCCCTTGACAGAACCAACCTCAACTGAATCGCCAATTTGTACGGGCCGCTCGAATATCAGGATCATGCCGGAGACAAAGTTGTTGACGATGGTCTGCAGGCCAAAACCCAGACCCACGCCAAACGCACCCAGCAGGATCGTAATCCGGTCCATTCCGATACCCATTGCACCGACCGCCACTAGAAATCCGACCACGATAATTCCGTACTTTATAACTGACGAAATCGCAAATGATACGCCGCGACCCAGTTCGACTCGCGGATATACGTCTTCATCCAGCACCAGAACGATAAATCGTGCAACCAGAATTGCCACGGTAATCGTTACACCAAACGCCAGTACGTCCGCGAGCGAAATGGCAACTGCACCTGCGTGAAAATCGGCAAGGAAGATCCCCTTGGCAATCCTCAGGACATGGTCCCGCAGCGCGAAAAAGATCGAGGGTAACCAGCACCCAGACAAGCACGACAACCATTCTGAGAACACTGCCAAGACGCCGGCGTAACTTCTCGGTTCGCGTCCTGAGCACGTTCAGCGCCTGGGCGGCGCGGCTATGCAACACCAGCCTGATAATGGCCTCAGCGGTGCGTTCGAGCGCCGCCAGTAACAGCGCCAGGTAGATACTGTTCAGCACGCCGGAGCCGATCAATACCGCAAGGCGCACATAACCGGCAATGGCCGCGAGTGCTGCAACAACAAGAAGAAACAGCGCGCCCGTGAGCCAGAAATGAAACAGGCTTGTCCAACGGTTTACCTGTTTTTCATCCGTATCACGCCGCCAGAATTCCGAACGCATCAACCAGACGATAATGCCGACAGCCACGATCATCTCCACAATGAAGATCAGGCGCGCGACCAGGGGGGCGGCATCGAGCAGATCGCGCACCTGGTCCACGACATAGAGTATCGCCAGCACCAGCAGCGCCGGCCGGGCGGACGCATCAAGCAACGGAAAGACCAGTGACAGCACCGGGAAAACCAGCAACAGCCCGACCGCATCCGTCAACGCGGGTGGCGTATAGACATAGAACCAGGGCGTTAACATCAGGACCACCAATGCGGCAAGCGCGAAGGGTCGCTCGAACACCGACATCCCCCTGGCAATAACAGGATCCGCCGCAATCCAGGCCCGCGCCGCCTTGCGTGATCGATGCAGAATCATGGCTAAAACCAGCAGCATAAAAACCTGGAAGCCGAGCCGGTCATACTGACTGCCAACCACGGCCTGGATACTGGACGTCCATTTGGTAATCTCGTGTCCCGCGTTGGCAAGCAGATCGTCCCAGGTGGTGCCCGCGATCGCCTCACTCCACAAGGGTGCTCGTTCACGCCGCATGAGATTACCCAGCAGGTTCGTCTCTTCGGCCTTGATTCTGTCGAGGGATTGCTGCACAACCCCGCGCGACCGACCGACCTTGGCCTGGAGTGCGAGCGCACGGTCCTGCGTGTGCTGGAGCGACTTATATACCTTGTCAACATCATCAGCAGTTGCGCGTGCCAGATTCACCACCTCATCCGGCGCCTTGGCATCCTGAGCCTCATTGACAGTGAGTTCCCAGATCCTGCGCGTCACATCGAGTCGACCGGTTTCCAGCTGGATGACACTGGTCCGTTTTTGCAGATCGGTCTCGGCATCCTCCAGCGAAGCGTCGAGATCCAGCCACCTTGTCCCGATTTCAGCTATTGCTGCGCGTGAAGAAGCGGCGGCAAGTTCCGGGCCGAGGGAAACCAGGTCATGTGTTGTGGTGCTCTCCAGATCCAGTAGATCGTTTTCAATCTGGTCGAATGCCGGTGACCGTGCAAGCAACGCTTCGGCCTGATCAAGTGAAGTCCGCTCGGCGGATGCCCGTGTCGGTATATCCGACAGGGGAATAGGCATTAACGGTGGGGCTGTAGCTTCGGGTGGCGCACTTGCAACAGATGCCGCACCTGCCTCGGGACCCGCAGCTACGGCCCAGCCGGTGCAAAGCAGGAACAGGCTGATACCGAGCACCAGCCGATACACACTACTCAGGGGAGCGTGATGATCGGAAACTGTACTGGCGAGGTGTGTCATAATAAATGCCCCTGAATGACTGCTGCATATTAACGCGGATTCTACATTGAAGTACCCGCTTGCTGTATTATTTTTAAGAGTAATAATCAGCGTATTCTGTTCGGGGGGAATTCTGGCTGCCGGGGCTGTGCCGGCAACCCGGCAAGACTGTTATAAGGCAAGCTGACCGGGTGACACCGCACAGTGTCCCGCAGCCGCGCAAGGCCGTCATCGTTACCAGCATTGTCCTGTTGCTACTGGGTATCGCAGGTATCGTGCTGCCACAGTTGATGTCGATGGCAATAGCATTTTTTGCCGGCTGGCTGTTGATTTTTGCCGGTGTTATTGCGCTCTATATTACCTGGCATGGCTTCCGGGATCGCTGGATTGTCTGGCTCAAGCCGTTTGTATTGATCACGGTTGGCCTGCTCATTCTGTTGCGCCCCCGTCGCCGGTGCGGCGGGACTCGGACTGATACTGGCCGTCTATTTCCTGCTGGACGGTTTTGCCGGTGTTGGCGCCGCCCTGGAATTGCGGCCGCGGGGTTGATGATGTTCAATGGAATTTTTTTCCCTCCTGCTTGCAGCGGTCTTTGTTATTGGCTGGCCGTTTACCTCCGCCTGACGGCTACCCATTGGTATGGACGCTGTTTGCTGGCATCATTATCACCATGCTGGCCTGGTTTCGGCGCAAGCACTGGCTATGACGGACCTGCGCCACAACACTCACCCGGGAATAGAACCGCACTGTGATTAATCAACAGACTGACACCACCCCCGTCCACGTCCTCGCCGGCGACATCGGCGGCACCAACACCCGGCTGGCGGTATTCGATGTGGCCGGCACGCACCTCGAGACCGTCGTCGAACAGACCTACCGCAGCCAGTCTCACAACTCGCTTGGCGAAATCATCCAGGATTTCACCGCGCGGCATTCCGTCGCGGTCGCCAGCGCCTGTTTCGGCGTCGCCGGCCCGGTGCACGGTGACATGGTCCGGACCACCAACCTGCCCTGGCAGATCAGCGCCCTGGAGATCGCGGAACGCTTTGGCATCACCCGGGTATTCCTGCTCAATGACCTGGAAGCCAACGCCTGGGGTATCCGCGCCCTGAACGCCGGGGATTTCTGCAGTCTGCAGGCGGGTGCCGGTGATGCCGAGGGTAACTGCGCCATCATTTCCGCGGGCACCGGCCTGGGTGAAGCCGGGCTGTACCATGACGGCACAGAGCTGCAGCCGTTTGCCTCCGAGGGTGGACACACGGATTTCAGTCCGGGCAATGAGCAGGAGATCGAACTGCTGCGGTTCCTGCAACAGCGCTATGATCATGTCAGCTGGGAGCGCCTGTTGTCCGGACCGGGCCTGGTGCACATTCATGAATTCCTGCGTCACTACCGGAAAAGCGATGTCCCGGCCTGGTTGACCGACGCCATGCGGGATGGCGACCCGGCCGTGGCGATTTCCACTGCCGGGCTGGCACAGCGCGATGCGGTCTGCGCGGAGGCCCTGGAACTGTTCGCGCATTTATATGGGGTCGAGGCCGGCAACCTGGCATTGAAAATACTGGCCCGCGGCGGCATCTATATTGGCGGCGGCATTGCTCCGAAGATACTCGACGTCATGCAAGGCGGCGCGTTCATCAACGCCTTTCTGGACAAGGGCCGCATGCGGCCCTTGCTGGAAAAGATACCCGTGCAAATCATATTGAATGACAAAACGGCGCTCTATGGTCCCGGGATCTTCGCAGCGAGGAACCAAGTCCAGTCGTAACGGCCATTAGCAAGGTTGTTGGCCGAATGAATTCGGCCCTACTCAATCAAACCTGCAGGCTCGAATTCATTCGGCCAGCAGTGTTTCTGTAGGGTCGAATTCATTCGACCAGCACAAAGTGGCCAGATTTATTTTTTACTGAAAACAAGCAATAAAGTAAAAATAAATCTGTGCCCTTTGTGCTCATTTTTTCTGAGACGGTCGTATTACATATTTTCGACGCGAGGTATATGTATGCTGCGGATACATGTCTCAATGAAATTCACCAACCAGCCGGTCAAGCGAACACCGGTTATTCTCTACCTCGATACCCACCCTGAACAGCCGATCCAGGGCGATACTGACCGCAACGGCACGGCGGTATTCGATATACCGCCCGCGAGCGGCAAGATCATGGTTAACGGCGCCGCACGTTACCACGGACGTCTGGAAGGCGATGTAGAGATCAGCCTCTGGTCGCCAACCGACGCCGGTACGGTTGCAGAATCCGGGACACCCGGCGGCGACGCAGGCGGCAGCATCGCCTACCCCGACATGCAGATCCGCACACTCGCTTTCAATGGACGCGAAGTACAGACCGACAGCGAGGGTTACCTGGTCAATCTCGACGACTGGTCGGAAGCCTTTGTGCGCGCAGAAGCGGAATACGAAGGCCTTGCGCTTACGGATGAAGTCTGGGAGGTAATTCGTTTCCTGCGGGATTTTTACGAGCAACACCGGGTCCAGGCCAACGTGCGTGAGATCATCAAGCATTTCCGCACGGTTTGGGGGCCGGAACTGGGCAGCAATCACCATCTACACAGCATCTTCCCGCGAGGCGGTCCGCAGAAACAGGGTAACCGGCTGGCGGGACTGCTGCGCACCAAGGGTGAGCACTAGGGATCCCCTGATGTGTCGTCATCTCGCCCGAAGAGCAGCGGACTGCCGGAATCCAGTGCATAAAATTCAGTCGGTTACTGGATCCCGGCCTGCGCCGGGATGACGGGATAATAATTAATCAGAGCTTCCCGGGCGTGGTGGAGGGCAACTTAAAATTCCGCCATCACGCCAATGGTTACCCATGACACATCGCCAAGACCCTCCTGCCTGAGATTCTCATGTGCCCAACTATGCGCAACCGAACCGACAAGAGTGACTGGCTTCGCCAGCTCGATGGCGAAGTCGATCCCTGCCTGCAAGTTGTTGGCTCCATCGTGCTTACGGGAGACATAGCCGAAGTCGAAGCCTTCCAGAATATACGGTTCAATAAGCAGTTGACCATTTAACAGGGCGATCTCTGCCCTGATTGAAAGCTCCAGGAAGCCGCCATCAGCTTCCGTTGAATACGTGTAGTCCAGGGCCGGAATAACATACGGGATACCGTTGACTTCCATGCCTGCAATGATTTCATTGTCGTTTGCGTGATCTTCAGCAAACTCCAGGCGGGTATAACCGGCATAAGCGCCCACTGCCCCCAACTCCATGCCGTAACTGACATAGAGATTCAGCTCCTCGTATGACGTGCTGTCTCCTGTCGCAAACCAGGCACCGGCAATCAGTCCCTGCCATTCTGCTATTCCTTCGAAGGAGAATATCCCCCCGTCATCGAGGTTATCCCTCCCCTGTGTGACATACTTGCTGCCCCATATTGCATTCAAACCGAATTCGGGTCCGGATGATGATTCTGCGCAAGCAGCTTGAACGAGATAAAAACATTGCGGAGAGTGTAATTAATATGGCGAGCAGACAGTTCATTACCGAATATTGCTCAAATAAACTTCAGACGGTTTCGTCAGCAGCATTAAGGAAGCTCTGATGTATTGTCAGGAGCCTGCGGCGATGTTGCGTGCAGCCGGATTTCTGCAATCAGCGGAAGATGGTCGGAAGCGATGCGCACCAGTTCCGTAGCCGGCACTTCTATGTCTGTCACTTCGATGGCAGGATCTACAAAGACATGATCGATACGGGCAGTTGGGAAGCGCCCGAAAAAGGTGCTCCTGGGCCGGTGACTTTCCAGTTCGATCTGCGCATCATCAAGGCGCTTGCGCAACCTCTGGCAAACCGGTGATGACGGCGTGGCATTGAAGTCACCACACAGCACAACTGGCCCCCGGCAATCAGGATGCATCAACCAGTCACTACTCAACAATGCCTCGACCTGTTGTTTTCTTTCGCGTGGCAGTAACCCCAGGTGCGTATTCATCACCTGCAGCTCGCTGCCATGTGCATCAATGGCAACCCAAAGCACACCACGGGGTTCAAGATACGGTTTGGCGGGCAAACCCGGCAGCAGACCTGTCTTGACCAGACGCATGGGTAAATGAGTCAGGATGGCATCGCCATAGTGCTCTTCCTCGACTTGCATGGCCGGGTGAAAGTGGTAATCCATCTCCAGGTACCTGGCAATGAGATGTGCCTGGTCGATACCCTCGGTGCGTAATCTGCCGACGTCCAGTTCCTGTAACGCAACTATGTCCGGCGCATAACGGGCGATAACGCGCGCTATGCGTTCGGGTGCGAGCTTGCCGTCCATACCGATACAGCTGTGCACATTGTAAGTCATGATGCGCAGCGTTCCCTGCCCTGCAGCAGGCCGCTCTATTGTCGGTGCAGGCTTGCGCTCAGACCGTCCCAGAAGTTGCAGCGCTGCGTTGCGCAGGTCTACGGGCCGGGCATAATCACGTGTCTTGCCCTGTAATTCAATGTCGCCCGGCACTAGTGCAAAGCCGTTGGTCTCCAGCGGCCCAAACCCGCCATGCGCGCCGTTTTCGATAGCAAAGCTGAGCGCGTCGTGACCTGCCCGCCAACCGCTGGCAATAAATTCGCCTGCATCGGGATGGTGGCACATGGCAAGCAGGTCCTGTGTTGCCTCATCGAGAAAGGGATGGTCCGCGCCCAAAATCCTGACTTTGTCATCTGGCAGTACGAATTCGCCCTCACTGGTCCATGCACGTGCATGACCGGGTTTGTCCTTGACCAGCACCAGCGGGACTTTCGCCTCTTCGACCAATGCCCTGGCCAGCACGCTATCTGCACCAGTGCCCGGCTCCCGGTCATCATATATCCTTGCGATCGGCCCCATAGGTGCAATAGACAGATGTGGTCCTTCAATATCCCCGGCATGCCAAATGTTTACCGGGAACAGTTTCTGGAAACGCCCGCCACCAACATAGCTTACCCGTTGCAGCCCGACACCGAGCGAGCCACTGGAACGGAATTGTATCGGGCTGCCTTCGTATCGGGAAAATACTTCAGCGACCGCCGTGGAAAATTCACGTCCATGCAGTTTTTCATATGACTGCGTCTGTTCCTGACCGTGGTCGGAATAAATCCAGACATCATAATTACGGCGCGAAGACCGGTGTGCGGCACGCCAGATGCGTGCAATGGCATCATCTATGCCTTTCAATGTCCAGTGTGCAAAATCCGAAGATGGCCCGCGGCGGTGCGCCTGCTCATCATAGCCGAGGAAGTTAACGTGCACTGTTGGCAATCCACGCGCTACATCGATCTTTACACCTATCGTGCTCAGTTCCCGCAGCAGGATGGTAATTGCCACGCGTGTCGGAACGAATATCAGTT
>CAVYHX010000045.1:0-17799 GCA_963768415.1 uncultured Gammaproteobacteria bacterium
AACCTGCGTCGAAATCAGGGTATTGTCCGAGCGGATATCTACCGGCCGCACGATGCCGCGCAGGCGTACATATTCATCGCCCTGGTTGATCGCGATCCACTTCTCGCCCTGCACCACCAGGTTGCCGTTCGGCAACACCTGGGACACCGTTACCGTGATGCTGCCCTGCAGGGTATTGCTCTGCGAACTGTCCGCATCACCCTCGAATTCCTGTGCCGAGTCCAGGCTGCTGCTCAGGATCGGCGTACCGTTATGCGTTACTTCACGTCCGAAGAGGGTCGGACTGGCGATGTTGGTATTCGACTCCTTGGTGATACCGGTGCTTGCTGATTTACTGGCATCGGTCTGCTCCGAGAGAATGACCGTCAGCAGGTCGCCCACATTGCGCGCCTTGATGTCCTCGAACAGCGGCTTCGAGTAACTGGCCATATAGATCGCACCGTCCTGCGGCATAACGGGTGCTGCCTGTGGCGGGGCGGCTGGAGCAAACTCCGCCTCGCCCCTGCGGGTCATCACAGACGGAGTTGAACAACCCGTCGCAAGGACAATGCAGCCGAGCAGGACGAACACGAAACTCCGGTACTGAATAATGTGACCCATGATTAGCGCTCCTGGCTGGTAATGGTCATCGATCAAAGGTTGTTGTTGGCATACTCGAGCATCTGTTCGATGGTCGAGATCGCCTTGGCATTGATCTCGTAGGCACGTTGTGTCTCGATCATGCCCACCAGCTCCTCGACGGTATTTACATTCGACGTCTCCAGCGAACCCTGTGACAGGGTGCCGAGCCCGTTAAGGCCGGCGGTCCCGGTCTGCGGAGAGCCACTCGCGGCAGTCTCCAGAAACAGGTTCTGCCCGATCGGCTGCAGGCCGGCCGGGTTGACGAAATCGCTCAATTGCACCGTCCCGACCTCCGTCGGTGTCGGATTGCCCGGCTGGGAAACCGATACGACCCCGTCCTTGCCGATGGTGATGCTCAGCGCATCCTGGGGAATGGTGATCCCCGGTTGCAGGGCGTAACCCTTGGCGGTCACCATCTGGCCCTGGGCATCCATCTGAAAGGTGCCGTCACGGCTGTATGCAATGGACCCGTCCGGTACCAGGATCTGGAAAAACCCGCGGCCCTCGATCGCCATATCCATATTATTGCCGGTCTGCACAATATTGCCCTGGGTGAAAATCTTTTCCGTAGCCACGATGCGCACGCCAGTGCCCGTTACCAGCCCGGAGTTGAGCGTGGTGTCTTCCGATGACTGGGTACCCGCCAGCTGCTCGGTCTGATACAGCAGGTCCTCGAATACCGCGCGGCTGCGCTTGAAGCCGGTGGTATTGATATTGGCAAGGTTATTCGAGGTAACCGCCATACGCTTTTGCTGCGCTTCAAGTCCGGTCTTCGCAATTGACAGTGCATCAGCCATGTTATTTCTCCCTGGTTCTCAAGGGGGACAGATTTGAAAATCTGTCCCCGGTCTTCTGTGTCCTACAGGTGACAGTCTTTCAAGAAACAATTCCAGACCGGCGTCTCCGGCCTGGTTAACCCAGACGCATTAACTGGGCCGAAGCCCGGTCATTCTCCTCCGCGCTCTTCATTACCTTGATCTGTGTTTCGAACTGGCGCGCCAGTTCAATCATGTTGACCATCGCCTCGACGGTATTGACGTTGCTCGCTTCCAGTGCACCGGTTTGCAGTGTGACCTGGCTGTCGGCCACCGCCGGCTCGTCAGTGCGCAGGCGCAACAGGCCATCAGTGACTTTTACCAGCTCACCGGCGGGCGGATTGACCAGTTTGATCCGATCAACCACCGCCAGCGCCGTCGGCGCCTGCCCCAGCGGCAGGATCGAGATCGTGCCGTCACCGGCTATTTCAATTTGCTCGAACGGCGGAATGGCGATCGGCCCCCCGTTCCCCATGACCGGGTGGCCGGCGCCCGTGGTCAGCAGACCAAGGCTGTTGATATGCATGTCACCGGCCCGGGTATAGGCCTCACTGCCATCCGGCGACTGCACGGCAATCCAGCCTTGCCCGTCGATCGCCATATCCAGAGCGCGTCCGGTACCGACAACGGTGCCGCTGTTGAAATCGATACCGGCGCCACCCGCGACGGAATAGACGCGGCTGGCATGACCCGGACCGTGCACCGGCAAACTGCGGAACGCCTCCATATCGGCACGAAAGCCGGTGGTACTGGCGTTGGCCAGATTGTTGGTGTTGACGGCCTGCGCCTGCATCGTCTCCCTGGCGCCGGTCATCGCAACGTACAGCAGCTTATCCATGGTTCATGATCCCCGGCTGGCCTAACGGCGGATGTTCATAATTGTTTGCGTGACACTGTCAGCAGTCGATATCACCTGCGCATTCGCCTGGAAACTGCGCTGCGCGGTAATCAGGCTGACCAGTTCCTGGGTAATCTCCACGTTGGAAGATTCCAGTGCACCCGACTGCAGAAAACCGAAGTTACCGGCACCCGGTTCGCCCAGGCGGCGATCACCGGCCGCATAGCTGTCACCCCAGAGGCTGTCGCCCAGCGGCGTCAGGCCCTGCGGATTGGTGAAGTTGGACAGGGCGACCTTGCCCATGGCCGTGGACTGGCCATTGCTGTAGCGCGCCAGCAGCACACCGCTGCCATCGATATCCAGGCCGCTCAGGCGGCCGGTGGCGAAACCGTCCTGGAACAGGGAATTGACCGCGAACTCGCTGCCGTACTGGGTGGTACTGCCGAAGTCGAAGTCGACGTCCATTAACGCGGCCCCGTTGCCGGGATCGTAACTGCCGAAATTCATCGGCTGTGCCGTGGTGAGCTGGCCGAGATTGTCGAACGTGATATTCTGCGCACCTACCGTCTGGGTGACATCGCCATCCATGACCAGGCGCACATCCCAGCTGCGGGTTGCGGTATCGACCTTGCGGAAAAACAGCGAAGACGTATGGCTTTGCCCCAGGCTGTCAAAACTCGTTACCGAGGTCGAATAATTGAAGGTCGCGGGATCGGCCGGATCGATGGCACCCGCTCCCAGGTCCAGGGCATCTGCCTGCATGTTCAGGGCAACGTCCGCGCTGGATGTCGGGTTAGGATTTGAATCCGATGCGGTCAATTGCAAATCGCCCAGTGAGGCAGTACTGAAAGCGGTACCCTGCGGATCGAGCGGCGGATACGCCTGCAACCGCTGGCCACTGACATTTACCACGTAGCCATCACGGTCGACGCGGAACGCGCCGGCCCGACTGTAGACGTTACTGCCATTGTCATTCAGGGTGAAGAATCCCTGGCCGTTGATGGCGAGATCCAGCGCATTACCGGTGAAGTCGATATTGCCCTGGGTATGCAGTGCCGATACCGAGGCCAGCTTGACACCGGCACCCGTGTCCAGGGACCCGATACTCCCGAAGGCCGTGGCGTAGACATCGTTGAATTCGGCGCGTGATTGCTTGAACCCCGTCGTGTTGGCATTGGCGATGTTGTTGGACGTGACATCCAGCGATGCCTGTGCCGCACTAAGACCACTTAAAGCTATTCGAAATGACATATCGATTCTCCTGTGTTAAATCTGTCTGATCTGCCGGATGGCCGAGAACTCCACTTGTCCGAGTCCGGCCAGTTCGAGTGCCAGCCCGCCGGCACCGCCGGGCAGCGTGACACTCTTCACCTGTGCTGCCATGAGCACTCCAAATTCCTCATTGGCGCCGCCATTGATCGCCTCTGCCCGGACCTGATAGCGCCCGGGCAGGGCAGTCTCGCCATCCGTGGCAAGACCATCCCAACTGAAATTCGCCAGGCCCGCCGGCTGCACGCCAAGGTCCATATTGCGCACCAATTGACCGGCCTGGTCATAGATACTGATCTTCAGATTCGCGACCGAATTCGGTAATTCGACCGCACCGCTGATTTCACCTTCTTCCGTCAACACTCCGGTCGCGCCCGGCACCAGCACTTCACGGCCGAGCATGCCCGCTGCCTGCAGTGACTGATCCGAGGTCAGTGATCCGGCGAGCTTCTGGATCTCGGCCTTGAGTTCCTCCAGCCCGGTAACGGTACCGAACTGCGCCAGCTGGCCCAGGAATTCACCATTCTCGAGCGGCTTCATCGGGTCCTGATTTTTCATTTGCGCGGTCATCAGGGTCAGAAAATCATCCTGCCCCAGTTCGTTGCGGTCAGCGGCCACTTCCAGATTGCGTGACAGACCGAGATCCTGAAAAATTGCCGTATCCTGTATGCTGTTCATAAACTCTCTCTCTTGGTGTATTGACTGCTACCGTCCCAGTTTCAGGGTGGCAAGCAACAGCTCTTTCGATGTATTGGCGACTTCCACATTGCCCTGATACGAGCGTGATGCGGAAATCATATTGGCCATTTCCTCGACCACGTTGACATTCGATTTATAGATATAACCCTCGGTGTCCGCCTGCGGGTGGTGCGGGCTGTATTCCTTCTGCACGGGCGCCTGACTCTCGACCACACCGGTAACCTGGACCGGTACCGAGGCGTTATTGCGGCCGATTTCATTCATCACCGCGGAAAATACCGGCTGCCGTGCGTGATAGGCGCCTTCCGGCGTACCGCTGGCAACTTCGGCATTCGCCATATTGCTGGCTACCGTATTGAGGCGCACGGTTTGCGCACTCATGCCGGAACCGGCAACGTCAAATATTCTGAACAGCCCCATTTATCAGTCCCCCTTTATCGCGCTCATCAGGCCCTGGATCTTGCCACTGAGAAACCGCAAACTCGCCTGGTAACGCATTGCATTTTCTGCAAACTTTACCTGCTCGGTTTGTGTATCAACGGTATTACCGTCCAGTGACGGTGCAGACGGAATGCGATACAGGCTCTGGACGCCTGCAGCACCGCCGTGTGTCTGCATATGACCGGCCTGTGTCGTTGTCAGTGCCTGGTTGTCCTGTGCCTGACTGAGCGCGGCCCTGAAGTCCAGGTCCTGCGCCTTGTAATTGGGCGTATCCGCATTGGCCAGATTGGAGGCCAGCACTTCGCCACGCTGCGCCCGCAATTGCAGGGCTTGCGCATGTACGCCAAAAACGCGATCCACAAAATCAGGCATGTTGCACCTCCATTAGCACTTCGTACCTGTGAGTAAGCAAAGTACGTGCCACATTCCGTGCAAGACCCCTGACTGGCCGCTGCCGCCCGGGCCGAGGGTGCGAATGCAACTGCCTGCGGACGGGCCAGTGCGTATTTCGACTCTATATAAGTAGTGATGCAGTGCGGCTTGCGCCGGGATTGCCGGGAGCGGTAACCGGCAATTGCTACCTGCGCTGCGCAGGATCCAGCCGCGGGTATCCGGGTGTTTGCGCGGCAAGATTTTGCCGCCAGCGGCGAATAGTGGCCGGATAAACGTCGCACGCTCCCGGTGCCGGGCGCAGGGAATTATTGCCACAGCGCCCAGTCAGCGCTGCGAGTGGACTGCTGTTAAGCACAATTTCGGTCTAACGTCACACCCGTGTGCTCATTGGCACATTTGTTGCTTTTCAGTCAGTACATACACACAACGCTGGCAGGAGCACCCCATGACAATCATCAGTCCAATACGCAGTCAGGCGGCAATCGTCGCGCTACTGGTATGGTCTTCCGCTGTCCTGGCCGATCCGGTGCAAACGATTACCTCGATCCGGCAGGCCGCCGAGCAATTCATCCTCAGTCAAGTCAGTGCGAGCAATGGCCGGCAGGTTGACGCACAGGCCGGACACCTGGATTCACGGCTGCGCTTGTCTGCCTGCGATACCCCGCTGGAAACCTTCCTGCCCGCCGGCGGACGCACCCTGGGCAATACCACCGTGGGTGTACGCTGCACCGGAAAGACGGCCTGGAGCCTGTTCGTTCCGGTCAAGGTCAGTATGTATGAAGATGTCGTAGTTGCTGCGCGCCCGCTATCCAGGGGCAGGGTCATCGGCACACAGGACCTGCTGCTGGCTAAAAAAGACCTGGCGACATTGCGCGCGGGTTATTACACCGATGTATCACAGGTCCTCGGGAAACAGGTAAAGCGCACCATAAGCCATGGTGCGGCACTGACCACACCGATGGTGAAAAATACGCGGCAGATCAAGCGGGGACAACGGGTCAGTCTGGTTGCGGGGAGCGGCGCAATAGCGGTACGCATGATTGGAGAAGCACTCGCCGACGGTGCCGCCGGTGATCGTATCCAGGTGCGCAACCTGAGCTCGAAACGAATTGTCGAAGGGACTGTGCTGTCTCCCACGACCGTACAGGTGCTTATGTAAATGGCTCTCCCCCAAATCAAGCGGGTAGATTCCCGTTGCAGGGCCGAATTCATTCGGCCAACAACCTTCTCCCAAATCGAGTGGGTAGATTCCCGTTGTAGGGCCGAATTCATTCGGCCAATAACCGCATCTGGATGACAGATGACGATGAAACACTGCTGGTCGAATGAATTCGACCCTACGGGTTTGGTTGGATGACGGTGATACACCACTGGTCGAATGAATTCGACCCTACGGGGTGATTGAATGACGGTGATACACCGATGGTCGAATGAATTCGACCCTACAGGGGTGATTGAATGACGGTGATACACCGCTGGTCGAATAAATTCGACACTGCTGTAGGGCCGAATTCATTCGGCCAACAACCTTGCCATCAGGCTCATGTTCGCGGTCTTGCGGCCGATATTTACGGTATGACCGGCGTCGCAATCTTCGGACAGTCGCTACAAGCATTAGGAGATTGTTTCGCTCCGCTCGAAATGACGAGTAAATCAATCAAATCGGACCGTGTCAGTAAACTATTCAGCAACACACGCTGGAACTGGAGATAACAGGCTAATGGCTACACATAACCCGGACAGCTGCAGGCAACGACTGGGCCGCCTGCTGCAAGATGAAATCGCAGCGATCAGGGAGCTGGAGCAAGCGCTTGCCACAGAACTGGCCGCCATCACCGCGCGTGATACCACTGCGATCGAACAGGCAGCGGCAAGCAAGCTGCAGGGCCTGGAGAAAATGGAGGCACTCAACCGGCAACGCCTTGCACTCATCGGGGCATGCGGTTTTCAGCCCGACAGGGAGGGTATGCAATCGTGCCTGGAATGGTGCGACGCCAGCGGAGTATTCCGGCACCAGTGGGAGGAACTGCTGGCACTGGCCGGCAGTTGCCGTGAACGCAACCGGCTCAACCACCATCTGGTCGAACTCGGCAGCCGTCATATGCACCAGGCACTGTGTATATTACGTGGCGAGGAGACGGATAAAGCCTTGTATGACCCACTGGGTAATGCGGATGACTACCACGATCGCCGCACCCTGGCACGTGTATAACAACGCGTATTGTCTATATACACCGGTTAATGACCAGCGATGAAAACGGCAAAACGGCAAACCACGGTTGATGACAGCTCGCATTATATCGAGCGTATCACCGACACCGGACGCATCACATGGCTACTGACCCAGCTGATGGAAAAGCGGGAACTGTTAACCCTGTGCATCGGTGGCAGCCAGGATAAATTCACCAGCGCAATCATCAATGTCGATGCCGGGAAAGGCCTGGCACGGCTGGATGAACTCATGCCGCGCATGGGTAACAAACTGATGGTGAAGAAGTGCGGAATTCAGGCATCCGCCAGGCTTGATGGCATCAATATGGATTTTATCATGTCCCTTGTCGGCACCGGAAAGCAGGACGGGCTCGTCTACTTCGCCGTACATATGCCCAAAGCAGTCAATTACCAGCAGCGCCGCGATACCCATCGTGTACGGCTGCCATTGTTACCCGATTACAATGTCACCCTGGTCTCGAGTGACGAGGTGACCGAAGAAGGCGTGTTACGCGATATCTCTCATGGTGGCGCGCAAATCATACTCAAATCCGGAAGCAGGGTAACACCCGTGAAAATGCTGTATGAATGCGCTGTTGAGCTACCCTCGGGTGAGCAGATCTATTGCAGCGCCGATGTCCGCTACGTCATGTCTTTTGGAAACCGGAATGACATGCGGGTGGGAATCCGCTTCCTGGACCTGACGCCATTACAGCAACGCATCATCGACCGTTGTGTTGCATCCGTGGAACTGGAATTTATAAGAAAACGTGCGCTGTAATCTCGCACGTTGTGACCTGCCCATCCTGCGTGAATAATTGCCTGCTGCTACTCTGAGAACCAGCTGCCTGTTGCCTGCGCCGCGTCATCCACCAGCCACTCCGGATCATTCGTCTCCTCTTCATACTGCATAATATCGTCCGATCCGATCTGTAAGTCATTACCCGCCGGTTCCCCGGCATTATCATAGAGCAGCGTTACCTCGACACGGCGGTTACGCGCACGCCCCGCGCGCGCGTCATTGCTTTCGACCGGCCGGGTGTCCGCATATCCCTCGATCCGGAAACGTTCCGACGGGATACTGCCCTGCCGCATCAGTGCATGCACAACAGTCACGGCGCGCGCGGATGACAGCTCCCAGTTGGAACGAAAGCGCCGGTTAAGAATGGGCACGTTATCCGAATGTCCGGCCACCACCACCTGACCCGGTGTATCACCGATAGTCTGCCCCATTTTCTCCAGTACCGTCCGGAACGGCTCGATCAGGGTATCGCTGGCCGTTGCAAAGGAGCCTTTTTCGAGAATTCGGACCACGATGGTCGCATCCTTGACCTCGATTTCAACAAAACCGGATTCGATCTCGTCAGCCAGCGCCATGCGCAGGCGCTCACCCTCCTTCTTCAGCTTGTCTTCAAGCTCCCCCTTTTTCTTCGGCATCTTGAGGTACTGCATGAAATCATCAGTAGTGTGCTGACGCAGTGAGTTCATTACCGTCGGATCCGGTGTTCCGGCACTGAATTCCTGGGCGATGATATTGATGCCCTTGGGTGGTTCCTTGATCTTGATTTCCCGCTGAATACCGAAGGCTTCACGCATGGACCCCGCAACCTGCTTGTACTTTTGCTTGTCCATTTCGGAAAACGAGAACAACAGCACGAAAAACGCCAGCAGCAGCGACATCAGGTCGGCAAAGGTCAGCACCCATGCCGGTATACCTGCGGGACAGGGAGGTGCCGGGGTTGACTCGCAATCACACGCCATCGTTGATCTGCCGGTGAATCCTAGGCTGCCTCTTTATCAACCGGTTCCGCCTCACGCTGGCTGCCCGGCAGGTAGGTCTTCAGCAGATCTTCCACTACCCGCGGATTCAGACCCATTTGCAGCGCGGTAATACCTTCCAGTACCAGTGACTTGGTCATGCGTTCCTGTTTACTGCGCAGGGCAAGCTTGTCGGCAATCGGCAGGGCCAGAACATTGGCAACGACGGCTCCATATAACGTTGTCAACAGCGCGACCGCCATTGCCGGGCCCAGGGCCTTGGGATCGCTCATATTGGCCATCATCTGCACCAGGCCGATCAGGGTGCCGATCATGCCCATGGCCGGTGCCACATCACCAATGGACTTGAATATGCCCTGACCTTCTTCATGACGCTCGATGGTGAGATTGA
The DNA here is from genome assembly GCA_963768415.1 of uncultured Gammaproteobacteria bacterium. Lineage (GTDB taxonomy): Bacteria > Pseudomonadota > Gammaproteobacteria > UBA9214 > UBA9214 > CAVYHX01. The sequence goes on from CAVYHX010000045.1 coordinate 9,458, forward strand.
TATCGTTTGACAGCATCTTGCGTACAAAGTCGGGTTCGTTGCCATCGACCACGAGCATCACACCACGTTTCAGAAATTCATTTTCGATCTCGACCTGCTCCAGCCCGAGGACACCTTCCTTGCGGGCAATGTTCGACAGCTCGATACATTTATCAATCAACTCCGACGGTGACTGCATCTTGTTCAGGAACGCCTTGGCCGCCACCTTCATTGCCTGTACCGCGACGGACAGCGGGTATTTCATCAACACCACGGTGAATGTCCCCGCCATGACGATCATCAGGCCGGGTCCATTGATAAAAATCGAGAAACTGCCGCCCATAAGGATGGCGGTGGAAATAGCCGCCAGTGTGCCTATGAGTCCGATTAAGGTTGCGAGATCCACTAAAACTCTCCTGTCCGGTCAGCGCATTGTTCTGGTAATGACCCGGCCTGCCCGCACGGGCACAAACGTCCCGCTGGGTACTTAATATGTCGGTCAGCCAGCCGGTAACTTTATCTATAAAACAACACGGTAAGGCGGTACCGGTACAGGCTTCCCGAATGCGCCAGCAATTCGTCCGGGTGCCGGCACGCTGGCTGCGCCACGCCGTCAGTGCGCCCGGTTTTTTGTGTCAGATAAATGTCACCACAGTGCCGGGGCACGACTGTTTTTATCCGCTGAATCAAGCACTAAAGCTTGACCCGGTTAGGCCGTTAAGGAGGTCATCAGTCACTGGGCGATACGCCTGTGGCCAGGCAATCGCTACGCAGCGGGCAGACACGCAGGGAACGGCAATGTCAATCGATCTTTCGGAATTTCATGACGTCTTCTTCGAAGAGTGCTTCGAGGGACTCGAGGTGATGGAGTCCGGGCTGCTGACCCTGGACCAGGGTACCGATATCGAGGAAATAAACGCCATCTTCCGTGCCGCACACTCCATCAAGGGTGGTGGCGCTTCCTTCGGCTTTGCCGAGATCTCGGAGTTCACCCACGTCATGGAGACCCTGCTGGACGAGATGCGCGACGGTCGCCGCAGCGTGACACGCCCTGCCGTGGACCTGTTGCTGGAGTCGGTGGATTGCCTGCGCGCCATGGTCAATGCCGCCAGGGACAAGGCCGACAGTGATCAGCCGCGTATCGATGCGGTCAAACAACGCCTGCAGGAGATGCTCGCCACTCCCGGTGGCACAGACACACCGGCCACGGACGCAAGTGCAGAAATGACCGGGCCGGCGGACACCGGTGCGGACCAGCAGTCCGGCGGCTGGAAGATCAGCTTCAAACCACATACCAATATACTGCAATCCGGAAATGACCCCGTCAGGATCTTCAGGGAACTGGCCTTGCTCGGCGAGCTGAGCAGTACGGCGGATATCTCCGGCCTCCCGGATCTTGCCGAGCTGAAACCGGAAAACTGCTACCTCGGCTGGCTGCTGGAACTGCGCGGAGACATCAGCAGGGAAGCAGTTATCGCAGTATTCGACTGGGCCGAGGGTGACTGCGAACTTGAAATAACACCCCTGGATGAACTGGATGCGGTGACGCCATCGCCGGCTGGCCACCCCTGCAGCTGAAGAAAAAACCGCCAGTACCGCCGGCGTGGCTGACGCAGCCAGCGCGGATGCGCAACCACCCGCCCGGCGCAAGGAGTCCGGCGGCAAGGAATCCGGCTCTATCCGGGTCGCCATCGACAAGGTGGACGATCTCATCAACCTGGTAGGTGAGCTGGTGATTACCCAGTCCATGCTCAGCCAGGCCGGAGAGCAGCTAAATGCCGTTGCTTCGAAAACAGTCGACGGCCTGCTGGACGGACTGGCCCAGCTGGAACGCAATACCCGGGAGCTGCAGGAGAGTGTCCTGCAGATCCGCATGTTGCCCATCAGCTTCTCCTTCAGCCGCTTCCCGCGCCTGGTACGCGACCTCAGCAGCAAGATGGGAAAGCAGATCGAACTGAAGATCACCGGGGAAAATACCGAGGTCGATAAAACGGTACTGGAAAAGATCGGCGACCCGCTGGTACACCTGGTGCGTAATTCACTGGATCACGGCCTGGAAACGCCGGAAAAACGCAAGGCTGCAGGCAAACCCGAGACCGGCACGCTGCACCTGAGCGCCAGACACGAGGGCGGCGATATCGTCATCGAGGTCAGCGACGACGGCGCCGGCATCAACAGGGACGTCATCCTGCGCAAGGCACAGGAGAAGGGACTGGTAGCGGCAGACGAGGAGCTGTCGGATCAGCGCATTTGCAATCTGATTTTCGAACCCGGCTTCTCTACCGCAGAACAGGTGAGTGATGTGTCCGGCCGCGGCGTCGGCATGGATGTGGTGCGGCGCAATATCCGGGACCTGGGCGGCAACGTCAGCATTGAATCGCAGGCAGGCACGGGCAGCACCGTCACGATAAGGCTGCCGCTCACGCTCGCGATCCTGGACGGCCAACTGGCACGTGTCGGCAGTGAAACCTACATCGTGCCCCTGGTTTCCATTGTTGAATCGCTGCAGATAGATGCGGCAAATGTAAATAACATTACCGGCCAGGCGGAATTATACCGGCTGCGCGACGATTACATACCGATCATCCGGCTGAACAGGATATTCGGCATGGGCGACGGCACCGCCGACCTGGAGGAAGGCCTGCTGGTGGTCGTTGAATCCGACGGCCAGCAGGTGGGTCTTTTCGTCGACAGGTTGATGGGGCAGCAACAAGTCGTCATCAAAAGCCTGGAAACGAATTTCCGGCAACTACCGGGCGTTTCCGGCGCCACCATTCTCGGCGACGGTACGGTCGCACTCATCCTGGACGTGCACGGGCTGTACCAGTGCTTTATCACGCACTGCAACAGCCGGGCCGACAGGGTGATGGCTGTCGCATAAACCAGGGAGGCTGCTAGACATGAGCGTATCACAGGCAGAAATGGCGGAAACCATACTGCAATCCGGGGACGGTTCCGACCAGTACCTGACCTTTATGCTTGCCGATGAGGAATATGGCATTGAGATCCTGAAGGTGCAGGAAATCAAGGGCTGGACCAGCGTCACACCCATGCCGAATATGCCGGATTTCATTCTTGGCGTGATCAATCTGCGCGGTACCGTTGTGCCGATTATTGACTTGCGCAAGCGGTTTTCCATGGAAAGCGTACCGTATGACCAGACAACCGTCGTGATCGTCGTCAAGGTCTCCGATGAGGACGGCGACTTGCGCACAATGGGTATCGTCGTCGATGCCGTTTCCGAAGTGCATAACGTGGACAAGACCGACCTCAAGCCAGCTCCGCAATTTGGCGGCACGCTCGGCACAGACTCTATCAAGGGACTGGTTAGCCGCGACGAGCGCATGCTGATCATTCTCGATATCGATGAACTGATGAATAACGGCGTATTGAAACAACTTGAACAGGTGGATACGTGATGCGTATTCAATTGCCGCCTGACCAACCGGTGTCGTGGAATCGGTGCATATGCATGGCAGCTTCAGGAGAACTGCAATGAAACATCTTAAAGGGATTATGTCTGGAAACCTTGTATTACCGAACCTCAAGTTAATACATATTTCCATCGTAACGATTGCCATCGCGGTCATCGGTTATGCCGCAATCGCCCTCGCATTCGACTCGCTGGTGGAAGCCCAGCAGGAGACCATGGAAAACAGTGATAAATCCCACTATTTGAACGAGCTTGTAAAAAACATCGAAAACGGGGTGGTGGATGCCAGACGTATTGAAAAGGAGTTCCTGCTGAGTTCGGAGCCACAACATGTTGTGGATAACAAAAAGACACTGGAAGATGTAAATAACAATATCGATAAATTACATGCCGCCATGCCAAACGCCGGCAATGGTCCCCTGGCGGACGCCTTGCGCTCTTCCGTCAACGACTACGGGCTCGCCTTCGATCAAATGGTTGAATCCATGACACGCATGGGGCTGGATCACAACAGCGGAGCGCATGGCAAGCTGCGCAAGGCTGTTCACGAAGTCGAGGGAATACTGAACGAACACGACGAGCTCGCTCTGGCTCACTCCATGCTAATGATGCGCAGGCATGAAAAAGACTACCTGGCACGCAAGCTCGAGAAGTATCTAGCCAAAATGGAGAATGAACAGGCAAGATTTGCCGGCCTGCTGAATGCATCACCCTTGCCTGCAGACATCAAGACTGTGATCAAGGCGAAGATGCAGGATTATTACAAAACATTTCTCGAAATTCCGCCACTGCATAGTGAAATCGACACAAACATTCATGCCGTCGACTACACGATGATAACGGCATCCCGTGCATTGCAGGACATTATGACAGAGAGGGACGTGCTGGTGAGTACCAACCGGGCCCGGTCAATCGCCTCACGGGCCGCCATTTCACGTGATTTTTACACAATCGTCGGTTGTGTCGGCATCGCCGTTGCGGTTTTGCTGACCTTGCTCACACGCATGATTACCCGTCCGGTACGGGTCGCATCGGAGGTCGCCGATTCCATCGCGGCCGGAAATTTCGACAATGCCATCGATATCAAATCACCCGGTGAACCGGGTCAGCTGCTGGATGCGCTGGGCAGAATGCAGGCCAACCTGCGTGCGCAGATCGAAAGGGATCGCAAGACAGTCGCGGAAAACGGCCGTATTCGCCAGGCGCTGGACAATGTGGACGCCGGCGTAATGATTGCAGATACAAACCACAACATCATCTATCTGAACGAAGCCCTGGTTGCAATGATGGGCGCTGCACAGGACGACATCCGCAAGGACCTGCCGCATTTCGATGTGGAGACATTGATGGGCAGCAGTATCGAAGTATTCTACAAGGATCCCGAGCAATTGCACGCCGAACTGGATGCGCTTGATGACAGTATCACTTCGGAACTTGTTTTGGGAGGGCGCACCCTGGATATCGTGACCAATCCCGTTAGTGATGCAAGCGGCAAGCGCCTGGGCACGGTGCTGGAATGGTCGGATCGTACCCAGGAAGTACTGGTGGAAGAGGAAATCCAGGACATGGTCGATGAAGCCATGGAGGGCAATCTCAGCACGCGCATCGACCTCAGGGGCAAGGTCGGGTTTCTTCGAAACCCTGAGTGGCGGTTTCAATGCACTGGTCGATGTCAACGAACGCATTATCAATGACACGATCCGGGTACTGGGCGGCATATCCAGGGGCGACCTTACCAACACCATCAAGGTCAAGTACGACGGTTGTTTCGGACAGCTCAGGAACGATACCAATAACACCGTCAGCAAGCTCGTCCAGGTCATGGGAAATATCAGCACTGCTGCGGACTCGGTACTGCACGGCTCGCAGGAAATTGCCGCGGGTAATGCGGACCTCGCCAGCCGCACCCGGGAACAGGACTCGCGGCTGGAGGAAACGGCTGCCAGCATGGAGCAGATGACGACCACCGTCCGGCAGAACGCCGACAACGCCCGCCAGGCCGATCTACTTTCAAGCAGTGCCTGCGAGCAGGCCGAAAAGGGCGGTGCCGTGGTGGGCGACGCGATCGCCGCCATGGGCGAGATTACCAATGCCAGCAAGCAGATCGCCGACATCATCGGTGTCATCGACGAGATCGCCTTTCAGACCAACCTGCTCGCCCTGAATGCAGCGGTCGAGGCGGCGCGCGCCGGGGAACAGGGCCGCGGCTTCGCCGTCGTCGCCAGCGAGGTGCGTAACCTGGCCGGCCGCAGTGCCACGGCAGCCCGCGAGATCAAGGGCCTGATCAAGGACAGCGTCGGCAAGGTCAAGGAAGGCTCCAAGCTGGTGGATAAATCCGGCCAGACGCTGGAAGAGATCGTCACCTCGGTGAAACAGGTCAGCGACATTATCGCCGAAATCGCCGCGGCCAGCGAGGAACAGTCGGCGGGCATTGTGCAGGTCAACGCGGCCATCGCACAACTCGATGAAATGACGCAACAGAATGCCGCACTCGTGGAACAGGCGGCGGCTGCCAGCAGCTCGATGGGCGAACAGGCGCGTGAACTCAACGATCAGGTGAGTTTCTTTTCAACCGACAATAAAGCGAGCACAGGGAAAACATCCGGGAAGCAGGTGGATCGCCGTTCCGGTGACCGGCCCTGGAACGGTGCCGACAACAGCAAGACAACTCCTGCAGCCAGGGTCAGGGCACCACAAACACGCAAGGTAGCCACCGGTGGCTCAAATGATGACAGTGAATGGGAAGAATTCTAATGGCCAAACTGTACCCAGGAATTTCATTTGCAGGCATGTTGATTACACGAAAACATATTTTAATAAATGGCGTACATGACTAATGTGGAAGTCTATCTTTGACAGCCTGAGTAAATGTCAGCTACGCCATCTGGTCTGGGCGAGCTTTGCACTGGTACTTGCAAGCTTGCTACTGAGCAACATCAGTAATCTCATGAGATTGTCCACAGTCCATACCACGGTCGATTATGTCGTGGATGAAGTCCAGCCAACACTGCTCCGTTCACAACAGCTGGAAGGCTCGATCGAGCGTGCTATCAGCGCACTGAACTCCTATCTACTCAGCCAGGAGACAAGGCACAAGGAAGCCTACGCAGAATCCGCCAGTGAAATACAGGCAATCATTGAGGAACTCAAGAATTCGGATACAATTAGTAAAAGCGAGCGCAGCAGACAGTTGATTACCGCCGTTGAACAGGATATCGACACCTTTTTTACTTTTGAACCGCTGCTCTTCAGACTCGCCGATCTCCCCCTGGAGAACTTTCTCGCGTTGAAATTAGCCACCGAAAATATCAACCCGATCAGCCAGCAGATCATGCAAAATATCGGGCAGATGCTGGCTGCCGAGGTAGATGAGGAGGCCACGAATCTGCGCAAGGAACTCCTGGTCGACATCAATAGTCTGCGCTATAACTGGGTCCATCTCATGAGTGGCGTGCGTGCATTTCTCGCATTTCGCGGCGAAAGTTCGATTGCGGATATAGAACTGTACAGAGAAACCGCGCAAACACTCATTGACAGGATCGCCGCCAGCAGCGATCTGATGACATTCGACCAGGAAGAATCATTTTCCCATATAAAACCACTGCTAAAGAAATTTGATTATGAACTGATCAACATGATGGGCGTGCACAGCGGCGAGCAGTGGCGTAACGATGTATATATTACGCGCACCGAGCTACAACCGGTCCTGCAGTCAATCCACGACAACCTTGGGGAACTTGGTGTCATAAACGCGGGACTGGCTACCCGCTCCAGGGATATTGTACAGACAGTATACAAGAAGCTTGTCAACAGCTCGGCGATAATCGCCATTCTGGCGACGGTCTTTACGATTCTGGTTGGCTGGTTTTTGGCACGGCGCATCCAACTCCAACTGGGCACCGATTCCGCCCACCTGCAGCAAATTGCCGAAGCCATAGCCGGCGGTAACCTCGACATAAACCTGACAACGGACAAGCCGCCAGTCGGAGTTTACGCGTCCATGATCACCATGCGCGACAATCTGCGCGATCGCATCAAGGCTGATCGTGATGCCGCCGCGGAAAACGGGCGCATCCGCCAGGCACTGGACAACGTCGATGCCTGTGTGATGATTACCGATACGGATTACAACATCATTTACCTGAATGATGCATTGCACAACCTGATGCATTTTTCTGAACAGGATTTTCGCAAAGACCTGCCGGATTTCGATGCGGATACACTGATGAGTGCGAGTATTGATGTATTCTACAAGGATCCCGCACGTATCCGCAGTCTGCTTGACACCCTGACGGACTCCCATAGTTCAGAGCTGTCATTGGGCGGACGCAGCCTGCACTTAACCGCCAATCCCGTCACGGATGCCAAAGGCAATCGCCTGGGTACAGCCCTGGTATGGCAAGACCGCACCCAGGAGGTGGTGGTTGAAAGCGAGATACAGCGCATAGTAGACAGTGCACTGGCAGGTGATCTGGACAAGCGTATCACGCTCGCCGACAAGTCCGGCTTCTTCGAAATGCTGAGCAAGAGCGTCAACAACCTTGTCGATGTCAACGAACACGTGATCAGGGACACACTGCGGGTACTCGGCGCCATGGCAGAGGGCGACCTGACCAATAATATCGAATCCAATTACCAGGGTTCCTATGGCCAGCTGAAGAATGATGCCAACAGGACAATCAGCAGGCTCACGCAGGTCATGGGAAATATCAGCACCGCTGCAGACTCGGTACTGCATGGCTCGCAGGAAATTGCCGCGGGTAATGCAGACCTCGCCAGCCGCACCCGGGAACAGGACTCGCGGCTGGAGGAAACGGCTGCCAGCATGGAGCAGATGACAACCACCGTCCGGCAGAACGCCGACAATGCCCGCCAGGCCGATCAACTGTCAAGCAGCGCCTGCGAACAGGCGGAAAAGGGCGGCGCAGTG
>CAVYHX010000046.1:0-16052 GCA_963768415.1 uncultured Gammaproteobacteria bacterium
AGGGAAGCTCTAATATTGAAGTATTCCCGTTGTTGCGAGCATAGCGCGGCAACCTCACACTACGAAACCAGTTGCCTGGAGGTTGCTTAATCATTTTGTTCCTCGGTAACCGCTCCATGCGTCGCCTAAAGGCGCCTACTGTTGGTACTCTACCTCCTGCATGGCCCAGGCCAGCCTCTCGACCCGGGCTATGCCCGTAATAATGGCTCACCTTCTCCATGTAGTCGTCGCAATGAGGAATAAACCCGGGCTTCCCCAAGCTTTTCCAGAAGGGAACTTTTCCGTATACAGTTGATTCCTCCCGCAACCCTGCCTGGTTTTCGACGGGGATTACGAAAACATCCCATGCGCAAAAAGGTCAGATCTGGGGGGAAGTTCGCTCAGTGGGAATCTGGCCAGAGTAACCACGCGGGGCAATTCCGTCCGAATCACCACCTCGGTCAGATCTATCTGATTGCAGGCTTGCATTGAATTCTCGTCGATCTTGATGCCCATTTTGTTGAGCCTCAGTGAGAGTTTGTTAAGCCGAATGAAATCATCTGGCTGGTTAAGTACAGTAATTAACTGGTTGAGAGACTCCTCTGGTGATGGGAGATGAGAATTGAGCAGTGCTTCAGCTGCCTCACCAAGTTTCTGCCTGACCACTTCGGTTTCATGCCTCATCCTGGCAGCCGCCGGGGTATCCTGATCCATTTTCTTCATCTGTTGCTGGAGGTTTCTTAACCTTGCGCGCAGCTTCTGGTGATCAAGCTGGAGTCGGTGAAAAGCCAGTTTCCCCATCATGATGTGTTCAAGCGCATTGGTAACCAGGCCCCCATACAGACATTGCCTGAGTCCCTCGCGCGTTTCGCTTTCTGTCGGAGCAGGCGAATAGATCCGGTGATCCGAGAAACTTACCGCGGTCTGTTGCACATCCCTGTTCAGAACGTCACCCGTGAGTTCCATGCCGAGAACCGGTTTCTCTGTTTTCCGCATGCACAGCAGGGCACAACACTCGGGTATTACCTGGTTGCCGTGTTCATCGATAAACTCCCGTATTTCAGAACTTTGACTGAATATCGTTTGCAAGTCGGTTACGTTTACAAAAAAAGCATTGACATAGGGATCAGAGATGAAGTTCTTGCGGCAGACATCAATTGCCGAGGGAATCATTTTGACAATGTCATCGGTGAATTCGAGGGTATTACGCGTAACGTGCTGCAATTTCCTCTTGTAGCCACTCACCAGCCGGATTCTGCTATCCGTGGCATCAATCAGCTGTTCCATTGCGCGTGTAACTTTGGCGTCATATCGCTGCCGGGATTCTCTTTCCTTTATCCTGTGTCGAAAGACAGTTCGCAATCCTGACAATGTGGTATTAACAAGCGTTTTCATATTGGCTTTATCACAGATGTCTAAAGTGGCAATTTCCCCGGGTTGAACCATAAATCACCCGAAATCCGATAATGAATATCGGGGCATTGCAACAGGTCCCAGAGTCAGGCCGCGGCAGTTGATCTAATTATTGTCGATAAACGTTAATATTCAAGGCTGGAATTACGGGTAACCGGCCAGCGGTGACTATTTCAGGGCTGACCCTGGCTGACTGGTGTGCAGCGATACCGGGTAAAGACCGATTCATTTCCGCAATATGGGGTTTTCTGTGCCTGGCAAATTATAGAGACGGCGCCGTTTGACAATCATGAAAAGGTGCTCCCCGGCAGAATTCCATCATGTAAAAACCGTTCAGTAATTTTGACTATACTTGGGAAAGAAGTGAGTATTCAAGTGCACATGCCAGGTTAAAAAAAATAATACCACTGCCCGTCTTGGCAAGACGTGATAGCAAACGAAGGCAATCAAATCGGTATGTTCGTATTCGTCAGGAGGAGGGCGTGACTACACACGAAGATGAGGTTGGCGTCATTTATGCTTTGATAGAGCGGTTCGAGCGGCAAAGGCTTCCCCGGTTGCTCGAACTCAAGAGCAGGGTTGACCGTGGCGAGGTGTTTAACGACTCGGATCTGGAGTTCATGGCTATGGTTGCCCATGATGCGCAACAAAGCAAACACCTTATAGACAGACACCCCGAATGGCATAAGTTTTGCGCCGAGGTAATTCATCTCTACGAAGAGGTCGCAGAAAAGGCTCTGGAGAACGAAAAAAATTCATAGTGCCCAGAGTACAAAGGGGACAGTATACATAATTATTTTCTGCTAAATTGTATGTCGAAGCCGGTAAGATATTTCGAACCGGTAGATAAGTATACTGTCCCTGGAATTGGGAGGCTATTGAATGTTAAAGAAAACAATTATAGCGATTGTTGCAATATTCATCGCATGGTCAGTCCTCGATATGTTGATTCATGGCCTCCTCCTGGAGGAGACTTACAAAGCAACAGCTGATCTGTGGCGTCCAATGGAAGATATGAATATGCCGCTAATGTATCTGGTTACGCTGGCGTACACTGCATGTTTTGTAATTATATACAGCGTCTTTGTTGGTAATAAATCAGCTGCAACTGGTATTAAATTCGGGGCGCTTTTCGGATTGGCGGCAGGTATATCAATGGGTTTTGGTTCGTACTCTTACATGCCGATCCCGTTATCTCTGGCAGTCAGTTGGTTTGCCGGGACGTTGGTTGAAGCCATTGTGGCCGGTGTGTTGGTTGGCGTTATAGTAAAGCCAGCGGATATGACATCCTGAATGCTTTGTCTGCCCAAGAAGCCACTCAACCGGAGCGGCGCAAACAACACGCCTACCGGTTGTCTCAGGCGTTTCGATGTCCGCTTTTCAGCGTCTCCAGATTCTCAATGACCGAACTGGCAGGAATCGGAAGTGCCTGGGTAAATTAGTCAGATGAGCGGGTGCGACCCTGAACGGACTTTCGTTGGGTTTCGTGCAACAATTACATGAATTCAGACAAGGGGTTTGATCCATGACCATACGCCACACACTTATGTCCGCGTTCGTCTGGGTAATGTTGTTTGTTTGTTCTGGTACAGTCGCAAGCGAGCCAGCTCTGGTTATTGCGGCCAACGACACTCGACTGAAATGGGGGCCCTGTCCCGAGTTCATACCGGCTGGATGTGAGATAGCGGTCCTTCACGGGGATCCTGCCGTACCGAACGTCGATATTCTGTTTAAGGTGCCGGGAGATTTCACTATTCCCCTTCACTGGCATACATCTGCCGAGCGTATGGTTCTTCTTTCCGGTGAACTCCATGTTACTTATGAGGGCCAGCAGGCAGCGATCGTTGCGGCCGGATCATATGCATATGGCCCGGCCGAACGCCCGCATGAAGCTTACTGCGCCAGGGGAGATGATTGCGTTTTGTTTATCGCATTTGAGGCCCCGCTAGATGCGTATCCGGTAGCCGCGCAAGAAAAATAGTATTCTCGATGGCGAACAGATAACTGTCCGGTTCGAACGGACTGTGATGTTCGCTTATGGCCGGTTCCGCTACTGTCTGGAATTCTTATACAAGAATTTGCGCTTGCCACGGGTCAGTGCAACACGAGCCGGATGCTCCCGGTGGCGGTCCCGTCCAGCCTGATACCCTGTTGTACGATATGTATTCGCACTGACCGCAGCTGCATGGCGGACGTATCAAGTGTCACACCGGCAGGTGTGATTCTTTTCAGTAAGGTCGCGAGACGCTCGTTCAGCAAGTCAAGTTGCTGTGCCAATGCCTGGTTAGCTGCATTTTCCAGCGTCTGACGGATGTGTTCATGAAATGCTTCCGCCAGGAATCCCATGGCGAAGTCATCCGTATCATAGTTGAATGTCAGGTCGCGCAATTCCAGTTTCCGGCCCTGCGTATCATAGCTGGTCTGCGCACGCAGCTCTGCAATCCCGTCTACCTCGCCGGTCAACTCCATGCGTACCCGGATTTCCTGCCCGCTGCCCGTCATGCTGAACGTGTTGATTTCCGCCTTCCGGCCTTTGATGATCAAAGGATTTGCCGGCCAGGGTATCGGCAAGCTGCTGGTTGAGTCGTGCAAAATCGAGGTTCACACCCAGGTGCAGATTCAGCCCGGAGGAGCGGGGGTAATACTGTCCCAGTGGTGGCAGCGGCACCGGTTTGCCGGCGGGCTCAGCTCCGGTCACCAGCACCGGCTGCAAGGCAATGGCAAGCTGTGCATCGATGTATTTCCCCGGCCGGTTATGCGCGACAGCGCGACACCCGTCGGCCTGAGCATTAACCAGTTGTCCTGTCCGAGCGCTACCGGTTCCTGCAATAACGACCAGGTTCGCTGTGCCTGCTGCCGGATTGCATTCACGCCGGGAGCAAGCTGTCATGAGCGCCGCACGCAGGCTGTTTTGCATTTGCTTGCGGAATTCCTTCTCGACGACGGGCGTGACATCGATATTCGCGATGGTCATTTCGCAACGGTCGAGAAACCGGGTCGGCAGGATGCGAAACTCCGGTCTCAAGGTCCAGTCCGGTCCCCATCTCCAGGCGGACCTGCATGCCGATCACTGCCTGTCGTGGTGGTTCATCGATGCCGCAGCTGGCTTTCAGGTTGACCGCACCAAGCAAGTTTTTGTGCGCCCTGATCCAGTAACGGATATGCGCCTGAACCAATAGCACATCGCCTGAGGCAGTAATGCTGAGCGGCCCGCGCCAGCCACGGTATTGTGACTTTATACCGTGCCAGTCCTTCCAGGTGCGCCAGTTGCCCGCCTGGTACGGGAGCGTCTTTTCAGCCGCATTGATCAGGGGCTCGAGAGACAGCTGCAGCGGAATATCGATGAATGAGGCCGGTAATGGCGGGGGCTGAATGCCTGCGGCTGATTGTGCGCCTGCAGTGGTTAACCAAAACAGCGACAGTAGCAACAGCAGCAGGAGTATTTTGAAATACGACCCTGAGCGCGATGGATTATTGTGCCGGTGAAGATGCATAAATGGTGATCTTGATTCTACAGTTGTAGCTGGTGGTATGCTAACCAGACATCCGGATTTTGTCGAACCAGCGCCGGGCTTGCGCACGGGTGGCCGGGGAAAGGCGGATTTTCTGCTTGTTGCCCGGGTCAGACTGGACGTGCTCCTGCCGGGCGCTGCGGTCGAGTGTGCCGAAAATGCCTATTTTCTGTCTGCGACCTGTTGTGGGCTGACGAATTCAATGCGATGAGTCTTGTCCTTGAGACAGGATATGGTCGTGTTGTCCTGTAACCGGCACTCGAGTCGATGTTCCTTGCCCCAGCCGGTTTTTATTTTGAAACCCTGGTCGGCTGTACCCTGGTCATTGATGCCGGTTGCTTCGTCTGTCGCCGGGGTGGTGAGTTGTTCGACGTCGATGACAAGATTCCGGTATTCAACCTGGAACGTCCCCTGTTCCGAGAATCCGCCGATATATGATTTCGTTTTGTATTTTACCCTGTTGGTAAGAGTAGTACGCGTCTGGTCATCACTGTAGCAAATGATTTCCCGGTCTGCAGTCCGGCAGTTATTGACGGCTGAGGGAAGATAGGATGACGGGGCTTCATTTCTTTGCCAGGTTGCCAGCATCAGTGTTTCCATGATGGACCGGCGCCGGTTTTCGGCGGATTTCACGCGCCTGGTCGTTCCGGCTGATGCGGTTGTTGCCGGCGGTGGTGGTGCGGGTGCTGCCGCGACTGTTTGTTGCGGGGTCTTGAGTTTTTCCGCCATATCAATCATTTCACCGCGAGCCTGGTCAAAGCCGCCATCTACGGCCCTGGTGAACCATGCAAGTGCCGTTGTATAGTTTCTCTTGACGCCTTCACCAGCAGCATAAAGTTTGCCGAGGTAATATTGTGCCGGTGGATATTTCTTTTCTGCTGATTTATTGAACCACTGGTATGCAGTCACCGCATTCTTGCTTACGCCCCTGCCTTCATAGTAGATAAGCCCCAGCTGGTATTCCGCTTTTTCATGTCCCGTATCCGCGGCCTTGCGGTACCATTCGCGCGCTTCTTTCAGGTTGGTATCGATCCCGATACCACGCGTAAACATATTACCCAGGTTATACTGGCTTTCTATGCTGCCCTTGCCTGCCTGGTCCAGTTCCTTTTTAAAACGTTCCCGACTGGCCTGCATCAGCTTCAGGCGCGAGACGGCCTTGGAGTTATTTTGCGCGGCCGCTTTTTCATACCACTCGATTGCCTTGTCACGACTGGCCTGAACGCCACGGCCATTTTGATACATTGCACCCACTTCATACTGGGCATTACTGTTGCCCTGGGTCGCTTCCATGAGTTTTTCCTTGAACAGCGTTTGCCAGATGTCATTGCCGGCGGAGACGGCCGTGACGGTGAGCAGCAGTAACAGTGTGACAAATGACTTGCGCATGTTCACTCGATGAGTGTGGTGTTGAACCCGTGCCGGGTCTTGCCTGCTGTAACCCGGCTTGCCTTATATGAATTTGTAACGGCACCACCCTGATCGTCTTGATGTTGAACTGGTTCACATATTAAAAAAACAATATATAAAACAGAATGATAAGATTAACTTCCAGTTGCGAAAAAACTGGAACAGGCGCTTGAAACCTGAATCGGGGTGTGGTGCGACAGCCGCTGTTCTCTCAACACAGCCGGCGCAGCTGTTCAATGATGCGTGTCTCGAGCCAGTATTGCGGCCGCAGTGGATTGGATCCGGCGACGAAACCGACATGACCACCATGACGGGCAAGTTCCAGTGTGATCGCAGGGCTGAGCTCCTGTTGCGCGGGGATCGCCCGGCTGGGCAGGAAGGGATCATCCCGGGCGTGCAGTATCAGCGTCTGCACGCTAATGCCGCCAAGATACTGTTTGCAGCTTGACTGGGTGTAGTAGTCGTCCACATCCCGGAATCCGTGCAATGGGGCCGTTATCGCATCATCGAACTGGCGAAATGTCCTCAATTCATGCAGCCGCTCCAGCGGGTAGGGCGGTGGATGCCGGAGTGCCTTGGCGGAGATCGAATGCCTGAGTTTTTTCAACAGGTGGCGCTGGTAAATGCGCGCGATGCCTGACTCGAGCTGCAGCGCGGCACTATTCAGGTCAAAGGGTACAGAGATGGCGATAGCCGTTGTCACCGGTGCCTTTGCGCCCTGTTCACCGAGCCACTTGAGCAGGACATTGCCGCCGAGCGAATAACCCAGCACAGCTATTGGTCGCGTGCCATGGCGAATCCCGAGAAGCCTGACTACGTGGTCGAGATCAGCAGTGTCCCCGGAGTGGTAACGGCGTGCCAGCCGGTTCGGGGTGCCGCTGCAGCCGCGAAAATACATCAATCCCGCGGTATAGGATTGCTTCGCCAGGGCGAAAATTATGTTCCCTGTGTAATGTGATTCCAGCGAGCCTTCCAGGCCGTGCAGTACCAGCACCAGCGCATTGCCGGTATCTTTCGTCCAGTCGATATCGACAAAATCTCCATCCGGCAATTCTATCTGTTCGCGTACCAGTGCCGGTGTCCGGCGGGCACGTAACAGTGACGGATACAGTGTCTGAAGATGCGGTCCCGGCAGCCACCAGGCGGGCTTGAAATCACTGGATGTAATCATCAGCTTATCGTTAACGCTCACTCGTGAAAGACAGTATCAGTGTAATAGCATACACAGACCTTGTTTAAACAGGCGGGCTGTCGCCGCCATCCCTGCAGTAAAGGTCAATTCATCGGTGCAGCCGTTTAAGGGGAGATATACCGTGCCGGGGCCGGCATACTGCGTTGCGCCGGAATGAGGCTGGCATTCCAGTGGTCAATGGCCCATTCCCAGAGTTCGTCCCGGGTAGCGTCATCGGGTGAATCAGGCACAGTCTGTTTCAGGAAACGCAGCACATCAACGATTGTCCGGTTGCGGTCATCGGCCGTTACCGGTTGCGCACGGGTTTGTTTGCTGAGCTTGTCGCCGTTCAGGCCGGTTGCGACCGGTAGATGTAAATAAGTCGGTGTGTGAAAGCCGAGCAGATGTTGCAAGTAAATTTGCCGGGGTGTCGATTCCAGCAGATCAGCGCCGCGCACGACCCGGCTGATTCCCTGTTCATCGTCATCCGCGACCACGGCCAGCTGATAGGCGATCAGCTGGTCCGCACGCCGGATGATGAAATCACCCGCATCCCGGTCCAGTTGCTGCCGGAACGTACCTTGCAGCCTGTCCTCGAGGCAGATTTCGCGGGGCTCGACCTTGACGCGGAGCGCGCGCGCTTTCCGGCCCTTCGGCAGTCCCTTGCGGCAGGTGCCGGGATAAATGGCGCCCGAGTCTGCCTGCATGGCGCTGTCGGCAATTTCCTTGCGGGTGCAGGCGCAGCCATATACCTGGTGTTGCAGGGTCAGTGTATTCAGCGCCGCAGCATATACATTGCCGCGCTTGCTCTGATAGACCACGGGACCGTCCCAGGCCATGCCAAATGCTTCCAGTGATCTGAGGATATCATCTGCAGCATGTGCGACTTCCCGTGGCGGATCGATATCCTCGATGCGTACCAGCCATTCCTCGCCGTGATGGCGTGCATCGAGAAAACTGCCGACAGCCGCAATCAGTGAGCCGAAGTGCAGCTGACCGGTCGGCGACGGGGCAAACCGGCCACGCTGTTTCCGGGTGGTTTTTTCTGGTTCATGCATCGTTTCTGTATACTCGCCGCGCGCCCTGTTTGACAAGCGGGAAACTGCATGAATAATGACAAAAAATAAAGCCGGCGTGCGCCGGCTTTGCTGTGTTCGATGCCATGCAGGGCTCAGCCCATTTGTTTTTCCCGGATTTCGTCAAGTATCTTGCAGTCAATACACAGGGTCGCAGTCGGCCGTGCTTCCAGCCGCTTGACGCCGATTTCCACGCCGCAGGCCTCGCAATAACCAAATTCGTCATTCTCCAGGTTGCGCATGGATTCTTCGATTTTCTTGATTAATTTACGCTCGCGATCCCGGGCTCGTAACTCCATGCTGAATTCGGATTCCTGGGTGGCGCGGTCATTCGGGTCGGGGAAATTGGCTGCATCGTCCTGCATGTGATGCACAGTCCGGTCGACTTCCTCCATCAATTCCCGCTTCCAGGTCAGGAGAATATTCTTGAAGTGTTCGATCTGACTTTCATTCATGTAGTCCTCGCCCTTCTCTTCCTTGTACGGGGCGATACCCGGAACCGGCCCGATCTGCGAGGCAGTACTGGATTTCCTGGGCTTGAGCGTCCGAATCTGGGCGGTCTTCCTGGGGGCCGTCTTTTTCGGGGTTGCCTTTTTGGCTGTGACTTTCTTTTTGGAGGTGGATTTCTTGGTGGGGGCTTTTTTTGTTACCGCTTTTTTTGTTACTGCTTTCTTTCGGGCGGGTGCTTTCTTCCTGGCAGCGGACTTTTTGGGCGCAGCCTTCCTTGACGGTCTTCTTTTTCGCCGCAGTCCTTTTCTTTGCCGGTGCCCTGGATGTTGCAGATTTCTTTGTCGCCGCCATGAATGTGTTCTCCAAATCCATACAGGTTAACTATGCTGTTTGGACTATATAAAATTGCTGATTCTGACCTACTTTCTGGTATCTATCACTACCAGGTAATCCTTACAGGGGCGTTATTTATACGCCACTTTTATCATTAGTCAAGGAAGCGGGGTCGAAACAGGCCATATACAGGGTGCTCATCCCTTGTGTATAACTAACCCCGTGATTGGTATGTTTATAACAGGACGCTGCTGATGCAAACAGGAATTACAGGCTTTGCTTTTAGATGTTGACGGTACCCTGGCTGATACCGAAGAGGTGCATCGTGGTGCATTCAATTCCGCATTTGCCGAAGCGGGTCTTGACTGGAACTGGAGCCGCGACCTGTATCACGAGTTACTGGCAGTGACCGGTGGCAAGGAGCGCATCCGTTATTTTCTCGATGCGTTTCATGCTGCCCGTCCGGTTGCCGGTATTTCGGATGAGTATATTGCGCAGCTGCATGCCCGCAAGACGGTTTTCTATACAGCTGCACTGGCTGCAGGGCGAGGTACCCCTGTCTCCCGGTGTCGAGCGGCTGATACACGAGGCGCGCCATGCAGGATTGCGGCTGGCTATTGTGACGACCACAACCGAGGCGAATGTGACGGCCTTGCTGGAACACAGTTTCACGGCTGATGTAGCGCAATGGTTTGATGTCATAGCGGCCGGTAATGTAGTAGCCGAAGAAGAAACCTGCAGCGGATATATATGAATATGCCCTGGACAAGCTGGGGCTCGCTGCTGACCAGTGTCTGGCCATCGAGGATTCCGCCAATGGCCTGCAGTCTGCACTGGCAGCGGGGGTCGATACCCTGATTACCATCAACCATTTTACCCGGGACCAGGATTTCACCGGCGCAGCCCAGGTAGTGGACCACCTGGGTGAACCCGGGCAGCCGTGTCATGCCATTGCGGGCGCGTTACCGCCTGATTCGCTGGTCGATGTAGCCTACCTGCAGCGCCTGCATGCAGATTGTCTGCAGCGTCGCGGTGCACAGGCCGGTGGATAATGAAAACGGCGGATCGCATGAGCGCGATTCAGCCGTTCCACGTGATGGCACTGCTGGCGCGTGCGCGCGAACTGGAGGCTGCCGGGCGATCAGTTGTCCACA
Source organism: uncultured Gammaproteobacteria bacterium (assembly GCA_963768415.1). Lineage (GTDB taxonomy): Bacteria > Pseudomonadota > Gammaproteobacteria > UBA9214 > UBA9214 > CAVYHX01. The sequence goes on from CAVYHX010000046.1 coordinate 10,499, forward strand.
TGGAGATCGGCGAGCCGGACTTCGTGACGCCAAAACCGGTTATTGATGCCGGGATCAGGGCCCTGCAGGCAGGAGAAACTCACTACACGCCTGCCGTGGGGTTACCTGCACTGCGCGTGCGTATTGCCGCGTTCTACCGTGAGCGCTACGGTGTGGAGGTCGCAGCCGGAACGAATTGTGATCACGCCCGGTGCGTCCGCCGCCCTGCAACTGGTGCTGGCGGTGCTGGTTAATCCGGGCGCCAGGGTCCTGATGGCCGATCCCGGTTATCCCTGCAACCGCAATTTCGTCTATCTGCTGAACGGTGAACCGTGGGTATACCGGTGACTGCCGCGTCCGCCTATCAGCCGACGACCCGCCCAGGTACGTGAATACTGGACAGGACAGACCGCGGCGCTACTGGTAGCGTCACCCTCGAATCCCGACGGGTACCTTGCTGGACAGCGACACCCTCAATGAGTATTACACCATCACAACGGCGCAGGGTGGCAGTCTGATTGTCGACGAGATCTATCACGGATTGACCTACGGGCAAGCGGCGGTCAGTGCACTGACAGTGGCTGATGATATTTTCGTGATCAACAGTTTTTCCAAATACTTCGGTATGACGGGGTGGCGGCTGGGCTGGCTGGTTGCGCCGCGTGCAACTGGTGCCGGCGCTGGACAAGCTGGCGCAGAACCTGTTTCTGGCCGCGCCGACCCTGGCGCAGCATGCGGCGTTATCGGCCTTCGATGAGGAAAATATCGCCGTGCTCGAGTCCCGGCGCGCGGAGTTCGCAGCGCCGGCGCGACTATCTGTTGCCGGCGCTGCGCGCACTCGGTTTCGATATCCCGGTGACTCCGGACGGTGCCTTTTATCTCTATGCCGATTGCAGCCGTTTCACGGATGACAGCTTCCGCTTTGCACAGGACCTGCTGGAGCAGGCCGGCGTGGCGATCACTCCCGGAATCGATTTCGGCATCCATCAGCCGGAGCGTCATGTGCGTTTCGCCTACACGACCTCGATGGAACACCTGGAGGAGGGCGTGCGGCGCTTGCAGGAATATTTACAGACCTCTGAATTTATCCGTCATTGCGAGCGCAGTGCAGCTATCTCATACAGGGATCATCAATTGCATGGAGACTTCGCTGCGCTCGCATTGACGGTAGGTGCTGCGGCATGAGACGCGGTGCTGCGCAGGGTCGTGCATGACAGATCATTGTGTTCGGCAGCGTTGTTCGGTCGCTATTATTCTTCCCCCTGCAATTCCCCGACCCACAGCGCAGTCGCACCGGCAACCGATGCCGGCATGGCGAGGAAGTTGATGACCGGTATCAGGGTCATCAGCAGGGAGCTGCCGCCGAAGCCATAGGCCAGCAGGCGGCGCTGGCGCAGGATCTTGCGTTGTGCCGGAGAAGTGCAGCAAATGGTTGGCCATCGGGTAGTCCATGTATTCGATGACCAGCATCCAGGCGCTGAACAGGGCCCAGATAAACGGTGCGGCAATATTGATCCCGGGAATCAGAAACAGCAGTCCGAGGGGGATGGCGCGCAGCAGGAAATACAGCAGCTTGCGCAGCTCGGACAACAGGCTGGGGATGATGTCCCTGACGACGGTTTTCCAGCCATCAGTGGCGACGGGCTGGCCGGTGAGGTGTTTCTCCACGGCCTCGGCCAGCAGGCCGTTGAAGGGTGCCGCAATCAGGTTGGTCAGTATCGAAAAGGTGTAGAACACGATGAGCACGCCGGCCAGCCCGAATACCGGCCACACCAGGTAGCGCAGCCAGTCCAGCCAGGACGGCAGGTAAGCGACCAGCAGTTTGATCAGGATGTCCAGCCAGTGGTTCAGGACCAGCAAGGCGGCGGTGAATACAAACGTACTGATCAGCAGGGGAATCACGACATAGCGCCGCAGACCGGGTGCGCGGATCAGCCGCAGTCCTTCGATCAGATAGTGGGCGCCGGAGAAGGAATCTTTCATGTATCTCGTCTTGTACCTGGTGTAACCCTGCCGCGCCAGCAGCGCCGCGCCATAGGCGGCCTCCTGGTGCGCGGCGACCGTCCACCGGCACCCCCAGGCGGTTGGCGCGGATTGTACGCCAGGCGCGGTTGACCGCGCCGCCGCCCGTGGTGACGACCCGTTCAGGCCAGGGCGCGCCCAGCTCGGCGAGGCGCCGGTAACCGCGCCATTCGATTTCCGCGATACCTTCGAGGATGCCTTGCAGAAAAACGACGTCCGCGTCCGGTCGCGGGTCCAGGCGCGGCGCCAGTGCCGGATCATTGACCGGGAAGCGTTCTCCCGGCGCCACCAGCGGGTAGTAATCCAGGCCGGTGGGTTGCCCGGGCCGGATCTGCCGGGATAGCTGTTCGATCTCTGCGGCGCTGAAATACTGTGCCAGCACCGCGCCGCCCGAATTGGAGGCGCCGCCAACCAGCCACTGTGTCGCCCAGGCGGTGACTGTAGATGCCGTACGCGGGCGCAAACACCGGCTGTGCGGAGCCGATTTTCACCACCAGGGTGCTGCCGAGGGTGGTGACACCGGTACCCGGACCGGCACCGGTGGCGAGGAAACCGGCCGTACTGTCGGTGGTGCCGCTGACAATGACGAGTGTCTGCTGACATGCCCCAGCGGTTGCACCATGCGGGTGCCAGCCGCCCGATGGGCGTGCCTGCCGGGGTCACCACCGGCAGCACGGCCGGCGGGATATCGAGTTGCGCCAGCCATTCCGGCCAGCAACGGTTGATGACATCGTAGCCCAGCTTCAGGGCATTATTTTCGTCCGTCTGTCCGTAGTGCCCGCTCAATCTGCCCAGCAGCCAGTCGGCCTGGTGCAGGAAGTGTCGGGTCTGCCGGCCGGCGGGCGATTGCAGCAACCAGAGTAACTTTGCCAGGCTGGCACTGGGACCGTGTGCCGCGCAGTCCGGCGGTGCCACGCGGGCGACCTGCTGCGCCGCTGTGAGCGCGCGCGCATCGTTGTACATCAGTGCCGGGGCCAGCGGCCGGCCGCTGGCGCTGCAGCCGAGCAGGGTCGAGGAGGTGCCGTCCACCGTAATGGCACGGATACCAGCGAGCGGCACCCGGTCAGCCAGCCGGTCCAGATTCTCCGCCAGGGCCGACCACCACACCTCCGGGTCCTGTTCGACGGCGGCGCCCTGGCGGTCGGGGGGCGGAAGGGGTACCTGGATGCCGGCCCGAATGCCGGCGCGCGGCGTCGATCAGGCAGCTGCGGCATCCCGACGTCCCGATATCGATGCCGAGGAAATGCGCCATGGTGTCGGGGTGTTGGCCGAAAAATATAAAATATATTAATTAAAACAGTAAGTTATTCAAGAACTGTCGCGGAGGCGGGGGTCCAGTCCGGGCTGGCGGTGTTCGACGACCACGTCGGTGTAGAGCCCGCCGCGGACAATGAATTCGGCCCGTAGCCGCAGCGCAGCGGGGCTGGGTCGCTGCCACCAGGTCATCCAGAATGCGGTTGGTGACGTCTTCGTGAAATGCGCCCGTGTCGCGGAAGGACCACACGTACAGCTTCAGCGACTTCAGTTCCACGCACAGCCGGTCGGGGATGTAGTCGAGATGCAGGGTGGCGAAGTCCGGCTGGCCGGTCTTCGGGCACAGACAGGTGAATTCCGGCATTCGGATCCGGATGGTGTAATCCCGGTCCGGATGCGGATTGGGAAATGTCTCCAGCTGCCTTGCCGGGTTGCGTCGTCATGGCCTGCAGGTTACTAACACAAGATGCTGGGTGCAAGCGCGGGTAACAACAAAAATGTTGTATACGGAAGCCTGATTCGAGTAATCTAATCGTCCATGCAGTTGTCCAAAATCAAGTTGGCCGGGTTCAAGTCCTTCGTCGACCCCACGACCATCCATGTGCCCAGCAATCTCGTCGGCGTCGTCGGCCCGAACGGCTGCGGAAAGTCCAATATTATCGACGCCGTGCGCTGGGTCATGGGGGAATCGTCGGCCAAGCACCTGCGCGGCGATTCCATGGCCGATGTCATCTTCAACGGCTCCTCCGCGCGCAAGCCGGTCGGCCACGCCAGCGTCGAGCTCGTCTTCGACAACAGCGACGGCACCATCGGCGGCCAGTACGCCGGGTACAACGAAATATCCATCCGCCGCCAGGTGTCACGCGACGGCACGTCCAACTACTTCCTGAACAACACGCGCTGCCGGCGGCGCGATATTACCGACATCTTTCTCGGCACCGGTCTGGGTCCGCGCAGTTACTCCATTATCGAGCAGGGCATGATCTCGCGCCTGATCGAGGCCAAGCCGGATGACCTGCGCGCGTTCCTGGAAGAGGCCGCCGGGATTTCGAAATACAAGGAACGGCGCCGCGAGACCGAGAACCGCATCCGGCACACCCGCGAAAACCTGGATCGCCTGAATGACCTGCTGGAAGAAATCGAAAAGCAGCTCGACAAACTGAAGCGCCAGTCACGCGCGGCGGAGCGTTACAAGGAACTCAAGGAAGAGGAGCGCCAGGTCAGGGCGGAACTGTTGTCATTGCGTTATCACGCCATGCATACGGAGAGCAGCGAGCGCGAGCGCCTGATCCATGAGCGCGAACTTGCCATGGAAGTCCGAGCTTGCGGAGCAACGCAGTATCGAGGCGGAACTGGAAAAACTGCGCGACAGCCTGACCGGGGCGAATGACAGCTTCAACACCGTGCAGGGCCGTTATTACAAACTCGGCGCAGACGTTGCGCGTATCGAGCAGGCCATTCAGCACAACCGGGAGTCGCGCGCACAGCAGCAGCAGGAATTTTCGCGTGTCGAACAGACGCTGGGTGAAATCGAGGAACACATTGCGGTTGATAGCGAACGCCTCGCGGCGCTGACCCGCGATCTGGATGCGGTCGGTCCGGAGCTGACTGCGGCAGGTGAGCGCACCGGGAAATCAACCGCTGCATTGCAGGCGGCCGAACAGTCAATGCAGGCCTGGCAGGAAGAATGGGATGAATTCAACCGGCGTGCTGCAGAGCGCTCGCAGTCCGCCCAGGTGGAGCGTACCCGCCTGGATCATCTGGAACGCCAAATGCAGCAGCTGGATGATCGGCTCGTCCGTATGGACCAGGAGCAAGAGTCCCTTGGCAGCCAGTCGCTGGAAGTGGAGATTGAGCAGCTGGCGGTCACCACGGAAGCCCGGGAAACGGCGGTTGCGGATACCCAGGTCAGGCTGGAGGATTCGGTGCGTCGCATCGCCGATGTCCGCACCGGACTGGAGCGGCAGGAACAGGAAATTCGCTACCCTGCAAAGCGTACACCATGATGTGCGCGGCCAACTCGCATCACTGGAAACACTGCAAAAGGCCGCCCTGGGACAGCGTTCGGAACAGGTCACCGGCTGGCTGAAGTCACACGGCTGCAGGATGCGCCGCGCCTGGCGCAGGAAATCAGTGTGGAACCGGGCTGGGAACAGGCGGTCGAGACCGCGCTTGGGTTTTATCTGGAAGCGGTCTGTGTCGATGGCCTGGATGAACCGGTGACAATACTGGAGAGCCTGAAGCAGGGTGCGCTTGCCCTGTTCGACACGCAGGCCGCTGCAGCGGGATCTCCCGGTGC
>CAVYHX010000047.1:0-23538 GCA_963768415.1 uncultured Gammaproteobacteria bacterium
GCCTGTATGAAAAGGAACGCAAACGAAAACCGCTGGAACAGATCCTGGCGGAAAATGCGGCAAGACATCAAAATCGAAACGATACAGGCGCAGGTCAGGGACCCGCGCAGTGGCGGTGCCGGTGTCGCTACCATTGCATTCAGTGTGGGTTTCGCCGGTGAACACCCGCAACTCGTCCAGAAGGTGGCCAGCGAACTGACATCATTGTATTTAAACGAGAATCTGAAGACCCGCACCGAAAAAACAGCAGAAACCTATGATTTTCTGACGGCCGAGGCCGACCGGCTAAACGCTGAAATCATGCGCCTGGATATTGCCTTGTCTGACTTCAAGGAGAAAAATATCAACCTTCTTCCCGAGTCAAGGAGTCTGATAGAGGATCAGAAGCGGCGCACGGAAAGTGAAATCGGGGAAATTGACGATCAACTCCAGACATCAAAAGAAACAAAGATTTATTTACAAGGTCAGCTGGCTCTGCTGGACCCCTATGACTACTCTGGGAATGATGAATCAGGCAGCATAAGCCCCGCCCAGCGGTTAAAGCTATTACGGACAAACTATATCAGTTTGTACAGCCGTTATTCTCCCGACCACCCGGATGTGATCAGCACAAAACGCGAGATCAAGGCGCTCGAGAAAGAGGTGGGTGTTGTCGACACCCAGGCTGAGCAGTTCGCCCGGCTCGATACCCTGCAACAGGAACTGGTCATCGCAGAGCAGGCTTACTCCGATGAGCATCCGGACGTAAAAAGTCTGAAACGGCAGATCGCCACGCTGGAAGAAAGCATCCGCGATGCAACCCCTGCTGACGATACCACGGCAGCTGAAAATCCGGCCAATCCGGCCTACCTCAACCTGCAGTCCCAAATCGAAAGAATGGATATTCAGGACAAACTCTACCGGCAGAGACAGCAACTATTAAAAGAAAAACTTGCTGACTACGAGGACAGGTTGCTGCAATTGCCGAAAATCGAAGGTCAGTACCGCGCACTGGTACGTGCCTACGGGAACGCAACCAGTCGTTACCAGGAACTCAAGGCAAAACAGATGACGGCGGAAGTCGCCCAGTCAATGGAAAAGGAACGCAAGGGTGAAAAATTCACCCTGATCGATCCTGCCATCCTGCCGCAAGAACCTGTCAGTCCGAATCGCCCTGCGATCGTCTTTCTCAGCCTGGTGCTGGCACTGGGTGCCGGCGTGGGCGCAGCTGTCGCTGCTGAAACCCTGAACTCCGCGGTGCGGGGCACCAAGGGTGTGGCTAACATCCTGGGTGTCACACCGTTGGCGGTCATCCCCTATCTTTCCGTCGACACGGAGATAAACAGGCGGAGCACCTGGAAAAAACTTATTGTGCTTTCATTAGTTATCGGCGTAGTCGTACTGGTATTACTGGTACACTTCTTTTACTCGCCACTGGATGTCCTCTGGTTCCGCGGATTACGCAAGGCTGATAATATAGTTGGCGGATAAACCGGCATCGGTTTACCGGACTTGCGGGTATGCTGACCGAAGCATCGCTGAAATCGCCCGGGTTGCACACTGCGGAACTAATCTGGAGCGCCACCATCACAACCAACTCTGGCTCCAGATACAGCAAGCAGTAACATAGCACCGTAGCAAGCGGGTACGACTGAGCCAGATACACCTTGCTGGATTCCGCGGCCGTTTCTTATCCACCGGTTGGGCGTATCGCCACCCGCAGGTCATCCTGCTCCGGCATGACTGGCTGATTTTAAAGTATTTATCCCGCCACCCGATAGATTGCTGTAACACCGGTGTAATCCCTGCATGGCAGGTTGTACGCGAAAGACCCCACGCGGCATCAGGATTTCTGACTGCACCGTCAGACACGATGCCTAACTATTGAAATACAAAGGCTTTATACTATCATTCCAGGTTCGTTTAGAAGTCACATTTATGGAACGTATTAAACAGGCGCTGGAAAAGGCCCGCCAGGAACGCCAGGGCAGACAGGGCAGCTCACCTGCTCCAGCCGGTATACCCACCGGCCGGACAGATTCCACGCGTATCAGTCATGAACATACCCAAGCCGTTAGTCTGGATAAAGCGTTGCTGAAACAGCACCGCATCATCGCGGGACTGGAACCCAGCGCCTACACGGAATCCTACAACCTGTTGCGGACACAGATCCTGCAGCGCTTCAAGGAGAATGACTGGAATGTGCTGGCCGTCACCAGCCCGGGAAGCGGTGAAGGTAAAACACTGACCGCCATCAACCTGGCCATCAGCATCGCCAAGGAGGTTGACTACACCGTGCTGCTGGTGGACGCCAACCTGCGCCATCCCTGGATGATGGAACAGTTCGGTATATCTGGTAGATAAAGGCCTGAGCGACTATCTGACCAGCGACATTCCGATTGCCGGGTTACTGCTGCAGCCTGACTCGATTAAACAACTGGTGCTGTTACCCGGCGGGCAGCCATTGGCCAATTCGGCCGAGATGCTGAATTCCCCGAAGATGGGGCAGCTGGTAACCGAAATGAAATCACGTTATCCCAGCCGGATAATTATCTTCGACCTGCCGCCCGTCCATTCCTCGGCCGATGTCCTCGCCTTTTCACCCTATATCGATGCGGCCTTGCTGGTCGTCGAGGAAGGTGTCACCCAGGCGCAGGACCTGCAAGACGCCGTGGAACTGCTCAGCACGACCAATATCATCGGTACCGTGCTGAACAAGGCTGAAGTAACAAAACCCCGCCAGCAATAATCTGCAGCCATGTACGAAGAATTCTATCACCTCAGCGAAAAGCCGTTCACCCTCCTGCCGGATCCGGGCTTTCTGTATCTGAGTGGCAAGCACAGCATGGCGCTGACGCTGCTGGAATACGGCTTGCTGAACCAGGCCGGTTTTACCGTCATCAGCGGCGATATCGGTGCCGGCAAGACGACCCTGATCCGCCACCTGCTCGATCATATGGACCAGGAGCACACGGTCGGCCTGATTTCCAATACCCATCGTGATTTCGGCGAGCTGTTGCAATGGATCCTGCTGGCATTCAATCTCGAACATTCCAATCTGAACAAGGTCGAGATGTACCAGCGTTTCGTCGACTTCATTATCGGCGAATACGCAAACAATCGCCGCACCGTTCTGATCGTTGACGAAGCGCAGAACATGTCGGTCGATACGCTGGAAGAGCTGCGCATGCTGTCCAATGTCAATGCGGACAAGGACCAGGCCCTGCAGGTCATACTGGTTGGCCAGCGTGAGCTGCGCGACACCCTGCGCCGCCCGGAACTGGCGCAGTTTGCGCAGCGCATTTCCGTCGATTATCACCTGGAGTCCCTGTCGGAAGAGGAAACCAGGGAATACATCCACCACCGCCTCGAAGTGGCCGGCGGCAATCCCGACCTGTTTGAACCGGCTGCCTGCAAGACCATCCACAGCTATTGCAATGGTGTCCCCCGCCTGATCAATATTCTGTGCGACACCGCGCTCGTGTATGGCTATGCCGAGCAGAAACACACAATCGATGCCGACCTGGTGACCGAGGTTGCCCGCGAAAAGCAGCAAGGCGGCATCTTCCCCACCTTCCAGACGGCAACGGCCGGGGCTGGTGCCAGCGCACAAAATGTCGCCCGTGAAACAGATAAAGAAGAACCCGAAGCAGGAAGCACCACCGACGCACCTGCCGGTGATGAAACCCCCGCGGCGAGCAGCACACATTTCAAATTAATCGAAAAATAAGCGCACCAGAAACGGTCAATGGATAAACCTGTCATTCTGGTCGTCGGTGGCGCCGGTTACATCGGCTCACACATGGTGCTCGACCTGCTGCGCGCTGATTACCCCGTTGTCACCCTGGACAACCTGTCACGCGGACACCGCGACCTGGTCCCGGGCGGGGACTTCATTGAAGGTGACCTGGGTAACCCGGGCGACCTGGAAAAAGTCTTCCGGCAATATCCGGTGAAAGCGGTGATGCATTTTGCCGCCCACTCCCTGGTGGGCGAGTCGGTCGAACAGCCGCTGGCGTATTACCGTAACAATGTGGTCAATACCGTCACGTTGCTGGAAGCCATGCAGCAGGCGGGTATAAAACATTTCATCTTTTCATCAACCGCCGCTGTCTACGGCGAGCCCGTACAGACACCGATCACCGAAGACCATCCATGCGCACCCACCAACCCCTACGGGGCAACGAAGCTGGCCGTCGAGCGTTTGCTGCATGATGTCAGTCACGCATCCGGGATGACCTTCAGCTATCCTGCGTTATTTCAATGCAGCGGGTGCAGATGCATCCGGCAAGATCGGTGAACGGCATATGCCGGAAACCCACCTGATTCCGTTAATCCTGCAGGTTGCCACGGGACAAAGGGAATCTATCAGGATATACGGGACGGATTATCCAACCCCGGATGGCACTTGTGTGCGCGACTACATCCATGTCAGCGACCTGACCCGGGCCCATTTGCTGGCCCTGGAGGCCCTGCTGAACGGTGGCGGAAATTCCGTCTACAACCTCGGCAACAGTACCGGTTACTCGGTGCAACAGGTCATAGAAACCGCGCGCAGTAATAACCGGTCATCCGATTCCAGCCAGCAGCGCAAACCGGCGTGCCGGCGATCCGGCCGTGTTGATCGCGGACTCCACGCGCATCCGCAAGGCCCTGGGCTGGGCTCCCCGCTACGAAGACCTGGCAGCAATCATCGAGTCCGCCTGGAACTGGCATCGGCAAGAGGCGCACTAGGCCGGGTATGCCCCAGCGCAGTTACCACTCTGTGTTCCTGCTCGCCGCGCTCTGCTGGATGGGGGTCATCTATTATCTTTCCAGTCAGCACGGGACAGAAATTACCACTGCTGTTCCCGGGTCAGGACAAGCTGGCGCATCTGGTTATGTTCGGGATTCTCGGGTTCCTGTTGACCGGTGCGGTCAAGGCGGCCCGGCAGGGTTTTCGTGCCCGGTCATTCTGGTTTGTCGTCGCCCTGGTTGCGCTCTACGGGATTTCGGATGAATTGCACCAGCTGTTTGTCCCCGGCCGGTCTGCCGACATCCTTGACGTGCTGGCCGATGCGGTTGGCGGCCTGCTGGGCGCGGGGTTGATGGTACTGGTGAGCAGAATCATTCGCCGGCAAGGCGCGACGGCGGAGTGATTCGATACAGGTTGATTGAGAAAACCGCGGGTACGGCGCACACCCCCTACAAATACCGCGACCAGTCACGCCGGTCGTCGCCGAACACCAGGAAATACGGGTTCAGCAGTGAATCCTTGGTGTTGTAGCGCAGTGCCTGCATAGCGGTATCGGTCACAAAGCCACCGGCCTGCTCGACCACGCACTGTGCGGCCGCGGTATCCCACTCGGATGTCGGACCCAGGCGCGGGTACACGTCCGCCACGCCCTCGGCAACCAGGCACAGTTTCAGCGAGCTGCCCATCCCCACCATCTCATGATTGCCGAGCTTCTCCAGAAACCGTTCCAGTGAATCACCCCGGTGGGAGCGGCTGCCGACCACCGCAACCGGACCAGCGCCCAGCTTGCGCACATGAATGGGCTGTCGCGGCCCGTCAGCGGTCTGTTTGAAGGAACCGGCCCCGCGGCACGCCAGATACGTCACGCCACTGACCGGCACATGCACAATACCCAGCACCGGCACGCCGGCATCGATCAGGGCGATGTTTACGGTGAACTCGCCATTGCGCTTGATGAACTCGCGCGTTCCGTCCAGCGGGTCAACCAGCCAGTAACGCTGCCATGCAGATCGCTCGGAAAACGGCAGGCTTGGCGGACTCCTCCGAGAGCACCGGTATCTCCGGCGTCAGGCCGGCCAGCCCGTCGAGAATTGCATGATGGGACGCCATATCCGCGGCGGTCAACGGCGACTGGTCGTCCTTTTCCTGCACTGTGAAATCGCTGTTATAGATTTCAAGTATCTTCTCCCCTGCCGCCCGCGCGAGATCAGTCGCGGGGTCGAGCAGCAGACATACATCATCATTGGGTTCTTTGTCAGGCATTCCTGTTCCTTCGTCAAATAATTTATAGCGCGCCCCGAAGTGTCGTCATTGTGAGCGCGATGTACAAGGATGTACAAGTGCCGCGGGAGGCAGGATGCCGGAAGCGGCCAGCGCTCACACAATGACAAGACCATCTCAGTTATTCAAGGCTAAAAAGCTCTGATTAACCGGGCTTCCCCTGATTGAGTGGGTAACACATCAAATTAGACGAGACGCATTCTTTCTGATGGCAAGGTTGTTGGCCGAATGAATTCGGCCCTACTGTAGGGTCGAATTCATTCGACCAGCGGTGTTTCATCGATAATCTACCCACTCGATTTGGGAAAGAGTCTGATTGATTATTATCCCGTCATCCCGGCACATCAGGGCTTCCTCAGTCTTCCTGCGGCACTGCACGCGGCCGAAAATAAAATTCCGTGCGCAGTTCTCCCTCGAACCAGGTGTCGACGCGCACGCGGCCGGCTTCCTCGGTGACAGTAAATCCGGATTGCGCCGCCGGCTGGCTGTGCGCCAGCTCCCAGGCCCCGGGCGGCAGAATGAACTCCAGCGTAACATGCATGGGGTAAAACCCGTCAAGAAACCTGCGCATGAACGGCCCGTTACGCACCACGAAGCCGCCATCAGCGTGTGTTCCAATCACCCGCGACTCTGCCGCGAGGCAAAGTCTGGCGCCCGGTTGCACATCCTCCAGCTGCACCGACGCGCCCTCCACCCGCGCCTGCCCGATCCCCGCGACTTCCTTTACCTGCAACTGAGCGAATACGCTCCGCATTGAACACCACCTGGGCCGCAGGCACCGCATCGAGATGGGTATGGCACTGATAGAGCGCTGCCCAGCCATCGTCCAGACTGCGCGTTGTAATCCCGATGCGGTTGTAATGCGCATGCACAGGCCCGGACGGTGGCTGGTCAAGAAACCTGAGATCACCCTCATTGACATGCGCCACTGCATCCGCGGCCTCCATATCCGCCCAGGCATCATCCCCGGCCACGTCCGCTGCCGTGCTCAGGCCGGTACCAGCGCTGAGTAGCAGGCCGTGCAGCAGTAGCATCTGGATGCAATTACCTATGCGTTTCATGGTTATTCCCGGCGCTAGTGACGACCGGCGTAGCGGCATTGATCTGCTACTATATAACCACTCCCGGCCAACAGCTGCAGCAATTATGGTTCCATGGCACGAAATCAGCAGTGTCTTTCTGGATATGGATGGCACCCTGCTGGACCTGCACTTCGACAACCACTTCTGGCGTGAGCACGTCCCGTTGCGCTATGCCGAACGGCATAACCTCGATGTCGAGACGGCCAAATCAGCACTGTTCCCGAAATTCCGCGACAAGGAAGGCACCATGGACTGGTACTGTGTCGAATACTGGAGTCGTGAACTGGAACTCGATATTACCGCGCTCAAGCACGAGATCAATCACCTGATCGCAGTCCACGATCATGTCGACGATTTTTCTGCAGCGTATCCGGGCCAGCGGCAAGCGGGTTGTCCTGATCACCAATGCCCACTCCAGAAGCCTGGACCTGAAGATGGAGGTTACCGGCCTGGCCCATGCCTTCGATGCATTGATCTGCGCACATGACATCGGTTACCCGAAAGAGGATCTGCGCTTCTGGTCCCTGCTGGGCCGGGATCGAACCGTTTGACCCCGATGCCACCCTGTTCATTGACGACAGCCCGGCGGTGCTGCGCGCGGCGCGGGAGTTCGGTATTCAGCACATCCTTGCGGTGCGCAAACCGGACAGCAAAGCGCCGTCACGCGATATCGATGATTTCAGCGCCATTAACGGCTTTGACGAGATTATGCCGGGCGCGTGATCGCGGTCAGGAGACCGCTCCTGCAAGCGGTAAATTAGAACACTGTGGGAGCGCCGACCTTCGGCGCGATGGTTACGGAAACCCATCGCGGTCAGGAGACCGCTCCTACAGGTGGTTAATAGAACACTGTGGGAGCACCCGATTAAGCGCCGGGTGTAAACGCCGACCTGCGGCGCGATGGGTGGGCAACACCATCGCGGTCAGGCGTGGGCTTCTACGCCTCACTCAGGAGCTTGTCCCTGCTGGCCGCGTATTTGTCCCAGGTCTTGAAACGCCGGTGCACATACTTGCAGCAGGGCATCATAGCCGTCGAAAAACAGCTCGAAACCCTCTTCCGCCGGTTGATCGAACTCGCAGAAATCATTGGTGTATTCCCGGCAAATCAGCGGGCGGTCATCATAAATACCGCAGCGGCCGTCTGACTGCAGGTGCGTACAGGTGTTGTTGATCAGCAGATACCAGCCCTCTTCATCCTTGTATGCCTGTATATCCTTGTGTGACAGCTGCCAGAGCATATGATCGAAATCATGCATGGAGCGCGGCGTAGCCAGTTCCTCGGTGATGTAGGTGCAGCATTTTGAATTGGTGCAGAAGCCGCACTTGTTCTCGGCAGTGATCTTGATACCAACGGGGACATTTCTGGCAATGGACACGGGTTACTCCCTTCCCAGGTTAGTTAACGAATATGCTGCTTGGCCGGCCATGTGTAACTGCGCTTCATAGCGCCACGTGCCGGCATGCATTGTACAACATCATATGCGTTGCCACGGAGCGCCGCTACAACTGGCCATCGACACGCAGGATGAAGTCGCCATCCGGCTGCTGCTGCAACGAGTTCCTGAGGATCTCCAGGGTTTCCGCGCTGACATCAGCCCCCGGCCGCAGCAGCACATCGATCGTGTAGTCACCGGCTGCACCAAGACGGAGCTCCCCGTTGATGCCGGCGTCCGCCGCGTTGCCAAGGGTGCCAAGAAGTCCCTCCGCATCGTTCTCCATCAGCAAAGTCAGCTGACCCAGTGCCAGTTCCAGCGGTTCCACCAGAGCCGCATCGGTCCAGTCGGCCTGCCCGCTGATCCGGCCCGGTAAATGATCAAGGATCTCAAGCACGTCGATGTCCAGCCGAAGAGTGCCGCTGGTACCGATTGCCACCGGCGAATAATGGTTTATCAGGCGGTCCGGTTGTATGACCAGCTCTACGGCGGAGATACGCAGGTTGCCCGCCAGGGTGCGGCCGAGATTTGCCTGGCCGGTGTTGGCCGCATGCGTGAACTCCAGGTGGTATTCAAGCCGGCCCGACAACAGGGCCTGGGGCCGAAAGCGCCAGCGCACCGGACCCAGGTCGAGCCCCTGGTAGACGAGCTGTTGTGCCTGGCCGGAGAATAGCGTCCCGGAAGGAGCCCGCACATCCAGCTCATCGACCTGTTGCTCAATGAACTGAGCGGCCTTTTGGGCCGGGAAGGTTACGATCAGGACGAGCACATAAGCGGCTACGCCGGCCGCCAGGTAACGCCATGCCTTGATCACGGTTGCGCGGCTTGCAGTGTCAGTCGCGTATCAACCCGTCCGGCCGACTCGTTGCGCTCCAGTGTCAGGCTGTCAACAAAGACTCCGTGCACGGCATCCAGTTGGACCAGCCACTTGACCAGGTCATCAAACGCCGCGTTCTTCAGCCACACCCGTACACCGTTGCTGCCTTCCGGTTCGACCCGCTCCAGGGCGGTCTCGAGACCACCCGCGCGTGCGGTGCTGTCGGTCACTGACAACAGCGAACGCCCGCCGAGTCCCTGTACACGGGCACCGCGGCTGCCCTGCAGTTGTTTGACCTGGCTTGCGCTCTGCTCCATCCACACAGCTGATACACGCTGCTCGGCGACGCTGGTCCTGAGATTGTTGTAGCTCGCATGCAGCGGCTTGAGCACCAGCACAAATAGCAGAAACAGGGCCAGCACAATGGTCGCGACAATCACCAGCAACCGTTCCCTGAATTCCAGACCCGCCAGCCATTCCCTCATGAGCGGTTGTCCTCTATCCGCAATCTGCTGCGC
Organism: uncultured Gammaproteobacteria bacterium; assembly: GCA_963768415.1. Lineage (GTDB taxonomy): Bacteria > Pseudomonadota > Gammaproteobacteria > UBA9214 > UBA9214 > CAVYHX01. The sequence continues at coordinate 9,846 of CAVYHX010000047.1, forward strand.
ACCCGCTTGTCGGAGCTGGCAGTGGCGGATTGTATTTCGACCGCCAGGCCGGTGCCTTCGGCAAGCTGTTGTTTCAACTTGTCCAGCAACTGGAGATCCGCCACCGTCAGGTCCATGTCCAGTTTTCCGCCACGAAAGTTCACCCCGGTAATCTCGGTGCCCTGCACATCCATTCAGTACCTTGCCGGACCGGCTCAGCAAACTCAGAAAACGGTTGCCGGTTCCCTGCCGGCGCTGCAGCTGGTCGAGTTGCTGCTGCATCTGTACCCGCGGATTCACCACTCGTTTGGCCCCGGGAAAGGCGTCCCGGTAACTCTGCTCAATCCTGGCAGTCAATTCATCGTGTTCCCTGTCGAGACGAAAATAGTCCATCGCCATGACGCCATAGCTGACCAGAACCCCGACCAGCAGCAATGCCGCGGTTGCCCGCCATGGACGCCAGACCCGGCCCCACTCACCGGCACGGCTATAGGTCCCTTGCATCAGATCGATGACCGGTGTGCCCAGCCCCCGCACAAGCACCTGCAGCGGGTCGTCGCGATAAGGTTCTACCTGTGTTTCCCCCGCATAGTCCGTCATATCCGGAAGCGGACTGCCCTCCGGCGCCAGGAGTCGCAGCACCGCCGGTGTTTCGTTAGCGGCTTCCTGTGCGCCCAGCAACATGCCGAGATTATCGCTGTCAACCGCAAACCCGGAGTAATCGCCGGTCCGGACCAGGGCGATGGCGCCATCAAGCAATACACTGATCTCACCCTCCGCGCGCGGGATCGCAAGCAGGTCAGGCAGCATCTGCTGCACGTCCAGACCGGCCGCACCGGCGGCTTCCAGCAGTTCTGCCATGCGCTGGTCAGCGATCACAGCGACCGGATGGTGCCCGTCAGGCTGCACCCGCCCGACAGCAAAGTGCAGGGTATCGACATCTTCCGAGAGCTGCTCTTCCAGTGCATAGGGTACTGCACGCAGCAGCTTCTGCCGGCCAATGCCGGGCAGCTGCACCGTCGTCAGCAGGACATCCAGGCCTGGCACCAGCAGCACCGCGCGCAGGCCACCGGCCGCAGCGGCCGCCGCCTCGAATGTGCCTGTCTGCAGCTCCCCCTGCGGACTGCCTGTAGTGTCGAGCCGCAGCCAGCTGCAGGTGGCCGACCCCGCCGGGCCAACCCGTATCAACAGGGCGTTACGCATATATCGTCCTTTGCCTCATAACCGTTGTAATCGTATCAGAAAATTCCCGCAGGCAGGGGTATCCGGCAGTGGAAATACAATGCTCTCGCTACAGCACCTGAATCTGGTGCAGACCGCGGACGCGGGAAACCACTTTGATGGAATTGTCTTTGCGCACCAGCAGGCTTTCGAGGCGGGCACGGCCGCCGCCAACGGTGACATCGGTCAGCACCCTGAACCAGTCGCTGGTGATGTCCACTGCCATCTTCAATTCCAGTCCGGCAAAGGCGTCATGTTCCAGCAGCACAGACTTGACGGTGTAACCCTCCTCACCCCGGTCGGTAATCAGCGCCTCGACATCGGCCGTCGTCAGTTCCTCATGCAGCGCCTGCAGTACTTCCGGGGTGGCCGTATTGGCATTGATAGCCGTGCGTTCCGGCAACGCCGTGACGTGCGGCGCAAGCCTGGCGATCACTTCGGGGGTAAACCCCTTAACCAGCCGCAGCTCGCTGATACTGACCAGGGGCCGGTTCGCTGCACGGTACGGCGGGACCAGCAACAGGTAGACTTCATCTTCCGCGCCGCCCGGATAGATCACCTCAAAATCCGCATCCATCCAGTCGAGCAGGGCAGCTGCCAGCTCCGCATTCAGATCCAGGTTTTCCAGCAGGCGTTTGAAATACTCCAGATCCGTTTCGCGGGGCTGGCTTCCATCCGCCATCAGGTTGTTCACGTTGAAGCGGCCCTGCAGGTCATCGATACGCCCGTTGACCAGGCCGCCGTCGACTGCAATGGGCGGTAACGCCGTTGCCCAGTCCTCTTCCAGTGAATCGTAGTTGCTCTCGGCCGCATCCTGCTGCAGGATCACCATTGCCCAGCTCTCCGCGGCGAGCGCGTAGGCATAGGCCTGCTCGCCATGCAGCAAATTCCCGGTGCGCCGCACGTCGACATGCTGCCGGGTTGCCATGGCCACTGCCGCGACCACCGCCAGGCTGACAACGAGCAATGCGGTGATCAACGCGACCCCGTCCTGCCGGGTAGTACCGGCAGCCGCCGTTGATTGTGTCGTTTCGAGTGTATCCATCGCGATCAGTACGGCAACTGGAACAACCAGACCAGCGGACCGTAGTGTTCATGTTCAATTTTGACCTCAACCGCTTTCGGCAGGTCCATGGGCGGGGGACTGGCCGCTGCAGTGACGTCAGTCTGCGGCCATTCCAGCTGCCATTCGTTGCTGGCATCGAGATAACGCAACTCCATGTATTCTATATTTCCCGCAAGCTGCTGCTGCAACGGTTCGCTGTCCTGGGCGCGGTCCAGTGCCGGCCAGACATAGCGCACCAGGTGCTGGTCCTCGTAGGCATAGCCCACCCGCTGCAGGGTACTGCGCGCATGCCCGGCCGGATTACTCCAGCCGCCCCGGGTCAGCTGCAGGACATAACTCCCCGCCAGCGGCGCCAGGGTTTCACCATACTCATCGCGCACCGGCCGCGGGACCGCCTGCTCGATGTCGCGCTGCATAATAAGATAGGTCTTCTGCAAAACGGCCAGCCGGTCCGCCTCGGCTTCGGTATGCGCCTGCTGATCCAGCACCGTGCGCAAGCCCCCGTATGACATGACCGCCAGCAGGCCGAAGATGGCAAGCGCCACCAGCAACTCGAGCAGGGTAAATCCGGCTGCCGCGGTCGATTTCATGGATTATCCACACACATGCTTTGAGTTACCTGTTGAAAGCACTGACGACTTTTTCGGGCTCTCTGAGAAAACCACTGAGCAGTGCGATCGTTATCTCATCCTCGCTCTCCAGCGGCCCCACCTCCACATCCATGCGCCGCAACGCCGCCTCTTCCGTCTGGGAAAAACGCGCGCGCCATTCCCATTCACGCCGGCCCATTTCCATGCTTCCCTTGCGTTCGCCCACTTCCGGCCAGGCGCCATCCAGCTGATACTGGACCAGCACGTTGCGGGCCACCCAGGTGGCCAGGGTCCGGTCACGCAGATAGGCCTGGTTGCCGGTATATTCACCCGCCGCCTTGATGGTCGCCCCCATGGCAAGCGCCAGTACGGCCAGTGCGATCAGCACCTCGAGCAGGGTAAATCCGTGGCGCGCACGCCGCTCACAGGAAGTCTTCCGGCTCCCAGGAAAGTTCGCCCAGGATGGAGGCACTCCAGGTGGTAACGCCGCTCGCTCTGGGGCGCCTCCAGCGTGGCTGAAAACGGCGTCATCTCGCCACTGGAAAGGATATAGACCTGGGGTGTCATGTCATCCACCGCACTGTCACCGGCGTCCTCCGGCGTTGTGGTCAGCCCGGGCGGATCGCCATCCACCTCCAGGCGGATCGACAGGCCCGCAGGCAGGGTATGCGCCTTCAGCAAGCTACTGTCCGTGGTGGCCTGCCAACTGTCCCCCTGCAGGACCAGGAATTCATAACCGGTATCGGAAAAATACACAGCCAGCTCTTCGCCGCGCAACACGGCTTCGCTACCCGCCATGTCCAGCACGGTCACCAGGCGCCGGGTCTCGCGTTCCAGCAGCCTGGCCACGTCATCGCCGCCCATGGACAGCATGGCAAAACTGAAGATGATCCCGACCAGAACCACGACCACCATCATTTCCAGCAGGGTGAAACCGGCGGACCGCTGTCCGCTCAAGCAAGGCATGCCCGGCCTAGCGCAGCGTCCAGTTACCGATATCATCTTCACTGGGTTGCTGATCCGGACCCAGCGAATAGATGTCGATGGAGCCGTGCGTGCCCGGACTCAGAAACTGGTAGGGCTGTTTCCAGGGATCCAGGGGCAGGCGGTCGACATAACCCCCTTCTTTCCAGTTGGCCGGTTCGGGTGAGGAAGGTTCTTCGATCAGGGCTTCCAGTCCCTGGTCGGTCGTGGGATAGACATAGTTGTCCAGCTTGTAGAGGCTTAACGCGGCCTCCAGCGCCCGAATATCCTGATTCGCCTTGGTGATGCGCGCCTGGTCCGGACGGTCCATGACCTTCGGCACCAGGATGGCTGCCAGAATTCCCAGGATAACGACGACCACCATGACCTCGATCAGGGTAAATCCCCGCATGTTGCTTGATTTATTTGTCATAACTGTCCCTGCTTGCTATCTACACCGGGTAGTGTGAAACCGTCTTGGATACCGTGCCAGCGCCCTGGAACCCGGCCAGAACACTGCCGTCGGGCACCATACCCGACTGCACGGTTATTCTAACCGGGATTGCACCCGTCAGGGAGGTAGGGATCTGATGTGTCGTCATTGCGAGCACCTCACCCCGCTGCGCGGTCACAAATCGATGAGGAACTGTAGGGTCGAATTCATTCGACCGGTCGAGATTGGCCGAATAAATTCGGCCCTACAAGCGTAAGCTGTTGCCCGGCGTGCGTCCAAAAATCAATATGTTAGGGTTAAGTTCTTCAAGAGGAACAAAGTGACGAAGCAATCCATGTCACGAGGACGTACAGCGTCCGTGGTGATCTCATCAAGATCCCTCGCGTCGCTCGGGACGCCTGCGGCGGATTGCCGCGCTTCGCTCGCAATGACAGGAATATTTAAATTAATCAGCGCATCCCTAGTTTATGGCGAGCTGGTCGCGCACCTTGAGTGCATACAGGTGACGCTCGGCATCCACCAGGTGCTGGCCCCAGTGTGCACGATAGCTTGACTGCCAGGCCTGGGCAGCACGCTGCGGCCAGGCTTCATCCAGCAATTCAAGCCCGTGCTTCAGGTCGAAATAGATATCGGTGAGGTCATCCGCGAGACTGCCGGACATGTGCAATTGCTCCGGGGATGCATCGAACTCCAGCCAGTAACTGTCACGCTCACCCAGCTGTTTGCGCAGCCGGCTGTAGAGCTCGAAGCGCTCATCCAGGTCGACCTCGAGCAGGGGCAGGTCGCCGGTGTCGTAGGCATTCAGTGCAGTGACGGCCGAGTGCAGCTGTGGCAACAGTTGATATAACGATTCCAGCCAGCCACCGGGGATGCGCCCCTGCTGCTCGATCAGCCGGCAATAGCTCTGGGCAATTTCCACCATTTCGGTCAGTGACTCGGTCAGGCTGGTCATGGATAGCACCGCCAGCGGGTCGGTGTAATAATATTATAATACTTATAATTCATATAGTTATATTGATGGTGGCAGAGCGGGCCCCGGGCATGCCGGGGTACATTTCACAGTGTAGTCAAAATCGCGCCCCGCGCAGGGTCAGATTTCGATCATTTCGAAATCATCCTTGGAAGCGCCGCACTCCGGGCAGACCCAGTTATCCGGGATATCCGCCCAGGGGGTGCCGGGGGCAAACCCCTCGTCCGGCAGCCCATCCGCTTCATTGTAGATAAAACCACACACCACACACATGTATTGCCTGTATTCATTCATAAACGGGTCTCGTTGCTGGGAAACACAGTGACTGAACCGGACAGGGTCTGACCGGGTGGACATTGTACCCCACCCTTATGGCATCCGGCAGCGCGGCAGCAGTGCTAGAATTGACTACCGTAGGCAATCATGTGACAGGGCACACGCTACGCACTATGCAAGACCGACCCATCGTTATGACATTTGCCGGGCACGACCCGAGCGGCGGGGCCGGGCTGCAGGCCGATATCGAGACCCTGGCCAGCCAGGGCTGCCATGCCACCCCGGTCATTACCGCCCTCACTATTCAGGATACCCGTGACGTCATCGATTTCACCCCGGTCGCACCGGCGCATGTCATCAGCCAGGCGCGCGCGGTGCTGGAAGACATGCCGGTGGCGGCATTCAAGATCGGCATGCTGGGGAGTATCGAAACCGTAGAGGTCATTCACAGCATCCTGCAGGACTACCCCGGCATTCCCCTGGTGCTGGATCCCGTACTGCGCTCCGGCCAGGGCACGAACCTGGGCGGACAGGACATCATCGAGGCCATGAAGTCATTGCTGCTGGCGCACACCACGGTGCTGACGCCCAACAGTCAGGAAGCGCGTGAGCTGGCGCCGGAGGCCGACACCCTGGACGCGTGCGGTATCGCCTTGCTGGCGCACGGGACCGAATATGTGCTGATCACCGGGACCCATGAAAATACCCCGCATGTCATCAACTCGCTCTACAACGGACACCGGCGGCTGGAAACGTTTACCTGGGAACGCCTGCCGCATGTCTACCATGGTTCCGGTTGCACCCTCGCGGCCGGTATCGCCGGACTGCTCGCGCATGGCCTCGAACCCTTCGCGGCAATTCACGAAGCGCAGGACTTTACCTGGAAGGCATTGCAGCATGGTTATCGTCCGGGCATGGGCCAGCACTTGCCCGACCGCCTGTTCTGGTCGCGGCAGAAGGACTAGATGAAGCGGCGAACGTTGCGTGCCGGCCTGTATGCCATTACCGACAGCGCACTGATCGCACACGACCGGCTGGTGGAGAGCGTTGCCGCGGCCATTGCCGGCGGGGCCACGCTGGTGCAGTACCGCGAGAAACACCTGGATGCAGAGGCGCGCACCCGTGCCGCTACGGCTCTGGCGGCACTCTGTCAGCGCCATGACGTCCCCCTGATCATCAATGATGATGTCGAGCTGGCGGCAGCCGTGGGCGCGGCCGGTGTGCACCTCGGTAAAGATGATGCATCGATCAGCGCGGCGCGCGCGCGCCTGGGGCCGAATGCCCTGATCGGCGTGTCCTGTTACAACCGGCTGCAAAACGCACTTGATGCACGTGACGCAGGCGCCAGCTATGTTGCCTTCGGGCGTTTTTACAAGTCCCGCAGCAAACCGGCTGCCGTCCAGGCGGACCTGGCGCTGCTGCAACAGGCGCACATGCAACTGGATGTCCCGATTGTCGCCATTGGCGGCATTACCCCGGAGCACGGGCGCACACTGATCGATGCCGGCGCCAGCCTGCTCGCCGTCATCCACGGCGTGTTCGGCCAGCCGGATATCCAGGCGGCGGCGCGGGCGTATGCCAGGCTGTTTGAGGACTCATGAAGTGTGCTGGACAAGGCATGTTCAAACGTGTGGTAGGTTGGCCGTCGCTTCGGGCACGCTGCGCTTCGCCTGCATGGACGACGTACAGGGACGTATAAGTGTCGTGGAGCGCATGGATGCGCTGGAACGACCGCAGGCGAGGAGCGTGAGCAGGACGCGGAAGCTTTGCCCAACCTACGGATTATCAATTAACTTGATGGGGTCTGGCTTGTTGGGCACGCTGCGCTTTGCCCAACCTACTTATAATCGATTAACCTGATGTGGTCCGGCCTGTTGGGCACGCGCGTTTTGCCCAACCTACGGGTTATCGATTAACCTGATGTAGGATGGGCAAAGCGACAGCGTGCCCATCAAAACCGCATTGATAAATTTTCGGAACAACACCAGGAAGGCCCCAACATGACCCGATCTCACGACCTGTTTCAGTCCGCCTGCCAGCACATCCCCGGCGGGGTGAACTCGCCGGTGCGCGCCTTTCACGGGGTGGGCGGTGAACCGGTGTTTTTCACCCGCGGCAAGGGTCCCTACCTGTTCGATGCCGATGGCAAGCGCTATATCGACTATGTCGGCTCCTGGGGACCGATGATCGCCGGCCATGCGCATCCGGATGTCATCCATGCGGTTCAGGAGGCAGCCGCCAGCGGGCTCGGTTTTGGCGCACCCACCGAGATCGAAACCCGCATGGCCGACCGGCTCTGTAGCCTCGTGCCTTCCATGGATATGGTGCGCATGGTCAGTTCCGGCACCGAGGCCACCATGAGCGCAATTCGCCTGGCGCGCGGCTTCACCGGACGCGACCGGATCATCAAGTTTGAAGGCTGCTACCACGGCCATTCCGACGCCCTGCTGGTCAAGGCCGGGTCCGGCACACTGACCCTTGGCGTACCCACCTCGCCGGGTGTGCCGGCAGCGGTCGCGGCCGACACCCTGACCCTGACCTACAATGATCTTAGACGCTATCAAGCAGCTATTTGAGTCTATCGGTGACGAAATAGCGGCTATTATCGTTGAACCAGTAGCCGGTAATATGAACTGTATCCCGCCCGAGTCCGGGTTTCTGGAAGGCCTGCGTGCGCTGTGTGACACCCATGACAGCGTGCTGATATTCGATGAAGTCATGACCGGTTTCCGGGTCGCGCTGGGTGGCGCCCAGGCCCATTACGGGGTGACCCCTGACCTCACTACCCTGGGCAAGGTCATCGGTGGCGGACTACCGGTCGGCGCCTTTGGTGGCCGGCGTGACATTATGGAACATATTGCCCCGCTGGGACCGGTGTACCAGGCCGGGACCCTGTCCGGCAATCCCGTCGCCCTGGCCGCCGGCCTGGCGACCCTGGAACTGGCTGCCGCGGACGGTTTCCATGCACAGCTGGATGCCGCCGCCCGGCAGCTGACCACCGGGCTGCGCGCCGGCGCAGCCCGGGCCGGCATTCCCGTCAGCACCAACCAGGTCGGCGGCATGTTCGGCCTGTTTTTTTCCAGCGCCGATCCGGTAACCCGGTTTGCGCAGGTCACGGCATGCGACCTGGAGACCTTCCAGCGGTTTTATCATGGCATGCTGCAGGCCGGTGTGTACCTGGCACCGTCCGCCTACGAAGCCGGTTTTGTCTCGTCTGCGCACACCCCCGCGGTGATTGACGCAACCCTGGAAGCTGCAGACCGGGTATTCGCATCTCTCTGACCATATCAGCCTCCCATGGATAGCCTGCTGCAGGATCTGCTCGCCTGGATTTCGGCGCACCCGCACCTGTCGAGCCTGATCATCTTTTGCATCGCCCTGCTCGAGTCACTGGTCGTCATCGGCTTGTTGATTCCCGGCGCCTTTCTGCTGTTCGGTGTCGGCGCCCTGATAGCAACCGGCAACCTGCCGCTGGTCCCGATCCTGCTCTGGACCATTGCCGGCGCCATCGCCGGCGACCTCATCAGCTTTCTGCTCGGACACCACTACCATCAGCAGCTGCGCGTCATGTGGCCGTTACGGCGTTACCCAAGGCTGGTCAACCGCGGCATCGATTTTTTCTACCGGCACGGCGGCAAGAGTGTCTTCATGGCGCGCTTCGTTGGCCCGGTTCGACCCATCATTCCCGCCGTTGCCGGCATGATGAATATGAGTGTCGCGCGCTTCCTGCTGGTCGACGTGGTCGCTGCAATCCTGTGGGCGCCGGCCTACATCCTGCCCGGAATGGTGTTCGGGGCATCGCTGGGACTGGCTGCCGAGGTGGCGGGCCGGCTGGTGGTCCTGCTGGTCGCTGTCGTCGGTATTACCTGGCTCAGTATCTGGCTGATCCGCTTGCTGATCCGCCGGTTCCAGCCACAGGCCGCCGCGCTGCTGGAAAGGATCCTGGCATGGAGCCGCAACCACCCCCTGATCCGCCCGCTGGCGGGTTCACTGCTGGATCCCGACCACCCCGAGGCGCGCGGCCTGGTGCATGCTCTCCGGCCTGTTTTTCGTGGCGCTCTGGTTGCTGTTGCTGACCTCGCGGCAGGTCCTGAACGGTCAATTACTGGGCAACCTGGACCGCTATCTGCAACACAGCTTCGACAAACCTGCGTACACCCTGGGCGGATTACGTCATGGTGTTCGTCACCCAGCTGGGCGGCCAGGGACTGCTCGCCATCGTGCTGCTCAGTGGCTGCGCCTGGCTGCTGTGGAAGGGTTATTCCAAGGCAGCCGATCACTGGCTGGCGGTCTATGTCTGCGCCGGCGTCTTCACCTGGGTATTGAAAGCCAGCGCCAGGATCCAGCGGCCATCGCCCCTGATCGACGGCTATTCGTTCCCGAGCGCCCACACCAGCATGAGTCTCGTGGTGTATGGCTTTCTCGCCCTGATCATCGCCCGGGAACTCCCCCCGCAACGGCGCTGGATACCCTATTCAACCGCGGCGGTACCGGTGCTGGCCATTGCGTTTTCGCGCCTCTATCTGGGCGCACACTGGTTTTCCGACGTGCTGGCAGGCATCAGTCTGGGCATCTGCTGGGTGGCGCTGCTGGGGATCGCCTATGACCGGCATCCGGCACCTGCCGTGCCGGTGAAAAGGCTGCTGGCTGTCATGGCGATGGCGCTGGTGATCGCCACCGCCCTGCAAGTGCAACGCCGTTTCACCCGCGATCTTGCCTATTACACACCGCACGACAGCGACACAGAAGACCAGCCTGGCTGAGTGGGTGACATCCGGCTGGCAAACCCTCCCCGTCTATCGTATCGATCTCGAGGGCGCGGCGACCCAGCCATTGAATTTCCAGTGGGCCGGGACACTGCAGTATCTGCAAACCCTGCTGGACCAGCAGGGCTGGCGCCCGGCACCGGCGCTCGGCCCGCTGACTGCCTTGAACTGGCTGGCACCGGACCCGGAAATTGCCCACCTGCCGGTGCTGCCCCATGTGCATGACGGCGAACATCAAAGCCTGTTACTGATCGGTCCGGTGGAAGCCGCCAGGGAACAACTCGTCGTGCTGCGCCTGTGGCCGGCCAATATCACCATGACGGACAATGGCGCACCCCTGTGGGTCGGCAGCATCACCCGGCTGTACCTGGATCACACCCTGCCGCTGATCACTTTCCTGAGCACCACGGCAGAGTTCGAGACACCCTTAAATTATCTGCACACGGTTCTCGGTCAGACGGGTGCAGTCAACCTGGCGCTGCACACCCGCACAGTGCCGGCCTGGACAGGCGCAATGGAATGGACAGGTCCTGCTGGCATGGGAGTCGGCAGAGTGAGGGTCGGTGGCAATCAAGTCCAGTTTGCATTTACGAAGTGGATAACTTAATCGATTTAGACAAGACGCATTCCTTTCGATGGCAAGGTTGTTGGCCGAATGAATTCGGCCCTACACAATCAAACCTGTAGGGTCGAATTCATTCGACCAGCCGTGTTTCATCGTCATTGCATCAAACCTGCAGGGTCGAATTCATTCGACCAGCCGTGTTTCATCGTCATTGCATCAAACCTGTAGGGTCGAATTCATTCGACCAACGTTGTTTCAGGCTCTTGGCCGAATGAATTCGGCCCTACAACGGTTATCTACCCACTCGATATGGGTAAGTCATTGCATGAAACCTGTAGGGTCGAATTCATTCGACCAACGGTGTTTCAGGCTCTTGGTCGAATGAATTCGGCCCTACAACGGTTATCTACCCACTCGATGTGGGGAAGAGCCCTTTAATTTTCCTTGTGCGCGAGATAAACCGTGTTGGCTGACTCACCGCCCGTATAGGGATTCGGAAAGGTCACAATACGGGACTCGGCGGACTGGAATACGGTAGCAAGCAGACGGGTGAATGCTGCATCCGGGGGATCGTTGGACCACAGCCCGAAGATACCGCCGGGATGGAGCTTGTCAGCCAGGCTGCGCAGCCCCGGTGCCGTATAAAAAGTGCTGTTGCCCGGGGTCAACCAATGACCGGGGGAATGATCGATATCCAGCAACACCGCGTGCACCGGCCGGGCCGGGGTTGCGCCATCGAAACCGCCGCCGGATGCTGCTGCAGCAAAGAAGTCGGCATGGACGAGCGTACAACGGGAGTCTGACACCAGCGCCTTCCCCAGCGGCACCAGGCCCCGACGGTGCCAGTCGATAACCGGTTCCAGCACTTCAACGACCAGGAGCGACCTGACTGACGGGTCTTCCAGTACCGCAGCCGCGGTATAGCCCAGACCCAACCCGCCGATGACGATGTCCAGGCTGGCGCCATCCAGCGCGGCAAGCCCGAGGCGCGCGAGCTGTATCTCGGCACGGGTAAACAGGCTGGACATCAGGTACTCGTCGCCAAGCTTCACCTCGTAGAGAATTTTCCCTGCGAGCCCGGGTTCCGCCCGGCGCCTGAGACTGATTTCACCCAACGGGGTTTTCTGGCAATCCAGTTCTTCAAATTCAAATGTCATCTGCCAATTCCGGTTCAACAGCAATGGGATTCAGTGACAAGCAAGTCCTGCGGGAATTTACAAACCAGCCTCAATTGTCGCCAATACCTTGAATTTCTCCTTCCCTAGACAACGGCAATCTCTGGCCATTCCCGGTACGGGATTTTCGTCACCTTTCTCTCCACGTGCACCAAACAGCGCTCGCCATCACTGATATCCAGTTCAGGGGCAAGCACCTCATAGATGCGCAGATCCCCTCTGTGAGGCGACTCATGTGGAATATAGAGCCACGCGGGAACTGCAGCCGCCCCTGTCGGCGCCTCGAGTGTAATGCGGAGAAAATCGAACACCTCACCGGAGCCAAATTCCGGATGCCACTGAAGCGGTCTGGTTCGATGATCAGGACTGATAACCAGGAGCGGGATGTCCAAAAGCAGATTGATCGTCCCGTGATGACAGTGCGCCACTTCGGGAAATTCTGCAGTAATCATGGGTAACTGAATACCGATATTCCGGGTTGCAACGCCTCGACCAGCTTGCTTAATGCCTGCAATCGAAAACAATCGTTTCCTCCCGTGCGCTCAATGACCTGATGCACAATTAATTTGAACTGCGACTTATTGCAGCGTCAATACCAGGGAAGCCCTGATTAATTTAAGGAAGCTCTGATTTATTCGTCATTGCGACGACTGCATGGATGCAGGAGGTAGAGTAACGCAGGAGCAGTTACCGAGGAACGAAGTTACGAAGCAATCTCCAAGTAACTGATTCCATAGTATGAGATTGCCACGCTGGCCGCTCCCGACATCCTGTCTCCCGCGACACTTGTACATCCATATACATCGCGCTCGCAATGACAGGTTTATTTCAATAAATCAGAGCTTCCTCAATTTCAGGCCCTGGAGCAATTTCTCGTGGATGCCGCCGAACGCACCATTGCTCATTACCAGGATATAGTCACCGTTGCGGGCCTCCGCCAAGACCTCGGCCACGATGGCCTCTACTGATCGCAATACTGCTGCCGGTGCATCCGCAGCGGCCGCGACAGTGTTCAGCGACCAGTCCAGATCCGCGGGCTCATGCATCCAGATACGGTCCGCGCCATGCAGGGAGGCGGCCAGCGTGCCGGCGTGGATGCCCATACGCATGGTGTTGGAACGGGGCTCCAGACACAACAATATGCGCGCATCCCCGACCCGCCGGCGCAGTCCGGCGAGGGTCGTGGCGATCGCGGTCGGGTGATGGGCGAAATCGTCATAGACGGTTATCCCGTCAACGACACCGCGCATCTCCATGCGCCGCTTGACGCCCTGGAACTCTGCCAGTGCTGCCACCGCCTGCGCAACGGGCACACCGGCATGACGGGCGGCGGCAAGCGCCGCCACGGCATTGTGCATATTGTGATCCCCGAGCTGATCCCAGCGCACGGTCCCGGCTTTCATGCCATCGACCAGGACATCAAAGCAACTGCCATCAGCCGCCTGCCTGTTGACCTGCCAGACAGCAGTACCCGCACCGGTAGTGACACCCTCGACCGGTGTCCAGCAACCTGCTGCCAGGACCTGATCGAGGTTGGCATCTGCCGCGTTATGAATGATCAGGCCATTACCCGGCACTGTCCTGACCAGGTGATGGAACTGGGTCTGGATCGCTGCCAGGTCGGGGAAAATATCGGCGTGATCGAATTCCAGATTGTTCAGCACCAGT
>CAVYHX010000048.1:0-21844 GCA_963768415.1 uncultured Gammaproteobacteria bacterium
GTCCGCCGCCGCCGTGGCGGCGCGGCTGGTGCCTGCCAGTACCGGAACGGATACCGGCGGCTCAATCCGTCAGCCGGCGGCCCTGTGCGGGTTGACCGGCCTGAAACCCACCTACGGGCGGGTATCCCGTTACGGCATGATCGCCTTCGCCTCGAGCCTGGACCAGGGTGGACCGCTGGCACGCTCGGCCGAGGATGCCGCACTGCTGCTGTCCGCCATGGCGGGTTTCGATGCGCGTGACTCGACCAGTGTGGAGCGTCCCGTCGATGACTACACCGGGGGGTTGAATGCATCCCTGCGGGGCCTGCGTATCGGTCTGCCCAGGGAATTTTTCGATACCGGTCTCGATGACGGCGTGGCGGCGGCGGTCAATGTCGCGCTGGATGAGTTCAAACGACACGGTGCGGTCATCACCGACATCAGCCTGCCGAATTCACACCTTTCTGTACCAGCCTACTATGTGGTGGCGCCGGCGGAGTGTTCATCCAACCTGTCACGCTTCGACGGTGTGCGCTTCGGCCACCGGGCCGCGGACCCGCAGGACCTGGAAGACCTGTACAAGCGCTCGCGCGGCGAAGGCTTCGGGACCGAGGTGCAACGCCGCATCATGATCGGAACCTATGTGCTCTCGGCAGGTTATTACGATGCCTATTATCTGAAGGCACAGCAGGTGCGCCGCCTGATCCGCGAGGATTTCATGCATGCCTTCAAGGATGTGGATGTGATTATGGGACCTACCGCGCCGACCGTAGCCTTCCGGCTCGGTGAAAAGGCCGATGACCCGGTAACCATGTATTTGTCCGATATCTATACCATCGCCGTGAATCTGGCCGGCCTGCCGGCCATGTCGATACCGGCGGGCTTTGTGAATGATATGCCCGTGGGTTTGCAGTTGATCGGCAACTATTTCGAAGAGGGCCGCCTGTTGAATGTCGCGCACCGTTACCAGCAGGAGACGGACTGGCATACACGGATACCGAAGGGGTATGAATAGCGGTGGCTGCAAGAGAACAGTGACAGGTAAAAAGCATTTTTAAATCCCCTCATCCTGTCCTTCTCCCGGAGGGAGAAGGGACGTTCTAATATATCGTGGTGTTTGGTGTTCAGGGCGGGCGTTCAATTTGAGTTTTATATATTCACCATTAATTTTAAACCTGTAGTAGATTTCAATATGGAATGGGAAACAGTAATCGGTCTTGAAATACACACCCAGCTGGCGACCGCGAGCAAGATATTCTCTGCGGCATCGACGGCGTACGGGGCCGAACCCAATACGCAGGCCTGCGCGGTGGACCTCGGGCTGCCGGGTGTGCTGCCGGTGCTGAATGCGGAAGTCGTACGCATGGCGGCCTTGTTTGGTCTTGCTACACATTCAACCGTTGCGCCGCGTTCTGTGTTTGCGCGCAAGAATTATTTTTATCCGGATCTGCCTAAAGGTTACCAGATCAGCCAGTTCGAACTGCCTATCGTGCACGATGGCTATCTGGATATCGAGCTGGAGGACGGTACCACCAAGCGCATCGGCATCACCCGTGCCCATCTCGAGGAAGATGCCGGCAAGTCCCTGCATGAGGATTTCCACGGCATGACCGGAATCGACCTCAATCGTGCCGGTACGCCATTGCTGGAGATCGTTTCGGAACCTGATATGCGTTCAGCGCAGGAAGCGGTTGCCTACATGAAGAAGATTCATGCACTGGTGCGCTACCTGGGGATCAGCGACGGCAACATGCAGGAGGGTTCGTTTCGCTGCGATGCCAACGTGTCGGTGCGCCCGCGCGGACAGCAAGAGCTCGGCACTCGCAGTGAACTCAAGAACATCAACTCCTTCCGCTTCGTGGAACAGGCGATTAACTTCGAGGTAGAACGGCAGGTGCTGCTGCTCAAGAGTGGCGGCAGCGTTGTCCAGGAGACGCGTCTGTTCGATCCGGACCGGCATGAAACCCGCCCCATGCGTTCCAAGGAAGAGGCCAATGACTACCGCTATTTTCCTGACCCGGACCTGTTGCCGGTGGTGATCGAGCCGGCCTTTCTTGACGAGCTGGCGCTGTCCCTGCCGGAATTGCCGGATGCAAAGAAACAGCGTTTCATGGATAGCTACGAGCTGTCAGATTACGACGCCGGGGTGCTGACGGCGAGCCGGGAACTGGGTGACTATTTCGAAGCCACCACGCAGGCAGCGGGCGGGCAGGGCAAATTGTCGGCCAACTGGGTGATGGGGGAACTGTCCGGTGCGCTTAACAGGGAGGGTATGGATATCGGCGACCTGCCCGGTCAGTGCCGCCAACCTGGGCGCTATGTTGCGGCGCATCGAGGATGGCACGATTTCCGGAAAAATCGCCAAGCAGGTGTTCGAGGCCATGTGGAGCGGCGCAGGTTCGGCCGACAGTATTATCGAGCAGCAGGGCCTGACACAGATCTCTGACTCGACAGCGATCGAGGCCATTATCAGGGAGGTGCTGGACAACAACCCCGGTCAGGTCGAACAGTACCGCAAGGGCCAGCAGAAGTTATTCGGTTTCTTCGTCGGCCAGGTCATGAAGGCCACCCAGGGCAAGGCCAACCCGCAACAGGTCAACGAGCTGCTCAGGAAAGCGCTCGATGCCTGATCGTCGGGCACGCTGCGCTTTGCCCGACCTGCGATTGATCCGGCTTTGATGGAGTGCAGCGGAATACTGGTAATGGCCCCCGGGATCCCACACCGTTACATCCGGACCTGGAGTTGACACAGGGAACTTGTAGGTTGGGCAAAGCGCAGCGTGCCCGACAATCGCCAGATGTTATGCATGAAAATCATCGCCGATGAAAATATTCCCTGTGTCGAGCAGGCGTTCTCCACCCTCGGTGAAGTGAAACTCCTGCCCGGGCGGGCAATGTGCGCCCGGGATGTGCGCGCTGCGGATATCCTGCTGGTGCGTTCGGTGACGCGGGTCGACGAACACCTGCTCAGGGATTCCCGCGTTCGCTTTGTCGGATCGGCCACCATCGGCTTTGACCATGTCGACCGTGATTACCTGCGCGATCGGGGGATCGGTTTTGCCACGGCGCCCGGCAGCAATGCCACATCCGCCGCGGAATATGTCATCAGTGCGCTGCTGGTGCTGGCCAGGCGAAAGAAGTTCAGGCTGGTGGATAAAACGGCCGGTATCATCGGCTGCGGCAATGTCGGCGCGCGGGTACACGCACGCCTGACGGCACTCGGTGTGGATTGCGTGGTAAACGATCCGCCGCTGCAGGCGCTCGGCGGCCATGACGATTTTGTCGGGCTGGATGACATCCTGCAGGCCGACATCATATCCGTGCACGTCCCGTTGACGCGCGCGGGCACACATCCGACCTTCCACCTGATTGATGCCGACTTCATGCGTCGGCTCAAACCCGGCGCCATTTTGATTAACACCGCACGCGGTGCCGTTACCGATAACCGGGCACTGGATGAGCTGCTGGCTGTTCGGGATGACCTGTCCGTGGTGCTGGATGTCTGGGAAGGCGAGCCCGCGATCAACACCGCGCTGTTGCAGAAAGTCGCACTGGGTACGCCGCACATTGCCGGCTACAGCCTGGACGGAAAACTGCGTGGTACGGAGATGATCTACCAGGCTGTCTGCAAGCATTTCAACCTGCCTGCGCACTGGCAGGCTGCGGACGAATTACCCGCCGGCCAGCTGCTGGTGGTGAGTGCACCCGCACTGACGGGCAGCGAAATCATTCGCAAGGCGGTGTTGCACGCCTACGACGTGCGCGCTGATGACCGCCGCTTGCGCAAACTGTTATCCATGGACCCGGCAGAACGACCGGCTTATTTTGACCGGCTGCGCAAGGAGTATCCGCTGCGGCGTGAATTCGCGGCAATTACGCTGGTGCCCGAGAAGCGGGACCCGCACTTGATCGGGATGTTGCGCGGTCTCGGTTTCGATGTGCGCGAAAAGTCCTGACTCCACCCGCGGTCTGGAGCTTGAAGCTATGATCGCGGCCAGGGGCCGCCGGTTGATGTAGCCCGGATGAAATTACGACCAATCGCGCCGAAGGCCGGCGCTCCTACAGGGTAAATTAAAACACCTTGATGTAGCCGGGATGAAATTACGACCAATCGCGCCGCAGGCCGGCGCTCCTACAGGGTAAATTAAAACACCTGTAGGAGCGCCGGCCTGCGGCGCGATGGTGTTACCCGCTACTCGTGCCGAAGGGCGGCCTCCTGCAGGTGGATTGCCAAACCTACGTCTGACTGCACACCGGGCATGCCGGGTCGCGTGGAACTTTCAGCGTACGCCATTCGTGCCTCAGGCCATCGAATACCACCAGGCGTCCACACAGGGTGTCACCCAGCGCGAGGATCACCTTGATCGCTTCCAGTGCCTGCAGGCTGCCGATGATGCCGACTATGGGTGACAGCACGCCGTTCTCGCTGCAGGTCTGGTCTGTGTCCTCGCCTTCCCTGTAGAGGCAGGCATAGCACGGGCTGTCGTCACGTCCCGGCAGGTAAACAGCGACCTGGCCTTCCATGCGCACGGCGGCACCGGACACCAGCGGGGTGCCATGTGATACGCAGGCGGCGTTCACGGCAAAGCGCGTGGCAAAATTGTCGCTGCAATCCAGCACGATGTCTGTGCGCCGGACTTCATTATCGAGTTGCTCATCCCTGCAGCCGCTGTGCAATCGCTGTGACGCTGATATCCGGATTGATGGCGCTCAGCATGTCGAGTGCCGACGCGGCCTTTTGCCGGCCGATGTCCGCAGTGCGGTGCAGCAGCTGGCGTTGCAGGTTGGACAGTTCTACCGTGTCATGATCGGCAATCACGATGTGGCCAAGTCCGGCTGCAGCCAGGTACATGGCCGCGGGTGAACCCAGTCCTCCTGCCCCGATGATGAGCGCGCGTGTGGCGAGCAGCCGTTCCTGGCCTGCAACGTCCACCCGGGGCAGCATGATCTGGCGGCTGTAGCGCAGCAGTTGCTTGTCGTCCATGGGTTATTCAGCGTGGCAGCCCGATGCGGCGCACGACTGCAGGGATGCATCATCCAAGTAGGTTGGGCAAAGGAACAAAGTGACGTGCCCAACAGAGTTAAATCCAATGTTGGGCACGCTGCGCTTTGCCCAACCTACAATCTCAGTGGGTGCAGGGTCAGAGATAGCGCCGCAGGTAATGCGGGCGTTGATCGCGGCAACCGTGCGGGCGGCGCAGGTAGCGGGTAATGAAGGCATCCCGGGTACAGTCCGCCTGGTCATGCCTGCCTTCGTTGCATTCGATGTCTTCCAGATAGTTGCAGAAGGTGCGCAGGAAGCGGCAGTAAAAACCCGGATTCAGGCGATAGCCGAATTCATTCAACAGATCCTCGATGGTCTGCATGGTGATCTGGCGGACGTTATAACTGACAATCATCCGGTTCGGCGCCATGATGCGCACCCGCATGACGCCTTTGACATCGCGCAGCAGGGCGGCAGCAGATTTGGTCAGCGCCGGATCCTGGCGCCCGCCAATCAGCCAGATCGATCTGTTTTTCAGCTTTTCGATCACCCTTGTATCCTAGCGGTTTTTTATAAAATATCAAGTCTTGTCAGTATGTTATTCATTTCATTCCCATTGTTACGCGGCTCGCTCCGGCGCCATCTGTATGGTCGCTGACGTGCCGGAATCCACAGGCATGGAATAAATCCACGGTTTGTTCACCCTGATCGTAGCCGTGCTCGACCAGCAGCCAGCCGTCCCGGCGCAGGTATTCAGCACTGCTACGCGCGATGTGCGTCAGGGCGTCCATGCCCTCCGGGCCGGCAGCCAGTGCCGCGCGGGGTTCGAAGCGTACATCGCCCGCGACCAGGTGCGGGTCCGTTTCGATGACGTAGGGCGGATTACTGACAATCATGTCGAAGCGGGTAGCGGGTAGCGGGGCGCACCAGTCGCCGGTAACAAATTCGATGTTAGCGAGCCCGAGCCGCGCGGCATTGGCATCGGCGACGTGCACAGCCTGTGAGGATATGTCTGTGGCAACGATGCGGCAGGCGGGCCGTTCGCTGGCCAGGGCCAGCGCGATGGCGCCGCTGCCGGTACCCAGGTCGGCAACCTGCAGGGGTGAATTGACCGGCAGTTTCTCCAGGGCAAGTTCCACCAGGGTCTCCGTTTCCGGACGCGGGATCAGGGTGGCGGTCGTCACCGTCAGTGGCAGTGACCAGAATTCACGCGCGCCGGTGAGGTAGGCAACCGGTTCACCGGCGGCCCGGCGCTGCAGCAACCCGGTGAATGTATTAAGTACCGCGCTTGTCACAACCTGTTCGGGCCATGCATACAGGTGACTGCGTGGCTGCTGCAGTGCACACGCGAGCAGGACTTCTGCATCCAGGCGCGCAGTGCCGGTGGCGAGACGGGCGGTCGCCTCCTCGAGCACATTATTGATGGTGGCACGGTCAGTGCTCATGTATGCGTACCGGTATGCCGCTGCACATTTTTCGTTAGCGCGCACGGCAGGCAGGAGCACTCAGTTGTGCTCATTGAGCGTGGCGAGCTGGTCTGCCTGGTATTCATTCACCAGCGGCTCGATAGCCAGGTCGAGATTGCCGGCGAGAAACTCGTCCAGCTTGTAGACCGTGAGATTGATGCGGTGATCGGTCATGCGTCCCTGGGGAAAGTTATAGGTGCGGATGCGCTCGGAGCGGTCGCCGCTGCCGACCAGGGAACGGCGCGCCTCGGTTTCCTGCGTTTTCTGTTTTTCCAGTTCCGTATTCAGCAGTTTCGCCGCCAGCAACGACATGGCGCGCGCCCGGTTCTTGTGCTGGGAACGCTCATCCTGGCATTCGACCACGATACCGCTCGGCAGGTGGGTGAGCCGGATGGCCGAATCGGTTTTATTGACATGCTGGCCGCCGGCGCCGGAGGCGCGAAAGGTATCCACCTTGAGATCTGCGGGGTTGATTTCCACCGGATCGATTTCGTCCGCCTCCGGGAGTATTGCCACCGTCGCCGCCGAGGTGTGGATGCGGCCCTGTGACTCGGTCTCGGGGACGCGCTGTACGCGGTGCGCGCCGGATTCGAACTTCAGGCGGGAGTAGGCGCCCTGACCCACAATGCGGGCAATAATTTCCTTGTAGCCACCGTGTTCGCCGGGGCTTTCGCTGAGGATCTCAACCTGCCAGTGCTTGAGTTCCGCGTAACGCGAATACATGCGGAACAGGTCGCCGGCAAAGATGGCGGCTTCATCGCCCCCGGTCCCGGCGCGAATCTCCAGGAATATATTGCTGTTGTCGTACGGGTCCCTGGGCAGCAGCAGCTTTTGCAGCTGTTGCTCCAGGTTATCGAGGCGGCTGCGCGCCTGCTCTATTTCATCCGTGGCCATGTCCTGCATGACCGGGTCCGGATCCTTCAGCAGTTCCCGGGCGGCTGCGAGGTCGTCCTGCGCCCGTAATAGCGCCTGGAAGCTGGTTACCACCGGAGTCAGGTGCGCGTATTCCATTGACAGGTTCCGGTAGCGGTCCTGGTCCGCGATGGTTTCGGCATCCGCCAGCAGGGCGCTGACTTCACCATGACGTTCCTCTATCTGTTCGAGTTTTTTAATAATGCTTTGTTTCATGCATGTTCCGGTTATGTGACGGGTTATCCCGGTTAAATCCTGGCACTGCAGTGGCGGGTCGTCCGCTGCCGTATGCGGGACAATATCTTCCCGGATATCTCCCCGGGCTGTGTTGATGCACCCGGCAGGTATCAACCGGGACAAGCTGCCGGCCAGTCCTGAATGGGACCGATGGCTTGAGCTAGTTCTTGTCCCTGAGCTTAAACAGTGAGCGTACCACCTCTAGCAGTCCGGTCTGGCCGCTGGCGGCGGCTGCACGCAGATTGACGCTGGGGTCGTGTGCGAGCTTCTGCACGAGATTATGCGTGAGGGTCTCGAGCACCTCCTCCGGCGGCTTGCCACTGGCCAGTTGCCGGCGGGCCTTTGCCAGTTCCTCGGAGCCCAGCGCCTGGGCATGTTCGCGGTAGGCACGCAGTCCGGGCAATGCATCCAGGGAACGCAACCATGTCATGAAGTGTTCGGTCTGGACATCGATGATTTCTTCGGCCTGCTGCGCAGCTTCCTGGCGCGACCGCAGGTTCTCCTCTATGACTGCCTGCAGGTCATCCACGGTATAGAGATAAATATCGTCGAGCTCTGCCACATCAGGATCGATGTCGCGTGGCACGGCGATGTCGACCATGAATACCGGACGGTGCTTGCGGCTCTTCAGGGCTGCAGAGACCATGTTTTTGTCAATCAGTGGGCTGCTGCTGCCGGTCGACGAGATGACAATATCCGCTTCGGACAGGTGTGCCGGTATTTCGTCGAGGCCGATTCCGTAACCATTGAACTGTGCCGCCAGTTCATGTGCGCGTTCAATGGTGCGGTTGGCAATAACCAGCTTGCCGATACCATGTTCATGCAGGTGACGGGTCGTGAGTTCGATGGTCTCGCCGGCACCGATCAGCAGGGCGGTCAGCTTGTCGAAACTGCCGAAGATTTGCCGGCCCAGGCTAACCGCGGCAAAGGCCACGGATACCGGGCTGGCGCCAATCGCCGTGTCAGTACGCACTTGTTTGGCAACCGAAAAGGTATGCTGAAACAGGCGGCTCACCAGGGTGCCGATACTGCCGGCCTGCAGGGCTGCCTGGTAACTGGACTTCATCTGCCCGAGGATTTGCGGTTCGCCCAGAATCATCGAATCCAGCCCGGCGGCCACGCGCAGGATGTGACGCACGGCCTCGGCTTCCAGGAAATGGTAGAAATGCGGTCCCATGCGCTCCGGGTCAAGGTCATGAAACCGGCACAGCCAGTCGCTGACAACTTCCAGGGACGCGTCCTGCCGGGTGCAGTACAATTCTGTCCGGTTGCAGGTGGACAGGATGGCCGCTTCCTGCACACCCTCCAGTGACGTTAGTTCACCCAGGGCACGGGGCAGCGATTCAGGCGGAAATGCGACCTGACCTCGGATATCGACCGGTGCGGTTCGGTGATTGATGCCAATGACGATCAGGTGCATGAATTCAAGAAAATCGGTAAGCAAACGTAAAATTCTGCATGGCGGGCAGTGTTTATACAAGCTGGCCCGGAATCCTGCGGGATGGATGGGGAATATACAACGGTCCCTGCTACAGTATTGTCCATTCGTTAACATGTAACATGTAACTACCCTGGGCTGATAGAATGTTGCCAATGAAAAGATTGAAGATTGACGTGTACACGCTGCTGCGCCATGCCGCGCTTGCAGTCCTCGCCGCCGGTATGCTGGTCTCATGCGCCACCCCGGACAAGCAGCCAGGGGCCGAGACGGTGATTCCTGACGTACCGGTCGAAACCGGGCCCGCAGCGGCCATGTCCGCCGTGCCCACACAGCCACTTACCGAGGAGCTCGTCTACGACATCCTGCTGGCAGAAATTGCCGGCCAGCGCGGGCAGCTGGACGTTTCCGCACCCCATTATCTGCAAGCGGCACTGGAGGCCAGCGATCCACGGGTTGCGGAGCGGGCCGTCCAGGTCGCGTCCTACGGCAAGCAGTACGATATTGCCCGGAAGGCGGCCCATCGCTGGGTTGAGCTGGATCCGGATAACATCGAGGCGCGCAAGGAGCTGCTGAAGCTGAGCCTCCATACGGGCACCCTCGATGAAGTCATCGAGCAGCTGGACTATCTGCAGCAACTGACCTCCAGCCCGGAGCAGGCCTATCAGCTGTCGACGGCGGTGCTGGCCAGCTCACCCGGATTCGGCGGCGGCGCTGGATGCTGCCGAGCAGCTCGCTGCCCGCCACCCGGAGGACGCATACGCCCACATGACCGTGTGCCGCATCGCGGTGCTGGCCGACAATCTGGACCGTGCCCTTTCCGCTGCTGACCGTGCGGTGCAGCTACGCCCGGATCTCATACCGGCGGTAATCCTCAAGGCGCAGATACTCGTCAGGCAGGATGACAAGGCGGCCGCAACCCGTCTCCTGCAGGAGACGGTCAGCAGGCACCCTGACAACGCCAAGCTGCACTTTGCCTATGGGCGCATGTTGCTGGATACGGAGGACCTCGAAGCTGCCATTGTCCAGTTTCGCGAGGTGGTGAAGCTGGATCCGGGGAATGATGAGGCGCTGTATTCACTTGCCCTGCTGGAACTCGAGACGGAGCGCTATGCACTGGGTGAAAAGCATCTCCTGCAATTGCTGGAACGCGGGCAGAAGGCACAAAGTGTTTATTACTACCTGGGATATGCAGCTGCCGAGCAGGGGCATAACAAACAGGCCATTGAGTGGTATGACAAGGTCGATTCCGGGGAGTACTGGAGTCAGGCGCAGTTGCGCGCGGCCAGGATCCTGGTAAAGCAGGGCAGGGTCGATGACTTGCGCCAGCGGATGCTGGAGACACAGCAGAATTTCCCCGAGAATGCGGTGGAGCTCAATCTGATCGAGGGCGAGGCGCTGTATGACGGCGGACAGTACACCGCGGCATTTGAAACCTATCACCGGGCGCTGGAGGCGAATCCGGCCAACCAGGACCTGCTGTACGCGCGTGCGCTGGCCGCTGAAAAACTCGGCCAGCTCGAGGAGGCGGAGCGGGATATGCGGCATATCCTCGCCAACGATCCGGACAATGTGCGCACCCTGAATGCCCTGGGGTACACGCTGGCGGACCGGACGAATCGATACGACGAGGCGCTGACCTACATTCAGCGGGCCTATGCACAGAAGCCGGACGATCCGGCAATCATCGACAGCATGGGCTGGATCCATTACCGGCTCGGTAATCTCGATGAAGCGCAGCGCTATCTGCAACAGGCATGGGAATTATCGCGGGACGGCGAGATCGGCGCGCACTACGGTGAAGTCCTGTGGATGCAAGGCGAGCAGGATGCGGCCCGCAAGATCTGGGCCGAGGCGCGTGAGAATGCTCCGGATAACCCGATATTGCTGAAAGTCATCAATCAATTTAACCCGTGAAGCTCATTCGAGCCTGTTGCCTGGTGCTGCTGCTCACGGGCTGCGCCGCGGTCCCCGTCACCGAAACTGCCCGCTCCGGCAGGACCTATTCCCCGGCGCATGCCGCCGTCGAAAACTGGAGTTTCAACGGGCGTGTTTCGCTGCAGCGCGGTGAGGAGGGCTGGCATGCCGGACTGACCTGGCAGGAGCATTCCGGTGACATACCGGCTCAAGGTGATCGCCCCGCTGGGCCAGGAGGCATTCCAGCTGACCGGCGGCACGGCCGCGGGTGTCGTACTGGAGACGGCCGCCGGCCAGCGCTATATGGCACCGGACGCCGACCGTCTGCTGCGCCGAGACGACGGGCTGGGATCTGCCGGTGAGCGGATTACGCTATTGGGTGCGGGGAATGCCGGCACCGAATACGGATTCCACCATAATCACCGATGGGCAGGCGCGCCTGGTTCGTCTCAGTCAGTCCGGCTGGGATATCAATTACATTAAATATCAATTAGTTGACGGGGATTACTGGCCCGCAAAGTTGCATCTGAGTGCAGCCGACGTCAAGGTGCGCCTGATTATTGATCAATGGCAGCTTAAATCCGCGGATCCGGGTCCGTGAGCAGGCTGGATATCCCGGCGTCGGCCAGCGGACCCTGGCCGGCGCCGGCCAAGCTGAATTTGTTGCTGCATATCACCGGTCGGCGCGCCGACGGCTACCACGACCTGCAGACCGTGTTCCAGTTTCTCACGCGCGGGGACTGGCTGTACTTTGATATACAGCCGGAAGGTGACGTCCAGCGGCCCATGGGCCCCCCGGGGGTACCGGCAGCCGCAGACCTGTCGGTGCGGGCAGCGCAGCTGCTGCGCGCGGCGGCCGGGTCGGCCGCCGGCGCGCACCCTCTATCTCGACAAACGCCTGCCGCTGGGCGGGGGCCTGGGGGGTGGCAGCTCCGATGCAGCCACGACCCTGGTGGTGCTGAACCGGCTCTGGGGGCTGGGGCTGGATATCGATGCGCTGGCCACTCTGGGCCTCAGGCTGGGGGCGGATGTCCCGGTTTTCATCCATGGCCAGGCAGCATGGGCGGAAGGGATCGGTGAATGCCTGACCCCGGTGACCCCGCCGGAGATGTGGTATCTGGTGCTGGTGCCGCCCGTAAGCATATCAACTGCCGATATTTTCTCCGCTGCTGAATTGACACGGGACACGCCCCGGACGAAAATACCCGACCTTCTTGCGGGGACCGGTCATAATGACTGCGAAGCGGTGGTGCGCCGCCGCTATCCGGAAGTGGCCGCAGCCCTTGACTGGTTAAACACATTTTCCCCGGCACGGATGACCGGCACCGGCGCCTGTGTGTTTGCGGCCTTCGAATCTGAAGCGGATGCACAGCGGGTTGCCGGCCAGGTCCCGGCCAGCTGGCAGAGTTTTGTTGCACGCGGCGTGAACCGGTCGCCGCTGCGCGCGGCCATTGACTGAAGTGACGCAGGCCTGACGAACTCGCGCCCGTGTGGTGTTTCACTGGGACGTCGCCAAGCGGTAAGGCACGGGGTTTTGATCCCCGCATGCGCAGGTTCGAATCCTGCCGTCCCAGCCATATTGAAAAGGTGGACTGCAGTAAACTGACGGCAGGATGAGAACCGTAAAGGTTCGACCGACCGCGGCAGCAGGTCTGAACGGCGGGCTGCGACGCCGGCCCCGAAGGGGTGAGGCGCGCAGCGCCGAATAATCCTGCCGTCCCAGCCATATTGAAAAGGTGGACTGACAGTAAACTGACGGCAGGATGAGAACCGTAAGGTTCGACCGACCGCGGCAGCGGGAGTGAACGGCGGGAGCGAAGCGGACGCCGGCCCCGAAGGGGTGAGGCGCGCAGCGCCGAATAATCCTGCCGTCCCAGCCATATTGAAAAGTGGACTGCAGTAAACTGACGGCAGGATGAGAACCGTAAGGTTCGACTCGAGCGCGTAGCGCGAGAGAACGGCGGGAGCGCAGCGGACGCCGGCCGAGACTTACAGGAAGTCTGCAATGTTGTCATTGCGAGGAGCGAAGCGACGAAGCAATCTCCGAACGGCTGATCCTGAATCAGGAGATTGCCGCGCTGCGCTCGAAGACAAATACATCTGATCAAATGAAGTTGCGAATAGAGTAACTGGGGACGTTGACGGCAGGATGAGAACCGTAAGGTTCGACTCGAGCGCACGGCGCGAGCTGGCATTTCCGATACGCCTGGAAGCTGAAAAATTATTATGAATGGTTTGCGTGAATCCGACTCTGATAACCGGATGATGGTGTTTACCGGGAACTGCGAATACCGCAGCTCGCGCAAAACATTGCAAGCCAGCTGCGGTTGACGCTGGGCAGTGCACATGTCGGCAGCTTCAGTGACGGCGAAGTCCAGGTGGAAATCCTGGAGAACGTGCGCGGCAAGGATGTTTTCATTATCCAGTCGACCTGTGCGCCCACCAACGACAATTTAATGGAATTGCTGGTTATGGTGGATGCCGTGCGGCGTGCATCGGCGTGGCGCATTACCACGGTGATTCCCTACTTCGGTTACGCACGCCAGGATCGCCGGCCGCGTTCCGCGCGGGTGCCGATCACGGCCAAGGTTGTCGCCCAGATGATCGGCAATGTCAGGGCAGACCGCGTGCTGACTGTGGATTTGCATGCCGACCAGATTCAGGGATTTTTCGACATCCCGGTGGACAATGTCTACGCCTCGCCGATCTTGCTGGGTGATCTCTGGCGGCAGAAATATCCGGACATGGTGGTGGTTTCACCGGATGTCGGTGGCGTGGTCCGGGCACGGGCACTGGCCAAGCGCCTGGATGATGCGGATCTGGCGATTATCGACAAGCGCCGCCCGCGGCCGAACGAGGCCAAGGTGATGAATATCATCGGCGAGGTCGAGGGACGCACCTGCATTCTGGTGGATGACCTGGTCGATACCGCCGGTACGCTGTGCCAGGCCGCCGGAGCGTTGAAAGCGGAAGGTGCGGCCCGTGTCGTGGCCTACTGCACGCACCCGGTGTTGTCCGGCAGTGCAGTAAAGAATATCGAGGCCTCGGAACTCGACGAGGTGGTGGTGACCGATACCATCCCGTTGCGTGACGATGCCCACGGGAGCAAGAAAATCCGGCAGCTGAGTATCGCTGCCATGCTGGCGGAGACCATGCGCCGGATCAGCGCGGAAGAATCGGTCAGCTCGCTGTATATGGATTGATAACAGTTTATCCGCAGGTCTGTTGCATGTGAATGGACCTGTATCCTGTCTCTCCTGGTCGCGGGGGGGATGTAACACAACGCCGCAAGGCAATAGATTGGAGAAGTAACATGGCTATCAGTTTTGAAATCAATGCAGAGCCTCGGACTGACTCGGGTAAGGGTGCGAGCCGCCGCCTGCGTCAGACCGGCAAGGTCCCTGCCATTATTTACGGTGGCGACAAGGACCCCGAATCATTGACGCTGTCACACAATGAACTGCTGCGGAACCTGCAGCATGAGGCGTTTTATTCGCACATCCTCACGGTCAAGATGAATGGCAAGGACACCCGCGCCGTGCTGCGTGACATTCAGCGTCATCCCGGCAAGCCGCTAATCATGCACATGGATCTGCAGCGCATCAACGAATCCGAAAAACTCAAGATGCACGTGCCACTGCACTTTCTTGGCGAAGACACTGCACCGGGTATCAAGGCCGGCGGCATGGTGTCGCATGAAATGTCTGAAGTGCATATCGAGTGTTTGCCGAAAGATCTGCCGGAATATATCGAGGTGGATGTTTCCGCTTTCGAAATCGGCGATGCCCTGCATTTGAGTGATATAAAGGTGCCCGAGACAGTCACACTGCTCGATCTGGCGCGTGGTGAAGGTCATGATCTGCCCGTCGTGTCGATGCATATGAAGCGCATTGCCGAGGAAGTCGAGGAAGAAGCGGCTGGAGAAGGTGTCGAGGCCCCGGCGGCAGAGGGTGATGAGGAAGCCAAGGGTGAAGGCGAAGACTAGGCGCCTGTTGCCCCTTGACTGCTATACAGCTCGTTGCCGGGCTGGGTAATCCGGGGGACCGGTACGAACAGACCCGGCATAATGCCGGGTTCTGGTTTGTGGATGCCGTTGCCCGCCGTTATTCCGCACAGTTTCGTCCGGAAAGTAAATACAAGAGCGATGTGGCCCGGTGTACAGTTGCCGGCAATGAATGCCGTTTGCAGAAACCCATGGACTTCATGAATTGCAGCGGCCAGCCGGTCGCATCACTGGCCGCTTTCTACCGTATCCCGCGCACTGCCATTCTCGTGGTTCATGATGATCTTGATTTGCCCCCGGGCACGATAAGACTCAAACAGGACGGCGGCCATGGCGGGCACAATGGCCTGCGTGACCTGATCCCGAAACTGGGCGGAAAAGATTTTCTGCGCCTGCGCATCGGCATCGGGCATCCCGGTCATCGCGATGAGGTGGTGGGTTATGTGCTGAAGCCGGCGGCGCATGCTGACCGGGCCGCGATCGACCAGGCGATCGACGCTGCGATCGAAGTGTTGCCGGATATCATTGCGGGCAACCTGGAAGCGGCGATGAAGGAACTGCATACAAAGTAGGATGGGCGAAGCGCAGCGCGTCCCATCAATATTGAAGCCATGATGGGCACGCTGCGCTTTGCCCACCCTACGGCTATTTGAAAAAAACTGGATAATCATGAGCGTCAAATGCGGCATCGTTGGCCTGCCCAACGTCGGCAAATCCACCCTGTTCAATGCCCTGACCGAGGCCGGTATTCAGGCGGAGAACTATCCGTTCTGCACCATCGATCCGAATGTCGGCGTCGTGCCGGTGCCGGATCCGCGGCTGGACACGCTGGCTGCCATCGTCAAACCGCAAAAGGTCATCAATACCACCATGGAGTTCGTCGATATCGCCGGGCTGGTGGCCGGCGCCTCGAAGGGGGAGGGGCTGGGCAACAAGTTTCTCGCCAATATTCGTGAGACCGACGCCATCTGCATGGTGGTGCGCTGTTTCGAGGACGACAACGTGGTGCATGTCAGCGGCAGTGTCGATCCTCTCCGGGACATCGATGTCATCAATACCGAGCTGGGCCTGGCGGACCTGGAAACCGTCGAGAAGGGCATCCATCGTGTAGCCAAGGTCGCCAAGGGCGGTGACAAGGAAGCACGTGCGAAACTGGCGGTGTTCGAGGCGGCGCGCGCGCACCTGGATGCGGGCGGGCTGGTCATCAACATGGGCCTGGATGCCGACCAGCGGGCGGCAATTTACGAGTTGCATCTGTTAACGGCCAAGCCGGTGATGTACGTCGCCAACGTCAAGGAAGACGGTTTCACAGACAACCCCTATCTCGATGCCGTGGTAGCACGCGCGGCAGCGGATGGTGCGCAGGCCGTCGCGGTGTGTGCCGCCATCGAGGCCGAGCTGGTCGAGCTGGATGACGCCGAGCGCAAGGAATATCTGCACGAACTGGGTTTCGAGGAGCCGGGACTCAACCGGGTGATCCGTGCCGGATACCAGTTGCTGGGCCTGCAGACCTATTTCACCGCCGGCGTGAAAGAGGTGCGTGCCTGGACCACGCACATCGGCGCCACCGCCCCGCAGGCCGCCGGCGAGATCCATACCGATTTCGAAAAAGGCTTTATCCGCGCCGAAGTGACCTCCTACGCCGATTTCGTCGCCTGCAACGGCGAGCACGGCGCCAAGGAAGCCGGCAAGCTGCGCCTGGAAGGCAAGGACTACATCGTCCAGGACGGCGATGTCATGCATTTCCGCTTTAATGTGTAGCCGTCTTGCCGGGGAAGTTGTCCCGGCACCGCGTTTTCAGGTACCCTTTGCACCCCTTCTGGCTACGTAGCTCAGCTGGTTAGAGCACAGCACTCATAATGCTGGGGTCGGTGGTTCAAGTCCACCCGTAGCCACCATTAAAACAATAAGTTACAAGTAATTCAGCCCGCGTAGGGCGCAATAGCGCAGCGTATTGCGCCGCATGCGTCAATCATCAAATCCAGGCGCATCCGCAAGATCACTTCCAGCCCGGTCGCGCGCCTGGATGCCATCATCAACCAACTGGTGATAAGTCGCATACTGCAAGTCGATCACCTTACCAAACCATGTGCGCGCCATTGTCAGATTCACGAAATCTCGATGGGCTGCGCACGCTGCAGACATGCGGCGCAATACGCTGCGCTATTGCGCCCTACACTGGCTGCAAGTCGATCACCTTACCAAACCATGTGCGCGCCATTGTCAGATTCACGAAATCTCGAAGGGCTACGCACGCTGCAGGCATGCGGCGCAATACGCTGCGCTATTGCGCCCTACACTGGCTGCAAGTCGATCACCTTACCAAACCATGTGCGCGCCATTGTCAGATTCACGAAATCTCGAAGGGCTACGCACGCTGCAGGCATGCGGCGCAATACGCTGCGCTATTGCGCCCTACACTGGCTGCAAGTCGATCACCTTACCAAACCATGTGCGCGCCGTTGTCAGATTCACGAAATCTCGAAGGGCTGCGCACGCTGCAGACATGCGGCGCAATACGCTGCGCTATTGCGCCCTACACTGGTTAGCGTCGGCTAATACAGGTTATCCATAATATTCATTGCGGAACGAATCAATCAGCGCAGTGGCATCCTCGTCAAATACACCCATGGTATTGAGTACCGCCGCACCGATCTGCAGGCTCGCCTCCAGTGTTTCCGAAATGGCAATGGTTGCCCCAGCCTTCAACAGCTGCTCGCAGTGATGCCGGTCGCGGCCGCGCGCGTGTATGGTGATTTTCGGGTAATGCTGTCGCATCATATTGACCAGCCGCACGGCCGGCACGACATGGTCAAGGGTGCATACCAGCACGCCGGCCTGCCCGGCGCCTGCCGCCTTCAGCACATCGACCTTGCTGGCATCACCATAGAAGACCGAGAACCCGTCATGCCTGCCTTCCAGCACGCGGTCTGCATTACTGTCGATGGCGAGATAGGGCACATCCCCGGTCTGCAGGATCCTTGCCACACGCCGTCCCACGCGACCGAAGCCGGCAATGATGACATGCGGCTGCCCGGTCTCTATATGGTTGGTGCTGACATCGTGCCTGACTGTCGCTTTGTTAAGGCATTTGCCGGCGAATTCGCAGAAATTCGCCATCAACGGCGTGGTGACCATGGTGAGCGCGACCACCAGTGTCAGCATATGGAAAAGGTCTGCCGGCAGGATACCGCTGATGGCAGCCAGCCCGAACAGCACGAAGCCGAATTCCCCGCTCTGCGACAGCAGCAGCGCTACCCGCGTGGCATGCGGCGTGGCAACACCCATGAGTCGACAGAGGGCCCAGAGGATGACCGACTTGAACAGCAACAGGCCCAGCACCAGTCCGGCAATCAGCACGCCCTGCTTGCCCAGCAGGCCAAAATCGATGGACATACCGACGCCCATGAAAAACAGGCCCAGCAGGATGCCGCGAAACGGCTGGATATCGGCAATCACCTGAT
The DNA here is from genome assembly GCA_963768415.1 of uncultured Gammaproteobacteria bacterium. Classification (GTDB taxonomy): domain Bacteria; phylum Pseudomonadota; class Gammaproteobacteria; order UBA9214; family UBA9214; genus CAVYHX01. Next base: position 18,401 of record CAVYHX010000048.1, read on the forward strand.
GCCGGTAGTTGGACTCCGCCATCATCAGCCCGGCAAGAAATGCACCCAGCGCCAGCGACAGGCCCACCGCCTCCATCAGCCACGCCGTGCCCAGCACCGCGAACACGGCCGCGGCGGTGAACACCTCCGCCGTCCGGCTGGTCGCCACCAGTCGCAGCACCGGGGACAGCAAAAACCGGCCAACGAGGATGACGAAGGCGATAGCGAGCACGGCATCCAGTATCGCGAACTCGATACCCTCCAGCAGCGTGGTTTCGGCGGCAAGCAGTGACACCAGCGCCAGCAGTGGCACCACCGCCAGGTCCTGCAGCAGCAGCACGGAAAATGCCGTGCGGCCGTGACTGGTCCCCATTTCACCGCGCTCGGTCAGGATTTGCAGGCCGAACGCCGTCGAGGAGAGCGCCAGGCCGAAACCGATGATCACGGCTATCTTGAGCGGCTGGTCGAACAGCAGGGCCAGGCCGGCGATGACCAGCCCGGTCACCATCACCTGTGCGGTGCCCAGACCGAACACCATGCGCCGCATGGCCCACAGGCGTGCAGGCTTCAGTTCTATGCCGATGATGAACAGCAGGAAGATAACGCCGAACTCGGCGATATGCCGGATTTCATCGATCTGGTCGATGAAACCGAATCCCCAGGGACCGACAACGGCGCCGGCAGCCAGGTACCCCAGCACCGAACCGAGGCCCAGCCGCTGGAAGACCGGAACAGCGATGACCGCCGCCGCCAGCAGGACCAGTATGTCTGCGAGGTAATGGGTTTCCGTCATGTCACACCAGTATCAGCGCGACGCTGTCGCTGTCAATCACCTTCTATATCTGAATGACGGCTCTCAGTATAAACCTGCCGTTCATGGGTAGGTGGGTTAATGACGTGTATTGGCCGTAATCTGAACTCCGCTATCGCGCCGAAGGGCGGCGCTCCTACAGTTTGCTTATGACCGGTTGTGGCCGAACCAGGCCGTTCAAGAGATATATCCCGGGAATTTCAGTCGAATATTTTGTTTCGATCCAGTGGCCTCTCGTGACTTGGGTGTTGCGGGTACTACGAACAGCGCAATCAGCTGGGAAATGCCGTATTCTAACCGCCCAACCCTGTAATATAATAGAAGAGAATTCGAATGGCTAAACCCAATTACGTTTATGAAAAGCGCCAGAAAGAACTTGCCAAAAAGAAAAAGAAGGAAGAAAAACGTTTGCAAAAAGCCGGAGTAGACGAAAATCTATCTCAGGGCGTTCAGCCGGCATCAGCCAGTGATGATGAATCGTCAACAAGTAACGATACATAACAAAACAATCAAGCACGACTCCGTTTATTTTGACGTTATGTGTTTAACAATAGCTAGCATATTGCAAATAGGTGAACATCATAATTGTTATAAACCAGCAGAATACATCTACACACCGGTACGCAGTCTTAAAGAGGAAAATATAGAATGAGTAAAGGCACGGTAAAGTGGTTCAGCGCAGATAAAGGTTTTGGTTTTATTACTCCTGACGATGGAGGAAAAGACCTGTTCGTTCATCATTCTGAAATCAAAAGTTCGGGCGGTTTCGCCACTCTCAATGATGGACAAGCAGTCGAATTCGAAGTTGGCCAGGGCCAGAAAGGGCCGTGTGCAAATAAGGTTGTGCCTGTCTGATTTATATTCGCTCTGTTAGGAAGCAACACATAACAAGGCACATCCAGCGGGTTGCCAAAAGTGTCACGGGTTTTGCTGATGTAACCCCTGCGTCACTTTTGGCAATCGCTGATGTGCGACGTTCCTGAATGCCCAGCGTTGGCAGCCGAAAGCAGACGTTTAGTTAGAAAGTCAGTATGACCATAGATTACGGTAAATTTTCTACGATTTATCGTAGATAGGGCCGGATGCATTTTCTGGTTAAATTCAAAGAATGTATCCGGCCCTTATTTACAGAGTATCTTTCCGGCTGAAAGATCACCACCCGGAAGCCCCCCTTATTAGAGGCTTTCGCCCATGTTTCCATTCCATCACGCTGCCTGATAGTGTATAAAGCGCCTATGAAAGTACCTAAAAGATTGAAACCGCTGGTCGAGGACGGTTGGTCATGAGATCCTCTCGACAGTTAATGAAGCTGGTAAAGAGGCGCAGGTCTAGATGGTTCGCTGTGGTGGGGCGATACGCTGCGCCAGGTTTATAAGGAGCGCAAATCAGCGCAGCTTCAAACAAGCCATGCAGTACCAGGAAGGCCGTAAGGTTAAAAACAGCCGCCAGGCCCGCGCCATGGACAAACGTAGCCGTTACGGGCAAAAAGAGTCGGAACAGGCTTGGGTCAGCGCGGAGGTGGATGCGCTATATTGTTTGGCCGCTGCCGGTGTTCGCGTACCGAAGCCCTACGGCTTTGTTGATGGCGTACTGTTGATGGAGCTGATAACGGCCATCGATGGTAACGCCGCCCCGCGACTCAATGATCTAACCATGACCGCCGGGCAGGCGCGCGAATATCATAGTCGAATGATTGCAGAGGTCGTGCGCATGCTCTGCGCGGGTCTGGTCCATGGCGACTTGTCGCCGTTCAACGTGTTGGTTGATGAGGAAGGGCCGGTCATTATAGATCTTCCCCAGGCGGCCAATGCTGCCGGCAATAATAGCGCGGCCATGATGCTGGAACGGGATGTTGAAAATATGGCAAATTATTTCGGTCGTTTTGCCCCGGAGTTACTGAAAACCGAATACGGTAAAGAAATTTGGGGGTTATATGAAAGCGGCAATCTCCAGCCTGACACCCCACTCGCCGGGCACTTTGAGCGCAGTACGATGGATGCCGATGTGGCAAAAGTCATGGAGGTGATCGATGACGCCCGCGAACAGGAATTTGAGCGGCGCCAACGGGCGCTGGCTGCACTGGAATAGATGTCGTCACTCTGGTTGGTACAAGGGGTCCGGGCGCCAGACAATGCTTCTAAAAAAGCCACCCATATGGGCGGCTTTCTCATTTGGCGGAGGCGGCGGAATCGTACGGGGTCAATTATGCCGCAGCCCCCAGCGCCGTCCCCGCCCCTGCCGCAGTGTGGCTGTTTGGATCAGGCCTGATTAGACTGATCGGGATTGCAAGAAGGAAAGTGCGCGTATAATACCGAAAGAATTGTAGTATTCACCATACCAACAGCCCGCCATAGTGCGGGGTTTTGTTTGTCTAAATGAAATCAGCGAATGCCCACCCAGGAGGTGGCATTGGCGGTTATACGCAGAACGCTAGGTCGAAGTACGCCGGGGCAACACGGTCCTGTGTGGATCGAGTGAACTGCGATGACTTTTCGTGTGTAAAGGTATGCGTCTTGTCCGAGAGCCGGATGCGGGAAATCTGCATGTCCGGTTCGATGAGGAGGATGTGGAAACGGAGAGATGGTACGGCTATTGAGGCACCGCCAGACGAAAGGGGCGGCAAAAGCTGACGTTTAACCACAAACGAAAACGGC
>CAVYHX010000049.1:0-58879 GCA_963768415.1 uncultured Gammaproteobacteria bacterium
CGAGCAGGCCGGCGTCTGTCCCTGCATCATGGTGGACTGCAGCCATGAAAATTCACGCAAGGACCCGGCGTTGCAACCACTGGTCGCCGAGAATGTAATAAACCAGGTACTGGAAGGTAGCAAGTCGATCATCGGACTGATGATCGAAAGCAATATCAACGCCGGTAATCAGGCCATACCGGAAGATCCGGCGCAGCTGAAATACGGAGTATCCGTCACCGACGGCTGTATAAACTGGGAGACGACGGAGCAGTCCATTACTGCTATCCACCGGGCCCTGGTGAAATTAAAATAACGCTGGACGCACGCAGCGCATTCACTGCGTGCAATAGTTCAGGGCAGCTTTATCCTCATCCGGTTACCGGGAGCATACGCCTGTCAGGCAGGGATCAGGCACTGGTATCCAGTGGCCGGCTGTGGTCCGAGGTATAGTGAACCTCCAGGGTCTTTTCCTCGATCACTTCGCGGTCGATGCGCTCTAGGACGTCCTTGTATCCTTTTGTTACCATACTGTCCGGACCGTACTTCTCCAGGCACTTCCGGTAGCGCAACGCATACCAGTCAAACGCCGTTACGTCGGTCAAAATCTCACTGGTATTTTTCACTGCAGAACTCCAGAAGTGTTTTTTTGGCCGCGTCCGGATCGGGTATTACCGCCAGACCTTGCCATTGACGAGCCAATGTTACCGCAAGTACTGCCGCGGGAAGGTCGAACGCGTGCAGCATTTGCAATTGTTTACGGTTACCGCGCCCCCACCCGCAATCCCGGGAAGCACCGCTTATCCCAGCCGGAAAACCATACCGAAGCTGATCGGTTCACGCAGGTTCATCGCTGCCGGTGGTGCCGGCATGGGCTGGGCGGACTGCACGGCCCGCTCCGCTGCCGCGCGCAGTATGCGGCTGCTGCCCTTGACCTGCAGGGCACGAATGCTGCCGTCTGCAAGCAGCGTGAAGGAAACCCTGACCTCACCTTCCTGACCCCGGCGCCTGGCACTGCGCGGGTAAAACTTGTGACTGTCGATGTGTGCCAGTAACCGCTGCAAATAGGTTTCCTGTGCTTTGTCCGGTACCAGCGGTAACGGCTGCTGAATAATTGCTTCCGCATCAGCGGCGGCTGTTGCCACCGCAGCAGCCACGGGTACTGCTCGCGACATGCCTGCTGGAGCGGGAACCGGTGCGGGGGGTTGCACAGGCTGGACCACCCTGGCGGATGCCGGCACGGCTTGCAGTACTGGCTGCGGTTTTGCCCTGCTCGGGTCGAGCCGGGCTGCCTGCCGTGGCGCCGGAACCGGTTCCGGTTCCGGTACAGCGCGCACCGGGGTTTGTGCAAGTGTCACCCTGAGCTGGATTGCGCCGCCAGGATGTGATTGCGCGCGTGCCGGCTGCAAGCCATGCTCAGCGAAATAAACGACAGCGCCCGCATGCACAGCGATGGATAACCCCGCGGCGATGACCAGGCTGTAACGTTCATGCGGTCTCATTTTACTCGCCCTGCCCGGCTTTATATCTACTGGTACAGCGCACAGACATATTCGCCATGCGGCAGGGTGCAGTCATGCACCGGGCGTTGTCAGAAGGTCGCACTCAGGCGCAACCAGACTTCCCGCCCCGGCTCGTTCACCTGCACGGCGTCGGGATTGAACGGATCGACGTTCGCCCGGTTCACGTGATAGGCATAGGAGCGGTCGAAGATATTATTGATGCCGGCAGCAAGTGTCATATGTTCCGTGCCTGTATAACTGCCGTACACATCGAGTGTTGCCCAACCGGGGGTCTGCCGCGCATCCAGGCCGCTGTCTTGCGTGACGTCATCCTCGACCCGCTGCTGGTTATCCTGGGCGCGCAGCATGCCACCGAGATTCCAGTCATTGCGGGTGTATTCCAGGTTGAGCGTTATTTCCAGCGGCGGGGTCTGGGCTATCGGCCGGTCATCATCGGTATTTTCTGCGCGCACATAGGCGAGGCTGGCACGGCTGGACCAGTGTGACGCCCAGCGAACGCCCGCCTCTGCCTCGAAGCCGTAGAACGTCGCGCCCACATTACGATAAATTGTGGCGCCATCGTTCAGCGGGTCCGGCATCGTGCGCGCACGATCTCTCAGGATATAGTCGGTTACATCATTGTAAAACACCGCGGCACTGGCATCCCAGCGGCCGGCATCGCGAGTGTAGCCCAGTTCCAGCTGGTGGTGCTGCTCCGGTTCCAGACCGGGATTGCCAATCCAGCGCATGTCGGCCGCCATGGCATTATCACTGGCGATATAGCGCTCCGTTGCATCCGCTGTGCGCATGCTGCGGCTCAGGGTGGCATAGACTGCGGCATCCTCAGCAAGAGCGTGTTCCAGGGTGATGAAGCCACCCACGTTGTTCTCATCCGTGCTGGTATCCGCGGCACCGTAATAGAGTGCGTATAACTCCGCGGGACTGCGCGCCAGTCCCATCGATACCTGCGCCACCTCACCGGCGCGCCCGGCCTCTGCATCGACAAAGTCGTAACGTACACCGGCCTTGAGACTGTCTCTGGCGGTGATGGGCAGCCGGGTTTCGGCAAACAGGCCGGTCTGCCGCAGGTCGGCATCCGGCCACAGGATGGACTGCAGTGTCGCCGGTGTCGGCCCTGCCGGCATACCGGAAAAACGATTCGCATTGCGGTTGTTGTCCTGGTAGTCGAGGCCAATGGTCCAGACCACGCCACCGGACGCCTGGATTTCACCGCTCACCCGCCCACCGCCGGTATTCGAAGTGCTGGGGACGCGCATTTTCATGGGCGCCGTCAGCGGCCGCAGGGAATAGTTATCCATGAGGTGGTCGATATCCGCGGAATACAGCTCGGTCTTGAGGCCGGTGAAAATACCGGCGGGCGCCGTACTGGCAAACTTGAGCCGCAGTGTATCGTTATCGCTGGAGGGGGAATCCATGCCGGCGCCGGCGAACAGCACATCCTCTTCCCGGCTGGCGTCATATGACAACTCGAGACGGGTGGCAGCGCTCGGGGTGTAACCGAGAATGAGGGCACCTTCCTGATTGGTAAAGGCGGAACGCACCGTGTTGCCGTCACCGTCCTGGTAATTATCAGCGTCCATGTAAGTGGCAATCCCGCGCAGAAACCAGTCCGGGTCGCCTGCGGCGACATCGGCTGCGAACTCGCGGGTACCGGAATTACTCTGGTAGCCGGCGCTGGCCTCGATCCGGTAGGCCTCGTCCGGGTTGAAGCGCGGCGTATAGCGCTCGAACAACACCGTACCCCCCGGACCCCCGCCGCCGTAGATCACTGTCTGCGAACCCTTGATGACGGTGATGCGGTCATAGCTGTCCCGGGAGGCATACGTCGACGGCGGATCCATCCGGTTCGGGCAGCCGCCATGAATATAGGCCCCGTCCAGCAGGATGTTCAGGCGGTTCTGACTCTGGCCCCGAATGATCGGGTCAATGCCGCGTCCACCCATACGCGCGCCGGACACACCGGGAATATTGCGCAAGAGCGCGCCACCGTCGGCACTGATACCCGCGTCCAACTCTGCGGGCGACCAGCTTTGTGCGGCGGGATTGTACAATTCCGCATCCTCCACCAGGATCACCGCATCACTCGCCAGCAGGTTAAAGACGGGATATAAAAGACCTAACGCACACACAAGGGCTCTCATGATCATTCCTTAAATTAATGGCAATGGCTTGTATTCAGGCGCTGGATACAACAGTGGCCACGGACCCGGCGAGCAGGAAGTGTAGAAGAATCCGGCCGGCTTGAGGATGCGACATATCGTCGCGGTTAACCGGTATATAGTAATGGTGTCAGAGGCCATTTTTTTCTACTATGGGCACGCTGATTTGCCCGTGCCGGAATACATGGAACGGACAGTCATCCCGGGAGCACCGACCTGGGTGCTGCGGACTACATGGCATGTATTACCCGGAAAACCGGCGGATTCACGAAATTGGGGGGGACGATATGACAACAGCACAGGTGACAGCCTTCGACTTCGTCAAGAAACTCGGCGCAGAACTGACCCACCGGGAATTTGACCTGCCACCCCTTCCCGGACACCGCCATCCGGGTTCGCGATGCACTGAACGATTATGATGTAACGCTGGACAAGATTACCCGCATCGTCCTGGCGGAACCGGTCTTGACGACCCGCTTGCTGCGCATGGCCAACTCGGCCATGCTGCGGCGTGGTTCCATGGAAATCACCGACCTCAGGACGGCGATTGGCCGGGTGGGCCTGGAAATGGTACGCAACGCCGCAACATCAATGGCCATGGATAACACCTTCAAGGCACCCGGGGGCAGCAGCTTGCGCGCCCTCGTCGATAAAACCAGAAAACACAGTACGCAAGTGTGCGCCCTCGCCTACGTGCTGGCCAAACGGGAACCGGACACAGGGAACCCGGATCAGGCAATGCTGGCGGGGCTGCTGCACGACATCGGGAAATTTTATATTTTGACCCGGGTCGACGACCACCCGGAACTGTTCGAGGAGCAGGAGGCGCTGGCGGATCTGCTGCAGCAATGGCATCCCGGCATCGGGCGGGCAATTGTCGAAGCCTGGGGGTTCCCGGAACAGATCGCGGAAGCCGTATATGAACATGAGACCCTGGACAGGGAACTGTCGGGCCCGGCGGACATCGTCGATATTGTGATTGTGGCCAACCTGCTGGCCCATCTTGGGGACCCGGATTACCCCGAACAACCCGACCTGGAACAGATCCCGTCCTGCGTGCGCATGCAGCTTGATGGTGAGACCATCAAAACCATCCTGGAGGAATCCGCCGAGGAAATCCGGTCGCTGTCGCAGGCATTAAACGGATGACGCTTGCAGGGAACCGGATCTATACATGCATTCTACGCACTAGCATTCGATAACATTCACGGCGAGACCGCCCCGGGCGGTTTCCTTGTATTTCGTTTTCATATCCGCGCCGGTATCACGCATGGTCTTGATGACCTTGTCCAGTGATACGAAATGCGTCCCATCCCCGCGCAACGCCATGCGCGAGGCGTTTATCGCCTTGATCGCCCCCATCGCATTGCGCTCGATACAGGGCACCTGTACCAGTCCACCGACCGGATCGCACGTCAATCCGAGATTGTGCTCCATGGCGATTTCGGCGGCATTTTCCACCTGTGCCGGGGTGCCGCCCAGGACCTCTGTCAAGGCCCCGGCAGCCATGGAGCAGGCGGAACCCACTTCGCCCTGGCAGCCCACCTCCGCGCCGGATATGGATGCATTTTCCTTGTAGAGGATACCGATTGCACCCGCGGTCAGCAGAAAACGCCGAATACCTTCTGCGGAATAACCGGGTGAAAACTTCCAGTAATAGTGCAGCACCGCGGGGATGATACCGGCGGCACCATTGGTTGGCGCCGTCACCACCCTGCCGCCGGCTGCATTCTCCTCGTTCACTGCCAGGGCATACAGGTTCACCCAGTCCATGGTACCCAGCGGCACCTTGTGGAGTTCCGTTTCGTTCTTCAGCTGGCAATAGAGCCGGGCGGCCCTGCGTTTGACCTTCAGTCCCCCGGGCAATACACCCTCGGTATGGCAGCCACGCACAACACAGTCCTGCATGACCTTCCAGATATGGTCGAGTCCCTGCCGGATATCGGATTCGGACCGCCAGGCCTGCTCGTTGTGCAGCATGATCTCGCTGACGGAAATGCCCTGCTCCGTCACAATGCGCCAGTAACGCCACCGCCGTTGTGAATGGATACGGCAGCTGCGTCTGGTCCTCTACAATACGGTCAGCACCGGCAGCAGCCCGGTTGACGACGAACCCGCCGCCGACAGAGTAATAGGTGTGTTCCTGCAACAACTGGCCGTCACCGCCCAGCGCCTGAAAGGTCATGCCGTTGGGGTGATAGGGAAGGACTCTACGCTTGTGGAAATACCAGGTCAGCGGCAGCGTCGAAAGCAATTTCCCTGCCACCGGCCAGGCGCAGAACGCCCCTGTTGCCTGACCGCTTGCGAGACGCCGCGGAATATCATCGGTATCGACGCTTTCCGGCAGCTCGCCCTCGAGTCCGAGAATCACCGCCTTGTCGGTACCATGTCCCTTGCCCGTGGCTCCCAGCGAGCCGAACAATTCAACCCGAATGCGGGATATGTCATCCAGGAGATGACTCTCCGCCAACCCCCGGACGAACATGCCGGCCGCCCGCATCGGACCGACGGTGTGCGAACTGGACGGTCCAATACCGATTCTGAACAGATCAAAGACGCTGATGGCCAAGGGCAGATACCTCTATCCAATACGTGGCATGTCTATATCTTACTGATATATATAATATATTATATGCCGCAACGCTGGCTGCGATATTTCTGGATGATAGCCTGCCGGGCCCGGGATAGATACCGCACGCAACCGGAAGGTTCTGCATTGCGCAGGCACCATACCTGTCCAGTGCGCGCATGCGGACACTGGCAGCGCTCGGCTGACGCGGCGGCAGGGGGGCGGGTAAATGAAAATTACAATGCGAATGAAGTAATGCAATCGCCATGGCGACCGGCAGATCGCAGAAATGCATACTGCTGCAGGTAACGGACGTGTAAACCACGCAAACGCCGACAGATGGAAAATGAAACAGTGCGGCCTGCCAGGACAATACATCTGGGATCGAAGCGGCCAATCGCTTATATTGACGGATTCTTGTATCCACGCCCGGCACAGGTACCACTCATGCGCAGGATCACCACGCTGTTTTTTATTACCCTCTTGCTGTCCGGTTGCGCCAGTGTCGATGACAGCAAGCGGACTATCACCCTCGATAAGGCCACCCGCATCTACGACAATGCCATCCGCTGGGGTGACCATGATGTTGCCAATAGCCTGAGAAAACAGCCGGCAGCCGGACCCCGGCCTGCGTTGCTCAAGCAAATCAAAGTGACCTCCCTGGAACCCGTAAATGTTTCGATATCCGAAGACCAGCTTCGGGTCCAGCGCGTCGTCGAGATCCGCTATTACAATGAAAACAGCATGAAGATAGTCACATTAATGGATCATCAGACATGGGAATACGATGCAGCGGCAAAATCCTGGTTTCTGCTCACACCGCCACCGGCGTTCAGATAGCCGCGTCAATACGGCTCCCGCGGCCGAATAAATAAAAAATCACTGCTATCCCGTATACTCCTCCTCCCTGCGGGGACGAGGATGTTCTGCTTGTTTTATGGCGACCGGAATTCATGTCCGGCATGTAATAGCAGTTTGTATAACTATTTTCCTGCATGACGTGACCGGTAATTCAGCAGGCAATAATGGGACAGCAGTACAAAAATATATGGCTCTTCCCCAGATCGAGTGAGTAGATTACCGTTGCAGGGCCGGATTCACTTGTGCCCGGCGCTTTATCGGGTATTCGGCCAACAGCCATTATTTGCATTGGAGACAAGGAGGTCTTTGGTAGCCAGCCTATTACGACCGTGCTGCCAGGAAGGATGAGGATGTTCGCCGGATTGCACGGTATCCCGTTGCCAACCCGTTGCGAGCGGGCCTGGTTCGGGATATTGGCGATTACTACCATTGGGACTGCATTTGGATGACAGATGACGATGAAACACTGGTGGTCGAAGGAATTCGACCTTACAGGTTTGATTGAATGACGGTGAAACACCGTTGGTCGAATGAATTCGACCCTACAGGTGTGATTGGATGACGGTGAAACACCGTTGGTCGAATGAATTCGACCCTACAGGTGTGATTGAATGACGGTGAAACACCGTTGGTCGAATGAATTCGACCCTACAGGTGTGATTGGATGACGGTGAAATACTGCTGGTCGAATGAATTCGACCCTACTGTAGGGCCGAATTCATTCGGCCAATAACCTCGCCATCAGGAGGCATGCATCTCGTCTAAATTGATGTGTTACCCACTCAATCTGGGAAAGATCCAAATATATAACCACTATGTCTGTCGAATGCGTCTAGCAACGGGGATCCGGGATAATTATGACGAGCGAACGGCCAACAGCAGCAACGGATTATGCAGCGCTGACACCCGATGTCCTGTTAACCGCCATCGAGGACTGCGGTTTCTGTCCCGACGGGCGCATGTTGGCACTCAACAGTTACGAGAACCGCGTTTACCAGATCGGGATTGATGACAGTACGCCGTTAATTGCCAAGTTCTACCGACCCGGGCGCTGGACGAATGCCACAATACTTGAAGAACATGCCTTCGCGCTGGAACTGGCAGCACAGGAAATTCCTGTTGTTGCACCCCTGGCCATGAATGCTGCCACCCTGCATCAGTTCAAGGGCTTCCGTTTCGCACTCTTTCCGCGCCAGGGCGGTCACTGGCCGGAATTGAATACCCGTGACGACCGTTTATGGATGGGACGCTTTATCGGCCGCATTCATGCTGTCGGTTCCAGCGGCCGGTTCCTGCACCGTCCCGCCCTGGATATCGACAGCTTCGGCCATCAGTCGCGCCGAGTTCCTGCTCGAGGGTGGGTTCATCCCCGCACATGTAGAAGCTGCGTACCGCACACTGACAGAAGATTTACTGCAGCAGGTTACCGGCATGTTTACGGCAGCCGGCAATATCCGCCAGCTACGCCTGCATGGTGACTGTCACCCGGGCAACGTGTTATGGACAGAACAGGGCCCGCACTTTGTGGATCTCGATGATTGCCGCACCGGGCCGGCCATGCAGGACCTGTGGATGCTGATCTCGGGGGACCGGCATGAAATGCAGGCACAGCTGGCGGATCTCGTAGAGGGCTATGGGCAATTCCACGATCTCGATTACCGGGAACTGCAATTAATCGAACCCCTGCGGACCCTGCGTATGATCCACTATGCCGCGTGGCTGGCCAGACGCTGGGAAGACCCGGCATTTCCACAGGCATTCCCCTGGTTCAATACCCCGCGTTACTGGGAAGACCACATCCTGGCCCTGCGCGAGCAAGCCGGCCTGTTGAACGAGCCGGCGCTTTGCATCTGATATTATGCGGCACCCGCGCCCTTCAGCCGGTGTCCTGCAGTTTTTTCCGGAGTCGTCCGATCAGGTCACTGACCGCGTCCTGCATTTCGCTGTTGGTCACCGCATCATAGAGAAACTCAAGTTCATCGAGTGCCTCATTCAGCACTTCCGGAGCGGTCTCCCCGTCAAGGAGGCGGGCAATCCGGACCAGTTCGGGAAGCATGCTTGCCATTGGCAGATCTCAGGGCTGGCTGTCGGCGCGCCCGGCCGCCCGTTGCATAAATCGGGTTATGCGCCCGGACAGGCCGGGATCGCCGGAACAGGACTTGTTGATTTCAATGGTGATTATCCCGTCAGTAGCGGCAACTCCGGCCTGCGGTGTTTTCCGCACCAGCAAACCTGACTGGCCGCGATACACAACATAGACGTAGCCCGGATCCATTCCGGTGTACACAGAGCTGCCATACACCGTATCAACGGGTGAAAAGCGGCCATTGTATTTCGCCAGTACTGCAGTCAAATCTGCCAGCCCGCTGGAATACAGCTGGTAACCGGATTTGCGCCCGTTATTCTCATGCCTGATATCAAGATACCGTCCCCCCAGGCGTTCAATCCTGTACATCGAATCGAAACCGAATAAATTTGCCCAGGGACGCCATTTGAGAAACTGCGCATCCAGCCGCCACTGGTCACCATAAAGCGTGTACTGCTCCGGAGTGCAAAAATCACCGTAATAGATGGTTGCCAGGTATTCCTGCGGTCCAGTCGCGGTAAAGCGCAGCTCCGCGATCGGCGCCTCATCCGTCAGCCGGTAAAAGGTATAGAGATTTGACGCCACCAGCACTGCCACGATACCTGCGACCAGGAGCAGACTGACAATCGGAAACAGGAAGATACGCTTCATTGGCTGGCAAACGGGCATGCGGCAGGAATGCGCTTGATATTACACTTCCAGTAACCGGCGGTACAATAACTCCGCCGCCAGCGATATGTCATGCCCGCTATTCCGGTAACATCCCGTATGCAGGCGAGCCCCCCGCACAGGCGCAGACTCATTTGCCGGTCTTGTCCGCGCTATCGACCTCATCTGCGGGAAAATCCGCAAAGGTATCCTTGACGCGCCGGGAGGAAAACAGGAACCAGACAACCACAAGCGACACTCCCAGCTGCACCCAGCCACCGGTGGTCAATTTCTGGTGAATCCCCAGAAGCAGGGGAATGAACAGGATCAGTACGTTCAAAACCGCGGATACCAGCAGAATTTTTACTCCATTACGCCAGATCTTCCTGACCAAATCCGACGCACCCGGTTTTCGTTTAATCCAGGCGAACAATACAAACAACACTGGAATCGTTGCGGCAACCCCGATGAACAGGGAAAAATCATCGGGATAAACCATCTCCTTGAGCCCCCATGCACCCTCTACGCCACTGCTACCACGCCCCATCCGGATGCCGGACACCATGAGTATATAGGGGCGCAGGAAATACAGGATAACCAGCCACAGTTCGGCACTGAATTTGAGACTCAGGTGCTTGTCATAATCGGAAAAACCGTAGACCTTCGACATATATCATTCCGTTTCAGTTACCTGCACACAGCTATGATTCATTATTTTTACGCAATATCCGCAGACTGGCAATAAAAAAAGGCGGCCGCAGCCGCCTTTACAGTGCACACGACCGGATCAGTTTACGGTCGGGTCAAGCTCGCCACTTTCGTAGCGCTTGAACATTTCCTCGAGATTGATCACCTTTATTTTCGATGCGTTGCCGGCAGTACCGAAGGCCTCGTAGCGCGCCCTGCAGATGTCCTTCATCGCCACAGTGGCCGCCTTCAGGTATTTACGCGGATCGAAATTCGAAGGGTTGTCATGCAAATGCTTGCGGATTGCACCGGTAGACGCCATGCGCAGGTCGGTATCGATATTGACCTTGCGCACACCATGCTTGATACCTTCCTGGATTTCCTCGACCGGCACACCATAGGTCTCGCCCATATCACCGCCATGCTCATTGATGATCTTCAGCCAGTCCTGCGGGACCGATGAGGATCCGTGCATGACCAGGTGGGTATCGGGAATGCGGGAATGGATTTCCTTGATACGGTTGATGGCAAGAATGTCACCGGTCGGCGGGCGGGTAAACTTGTATGCGCCGTGACTGGTGCCGATCGCAATAGCCAGTGCATCGACTTTCGTGTCCTCGACGAACTTGGCCGCCTCTTCCGGATCAGTCAGCAACTGGTCATGACTCAATTTACCCTCGGCACCGGAGCCATCCTCTTCACCGGCCATGCCGGTTTCCAGGGAGCCCAGGCAACCCAGCTCACCTTCAACCGAAACACCGCAGGCATGCGCCATGGCGACAGTGCGCGCCGTGACATCTGCATTGTATTCATAGCTCATCGGCGTCTTCATATCTGCGCCGAGCGAACCATCCATCATCACCGAACTGAAGCCCAGCTGGATCGAGCGCTGGCAAACAGAAGGGGACGCGCCATGGTCCTGGTGCATGACGACCGGTATGTGCGGCCACTGTTCGATTGCAGCCTCGATCAGGTGACGCAGGAACGCCGCACCGGCATATGACCGGGCCCCGGCTGATGCCTGGCAGATGACCGGGCTGTCTGTTTCGTCAGCTGCCTCCATGATGGAGTGCATCTGTTCCATATTGTTGACGTTGTATGCCGGCACACCGTAACCGTGTTCAGCGGCATGATCCAGTAACTGGCGTAATGATATCAGGGCCATAATTTTCTCCTCATGACTGTCAGGCTAGTCGCCACCTCGACATGTTTAACAAATATCCGGACCGGAAAAAAACAATTTCTCCTATTGTCGCAAGCGTTCCCCGCTTTCGGCAACAGATTCTCCTTCCAGCACCTCGTGTTCTCCTACCCGTATGATTTTCATGGCACTGGTGCCGCCATGCACCCCCATCAGGTCACCCTTGGTGATAATGACGAGGTCGCCATCGCGTACGGCACCGCGCCGCATCAGCTCATCGATCGCTTCCCTGTTTACCGTTGCGTGATCCGGTGTCGTGACATCAAAACTCACCGGATAGACTCCCCGGTACAGTGTCACCTTCCTGCGCGTTTCGACATGCCGGGTCATCGCGAAAATCGGGATGCCGGAACGGATACGCGACATCCACAGAGTGGTTGCACCGGACTCGGTCAGGGCGGCAATTGCCTTGACGCCCAGACTGTTTGCCGTATACATCGCTGCCTTCGCAATCGCCTCATCCACGCGTTCGAAGCGTATATTGGTACGGCGCTCCGATTTTACCTTGTTACGCTGACGCTCGGCACCGGCGCAGATCCGGTCCATGGCCTCGATCACCTTGGCAGGATACTTTCCGGCGGCCGTCTCGGCCGAAAGCATGACAGCATCGGTGCCGTCAATTACCGCATTGGCAACATCGAACACCTCGGCCCGGGTTGGAATCGGATTTTCGATCATTGACTGCATCATTTGGGTTGCCGTGATGACAACACGGTCATGGGAACGCGCAACATTGATGATGCGTTTCTGGACAGCCGGCAATTCCGCGTCACCGATCTCGACACCCAGATCGCCGCGGGCGATCATCACGACATCGGCCGCCTCGACTATTTCTTCCAGCACATCCAGTGCCTCGGCCCGCTCGATCTTGGCAACGATAGCGCCATGACCGCCTGCTTCCCGTAACAGCGCGCGCGCCTCGTGTATATCATCAGCAGAACGCGGAAATGAAATCGCCACATAATCGGCACGCATCGATGCGGCAACCTTGATGTCCTCGCGGTCCTTCTCGGTCAACGATCCCGCTGACAGTCCACCACCCTGGCGATTGATCCCCTTGCTATCAGACAGTTTCCCGCCGACCAGGACACGACAGCGCACCTCGGCACCAGCCACTTCGTCGACCCACAGTACCAGCAGCCCGTCATCCAGCAGCAGGGTATCACCCCGGTTGACATCTTCCGGCAGTGCCTTGTAGGTGATGCCGACACGTTGATGCGTACCGTCATTCGGCCCAAGGGCGGCGTCGAGAATGAACTGATCATCTTTTTCGAGAAAAGCCATGCCTTCCTTGAAGCGTTCGATGCGGATCTTCGGACCCTGCAGGTCAGCGAGCACACCGACCTGGTGGCCATGCGCCCGCGCCCGGTTGCGCACAATCTCGGCGCGCTGCAGTGATCTTCGCGGCTGCCATGGGAGAAATTCACCCTGACGACATCCATACCCGCCTGGATCATGTCATCGAGAACATGCTGCTCGTCGGTCGCCGGGCCCAGGGTTGCTACGATTTTTGTGCGTCTTGGCATAAAGACGTCAGTGTGTCGCTATTATTGTTCCTGATCCTGAACCAGGCCCGCTTTAATTCCCGGCCCGTTCCTCGAGTATGGCCACAGCCGGGAGTTGCTTGCCTTCCAGGAACTCCAGAAAGGCCCCGCCCCCGGTGGAGATGTACGATACCCTGTCGGCGATACCGTACTTGTCGACCGCAGCCAGCGTGTCGCCGCCACCGGCAATGGAAAATGCATCCGATTCCGCTATGGCCATGCCCAGGACCCGGGTGCCCTCACCGAACTGGTCAAACTCGAAAACGCCGACCGGACCGTTCCAGACGATGGTGCCGGCAGACTTCATCATCGCCGCGAAACGTGCCGCCGTTTCCGGCCCGATATCGAAGATCATGTCATCATCCGCGACATCCTCAACCCGCTTGACCACGGCCGCGGCAGATTCGGAAAACTCCTTGCCGACAACGACATCCGTCGGTACGGGTATCTCGCCACCCTTGGCCCTGGCAACCTCCATCAGGCGTTTGGCCTCGGGGATCAGGTCTGCCTCGAACAATGACTTGCCCACATTGTAGCCGCTGGCGGCAATAAACGTATTGGCGATACCGCCACCGGGAATCAACTGGTCCACCACCCCGGACAGGGCATCCAGCACCGTCAGCTTGGTTGACACCTTCGACCCGCCGACAATGGCCACCATGGGGCGCGCCGGATTGTCCAGGGCCCGGCCAAGCGCCTCGAGTTCACCGGCCAGCAGCGGCCCGGCGCAGGCAACCGGGGCGTATTTAGCCACACCGTGTGTTGATGCCTGTGCCCGATGCGCGGTCCCGAAGGCGTCCATGACAAAGATGTCACACAGGGCCGCCATCTTTTTCGACAGCGCCTCATCATTATTCTTTTCGCCGGCATTGAAGCGCACGTTCTCGCACAGCACCACGTCACCATCGCGCATCTCGCCGACACCATCGACCCAGTCTTTCACCATCTCGACATTACGACCCAGTAACGCCGCCATGTGCTCACCCACCGGGATGAGCGAAAACTGCTCGTCGTATTTCCCTTCTGTCGGACGACCCAGGTGCGACATCACCATCACCCTGGCGCCGGCCTTCATGGCATGTTCAATCGTGGGCAGCGACGCAAGAATACGCTTGTCACTGGTGACCTTGCCGTCCTTGACGGGCACATTGAGATCCTGGCGGATCAGCACGCGTTTACCGCCAAGGTCAAGATCGGTCATCTTGATAACAGACATGGATAACTCCCGAAAATTAACTATCTGGACAGCTCTTGCGCAATCAATATCCACTTACGCGGAAACATGCTTGACCATACGCAGCATATTGCAGGTGTAGCCGTATTCATTGTCGTACCAGGCAACCACCTTGATGAAGGTGCCGTCCAGTGCGATACCGGCGCCCGCGTCGAAGATCGACGGCGTGGTCCGGCCACGAAAATCGGTGGAGACCACCTTGTCTTCGGTGTAATCGAGTACACCGGCGAGGTCACCTGACTTGGATGCTGCCTGCATCGCGGCACAGATCTCCTTGTAGTCGGCCGATTTGTTCAGTTCGACGGTCAGATCGACCACGGAGACATCGGAAGTCGGTACGCGGAACGCCATGCCGGTCAGCTTGCCGTTCAGTTCCGGCAACACGACCCCGACGGCCTTGGCGGCGCCGGTGGATGACGGGATGATGTTCTCCAGGATGCCGCGGCCGCCGCGCCAGTCTTTCTGGGACGGACCATCAACAGTCTTCTGGGTCGCGGTGGCTGCATGGACCGTAGTCATCAGGCCGCGCTTGATGCCCCACTTGTCGTTCAGCACCTTGGCAACCGGCGCCAGGCAGTTGGTGGTGCAGGAGGCGGCGGAGACGATTGCCTGACCTGCATAGGTCTTGTGGTTAACACCGTAGACAAACATCGGGGTGCCATCCTTGGAAGGCGCACTCTGCACTACCTTCTTCGCGCCCGCATCGATGTGCTTCTGGCAGGTCTCTTCGGTCAGAAAGAAACCGGTACACTCGATGATGAGGTCGGCGCCGATATCACCCCACTTCAGGTTGGCCGGATCACGTTCGGCGGTGAGACGTATCTTCTTGCCGTTGACGATCAGGTCGTTGCCCTTAACCGCGATATCACCATTGAAGTTTCCGTGCACCGAGTCGTACTTCAGCATGTAGGCCAGGTAGTCTGCTTCCAGCAGATCATTGATGCCGACAACTTCGATCTCGGGAAAATCCTTGGCAATAGCCCGAAACGCCATACGGCCAATACGGCCAAACCCATTAATACCGACTTTAATCGCCATGTTTATATCTCCGTAATAACTTGATTAAAATTTAACAATCAGTCCGCTTGAACCAGGCCTCCTAGAGCACCGACTCTACGGCCTTGACCACGTTCTCAACGGTGAAGCCGAATTCCTTGAACAATTGAGAGGATGGCGCAGACTCACCGAAGCGATCGATACCCACGACCTTGCCGCTGAGTCCGACATACTTGTACCAGCCCTGGGTAACCGCCGCTTCAACAGCAACACGCGCAGTAACGGCAGCAGGCAATATCGATTCACGGTAGGCCTCATCCTGCTCCTCAAATACGGTTGTGGACGGCATGGAAACCACACGGATCTTCTTGCCTTTCAACTGCTCGGCCGCACCCATGGCCAGACCGACTTCAGACCCGGTAGCAATGATGATCGCATCCGGTGTGCCGGCACAGTCCTTCAATACATAACCACCTCTGGCGATAGCCGCAAGTTGCGTCTTGTCACGCACCTGGTGATCGAGATTCTGGCGGGAGAAGATCAGGCAAGCGGGACCGTCTTTCCTTTCCAGTGCCTGTTGCCAGCACACCGCACTTTCGACGGCATCACAGGGGCGCCATATCGTCATATTGGGGATCATGCGCAGGGTGGGAATCTGTTCGACCGCCTGGTGCGTCGGGCCGTCTTCACCCAGACCGATGGAATCGTGGGTATAGACAAACAGGCTGCGAATCTTCATCAGTGCCGCCATACGCAGGGCATTGCGCGCGTACTCGGAGAACATCAGGAAGGTCGCGCCGAAAGGAATCAGGCCGCCGTGCAGGGCAATACCGTTCACGATGGCGGACATCGCGAATTCACGCACGCCATAATTGATGTAGTTGCTGCGCGGCGTATCGTCGCGCATGGGCTTGTAACCATCCCATTCGGTCATGTTGGAACAACCCAGGTCGGCGGAACCGCCAAACAGCTCGGGCAGCACGCCTGCGTAGGCCTGGATCGCCGCCAGTGAAGAATGGCGGGTAGCCGTGGTCTTTGCGGCCTTATCAACCGACTCGATGAACGCGGCTGATTTTTTCGACCAGTCAGCGGGGAGATCCCCGGCCATGCGGCGCTTGAATTCAGCCGCCAGTTCCGGATGCGCCGCCTTGTAGGCCGCGAATTTTTCGTTCCAGGCCGTTTCCGCCGCGGCGCCTTTCTCCCTGGCATCCCAACCGGCATAAACATCCTTTGGAACTTCAAACGCGTCATGATCCCAGCCCAATGCGGCCTTGGTCAGGTTGATTTCGTCCTGCCCCAGCGGCGCACCATGACAGGCATGGCTGCCGGCCTTGTTGGGCGAACCGAAACCAATCGTGGTCTTGCAGCAGATCATGGTCGGCTTGTCGGTCATGGCCCGGGCGAACTCCAGTGCCTTGGCAATGGCGTCCGGATCGTGACCATCAACATCCGGTATGACATGCCAGCCATAGGCCTCGAAACGCTTGGGTGTGTCATCGGTGAACCAGCCTTCCACGTGGCCGTCGATGGAAATGCCGTTGTCATCCCAGAACGCGATCAGCTTGCCCAGGCCCAGGGTCCCTGCCAGCGAGCAGGCCTCGTGGGAAATACCTTCCATCAGACAGCCATCACCCAGGAATACATAGGTGTGGTGATCGACGATGGCGTGGCCGTCTTGATTGAATTCCGCTGCCAGCGCTCGCTCGGCAATCGCCATGCCCACGGCGTTGGTGATGCCCTGACCGAGCGGGCCGGTGGTGGTTTCGACGCCGGGCGCATAGCCGTATTCCGGGTGACCGGGGGTCTTGGAGTGCAGCTGACGGAAATTCTTCAGGTCGTCGATGGTAAGGTCGTAACCGGTCAGGTGCAGCAGCGAGTAAATCAGCATGGAACCGTGACCGTTGGACAGGACAAAACGGTCGCGGTCGGCCCAGTTCGGATTAGCCGGATTGTGCTTCAGGTAGTCGTTCCACAGCACCTCGGCGATGTCCGCCATACCCATGGGCGCGCCAGGGTGACCTGACTTGGCTTTCTGCACTGCATCCATGCTGAGCGCACGAATGGCATTGGCTAGGTCTTTACGCTGAGCCATGTTTCTCTCCTGTTCAGATTTGAATGCTTTATGTAATTCTTTGCAGCTACCCGGCGGCAACGGACAGTTGCCGGTTACCTGTATCGAAACACCACCGCGGGTGGTTTCTGCCGGGTTCAGCGACAACAAAAAACCCCGGGTGCGGATTGTGCTGCACCGAGGTATTCAGCTGCTTCGAAATTCGTAGGCGCTAACGGGAACACCACTCCCGCCGCGCGTCTGACCCTTTGCCCCGAAAGACAAGGCGCGCTATTTTCCCCTAGTTTGACCTGTTCGGCAAGCGTGCTGGCCGTGCCGGCCCATGAGATTGAATAGCAAGTAATTTATTGCCTCATAACAATAACTTATTACCCGAATGGCGCGAACTCAGGCGCCCTGCTCGCTTCCATTTGATAGAACAGCCAATACTCGGAATCTGCTCGGCAGGCCCCTGCCCGGTGTCGGCGATCTGGCACATCGCCTCGAACAGGTCCCGGCGCGCATCCGCGGCGACGGGCTCCCTGCGGCTGGCATCGAGCCGTCCGCGGTACTGCAGTTCCAGATCACTGTTGTAACCGAAAAAGTCCGGTGTACAAATGGCCCCGTAGGCCCTGGCGACGGCCTGGGTCCGCATCGAGCAGGTACGGAAACGGATAGTCAAATTCCTGCGCGATCGGCCTGCATGTTCTCGAAACTGTCTTCCGGATACTGGACGGTATCATTCGACATGATGGCCACACTGTTGATACCCCGGCCCTGCAATTCGCGGGTATCGCGCACGATGCGGGCACGGACTGCCTTCACGTAGGGGCAGTGATTGCAGATAAACATCACCAGCAGACCGTGCGGTCCGCGGCATGCGCTCCAGGGTCCAGTTATTGCCATCGACACCCGGCAGGTCAAAATCAGGCGCCGGTTGACCAAACTCGCAGACCGGTGTTTCCAGACTGGCCATAGATACTCCCTGCAGGTTGAAACGGGCGCCTACTGTAAGGCATATACGGCCGGATGAAAATATTACTTCCGTAGGGTAAACTTGCCGATTAACTGGCCCAATACTAATTAATTATGTCTGATTTTCAAGTATTTACATCTGAATCCGTGTCCGAGGGTCATCCCGACAAGGTCGCTGACCTGATTTCCGACAGTGTGCTCGACGCCATCCTGGAACAGGATCCGGCGCGCGCGCGTGGCGGTCGAGACCATGGTCAAGACCGGCATGGTCATTATCGCCGGCGAGGTCACCACCTCGGCCTGGGTCGACCTGGAAGATATCGTGCGGCAAACCATTCGGGACATCGGCTACAACAGTTCGGAGATCGGTTTTGACTGGGAATCCTGCGCCGTGCTGAACGCCATCGGCAAGCAGTCCCCCGATATCTCCATGGGCGTTGACGAAACCGAGGATCATGAACAGGGCGCCGGCGACCAGGGCCTGATGTTCGGCTACGCCTCCAACGAGACCGATGTGCTGATGCCCGCGCCGATCACCTACGCCCACCGGCTGGTGCGACGCCAGGCGGAAGTCCGCAAAAACGGCACCCTGCCGTGGCTGCGGCCGGATGCCAAGAGCCAGATCACCTTCCGCTATGAGGATGACCGCCCTGTCGGGGTCGACGCCATTGTGCTCTCGACCCAGCACGATCCGGATATCGGCCTGAATGCCATCCGTGAAGCCGTGATGGACGAAATCATCAAACCGGTGGTGCCGGCGGAATGGCTGGACCAGTGCCCGCTGGAACATATCCACATCAACCCGACCGGCCGCTTTGTCATCGGTGGCCCGATGGGTGATTGCGGCCTGACCGGCCGCAAGATCATCGTCGACACCTATGGCGGGATGGCACGCCATGGCGGCGGGGCCTTCTCCGGCAAGGACCCCAGTAAAGTGGACCGGTCCGCCGCCTACGCCAGCCGGTATGTCGCCAAGAACATTGTCGCCGCCGGGCTCGCGGACCGCTGCGAAATCCAGGTTTCCTATGCCATCGGTGTCGCGGAACCCACGTCCATCAGTATCAATACCTTCGGAACCGGAAAGCTGGATGAAAACCGCCTGGTCGAACTGGTCCGGGAACACTTCGATCTGCGGCCGCGGGGGCTGGTCAAGATGCTGGACCTGCTCAAACCCGTCTACAAGG
This sequence comes from uncultured Gammaproteobacteria bacterium, assembly GCA_963768415.1. Classification (GTDB taxonomy): domain Bacteria; phylum Pseudomonadota; class Gammaproteobacteria; order UBA9214; family UBA9214; genus CAVYHX01. The sequence continues at coordinate 19,697 of CAVYHX010000049.1, forward strand.
CGACGGCCGCCTACGGCCACTTCGGGCGTGAGGACAGAAAATTTACCTGGGAAGAGACAAATCTGGCCGACGCCCTGCGGGACGCTGCCGGCCGGTAATGCGGGACAAGCCGCTGAATGAATAATCACGAGGTATATATAAAATGAATACGCAACCCATCGAAAACATAACCCCGGATTACAAAGTCGCCGATATCGGTCTGGCCGAGTGGGGACGCAAGGAAATCGCCATCGCCGAGAGCGAAATGCCGGGGCTGATGGCGCTGCGCACGGAATACAAGGGGCAGTACCCGCTCAAGGGTGCCCGCATCGCCGGCTGTCTGCACATGACCATACAGACGGCCGTCCTGATCGAAACACTGATCGACCTGGGCGCCGAAGTGCGCTGGTCATCCTGTAATATCTTTTCCACCCAGGACCACGCCGCGGCCGGCGTCGCCGCGGCCGGCGTACCCGTATTTGCCTGGAAGGGGGAGACCGAGGAGGAGTTCTGGTGGTGTATTGAACAGACCATCTTCGGTCCCGACGGCTGGCGCCCCAACATGATCCTGGATGACGGTGGCGACCTGACCCAGATCATGCACGAGAAATATCCAGACCTGCTCAAGGACGTGAAGGGCCTGTCCGAGGAAACCACCACCGGTGTGCACCGCCTGTACGAGATGATGCAGGAGGGTTCACTCAAGGTGCCCGCATTCAACGTCAACGATTCGGTCACCAAGAGCAAGTTCGACAACCTCTACGGTTGCCGGGAATCACTGGTTGACGGCATCAAGCGCGCCACCGATGTGATGATAGCCGGCAAGATCTGTGTAGTACTGGGCTACGGCGATGTCGGCAAGGGCTGCGCGCAATCACTGCGCGGTCTCGGCGCCAGTGTCTGGATCACTGAAATCGACCCGATTTGCGCATTACAGGCCGCGATGGAAGGCTATCGCGTGGTGACGATGGAAGAAGCCTGCAGCATGGGCGATATCTTCGTGACCGCAACCGGCAATGTCGACGTCATTACCCATGAGCACATGCAGGCCATGAAAAACGAGGCCATCGTCTGCAATATCGGGCACTTCGATTCGGAGATCGACATCGCGGGACTGCGCCAGCATACCTGGGACAACATCAAGCCGCAGGTCGATCATGTCATCTTTCCGGATGGCAAGCGCATCACCGTGCTGGCGGAAGGACGCCTGGTCAACCTGGGTTGCGCGACCGGCCACCCCAGCTTTGTCATGTCCGCCTCTTTCACCAACCAGGTCATTGCGCAGATTGAATTGTGGCAAAATGCGGCCAACTACAAAAACGAGGTCTATGTCCTGCCCAAGCACCTGGACGAGAAAGTCGCACGCCTGCACCTCGCACACGTCGGCGCCAACCTCACCACGCTGACCCGGGAACAGGCCGAGTACATCGGGGTGCCTGTCGATGGACCCTACAAGCCGGAATATTATCGCTATTGATCCAGTGTCCCTGACTGCAACCTGTACGGGGCGCCGGGGACAGGGAATTTTTGATTTGTATGTCATTGCGAGCGCAGTGCTCGCAATGACATACATCGAATAACACATAACCCCGATCGTAATCATCCCACATGAACCCTTCAAACCGGATCTTCAGCTTCGAATTTTTCCCTCCGAAGACTGCCGATGGCATCAGTAACCTGGAACAGACCAGCCTGGAACTGGCTGCCCTCAAACCGGCTTTTTTCTCGGTCACTTTCGGCGCCGGCGGGTCAACCCGTGACCGGACTTATGCAACGGTTGTGGATATCCAGGAAAAATCCGGCGTCGAGGTCGCACCGCATCTGTCCTGCGTCAGTTCGACACGCGACAACGTTCGTGAAATCCTGAATGCCTATATCGACAAGGGCATCAGGCATATCGTGGCCTTGCGCGGTGATATGCCCTCGGGTGTCGTCGAAGCCGGTGAGTTCCGCTATGCCAATGAACTGGTGTCCTTCATCCGCGACGGAAACCGGCGATCACTTCCATATCGAGGTGGCCGCCTACCCCGAGTATCACCCGCAGGCAAGCAGTGCGGACAGGGACCTGCAAAACTTCACTCGCAAGGTGGCCGCCGGTGCCAGCAGTGCAATCACCCAGTATTTCTACAATCCGGATGCCTATTCCAGTTTTGTGGAACGCTGCCGGCAGGCCGGGGTGGAGATACCGATCGTTCCCGGCATTATGCCGATTACGAACTACCATCAGCTGGCCCGCTTTTCCGACAGCTGCGGCGCCGAAATTCCCCGCTGGATCCGCAAACGGCTGGAAGGCTATGGCGAGGACCTCGCCTCGATCCGCAGCTTCGGCGATGAGGTAGTCACCGGCTTGTGCGCAACCCTCCTGGCGCAGGGTGCCCCCGGTCTGCACTTTTATACCCTGAATCGCATGCAACCTTCCCTTGCGATCCTGAAAAACCTGGGATTGAAATCCCTGTCATAGACCGGCCTGTACACAGGTAATTTCCCTTCGGCAGGAACTATGTACAGCGGATTTCCCTGTTACCACGGCACCGGTAAATAATCGGTGCGGATCAGGACGGGCTGCCACGGGAATCTCGTTAATCGGGAGGTCCCTGTCATTGCAAGCGCGCTGATCTTCTGGCATACCTGAACACGTTTCCTGTATCTTCATCCCATGTCCAATGCTGATATCGTAAAACGCGATCTTGCGGTCCTGTGGCATCCCTGCACACAGATGAAGGACCATGAATGGCTGCCGGTCATACCCATCCGTTCCGGCAAAGGGGTCTGGCTGGAAGACTTCGATGGCAACCGCTACCTGGATGCCATCAGTTCCTGGTGGGTAAATTTGTTTGGTCACAGTAATGCGCGCATCAACGCTGCGCTTACTGCACAACTACAGTCACTCGAGCACGTGCTGCTTGCCGGATTTACCCATGAGACCGTCGTCGAACTGTCCGAGCGCCTCGTTGAAATCGCACCGCCCGGGCTCGAACGCTGTTTTTACGCTGACAATGGCTCGTCGGCAGTCGAGGTTGCACTCAAGATGAGCTTTCATGCGTGGCTGAACCAGGGCAGGTCCGGCAAGACCCGGTTCGTCACGCTGCAAAACAGCTACCATGGCGAGACACTGGGTGCACTGGCGGTCGGCGATGTAGAACTCTACAAGGACACTTACCGGCCCTTGCTGATGGAAACCATCACGGCCCCCTCGCCGGATTGCTATCATCGCGAAGCGGGCGAGAGCTGGCATGATTACAGCGTCCGCCAGTTCGAGAAAATGGAATCGATACTCGCGGACAAGGCCGATGAGATCTGTGCCGTGATCATCGAGCCGCTGGTACAGTGCGCGGGCGGCATGCGCATGTATCACCCGGTTTACCTCAAATTACTGCGCGCGGCCTGCGACCGCTACCAGGTACACCTGATCGCAGATGAAATTGCCGTCGGGTTTGGCCGTACCGGAACGCTGTTCGCCTGTGAACAGGCCGGCATCAGCCCGGACTTTCTGTGCCTCTCCAAGGGTCTGACCGGCGGCTATCTGCCACTCTCCGTTGTGTTGACCCGCAGCGCCGTGTATGACTGCTTTTATGAAGACTACGGGAAGCTGAAGGCCTTCCTGCATTCCCACAGTTACACCGGCAATCCGCTGGGTTGCCGAGCGGCACTGGCAACGCTCGATATATTCAGGGACGACAACATTATCGAACGGAACAAGTCACTGGCAGCCGCCATGAAAGCTGCCACGGCACATCTTGCCGATCACCCGCATGTCGCTGAAGTCCGGCAAACCGGCATGATCCTCGCTATCGAAATGGTCCAGAACAGGAACACCCATGCACCCTTTCCATGGCAGCAACGCCGCGGGCTCAGGGTGTATCAGTATGGCCTTGAGCGCGGTGTGCTGCTGCGTCCGCTGGGCAATGTCATCTACTTCATGCCGCCCTATGTCATTACGCAGGAAGAAATCAGTCTGCTCGCCGAAGTCGCAACCGAAGGCATCAACAGGGCAACTGCAGCCTGAGACAGACACATGCGCATACCCAGAGTGTATCTGCCCGGACCGCTTGCCTGCGGCGCAACAGTGACTTTATCCGGCAAGGCCGCGCATCATGTCATCCATGTGCTGCGGCTGCGCGTCGGCACGGCGGTTCAGGTCTTTGATGGCCAGGGCAGCGAACACCAGGCCACCCTGAAAGCAACCGGGCGCGGAGAGGCAAGCATCGAGATTGGCGCACCTGCAGCACCGGCGGCAGAACCGTCACTGGCCATCGAACTGGCGCAGGGGATTGCGCGCAATGACCGGATGGATTTTATACTGCAAAAAGCAGTGGAGCTCGGCGTAGGCATCATTCAGCCCCTGTGGATGCAGCGCAGCCAGTCACGCGTTAAAGGTGAACGCCTGGAGAAACGCCTGCAGCACTGGCAAGGTGTCGTCGTCAGCGCCTGCGAGCAAAGCGGGCGCGCCACACTGCCCGGCCTGTCACCGCCGGTGGACTATGCAGTCTGGGTCCAGGCATGCCCGGAAGGCGACATGCAACTGATGCTGCAACCTGACAGTGAATTCTGCCTGAAAGAGATGGCAGCACCCGCAGGGCGGGTCACGCTGCTGGTCGGCCCCGAAGGGGGAATGACGCTGGATGAACAGGCGCTGGCGCGACGTGCGGGTTTTACCGGCACCCGCCTGGGCCCCCGAATCCTGCGCACCGAAACGGCGGCACTGGCCGCACTTGCCGGCATTCAATCCTTGTGGGGTGATTTCAGTTAATACCGGTATGCCTGAAAGAAAAAATACTCAGGCGGCTATCTCGATATATTGTTCCAGCATGGCCTGCAGGTAATCGAGGTCCGGTATGACAGCCTGCTCGTTGCCGATACGCACAATACACTTCAAGCCGTCTTTCTCGTATAACTCATAGTCGTCCAGCGTATCGCTGCCGAACTGGATCAGTCCGGGCAGTCCGGCCGTCACGATGGCGTAGTGACTGACCGGGCTCCCTGACCTGACCGAGTTCAGGATCATAAGGCGGGAAAAAACCGGGTTCAGTGAAACGGTCAACCCATACAGCACTTCCAGCGAGAGTACCGGAATGTCTTCACCACGCCACCTCACCTTGCCCAGAAACCATGCAGGCGTATCGGCCTGCTCCTCCGGAACGCGGTAACTCCCGATCTCGGCCACTGCCACATTGGGCAGCAACAGGTTCATATCCCGCAAGGGTATCCACAGACTGCGTACCTTGTCGTCGATTATTGCCACCCTGATTTTCTCCCTGTGCGCCAGTGTCCGCTTCATGCAGTAGCAGTTTCAGCCGTGATACCCATGAGCGTATAGATGGAATCCAGCAAATCGTTTTCCTGATAGGGTTTCCCGAGGTACCGGTTTACGCCGATCTGGCGTGCGCGTTCACGATGCTTGTCACCGGTGCGCGAGGTAATCATGACGATGGGTATGGTCCGCAGGCGCCCGTCATTACGAATATGCGTGGCCAGCTCAAAACCATCCATGCGCGGCATTTCCACATCCAGCAGAAATATGTCAGGAATATTTTTCTGCAACTGCCCGATTGCATCCACACCATCCTTGGCAGAAAGCACCTTGAATCCCTTGCGCTCGAGTAATCTGGTGGTCACTTTGCGGACGGTAATGGAGTCGTCAACAACCATCGCTACCAGCTGCCCTGCACTCCTCACCTGTTCCTTCGCACCCTGTGGCTGTACCGCAGTGCTCATCAGCGCTAGCGCTGCAAGGTCCAGAATCAGAACGACACGGCCGTCACCCAGGATTGTGGCGCCCGACACTCCATCCACCATACTCAATTGCGCACCGAGCGGCTTGATGACTATCTCCCGACTGCCCAGCAATGCCTCGACCTGGATCGCCATGCGCTTGTTACCAGTACGCGCAAGCAGTACCGGGTAGTTTGCACGCCCCATACCCGTTTCCATAACGCCCGTTCCCAGCATTGTTCCCAGGTGCTGCAGACGGTAACTATTGCCTGCATAATCCAGACTGTCACCCGCCTCATGGCAGGACACAAGGTCATTTGTTTCGATGATCACGACACCTTCAATACCGCTAACGGGTATACAGAAAGTTTCCTCGCCAGCCTTGACAAGCAGTGCCTGGTTGACAGCGAGGGTATATGGCAAACGTACAGTAACCGCCATACCCGTCCCGCGGGTGGAGTCGATCTGCAGCGAGCCGCCCAGCTGCTTCACCTCACTATTGACAATATCCATCCCGACACCGCGACCCGATATCTGGGTAATCTCGCCTGCGGTACTGAATCCGGTCTGCAGAATGAACTGCATGATGTCATTATCGGAAAGTTCCGCTGCGGGCGCGATGAGTCCACGCTCAAGGGCCCTGGCCCTGATCGCTTCGAGGTCGAGTCCGGCGCCATCATCGGCAATACACAGCACGATTTCAGAACCTTCACGCTGCATCGTGATAGTCACAACCCCGGTTTCCGCCTTGCCCGCCTGCAGGCGCTGCTCCGGCGTCTCGATGCCGTGAGCCACCGCATTGCGCAGCATGTGTTCAAGCGGCGCAATGATCCGCCCGACTACAGTACGATCAATTTCCCCCTCTGCACCCGCAAGCTCGAGATCAACTTTTTTACCAAGCGCCTGCGCGGCCTGACGCAGGACACGCCGCAGGCGTGGCGCCAGTTCACTGAATGGAATCATGCGCGTGCGTATCAGGCCATCCTGCAACCTGGTATTGACACGCGACTGCTGCAACAGCAGCACCTCCGATTCGCGTACCGTCCCTTCCATAAGCTCGCTGATACTCAGAAGGTCGCTGATGCCCTCGATCATGGACCGTGATAGTTGCTGTAAATTGGAGTAGCGGTCCATTTCCAGCAGATCGAACCCCGTCTGCTGCCTGTCGACATCCTGTTCGAAACGAAACAGGATCTGGGTTTCCGTTTCGATTTCCATCAAACGCAATTGTTCATGCAGGCGTCCGATAGTTTGCTCCAGTTCGTTCAGATTGAAGCGGTAGTCGCTCACCTGCTGCTCGATACGGGAGCGGTAAATCGTGATCTCGCCGGCAAGGTTGACCATGTCATCGAGCAGCCCCGCCGGCACTCGAACCTGCTCTCCACGGACGTGTGAGATATTATGCCGGTCCACATTCTTCCGGGCAGCATCGCCTTCCTGCATCACCTGCCCGATTAGTGCGGCGTTGTGTGCAGCCCGGGCCACTGCTCCCGCAGGCACCTCCACGGCCGGTTGTTCCGGCCCGTTGCCGGCTGCTGCTTGCAGTCCTGTCCCGCTTTCCGGCTCGCAATCCGGCCGGGGCACGATTGCAGGCATGGCCTGAGTCCCGAAGCCAGCCTTCGGCATGCAATCCGCTACCGGATCCGCTTCGGCGGCATCTGCCACAGCATCGGGGTCAGCGACATCTTCCACAGCATCGGGGTCGGCGGCATCTTCCACAGCATCGGGGTCGGCGGCATCCTGCTGCCCGAAACCGCCCAGGGCCGCCATCAATTCCACGGCAGCTGCCGGCAATTGTCTTTTCCGGACCTGCTCCAGCATCCCCGCAAGCCCGTCATGCACGTCAGTCAGTAATGAAAACAGGCTTTCAGATGTGCTGATGCGGGCTTCCGCAACCTGTGTCAACAGCGTTTCAAGCGCATGGCTCAAATCGCCGATGGCAACGATATTAACCATACGCGCGCCGCCCTTTAACGTATGCAGCTGGCGCTGGAGTTCGTCGAGATGGCCATTGCTGTGCGGATCTGCCGTCCAGTTCCGCAGAATATTCTCGCTGCTGTCAAGGATTTCGGATGCTTCTTCAATAAATATTTCCACCAGCTCCGGATCCATGTCGGCGTAGGGATCCTCATCCAGGTCATGGTCAACGACCGGCGCGCCTGCGGCCACCGGCATGACGCCTGCCTCCGGATGAGTTTCCGCCGGCTTCTGGATATCCTCCGCAGGGTCGGCCCCGGTTGCTTTCGTGACCTGCACTACGGCCGGCAGCTCGCCTGCAACAGGCGGCAGTGATGCAATACTCGCACGCAATACCGACAACCGTTGCGTGTCGATTTCCAGCGCAGTTGCATTCACGAGCATGCAATCAATTGCCCCCGTACATTCATCCAGCACCTTGAGCGCGCCTGCATCAACCGGCAAATGTGACTGATAAATCCCGTCAAAATAGCTGTACAGGTCAGTGGCCAGCAGATTGATCGATGTTGCCCCGGCAGTTTCGGAAATCCCCGCAATGGTGTGCAGCGCACGGTATACCGGCTCGGTGACAACCCCGCCCGCTGTGTCCACCGCAAGGTAATCTTTCACTAACTGCAGCAGATCACGGCACTCGGTAACGAATATATCGATCAGCTCAGCGTCGATCGGCTCAGCGTCGATCGGCTCAGCTTCGATGGCGGCCCGGCTTCGATCGGTTCAGATTCGCTCACCGCGTCTTCCCCGGGTATATTTCCTCCAGGCTCGGCGCCGTTACCGGATGCCAGGGCTACCGCATGCTCCAACAGTGCCTGCACGTCCAAATCGGGAGCGGGTCCACCGCCGATTTGCCTGATGATTTGCGCCAGTGGTTCGAGCACCTGGCCCAGCAGCTCGCATACCGCTCCGTCAGGATCGACAGAACCATCCAGCACCTTGTTCAGCAGGCTTTCTATCGACCAGGAAAATTCCCCGGCGCGCATGGCACCGGCCATACGGCCGCTACCCTTCAACGTATGGAAACTGCGGCGCACTGCTTCCAGCGTATCCCTGTCAGCAGGATTATCCAGCCATGCAGGCACAGTCCTCGACAAGGCTTCAAGTTCTTCTGCGGCCTCTTCCAGGTATATTTCCACTATCTCCGGATCTGCATCAGCTGACAGTACCGGCAGTTCATCCGCTTCAGTCTCAGGCACGGCGACATCTATATCCTGCGCAAGCTCCGTCTGCGTGTGACCTGAATCGGCAGCTCTCGCCCGAGTCCGGGCAGCACCCTTCGGTTCGTCAGGAATTGGCAGCTGACTCGACTGGTTGCTCACGCCATCTGCGCCGGCGCTGCTGTCGAGTTGATCATCTTCAACGTCAACGCTGATATTTTCCGTTTCGTCAGTGGCGCGGCGGGCAGGGCGGGTATATCCCAGTCTCTGCATGCTGCCTTCTGCAATCTCGAGCATCATCACGGCGGGAGTGCAGTCATCGCCAAGATGCTCCAAATAACAGTCGACACTGCTGATGGCGTCAGCCAGGTCATCGAGCTGATCGCTCATCAGCGTACTGCGCTTGATCATCAGCTCATGGGTAATGAAATCCTCAACCTGCTCCAGTACGTCAGCGGCACGTTGCTGCCCCATGATCTGCAATCCGCTCTGAACCTGACTCAGGAACCCCGGCACCGGGTCAAGCAGGAATTGATCGTCAGGTGACTTTACACAGTCATCCAGCGCGCTCTTTGCCAGCATCATCAACTCAAGGACTTCCCTGATGACTTCACCATGCCGCTGTCGGCGATCAGCCTCTGCCTGTATAGCGCATGCCGACAGCTCGCTGTCACTGCCGGATGCACAGTACTGCAGCTCATCGCGGAGTCCGCCCGGATGCTCTGTGCGCGCACCGGTATCCGCACCCGGCGGAAGGCACTCATCCAGTCGATATGTCGCCTTGATCAGGTCAACCCTGCCCTCATGGGCGCCCGCGCAGGCGAGCTGAAACAGCAGGCCACGGAATAATTCCTCAGGCAGCTGGTTTGAAACAGCGGCTTCACCTCTGTCTGCAAGATATTTTATTTGCTGGTCAATTTGCCCGAACAGGCGTTTTATATCAGGTGAATCCTGCAGTACACCGGCGGACAATCCCTCAACAACTCCCGCACCGATCCACCACAGGCGCGCAGCCGGCTCCCGGACAGCACCCGCCTGCAGGCGCTCCAGTACGCCCAGCAGGGATTGCAGACCGGCAGCATCCGTTCCGGTCCGGAACCAGTCCAGCAGGCCGGTTTGAAACCGCAGACGCTCTTCGCGCGCTATTCTCCGAACATCTCCCCGGGACGCGGACGAACTCGGGTCGTATACTGACACGGGCACGGGCACAGATATGTCCGGCGTGAACACAGCACTGATGTTGACTGGCTGCGCACTGCGAATTGCCCGCAAGCTGTTCACCAGGGTTATCAGCAGCGCCGGATTTTCCCGAGCTCCCGCCTGCAGCCCTGCCAGATAATCGGGTAATTGCGCTAACGCCTGCTGCATCAAGTCCAGTGCGGCGGCCGGTTGCTCCAGCAGGTTCTGACGCAGCGCATCAATGACCTGCTCCATCTCCCGGGCGAGCAAATCAGCGGCCTGTACCTCGAGCATCTGCAATGGTCCGCACAATTGACCTAAATGAGCGGCACACTCATCCAGCAGTTCAGCGGCATCCGGATTCGCCTCGAAATCCAGGAGCAGCTTGCGCGCCTGTTTCAGGACCTTGTCCAGCTCCAGGTAAACGCAGTTCCGGGCACTCTGATCTATCGCTTCCTGCATGCTTGCTATTCCTGGCGCAACCTGTGGATATCAGGATTGTCTTCGGGCGGCCCGGTTAGGGCAGCTTGAAACCGGCAACGGATTTATCAAGATCATGTGCGAGCCGGGCAAGATTTCCGATCGACAGTGATGTCTGCTTGGTGCCGGACACCGCCTGATCCGTGATCTCCTGGATGCCATTCATGCTTGTCGAAATCGCAGCCGCACTACTGGCCTGTTGACGTGACGAAGACGAAATATTCATGATCAGTTCAGCAAGCTGGTTGGATACCCGCTCGATTTCCTCCAGGGCATCGCCTGCCGCTTCTGTTACCTCGGCCCCCTTTACCACACCTGCCGTACTCTTCTCCATCGAGATTACGGCTTCATGCGTGTCCGCCTGAATGGTTTTCACCAGCGTTTCGATCTGGCGGGTTGCATTGGCAGAACGTTCGGCGAGGCGCTGCACTTCATCCGCCACAACAGCAAACCCGCGACCTGCTTCACCGGCCATGGCCGCCTGGATCGATGCATTCAGCGCCAGGATATTTGTCTGTTCGGCAATATCATTTATCAGCTCGACTATATCGCCGATTTCCTGCGAACTCTCTCCCAATCGTTTAATACGTTTCGACGTCCCCTGAATATGCTCGCGAATAGTATCCATCCCCTCCACTGTGCGGTGCACTGCCTGCCCGCCCTTGCGTGCGATTTCAACCGCGCTCATCGCGACCTTGGAGGATTCATCCGCATTGGTTGATACTTCCTCCATCGAGGACGACATCTGGTTAATAGCTTCAACTGCACCCGAGATGTCACGCGACTGCTGCTCACTCGCAGTATTCAGCTGACTGGCGATAACCTCGGTTTCCTGCATCGATGCAGACAGCTGCGTAGATGTATCGTTGATTGTCCTGACCAGGCCACGCAATGAGTCAACCGTAACATTGATGGAGTCCGCAATCGCTCCGGTAAAGCCCTCATCAACTGTTGTATGCACAGTCAAATCACCATCCGCGAGATCACCCATTTCATTGATCAGACGCATGATTACATCCTGAGTCCGGCTGTTTTCCTCCTCGACAACCCGGTTGCGCTGCTTCTGGCTGCGCAACATCTCGAAGCCGATCCATAACAGGAAAAATAACCCCGCAGCACCCATATAGTAGGCCAGCTGCGTATTCACAATGCGCCTGTCCGATGCGTCCTCGATCAGGGTTTTCAGCGCGTCCACCGAAGTAAACAGGGTTTCACTCCGGGAACTGATTTCCTTGGCTGCCGCCTGAATGGACATCAGTTCTTCGGAATTCTCGGCAATAGAGCCGACATGATCACTGATGCGATTAAAGAGCATGGCAATTTTCTGAACCTTCGCCTTGACTCCCCCGCCCTGCAGCGCAGTGATCCCGCCGGTCCCGCGCATGAATCCGTCGAGGATCTTGCCGAACTCCCTGGTATCTTCCGCGAATACAACCGCAGCGGACTCAACTCCTTCACCGGTCATAATGCGGCTGATACTGTTCACGATACGCTGTGCCAGCACCGCCTGCCGGCTTGCCAGACTGACCTGCCTGGCGCTGGCCCCTTTCTCCACAAGGATGTCGACAACACCCTGGGTATGCTCCATCAGTTGCGGCATGATCTGATTCATGACACTGGCCGCTTCCGCGAGCGAAATGATCAGGATTTCTCCATCCAGCAATTCATCGATGCTGCTGCGAAAACCGGTCCAGTGATTATCCAGATCGGCCAACGCCCTGGTAATCGATTCGTCAGGAATACCAGCGCCCATATCCGGATCGGAGACCTGCGCCTGCAACAGGCTCGAAAATCGTTCGCTTGAGCTCTTCATCTCCCTGAAGGCAGCTGTGTCGCCGGTTGCTGCAGCCAGCGCATACTTTGCTATGCGTTGTGACAACACCAGCTGTTCCGCTGTGTCGGCCAGTCTGACCTGGTCCCGACCAGCCTGTTTGCCCACGTGCGCGAACACCCACATCATTGCGCAGACAACACATAGCAAGGCGGCAACCAGAACCTTGACCCGGTTGCCGAATCCCAGCATTTTTACATCAAGCATTTCTTTCATGGTCCGTCTCCCGACCTGTTAAACCAGTAATTCCTGAAAATATTCCTGTCCGTACCGGCCGGTATTGCCGGTTACACGGCCACCTGCAAAAATCCTGCCGCCTGTGTCAGTGCGGATATACTGAATACGCCCCAGCATTGCCTGTCCTTGCTGTAGCCGTGACTCACATACGGGTGCAGAAAGGCATCAACGGCAATCCCTGATTCGACAATGTCGGTTTCAGTGAAATACTTGATGCCGAGGACTTCATCAACGAGAAGCCCGGAGAAAACATCGTTCTGCCTGATTACCAGTACACGGCTCTTCTGTGTCAGAGGCGCAGTTTTGCCATGCAAACATGACTGCAGGTCTATCACCGGCAACAGGCTTCCGCGCATGTTGGCGATGCCCAGCAACCAGGATTGTGTACGTGGTACCCGTGTTATTTCCGGGTAATCGATAACTTCCAGGACTTCGCCCAATGCAGCAACCAGCTTGCTGCTGCCGATACGAAAGGCGATTCCGGACCATACATTGGCCGCCTCCGGCTGCCGCTGCAGTGCGGCTGTACATTCCTGGCATGCCGCCTCGATGGCTTTCAGAATTGTTACAGGGTCACGCGGGGACATGGGAAAAATCAGCGCCAGGTATCGAGTGTGTCGTTTATCAGTTCAACCAGGGAGCTTTCCTTGACCGGCTTGGTCAGATAGCTGCTTGCACCCTGGCGCATACCCCACACACGATCCACCTCCTGATTCTTTCGTGTCACGATAATGACGGGTATTCTCGATGTTTCAGGATCGGAGGTCAGTTCCCGGGTGGCCTGAAATCCATTCAGCCCGGGCATTACCACGTCCATGAGGATAAGGTCGGGCTTTTCACGCCGCGCCGCTACAATACCCTCATCTGCATTCGACGCCGTCAGTGTGCAGAAGCCGTTTTTCTCGAGCATCTTCTTCAGTTGAAAAGTGTCAGTTGGCGAGTCATCAACAATCATAATATTCGTCATCAGCGTGCCCCTCATGGAATGAGCTGTCTATCAGTCAATCGTTAACCGGTTCCAGATCAACCACGGTCCTGTTTTCTGCAATCACATGCAGCAATTCATCGCGGGTGAATGGCTTGGTGATGTAAGCATGCGATCCCACGATTCGACCGCGCGCGCGGTCGAACAGCCCGTCCTTGCTGGACAGCATTACAACAGGTGTCTGACGAAAAACACGGTGGTGCTTGATCAGTGCGCAGGTCTGGTAGCCATCCAGGCGAGGCATCATGATATCCAGGAAGATCAGGTCCGGCCGGTGGTCGGCAATCTTGCTGAGCGCCTCGAATCCGTCAATTGCAGTGATCACGCCAAACCCCTCCCGGGTGAGGAGCGCTTCCACACTGCGCCTGATCGTCTTGCTGTCATCGATCACCATGATCGTATAGTTACCGGCGACTGCCGTATCGGTGCCGGCTGCCGCATCCACGCCAGCTTCGGGACCCCTTTGACCAGTTGACATACTGCCGCGCATAGCATTCCCTATATAACTGTTTTTAATGATAAATTAATTTATATTCCGACCCGGTCAGCGACCGCGCGCCGCACCGCCCGGACGCTGGTTACGCGGCCGGGGCGAATTAACTTAGTATTGGCGATCAGCTACATGGATTTATCGTCAAACGAGCGGCAAACCTTGAGACAAACCAGCCCGGGATCGTCTAAATGACGGGTCCATCACGCTGCCCTGAAAAAACAGGAACTCTATGACTATCAAACTAGGCGTGCTCATGGACCCGATCGGGTCCATCAAATTCCACAAGGACAGTACGCTGGCCATGCTGCTGGCCGCACAAAAGCGCGGCTGGGAGCTTTTTTACATGGAACAGGCCGATCTGTTTCTGCGCGACAATCGCTGCCATGCACGTCTCTGCCAGCTCCAGGTCAGGGAGGATCCGGAGAACTGGTTCAGCCTGTCCGGTCAGCGAACCATTCCCCTGAGTGACCTCGATGTCCTGCTGATGCGCAAAGACCCGCCGGTCGACATGGAGTTTATGTATACAACCTTTTTACTGGAACTCGCGGAGGCGCAAGGATTGCTGGTGGTCAACAAGCCATCCGGACTGCGTGACGCCAGTGAAAAGCTGTATACCGCCTGGTTCCCGCAATGCTGTCCACCGACGCTTGTCAGCCGCGATATGCAACTGCTGAAAACATTTGTCGACGAGCACGGGGACATTATCGTTAAACCGCTTAACGGCATGGGTGGTGCTTCTGTTTTCAGGGTGCTGCGGGATGACCCGAACCGGAGCGTGATCCTCGAGACCATCACTGACTACGGCAGGCAGACTGCCATGGCGCAACGCTTCATACCGGAGATCACCCAGGGTGACAAGCGCATTCTGATGATAGACGGAAAGCCGGTGCCACATGCCCTGGCGCGCATCCCGGCAGCGGGGGAAACCCGCGGCAACCTGGCCGCCGGCGGTACCGGCAAGGGTGTGGATCTGAGCGAGCGCGATCTGTGGATCTGTGCACAGGTAGGACCGGCACTGCGTGAACAGGGCCTGCTGTTCGTGGGGCTTGACGTTATCGGCGCCTACTTGACCGAAATCAATGTCACCAGCCCGACCTGTATCCGCGAACTGGATAACCTTTACGGCACGGATATCGCCGGCGAGTTGATGGATGCCATTGCATCCCGGCTCGCTGCAGCGCCGTGAACCCCTGGTCCCGCACATCCGCCGGCCTGTATGGCAACCGGGCAGCGCCTGCTGCAGGCCTGAAAGCGCGCGATTCCGACAGAAAGTAACCGGCTTTTCCGGCATAATTTCCGGACACACCTGCATATCCTGGTTTCCTGCATGACTACCGGCCGGGTGGTCCCGGCCAGGGAGACCGGATTGGGTTGCCGTATACTCGCGCTGACAACGCTGGCGCTCGCCTGCTGCAGCATGACTGCTGCCGCTGAAAGGCTGTTTCAATGGCGGGATGACGCCGGACAATTGCATTTCAGCGATGTCCGGCCAGCCGGACAGCCGGCTCTGGAGAGTGAGGTGAAATACGCCAGTCCATCCCGCAGGAAACCCGGCCACCTGCGACCCGGCGAACTGGAAATACTGCAGTCGATGGCACAACGTGCCAGCCGGCAATCCCGAAAATCACGCATTGAGCGGCAAGAGAATGACAGGCTGGTCAACGAAAAGCGTACGGCTTGCAGGAATGACCGGGACCAGCTGCATACGACCCGGAACCGCGAGGCGCGCAAGCGTTATACACAAAAGTTGCGCAAAAACTGCTGGTAAGGTGGAGAGATGCTGCACGGACTCCATTCAGGGTCACCGCGGCCGGCACACAGCAGGGTGCTGTGCGCATGTTAACAGCGGCGCTGCTGTCTGGTATCTTCTGCAGCAGGATCTCCGGCAGTGCTGCCGCGCAGGCGGCTAAACAACACATGATTGATCATACCCTGGAAAACAGCTCTGTAACGCCGACTGATCGACTGGCGATGACGCTGTTTTTTGCCGGCGCCTTCCACGCTATTGTCATTCTCGGCATCACCTTCGGCATGCACGATGACCCGCCGCCCGAAGACCAGCTGCCGACCCTGGATATTACTGTTGCAAACCGCCGTACGCCGCCGCCGGATGAAGCGGATTATCTGGCCCAGACCAGCCAGGATGGTGGTGGTAATGTGTCCGAGAAGGTCAAACCGGTGCAGGCCATTCCGGAGCAGGCGCCGGTCGTTGTTCCGCAACAACCCAAACCCTCGGTCACCGAGGTGGTCACGGCAGAGACCGCGCCCACCCTGATTCAGCAGGAAGAACAGGAATCACCCGACACGGAACCCATAAATGTGACCGCGGCCAGGCTGATCGAGCGCAGCATGGAGATGGTCAATCTCAGTGAGCAGCTGAGCGAATCCATGCAGGCATATGCCCGGCGACCGCGCCAGGTTTTTGTGTCGGCGCGCACGCGCGAGTACAAGTACTCGAACTATATGCGGGAATGGGTGAAAAAGGTGGAGCGGGTTGGAAACCTGAACTATCCGGACGAGGCGCGGCGCGAAGGCCTGTCCGGCAAGCTGCGGATGGATGTGACCCTGAATGCGGACGGGACTGTACGCAATATCAGCATATCGCAACCTTCCGGTCACCCGGTCCTCGACGAAGCGGCCCGGCGCATCGTCAACCAGGCAGCGCCTTTCGCCCCCTTCCCGCCCGAAATCCTCAAGGATGCCGACATGTTGCATATCACACGCACCTGGGTGTTTTCAACCACGCATCACCTGCAAAGTCACTAGTCTGCTGCCTGCACCCGGCCGGCAGCGGGTCCCGGGTAACCATCCGGTGCACCCTGCCGGCCGGTATTTTTGCCGGAAGCCGCTGATCTGACTTGCTCGCGTGCGGAGTGTGCCTGATACTATGACCATGAGTACGGCAACCTCATTGAGTAATCATTTCCTGATCGCGATGCCATCCCTGTCTGATCCGAATTTTCACCACACCACCACCTATCTGTGCGAACACAATAACGAGGGGGCGCTGGGTATTGTCATCAATCGCCCAACGGAAACCCGGCTCGCTGATATTCTTGATCACATGGATATCAAAACGGACCTGGAGGCGGTCGCCATGCAGCCGGTCTATATGGGTGGACCGGTGCAGAACGACCGGGGGTTCGTCCTGCATGAACCCGTCGGCAACTGGGAGGCAACACTGCAGGTCACCGACAGCATCGGCCTGACCTCGTCGCGCGACATACTGGAGGCCATCGCGCAGGGCAGCGGCCCGGAACATGCGCTGATCTCGCTGGGATATGCCGGCTGGGGCGCCGGGCAGCTGGAAGAAGAACTTGCCGCCAATGCCTGGCTGAACGGTCCGGCAAGCAGCAAGGTAGTATTCGAGACCCCCAGCGAACAGCGCTGGACCGCCGCTGCCGCCTTGATCGGCGTTGACCTGAACCTGCTCTCCGGGGACGCCGGTCATGCATGATCCCGCGACATTGCCAGCGTGCCGGGGGGTAGACAGATAGCCTTGCAGACCCTGCTTGGATTTGATTTCGGGCTGCAGCGAGTTGGTATTGCCGTTGGACAGATAATATCGGGTACGGCATCGGCGCTGTGCACGCTCACGGCGCGCAACGGAAAACCAGACTGGGAATCGATTACCGGATTGATTGAAAACTGGCGGCCGGATGCCCTGGTCGTCGGCCTGCCCCTGCATGCTGATGGCAGCGACTCCAGCATGACAACTGCAGCACGCGCCTTTGTGCAGCAGCTGGAGGAACGCTACCATCTGCCGGTCTACACGATGGACGAACGACTCAGCTCACACGCGGCCGCTGCACTGGTACGCACCGAGAAAGCGGCGAAAAAGAAAGGCATTGATGC
Organism: uncultured Gammaproteobacteria bacterium; assembly: GCA_963768415.1. GTDB lineage: Bacteria > Pseudomonadota > Gammaproteobacteria > UBA9214 > UBA9214 > CAVYHX01. The sequence goes on from CAVYHX010000049.1 coordinate 37,579, forward strand.
CATAGCCGCGGGAATAATTCTGGAAAACTGGCTGGCGGCAAGGAATAACAATGGCTGATATCGACAACATCTCCGGCATCATTGGCGAAATGGCGGAGCAACTCAACGAGCTGCTGGCGCATACCGGCCGTACCGTACCCGCCATGGTCGGTATCCACAGGGGCGGGGTCTGGGTAGCGCAACAACTCCATGAACTGCTTGGCATCAGGGAGCCACTGGGCAGTCTCGATATCTCCTTCTACCGGGACGACTTCACCCGCATCGGCATGAACCCGGTGGTGCAACCATCGCAGCTGCCATTCAGCATCGATGGGCAGCATATTATCCTGGTCGACGACGTACTCCACACCGGACGCACTATCCGTGCCGCGCTGAATGAACTGTTTGACTATGGCCGCCCGGCTTCCATAATGCTCGCCACCCTGGTGGAGCGTGATGGACGGGAATTGCCGATACAGGCCAACGTGGTAGGCCGGCATATGGAACTTGAACGACATGAACACATCAAGCTGCTCGGTCCGGATGCCCTTCGGCTTGAAATACAGCAGACACCATGAGTAACCGCGGCCTGCAAATCGGTGATGACGGGCGCTTGCGGCACTTTCTGTCAATTGAGGGATTGAACCGGCAATTACTTGTCGACATTCTGGATACCGCCGAGTCCTTTGCCGGGGTTACCGAGCAGACTGTAAAAAAAGTCCCCTTGCTGCGCGGCAAGACCGTGGTAAACCTGTTCTTCGAGGCCAGCACCCGCACCCGCACCACCTTCGAACTCGCCGCCAAGCGCCTGTCCGCCGACGTACTGAATATCAACATCACACAGTCCAGCACCATCAAGGGCGAAACCCTGCTGGACACGCTGCGCAACCTGGAGGCCATGCATATCGACATGTTCGTGGTCCGCCATGCCGACAGCGGCGCTGCCCACTTCATCGCCGGCAAGGTGGCGCCCCATACCAGCGTCATCAACGCCGGGGATGGCTGGCACTCCCACCCGACGCAGGCACTGCTGGACATATTTACCATCCGCCGGGTCAAGGGCCCGGATTTCGGACGCCTGCGCGTCGCCATAGTCGGCGACATACAGCATTCCCGCGTGGCCCGGTCGCAGATACATGCGCTGAACCTGATGCATACCGGCGAGGTCAGAATCGTTGCGCCAAAGACACTGATACCGGCACATGCCGAGTCACTCGGCACCCGGGTGTTCCACGACCTGCGCGCCGGGATTGAGGACGTGGATGTCATTATCATGCTGCGCCTGCAGCGCGAACGCATGCAGGGCGCACTGCTGCCGAGCGAGCACGAATACTTCGAACTGTTCGGACTTACCGAAGACAAACTGATAAATTCCAGCCCGGATGTCACTATCATGCATCCAGGCCCGATCAACCGGGGAGTTGAAATCGATTCCGAAGTCGCCGACGGACCGCGTTCGGTCATTCTGGACCAGGTCAGCAACGGCATTGCGGTGCGCATGGCAATCATGTCGATGACCATGCGCAGCAGGAAAGAAGGCACGGAATAGCATGACGAACGGATTGACAGATAACCCGACCCGGATCCACATTAAAGGCGGCAGGGTAATTGATCCGGCCAGCAGGCTGGACGCGACCCGGGACCTGTATATCGCCGACGGCATGATCGCAGCCGTCGGTTCGGCGCCGGATGGATTCACGGCAGAACTCGTGATCGATGCGCGCACGCACATCGTCTGCCCCGGGCTGGTCGATCTCAGCGCCCGGGTGCGCGAACCGGGCCAGGAATACAAGGCCACCATCGCCACCGAGTCACAGGCGGCGGCCAGTGGCGGTATCACCACCCTGTGCTGTCCGCCGGATACCAATCCCGTTATCGACACACCGGCCGTCATCGAACTTATCCGCTTGCGCGCCGCGGCAGCCGGCAAGACCCGCATAGTCAGCCTGGGCGCCCTGACCAACGAATCTGGACGGCGAGCATCTGAGCGAAATGGCGGCGCTCAAGCAGGCCGGCTGCGTCGGCGTCAGTAACGGCTTGCAGCCGGTGCAGAATTCACTGATACAACGGCGTGCGCTCGAGTATGCCGCAACCTTCGATCTGACTGTCTTCCTCTTTGCCAATGACCACTGGCTGGCCAATAATGGCTGTGCACACGAAGGCAGGGTGGCGACGCGCCTGGGTCTCACCGGTATCCCCGAAGCTGCGGAGACCGCGGCCGTGGCGCGCGATCTTGCATTGATCGAACAGATCGGTGTACGTGCACACTTCTGCCATCTGACCAGTGGCCGGGCCGCCCAGATGATCGCACGCGCGCACTTCGACGGCGCACCGGTGACCACTGATGTTGCCATCCCCTATCTGTTTCTCACCGAGGTCGATATCAGCAAATTCGACAGCCAGTGCCACCTGATACCGCCATTGCGCACTGTCGAGGACCGACAGCAGCTGCGGAATGCCCTGCAACGCGGCACATTTACGGCCATCAGCTCCGCCCATCAACCGCATGAACCGGATGCAAAGATCAGCCCGTTCCCGTCCACGGAACCCGGCATCTCGGGACTGGATACCCTGCTGCCGCTGAGCCTGAGACTGGTCGAGGAACAGGTACTGGATATGACCGAAATGGTCCGCCGTCTGACCCACGGACCGGCAAAGATCCTGGGGCTGCCCTATCGGCACGCTGGCACCCGGTGCTGCGGCCGACGTCTGCATCTTCGACCCGGAACATATCTGGCTACTCGACAAAAGCAGCATGCAAAGTCATGGTCACAACACCCCGTTTCTGGGCTGGGAACTCAAGGGACGGGTGGTGCATACCCTGCTGGCCGGCAACCTTGTCTATTCGCTGGAATGCTGACCGTGCTGCCGATAAACGCATCCGCTCATAACCAGGGTGCAAGCTGCGCAGGCTTGCACCTGCGCCACCACAGCCGTCAACACAGGAACCAGCATGCCTGCAGACAATAGCCATCCCCATCGCAACACCCTGTTCGTCGAGGATGCGGACATCCTCGCCCATGACAGTTACCCCGGCGATCAGTATGTACTGCGGGTGCGGGCGCCACGTTGCGCTGCCCGTGCGCGACCCGGCAGCTTCGCCCATCTGCAATGTTCACCGACGCTGCCGATGCGGCGCCCCCTGTCGATCATGCGCGCATCCGCACAGGACGGCTGGATTGAATTTCTCTACAAGGACGTCGGCACCGGCACGCACGCCCTGGCGGGCAGGGTGCCGGGAGAATCCGTCAATCTGATCGGTCCGATCGGCATGCCGTTTATGCCTGACCGGTCACGGCCGCGCGCCCTGCTGCTGGGTGGTGGCGTAGGCATCCCGCCCATGGTGTTTCTTGCCGATGTCCTGCGCACGGACAAGCACTGGCAGCCGCTGGTATTAATGGGATCGGAAGTGCCGTTCCCCTTCAGCCCGCGCCCCTCGCGTTTCCTGCTGCCGGGTATGCCGGCAGATGTCATCGCTGCCATGCCGCTGCTGGAAGACTGGCAAGTCGCCAGCCGCCTTGCCAGCCTGCAAGGCTATCCGGGATGTTTCAACGGTTACATCACGGAGCTGGCGCGTCACTGGCTGGACGCGCTGAGTGCCGCTGAACGGGATGAGGTGAGTGTGTATGCCTGCGGCCCGCATCCGATGCTGGCAGAGACTGCCCGGCTTGCGCACGCATACGGCTTGCCCTGTCAGGTATCGCTGGAGGAATACATGGCCTGCGCAGTCGGCGGTTGCGCAGGTTGTACCGTTGCGGTCAACACACCATCAGGACCGGCTATGAAGCGTGTGTGCGTGGACGGCCCCGTGTTCGATGCGCAGGCCGTTTGCTGGGATCAGTAGATCACGGGGCCGGTAGTCAGGACTGCGCTGGAATACTTACCGGCCCGGTGCCCGACTACTCGAGCTCCTCCAGGGAAATTTCCGACATCGCTTCCGAATATTTCTCGACATCGCCCTTGTCCAGCTTGACCATCAGGCGGACCTCGTTGGCGGAGTCGGCATAGTGAACGGCGTCGTCATAGGTGATCTCGCCTTCCTTGTAGAGATTGAACAGCGCCTGGTCAAAGGTAATCATGCCCTGCTGGCTGGACTGTTTCATAAGATCCTTCAACTTGTGGACCTCGCCCTTGCGTATCAGATCACCGGCCAGCGGTGTACCCAGCAGAATTTCAATACATGCACGGCGGCCCTTGCCATCCGCACACGGAATCAATTGCTGGGCAATGAAGGCCTTCATATTCATTGACAGGTCCATAAACAACTGCGGGCGACGATCCTCGGGGAAGAAGTTGATAATGCGGTCCATCGCCTGGTTGGCGTTATTGGCATGCAGCGTTGCCATGCACAGGTGGCCGGTTTCGGCGAAGGCGATCGCGTGGTTCATGGTCTCGCGATCGCGGATCTCGCCGATCAGAATGACATCCGGCGCCTGGCGCAGGGTGTTTTTCAGTGCCGTCTCGAAGGATTCCGTATCGATACCCACCTCGCGCTGGGTGATGATGCAACCCGCGTGCTGGTGCACGAACTCGATGGGGTCTTCGATCGTAATGATATGACCGGAGCCGTTCTGGTTGCGGTAACCGATCATGGCGGCCAGGGATGTCGACTTACCGGTCCCGGTTGCGCCGATAAAGATAATCAGGCCGCGCTTTGTCATCGACAGGTTTTTCAGAATAGGCGGCAGCCGCAGCTCTTCAAGTGTCGGGATATAGGTTTCGATCCGGCGCAGGACAACACCGGCCGCATTGCGCTGGATAAAGGCACTGGCGCGGAAACGGCCCACTTTCGGCTCACTGACAGCGAAATTGCATTCGTGCGTCGCCTCGAATTCCTCGCGCTGCGTGGGCGACATCATGCCGCGCACAAATTCACCGGTCTGGTCAGCAGTCATGACCTCCGAAGACGCCGGGACAATCTTGCCGTTCACCTTCATTGACGGCGCGAGACCGGCGGTAATGAACAGATCCGATCCGCCCTTCTCTTTCATCAATTGCAAAAGTGAGGTTAATTCCATGACTTTTCTCCGCTCGATATTACTACTGGAAGGTTTCCTTGTGGGCCGCTTTCGAACGTGCATCCTGCTTGGTAATCACGCCCTTGGCGAGGAGGTCCTGCAGATACTGGTCCAGTGTGATCATGCCTGCCGCCTGGCCGGTCTGGATGGAGGAATACATCTGCGCCACCTTGTCTTCACGAATCAGGTTGCGAATCGCCGGTGTGCCGATCATGATTTCCCAGGCAGCGATACGACCGCCGCCGACCTTCTTCAGCAGACTCTGTGCAATCACCGCCCGCAGTGATTCGGACAGCATGGACCGTACCATGGTCTTTTCTGCGGCCGGAAATACGTCAATGACACGGTCAATGGTCTTGGCCGCCGAGGTGGTATGCAGGGTTCCGAACACCAGGTGGCCGGTCTCGGCCGCCGTCAGCGCCAGCCGGATGGTTTCCAGATCACGCATTTCACCCACCAGAATAATATCCGGGTCTTCGCGCAGCGCCGAGCGCAATGCTTCATTGAAGCCGTGGGTGTCACGATGCACTTCCCGCTGGTTGATCAGGCACTTCTTGCTGGTGTGCACAAATTCGATGGGATCCTCGATCGTCAGGATGTGGGCATATTCCTTATTGTTGATGTAATCCATCATCGCCGCGAGGGTGGTGGACTTGCCCGAACCGGTGGGGCCGGTCACCAGCACCAGACCACGCGGGTTGTCTGCGATGGTCTTGAAGCTCGATGGACACCCCAGGTCTTCGAGCGTCAGGATCTCTTCCGGAATGGTCCGGAAAACTGCACCCGCGCCGCGGTTGTGATTGAATGCATTGACACGAAACCGCGCCAGGTTGGGAATCTCGAAGGAAAAATCGGTCTCCAGGAACTCCTCATAGTCCTTGCGTTGCTTGTCATTCATAATGTCATAGACAAGCCCGTGCACGGTTTTGTGATCGAGCGCCGGGACATTGATCTTGCGCATGTCCCCGTCCACGCGGATCATCGGTGGCAACTCTGCGGAAAGATGCAGATCCGATGCGCCGTTCTTGACGCTGAAGGTGAGTAATTCAGCTATGTCCATGCCTGCTCCCTGTATAATAGTGTGCTGGCCACATAGATCGGCTGTGACCCCGGATTCTTGAAATCTTGCCGCAGCACAGGCGCTTCATCTCGGGTAACGACACAAGCGGAACAACTGGAGACAGCCCTCCCCGGACAGTGCCTGCCGCCCTGAAGTATGCCGAATTATCGCAATATAGCAAGTGTGGAACTATGAAATATGAACCAAAATTATTCACATAATCAGCGCCCTGCCCCGTTGCCGGGCGGGCGCCACCGGCGGTGCGCAGACAGCCGTCCGGCACCTCGCAGACGCTTGTCCTGTGCCGGTTTCATCCTGTATGGTCGCAACCCATGACCCAGCACACTCTTGCCTTTATCGGTGCCGGTAACATGGCGTGCAGCCTGGTCGGGGGCCTGATCGCAGATGGCTGGGACCCCGCCCGCATCCATGTGGCCGATGCCGACCCGCAACAGCTCGAACGCGTATCCGGCCGCTTCCCGGTTACCACAACGAGCACCAACACGGACGCCGCCGCACAGGCGGACGTGGTGATACTTGCCGTCAAGCCGCAGTCCATCAAGGAGGTGGCGCTGGAACTTGCCGACACCGTTGCACAAAGTCGCGCCCTGGTCATCTCGATTGCCGCCGGCATACGTGAGACCAGCCTGCGCGGCTGGCTGGGCAAGCAGACCGCCATCGTGCGCGCCATGCCCAACACCCCGGCACTGGTGCAAAGCGGCGCCACCGCCCTGTATGCCAACCCGGCAGTGAACGAAGCACAGCGCAGCATTGCCGAATCCATCCTGCGGGCCGTCGGCATGACAATATGGATCGATGACGAGACCATGATGGATGCCGTCACCGCCCTGTCCGGCAGTGGCCCGGCCTATTTTTTCCTGTTCATGGAGGCGTTGCAGTCGGCCGGCTGCAAGCTCGGATTACCGTCGGAGACGGCCCGCCTGCTGGTCCTGCAGACCGCCTTCGGCGCGGCAAAAATGGCGCTGGAAAGCTCCGAGGATGCCGCCACCCTGCGCCGGCGGGTCACCTCGCCCGGCGGCACCACCGAACGCGCCCTTGAGGTATTGCAGGAACAGGAATTCGAAGCCCGGATACTCAAGGCCCTGCAGGCAGCAGCTGAGCGCTCCCGCGAACTCGCCGATGAATTCGGGAACAGCTGATGCCAGGCAATCTCACCACCGGCCCGCTGGAATTCCTGATCACTGCGCTGTTTGACCTGTATATCCTGGCGGTCATGCTGCGCTTCCTGCTGGGCGTGGTACGCGCGGATTTCTACAATCCCGTCAGTCAGTTCCTGGTGCGCATCACCAATCCGCTACTGGCGCCCTTGCGCAAGGTCATCCCCGGGATCCGCAACATCGATACCGCCTCCCTGGTACTCATGTTGCTGCTGCAAACGGTTGCGCTAACCCTGGTTGTGTTATTGCGCGGCGACGCACCCCCGATACTCATGCTGGTCCTGGCCGCGATCACCAAACTGCTCTTGCTGCTGATCAATGTCTACTTCTTCTGCATCATCGTCCAGATCATCATCAGCTGGATTAATCCGGGGCAATTCAATCCGGTACTCGACCTGCTGCACAGTATTACCCGGCCATTGCTGAGTCCCGTGCGACGACTGATACCGCCCATTTCCGGGATTGATATCTCGCCGGTATTTGTCATTATCGGCCTGCAGGTACTCCGAATGCTGCTGTTGCAGCTGCTGGGTTGAAGCCGGTACGCATGCGCATGCCCCGCAACCAGCGGACCAACAAATGTGCGGGTAATCTATACTCAACCTACAGAAAAGCCACGGGAGACCCGAGAATGAATCCAGCACACAGCATCTCTGCACTTCTGACGGGAATGGTACTGCTGTTTTCCGGCACCCTCAGCGCGGAGAATTCGAAGGATTTTGGTCAGTACGTCGTGCATTACAATGCACTGGCAACCGACTTGCTGCCGGCGGAAGTGGCGCGCAAGTATGACATCAGGCGCAGCCAGAACAGCGGCATGATCAATGTGACGGTCCTGAAGAAAGTGCTCGGCAGCCCCGGCCAGCCGTTACATGCCGATGCCGAGGTCACCGCACAGAATCTTGCCGGACAGAACCGCAGCATCGAGATGCGCGAAATCCGCGAGGGCAATGCCATCTATTACATCGGCGTGTTCAGGGTCGCGCACGAAGAAACCCTGAAGTTCGACCTCAAGGTGCGCCCGCAAGGCAACACCGGACACTTTTCCCGTCCAGTTCAGCCAGGATTTCTATACCCACTGAGCCGGCGCTGGTTTCCCGAAGCCGGGACCCGGCGCGTGCGCGCCCGGGTGTTTTTTTATGTCTGGACAGACCACTGGCATCGCCCCTGCAGGCGCCAGAAAAACACCATATAAATTCAGCTAAAATACTCCATTTGCAGTTAATTGTTCTTAAAATTGAATATTTCCTTACAGATGTCGGCACCTGTCCACCCGGGCAGCGATCCAGCGGCTCCCCGGACCTGCCGCCACCATAGCCATTGGCAAACGTGATGAATAACAGCGAGACACAGGCCCACAGCTGGCGCGAGGCCCTCAGCATTTACTGTCACCCGCGCGTGCTGGGATGGTATTTCTGGGCTTCGCCGCCGGCCTGCCGTTTCTGCTGGTCTTTTCGACCTTGTCCGCCTGGTTACGCGATGTGGGCATCGACCTGACAACCATCGGGTTCTTCAGCTGGGTGGGCATCACCTACTCCATCAAGGTCCTGTGGGCACCCGTCATCGACCGGCTGCCGCTCCCGGCCCTGACCCGCCTGCTCGGCAAGCGGCGCTCGTGGATGCTGGTGGCACAAATCACCATTGCCACCGGGCTTGCCGGCATGGCGCTGACCGACCCGCATGCCAGCCTGACGAGTCATCGCCCTGTATGCCCTGCTGGTTGCATTCGGTTCTGCAACCCAGGACATCACCATCGACGCCTACCGCATCGAAGCGGTCGGATAAATACCTGCAAGGGGGCCATGGCAGCAACCTATGTCCTTGGTTACCGGATTGCCCTGCTGGTGGCCGGTGCCGGTGCCTTTTATATCGCCGAGGCGCATTCCTGGTCAGGTCACCTATCTTGCGATGGCAGCATTGATGGGGGTTGGCATGCGTAACGACGCTGGTGATCCGGGAACCGCTACATGCTCGGTGACCCGCGCACGCTGGCGCTGGAGGCCCGCCTGGAACAGGCAATTGGCATTCAGGACAAGCGCGCACTGACCGCACGCATTGCGGCCTGGTTCTCGGATGCGGTTGTCAGCCCATTCGTGGAGTTTTTTCAGCGTAACGGCAGAACTGGCGCTGTTCATCCTGCTGCTGGTGAGTGCCTACAAGCTCAGCGACATCACCATGGGGGTCATGGCAAATCCGTTTTACCTCGATCTGGGTTTCAGCAAGACCGATATCGCGAACATCACCAAGATCTTCGGCTTCTTCATGACCATCGCAGGGGCCGGGCTGGGGGGCATCATGGTGGTCAGGTTCGGGATGCTGCGCCCCTGCTTGCCGGTGCGATTTTGATTGCCGCGACCAACCTGCTGTTTGTCTGGCTGGCCGTCAGCGATCCCGGTCTCGCCTCCCTGGCGATTGTCATCAGCGCGGACAACCTCAGCGGCGGATTTGCGACATCGGCATTTATCGCCTACCTGTCGAGCCTGACCAATACATCCTATACCGCCACCCAATACGCGCTGTTCAGTTCGCTCATGACACTGCCGGCAAAACTTATCGGCGGTTTCGCCGGTGTGGTCGTCGACACCAGCGGTTATCCCAGTTTCTTCCTGTATGCAGGGCTGCTGGGGCTGCCGGCCATTTCGCTGGTCTGGTATCTGGCGCGCACGCACAGCCGATTGATGGCGTAGATGCCGGCGGATGACATATAACCATTGTTTTTAAATGGATATTATTCAATTTCCCCGCGCCAAGACAGGGCCTCATTTCCAATACAATTTACAGGGTAATCAAGGAATCACACGGCAGAATCGGCTAGGATCTCATGGTATGGGAGGTGGTTAAATGCCGGAACGACGTTACAAAGGTAAGCGACGCTGGGGGATGGAATCCGAATACCCCCTGATCGACAGCAGCGGTCTGACGGTGATTATCGAATCGCCGCAATATGCCGGACCGCCGTCTCGATCATATCACGCTGGAACAGCGGCTGACCCTGTTTTCGGAGATGCCACTGCTTGATCCCGACCGCTAGTCTACCGATAAACAGGACCAGCGGCATCGGCTGCCGGATGCAGGCTGAATCGGCTATCCGCGCCCATCGAAAGCTCTGATCAAGAGTTCCTGTCGTTATATCTCGTAGTCATAATCCATAATCAGCGGCGCATGGTCCGAAAAGCGTTTGGTCTTGTAGATACGCGCACCCGTGACAGCTTCCGCAATGCCCGGCGTGACAACCTGATAGTCGATCCGCCAACCCACATTATTGGCCCAGGCCTGGCCACGGTTTGACCACCAGGTGTATTGATCGGGCTCCTGGTTCACCGCACGAAAGGCATCGACAAAACCGGCCGGGCCAAACAGCTCATCCATCCAGGTTCGCTCTGCGGGCAGAAATCCGGAATTATTCCGGTTACCGCGCCAGTTCTTCAGATCGATTTCCCGGTGCGCGATATTCCAGTCGCCACACAGAATATATTCGCGCCGTTTCGAAGCCGGAGCTTGCGCAACAACGGGCATGAAGCGCTCCAGAAAACCGAATTTGACGGCCTGGCGCTCATCGCTGGACGAGCCCGAGGGGAGATAGGCCGAAACGACACTCAGGGCCCCGTAGCGCGCCTCGATATAGCGGCCTTCGGCATCCATATCGGGCCAGCCCAGGCCGGTAATGACCTTGTCGGGTTTGTGCCTGCTGTAGATGGCAACACCGCTGTAGCCCTTCTTCTCGGCGTCATGGAAGTAGACATGCCAGCCGCGCGGCCAGAAGACCTTGTCATCGAGCTGCCCCACCTGCGCCTTGGTCTCCTGCAGGCACACTACATCGGCCTGCTGCCGCGTCATCCATTGAAAAAAGCCCTTGCGCGCTGCCGCACGAATACCGTTTACATTTACCGTGATAATGCGCATGTTTTTCCATCAAACCGGAACCGCGTGTATGATACCAAGCCGGTGCAATGAATAAACTCGGAAACAGCAGCGCCTGCAGAGACACGAGCATGCCCGGTGACCGGAAAAGACAATGGCCGCTGACCGCGCATCTCTAAAACAGCCACCATACACGTTCGCAAAACCACATCCCGCGCGATCGCATTCGGGTCAGCCTGAACAATGAAAGACTACCAGCATGAATTTATCGACTTCGCCATCGGCGCCGGGGTACTGCGCTTTGGTGATTTCACCCTGAAATCCGGCCGTGTCAGTCCGTACTTTTTCAATGCCGGCCTGTTCAATACCGGTGCGCAACTGGCATTGCTGGGGCGTTTTTACGCACAGGCAATCATGGACAGCGGCATCGAATTCGATGTGCTGTTCGGACCTGCCTACAAGGGCATACCGCTGGCGGCCACGACGGCTATTGCACTGGCCGACCACCATCAGCGCGATGTGCCCTGGTGTTTCAACCGCAAGGAAACCAAGGCAGCATGGCGAAGGCGGCAACCTGGTCGGGGCGGACCTGGCCGGCAAGGTACTGATTATCGACGATGTGATTACCGCAGGCACCGCGATCCGGGAGGCAGTCGAAATTATCCGGACTGCAGGCGCCACCCTCACAGGCGCGGTAATCGCACTGGACCGCCAGGAACGCGGCAAGGAACAACGTCTGCCATCCAGGAAGTCGAGGAAACCTTCGCCATGACAGTGACCAGCATTGTGACCCTGCAACAGTTGCTGGAATACCTGCGCGACATACCGGAACAACGCGACAACGCGGAAAAGATCCAGGCCTATCGAGACCAATACGGCGTCTAGCAGATCCGCCGCGCATCAAGCCACCGGGGTATGCCTGCTGTCAGGTGACCTGTGTGCCACGCCGATACTGCATATTCTCCGCTTCATACCCCCACAACACCCTGCCGACAGGGCTTTCACGCTGCTTGTCACCGGAATTGCGAAAACGACGAATCCTGGCGTGGCACAACCCGATAAGTGCACAACGGCGCCGTTGTTTTGACATGTATCAAGGTTTAGTTCTCCGCACAGGCGCTAGAATGTCCACTCGAATACCCGAGATCAGAAATAATTACACTTTAATTCAAAATGTTATAACCCGGAGGGGGATATGAATAAAACACAATACCCAGCACAACTGCGGTACGCCGTCCTGGTAATCGCGGCTCTGACAGTCACAGCTGCCAGCGTCAGCAGCGCTTTTGCGCAGAGCGCACCGCCCGCTGCCACAGCAGCGGAGGCAACAGCCGCAGCACCGGCCGCAGCTGCAGCACCGGCCGCAGCAGCGAAGGCCACAGCTGCAGCACCGGCCGCAGCAGCGAAGGCCACAGCTGCAGCACCGGCCACAGTAGCGGAGTCCACAGCTGCAGCACCGGCCGCAGCAGCGAAGACCCGGGAGGAGGACGAATCACCAGCGGATCAGGCTGCAGCGGAAACCCGTACTGCCGACTCCGGTCGCGGGGCGTACCGGCGACCCGGTGATCGTTACCGCCAGCAGAGAAAAGCCCAGATGGATGCCCGGCGCAAAGCCATGGAACACCACCGCAGTGCCCGGCGCTGGTGGCTCAATCCCCGTGCCGAAGCACGCCGGCAGTGGAACAAGGCACGCAGTGACTGGTATCAGGACATGGTCGAACAGCGCCAACAGCACCGGCCCGGCTATGGACATAGCTACGGTCGCGGCTATGGCCCCTACGGTGGCCGCGGACCGTGGTACTACTAGCAACATACATATCCGGTTATTGACCCGCATGCCTCGAACCGGGGCTGCGGGTTGTTCCGTTTACCTGGCAGACCGGCACTGACCCGCTGACGGAATCCACCCAGTTACAGCTCAATCCGGACTGCGTTGCTGGTTGCGTGAATCTGACCGGGACGGGTTGCGTCCGCGGTTTTCACCCGGCAATGAGTTTCAGGCCCATCAGCAGCGTCACCACCTCGAATGCCCGCTTGATCCAGCGATTGCCGGACTTGATCGCCAGGTGCGCGCCGAGGTATCCCCCCAGCAACGAGCCCAGCAGCAAGGCCGGCAGCCAGGACCAGCGAATTTCGCCCAGGATACCCAGGGTCAGTGCGCCGGCACCGTTCCAGAAGACCCCGACCAGCATCAGGGTGTAGGCGATCGCGCGCCGGTAATCCAGGCCAAACCAGCGCACCAGCCAGAGGGTGACGAACAAACCCGTCCCGGAGGTCAGCGAGCCGTTCAGCACCCCGATGGCAAACAGGACCAGCTCCGCCGACCAGCATGCCATAGCGGTCCCGGTGGGTTCGGGTTGCCGCCTGTCCCAAGCCCGGGATTCAGCCAGGAATACACACCCAGACCGGCTGTCAGCACCCCGAGGGCACCTCCGCGCCACGTTCCGGCACCGCCAGGATGATATTCGCGCCCAGCACCACCCCCGGCAGACCGGTCGCCAGAATGAGTCCTGTCAGCCAGGCTTCCAGCGGGTCTTCCCTCAAGTGCCGTACGGTTGCGCCGATACCCAGTGCAACACTGGCCACTTTATGCGTGGCCAGGGCGATGGCGAAGGGCAGGCCGAGGAAAATCAGCACCGGTAACTGTATCAGGCCCGCCCCACCACCGGAAAAGGCGGAGAACACGTTGGCCACCAGCGAGACCAGAAACAGGATTATGTGCTCCAGTCCGTTCACACTGACGTCTGGTCCACGCTAGAATACACGTTAAGACTCATTTTAATCAGGCGCAAGGACAGATCGCCCGGAAAAGGAACTAGATTCGATGAATGCAGTATTGAGTAACATTTTAAGAGGCCTGACCCTGTTGTTGATTCTGAACAGCGCTGTCGTGCTGGCCGGGATGTACAAGTGGGTCGATGAGCAGGGCAAGACCCACTATGGTGACAGTGTCCCTCCCCAGTACTCCAAGCAGCAGCGCAAGTCTATCAATGACCAGGGCCGCACGGTCAAGGTCTACGAAGCCGCCAAGACACCGGAAGAACGCGCGGAATTCAGACGCCTGGAAGCGATTCGGCTGGCGGAGGAAACCAAGCGCAAGGAACAGGAGCATCAGGACCGCATATTGCTGGCAACCTATTCATCCGAGGATGACCTGCTGGCGGCACGTGATGGCAAGCTGTCCTCGCTCGACAGCCTGATGCAGCTGACTACCCGGCGCATCCAGTCCCTGCAAACACGGCTGGAACGACTGGCGGAAGATGCAGCCGAATACGAACGCAGCGGCAAGGCACTGCCGAGAACGCTGACCCACCAGATCGACACCGTACGGAACCAGATCCAGGATAACGAATCGTTCATGCTGGAAAAACAGCGTGAGTACGACGAGATCACACTGCGCTTCGAGATTGACCTGACGCGCTTGCGCGAACTCAAGCAAGCAGCGGAAGAATCAAAACAGGCGAAAAAATAGCCCGCGTGTACTCAGGCACGGATCAGAGTGCCGACACCCTCATCGGTAAACAGCTCCACCAGCACGGCATGAGCAACCCGCCCGTCGATAATATGGGCGGCATGCACGCCACTGTGCACGGCCGACAGTGCACAGCGAATCTTGGGCAACATACCGCCATGAATAGTGCCGTCCTTCACCAGCCTGTCGACATCCGTCGCATTCAGTCCAGTCAGCAGATTTCCGGCCTTGTCCAGCAGCCCCGGTGTATTGGTTAGCAGTAACAGCTTTTCTGCATCCAGCACCTCGGCCATACGGCCGGCAACCAGATCGGCGTTGATGTTGTAGGAGTGACCGTCCGCCCCCACGCCGATCGGCGCGATCACCGGAATGAAATCCCCGCCAACCAGCATATTCACTATGTCTGCATCGATACTTTCGACTTCCCCGACATGGCCGATATCGATGATTTCGGGCGCATTCAGCTCCGGAGAGTCGCGCGTGATGGTTAGCTTGCGCGCGCGAATCAGATCGCCGTCCTTGCCTGTCAGGCCGACCGCGCGGCCACCGTGATGAGTGATCAGGTTGACGATATCCTTGTTGACCAGGCCGCCCAGCACCATTTCCACGACGTCCATGGTCTCGCTGTCGGTGACCCGCATACCCTCGATGAAGCGGCTTTCCTTGCCGATCTTTTCCAGTAACCGGCCGATCTGCGGACCGCCGCCATGGACCACCACCGGGTTGATGCCGACCAGTTTCATCAGCACGATATCGCGCGCGAAACCGCTCTTCAGGGTTTCATCCACCATGGCATTGCCACCGTATTTGATGACCATGGTTTTACCACTGAAACGCCGAATGTAGGGCAGCGCCTCGGTGAGGACGTGTGCCACGTTTCTTGCGGAATCACTGCTCAGGGACATTGCGCTCGCATCACTGTTTGACCGGAACGCAAATATTACGCGGTAATCAGTGAAAAAACACCTCACGGAACGGAATAGGCCACCGCTCCCGGCAAGTAATACGTGCTAGAAAGGCAGCACCAGATCTGCATCAACCTCATGCATGGCGCGCCGGAATTCTTCCTTGATGCGAGACAGGGCCGCATCGGTCTCGGCCTCGAAACGCAACACCAGCACCGGCGTGGTATTGGATGCGCGCACCAGGCCCCAGCCATCCTCGAAATCAACGCGCATGCCGTCAATATTGGAAATTTCGGCACCGTTGAAATCCGCGGATTCCCGCAGGCGCTCGATGAATACCGGCGGCTCACCCTCCTGCATTGCGACATTCAGCTCCGGGGTGTTGATACTGTCGGGCAGTTCGGCAAATATCCCTGCAACCGGAGTCGCGACCTTGCCCAGGATCTCCAGCAGCCGGGCTGCAGCATACATCGCATCATCAAAACCGTACCAGCGTTCCTTGAAAAAGATGTGCCCGCTCATTTCCCCGGCGAGTAATGCACCGGTCTCCTTGATCTTGGCCTTGATGAACGAATGCCCCGTCTTCCACATCAGCGGTTCTCCGCCATGTTCCCTGATAATTGCGTCGAGATGACGTGTACATTTCACATCGTAGATGATTTGCGCACCCGGGTTTCTCTTCAGGATGTCGATGGCATACAGCATCAGGATGCGATCCGGCCAGATCACCTTGCCGTCCTGTGTCACTACACCGAGGCGGTCTCCGTCACCGTCGAAGGCAAGACCAATATCGGCCTGTTGCGATTTGACCGTATCAATCAGTTCCCTGAGATTTTCGGGCTTGCTCGGATCCGGATGATGATTGGGGAAATTTCCGTCGACCTCGCAATAGAGTTCGGTGACCTTGCAGCCAAGCTCCTCGAGCAGTTGCGGTGCCACGCCCCCGGCAACCCCGTTGCCGCAATCGACAACGACCTTGAGCGGCCGGTCGATCCTGATATCACCACGGATACGCTCGATGTAATCAGGCAACACATCCATGGTCTCTGCACTGCCTTCGCCGAAAATGAAATTTTCAGCTTCAATGCGCTGCCGCAGCATCTGTATGGACTCACCGGAGAGTGTTTCCCCGTCTATGACAATTTTCAGGCCATTGTAATCCGGTGGATTATGACTGCCGGTGACAATCACACCACTCTGGGTGTCCAGATAATGCGTCGCAAAATAAAGCACCGGTGTCGGCACGCAACCAATATCCTTCACATCACAACCCGTTGATGTGATGCCCTTGATCAGCGCCTTGGAAAGCGCCGGTCCCGACAAGCGCCCGTCACGGCCTACCACCACCGCCTTGCGCCCGCGCTGGATTGCCTCGCTGCCGATAGCCCTGCCAATCTGTTCAACTGCAGCCGCTGTCAGGGTACGGTCTACAATGCCGCGAATATCATAGGCACGGAAGATGCTTGCATCGATACCTGCAGGAACCGGCGCGGGCGCGGCGGGCGCGGCAGTTGCGGCAGGCGCTGCCACAGTACCCGCGGCGGGCGGGAATTCAGCACCTGCATCCAGCACATCCTCCTCAACGATCAGGCCACCATCAGGCAAAATCATATTCAGATCCTTGCCATCGAACAGCGACTCCACCCGCTTTTTTCCGCCGGGCTTGACGGAGACACCGGGCTTGACGGAATCATCGCGCTCACGCGCTGCCCCGCCGGCCTTGGTGCGCTGTGTTTTTTCCCTTGCCAGCCGCTGGATAATATCGAGCGATTCATTCATTTCGGTAAGACCGGCCGGATAGTCCGGCTTGACATGACCACCGGTGAAATCCTTCATGAGGCGGACCATGCTGAGCTGCCCCTGATTCAATGCGCCCTGCAGCCGCTGGAACAGAAAAATAATGCAGGCCAGCAGGAAACCGGCCGCAATCAGTATGGCGACCAGCACCTGCGTACCGATGGTACTTATATAAACGGGGATGTTTATGGCCGGCCAGTAGGCTATCTGCCAGCGGCTACCCTTGATCGGAATGACTTGCGCCGCAGCGCCCTCCTGGTAAGCCACATCACCATAGCTTGCCACCTTGACCGGTTTGCCCTTGGTTCCTGACTGCTGCAATTCGAGGTACCCGCGTACCTGCTCCACGCCACTGAAGACATCCTGCAGGGCCGCGTTCGAAATTGACAGCATGATGTGTCCCACCACACCGGTTCCTGCCGGGTCTCTTACCACACGTACAATATTGACATGCTGCTGCGGCGAATTGAAAAGGTGTACCTCGGCCGGCGGCGCATCCCTGCTGGCTTCGGCTGCACGCATCTGGTCAAGCGCTGCATAGCTCAGGGGTGGTGATGCCTCCATGTCAACCCGCTCGAGCCCGGGCGGATACAGCCGCAGGTTGACCAGTCCCGGGAAAATATATTGCAGTGACTCTTCCTTCGCCCGCAGTGCGGATTCATCAATGGTAGTCAGCAGGTCGCCGATATCATCGCCCGTCATCAGCATTTTCGCGATGGCAGGGTCCTTGGCAAGCAGTGCAGCGCTGTCGCCATAGTAGGCAACCATGTCTGCCACCCTGGCAGCCGCCAGCTCTGTGGTAACGCTGGTCTCCTGCTCAAGCGCTTTTTTAACCTGCCCGGACATGAGCAGAAAGATCACACCGGCGAGCAACGTGCAGACCAGCGCACTCACCGTCATCAGCAATAACCGGACCTTTACCAGGCTGGCTGGCTTGACGATTCGGTCGGACTCATGATTGGTGTCATTATTGCTCTTTTCGGTGCGCCTGGAAAAACCGGGTATGGACAACTTCATCACGGCCCCTTGGTATGAATTGCTTGCTTGCTTGATTAAGCGTCTGAATGCCTTGTGACTGTATCGGCATTTGGCCGACTTGGTTTAGCGTCACTGCCGCCCGGTGTGCCCGAATCCGCCGGCGCCACGATCGCTCGCGACAAAGTCTTCCACTACCTCGAAATCGGCATGCACAACGGGTACGATCACCATTTGCGCAATTCGCTCACCTGGCAGCACGGTGAAGGTCTCGTGGCCGCGGTTCCAGCAGGAGACGAACACCTGGCCCTGATAATCGGAATCGATCAATCCCACCAGATTACCCAGCACGATGCCATGCTTGTGGCCCAGGCCCGAACGCGGGAGCAGTATCGCCGCCAGGCCTGGCTCCTCGATATGCAGCGCCAGCCCGGTCGGAATCAGGTGGGTTTCCCCCGGCGCGATCTCCAGTGCCGCCTCCACGCAGGCACACATGTCCAGACCGGCGGCGCCATCGGTTGCGTAGTGCGGCAGCGGAAATTCGGTGCCGAGTCGCTTGTCGAGTATCTTAAGTTGAATCTTTTGCATTGAGTCTGATGATCTTTTCCCGGCTGCTTGCAGCCTGGTAATGTTCGGCAATCAACTCGACCAGCTGGCGTGCCAGCCTGGCCTTGCCGGTACGGGCCAGGGTCTTGCTGCCACCCTCCCAGTAAACCTGCAGCGCATTCTCTTCCACCTCGAAACCGCGGCCATCACCCACCAGGTTGGCCGCGATCATGTTCACCTGCTTGGCCTGCAGTTTCTGCCGCGCATTGTCCGCAATGGCCGCAGTCTCCGCCGCGAAACCAACGGTATACGGCGCATCGGGCAGTGCCGCCACAGCCGCCAGGATGTCCGGGTTGCGCTGCAATTCCAGGGTCATGTGCCCCGCAGATTTCTTCAGCTTCCCAGCAGCGACCACGCGCGGGCCGATAATCGGCCACGGCGGCGACACTGATGAAGATGTCCACCCCGCTGATGGCTGCCATGACGGCTGTGAACATGTCAGCGGCAGTTTCCGTCGCGATGTACCGTACACCGGCCGGCACCGCCAGGCTGGCCGGGCCACTGATCAACGTGACAGCTGCGCCGGCTGCGGCGGCCGCGTCGGCAACCGCATAGCCCATGCGCCCGGAACTGCGGTTGCTGATATAGCGCACCGGGTCGATCGGTTCCCGGGTCGGGCCGGCCGTTACCAGGACCCGCCGCCCGGCCAGGGCGCCGGTTTGCAACAACCCTGCGGTCGCCGTTACCAGTGCCGCGGGCTCCAGCATGCGGCCCGGACCGGTCTCGCCGCAGGCCTGATCGCCCTGTGCCGGCCCAAAGCTGTGGATCCCGCGCTCCCCGAGCGTCACCATATTGGCCCGGGTCGCGGGATTCTCCCACATAACGTGATTCATGGCCGGGGCGACGGCCACCGGGGCTTGCGTGGCCAGGCAGACAGCCGCCAGCAGGTCATCCGCGCGACCGTGCGCCAGCCGGGCAACAAAATCAGCCGTGGCGGGAGCGACCAGCAGGACATCCGCCCAGCGGGCCAGCTCGATATGCCCCATCGCAGCCTCGGCCGCGGGATCGAGCATATCGGTGTGTACCGGCTGACCGGAGAGGGCCTGCAGGGTAAGCGGTGTAATAAATGCCGTGGCACCCGCCGTCATGACCACACGGACCGCGGCGCCCTGTTCACGCAGGCGCCGGACCAGCTCGGCACTCTTGTAGGCGGCTATACCGCCAGTCACGCCCAGCAGGATGTGTTTCCCGGTTAAATAGTGCATCCGTGGAAGTCTAGCAAAAGAACTGCACGGGGGGCACTGCACCGGCGCGGGCGACGGCGGACTGGACGGCGCCGGCGCAACGGCTCAGCTTTCGAGCGACACCGGGCAGCGTGAGAATGATTGTGAGTGCACGGTCAGACGCATACTGCGTGGCAGCCCCCTGCACCTGGCGGGACTACGTGACATTCAGCGGGCGCTGACCTGAATTACCGCATTCTCACCGCCATTTTTTCCCCTACCCTGCTGTTCTTTCTGCTATAAAAGTGGACAACCCGGTCTGGACTGGCCGCCGCGCTGTACCGGCAACAAGGAGGTTGTCATGCACCCCATCCGTCACTGGCCGGCCGCCGAGCGGCCCCGCGAAAAGCTGCTTGCCCGTGGCCCGGCGGCCCTCGCGGATGCCGAATTGCTCGCGATCGTCCTGCGCACCGGCGTGCAGGGCAAGACGGCCGTTGACCTGGCCCGGGAACTGTTGAGTGATTTTGGCGGTCTGCGGGCGCTGCTCGAATCCGACCGGCAGCAGTTTTGCAGCCGGCACGGGCTCGGCCTGGCGACCTACGCCCAGTTGCAGGCGCTACTGGAACTGGCGCGCCGCCATCTGCAGGAACAACTGCGCCGGGATGACATGCTGGAGCACCCGGAAGCCACGCGGCGATTTCTCAGCAGCCGGCTGCGGCATTACCAGCAGGAGGTGTTCGCCTGCCTGTTTCTGGACAACCGGCACCGGGTCATTCTGTTCGAGGAGCTGTTTCGCGGCACCATCGACGGCGCCAGCGTCCACCCGCGCGAGGTCGTGCGCCGCGCCCTGCAACACAACGCGGCTGCCGTTATCCTCGCCCACAATCACCCCTCCGGCGTCGCCGAGCCGAGCCGCGCGGACATTCAGTTGACGCGCCGCCTCACCGATGCGCTGGCACTGGTGGACATTCGTGTCCTGGATCACTTCGTTATTGGCGAAGGGGACGGAACATCATTTGCCGAACGCGGCCTGCTGTAGTCGATTCACACCGTAGGCCATTGATTTATATTGAAACCCGTCAAATGCACGCGCACATCATGGCTTGTATCCCGCCCCGGTTTCTGGTATAAAATGCGCCCTTTCCCGCTATTGGCGGGGGTTTTTTCGAGGTTCAAAGCAATGTCCAGAGTCTGTCAGGTCACGGGTAAACGCCCCCAAAGCGGCAACAATGTGTCCCACGCGAATAACAGAACACGCCGGCGATTTCTGCCGAATCTGCATACTCA
>CAVYHX010000050.1:0-40173 GCA_963768415.1 uncultured Gammaproteobacteria bacterium
GGGCCAATGGACCTCGAGGCCCTCTGCATCGGCCCTGCCGATGCCGTACCCCTGCCGCTGACAATGAATGATGAGGGAGTGTGGATATCCGACTGGGAACCCCTGGTACCCATGCTGCTGGATAACTCATGGCCAGTTGCGCAGCGCGCTGCCTGCTTCCATGCCAGCCTCGCCGTGATGGCGTTGCACCAGGCACAACGGGTGCGGGAAGAATACGGGGTCACCCGCGTCGGACTGTCGGGCGGGGTATTTCAAAACCGCATTCTGACCGAGCAGATAATGATGTTGTTGCCGGAAGACGGTTTCACGGTGCAGCTCCCGGAAGTGCTGCCGGTAAATGATGCCGGACTCAGTTTCGGCCAGGTCATGGAATTTACAATGCGCACTCCAGAAACAAGTTCCGGAACGAACAGGTAGTTGCGCCCGCTCATCCGGCGGCCATCCCGGGAACTCCCGGGCATCAACAGCAACAGGTAAATCTTATGCAGGATACGCACATCTCCCTGGCGCACGGCAACGGCGGACGCTACATGCGCGAGCTGATCGACGAGCTGTTTGCGCGGCACTTGTCCAACCCGGGACTGGACGTACTCGCGGACGCGGTACCGCTGGCATTGAACGGCAGCGAGGTCCTGTTTACTACGGATGGCTTCACCGTGCAGCCACTGGAATTTCCCGGCGGCAATATCGGCTCGCTTGCGGTGCATGGCACGACCAATGACCTTGCCGTGGCCGGTGCGATCCCCCGCTACCTGAGCCTGAACGCCTTCATCGAGGAAGGCATGGAGATTGCGGTACTCGAGCGCATTGTCAGCAGCCTGGCCAGGGCTGCGCAGGCCATCGACGTGCAGGTCGTTGCCGGTGACACCAAGGTGCTGCCGCGCGGTGAGGGCGGCGGCCTCTATCTGGCCACCACCGGTGTCGGAATTCGCAGCGGCCACCGGCTCGGGCTCGATCTGCATCGACGGCGGGCGATGTCATTCTTGTCAGCGGGCCGGTCGGAGACCATGGTATAGCGGTCATGCTGGCGCGCGAGCAGTTCGGCCTGCACGGCGAACTGCTTGTCCGACGCCGCCAGTGTCCTGCCCCTGACGCTGGCTGCCATGGAATTCAGGGGCTGCACTTCATGCGCGACCCGACCCGCGGTGGACTCGCCACCGTCTGTCATGAGCTGTGCCGCGCCACCGGTACCGGCATCACCCTGACACAGGCTGACATACCGATACGCGATCCCGTGCAATCGGTTTGCGACATGCTCGGTTACGACCCGATGTTTCTTGCCTGCGAAGGACGCGTCGTCGCGGTCATCGAGGCAGCGCGGGCCACGGACCTGCTGCAGGTGCTGGCAGTCCCTGCCGGAAGGCCGGGAAGCGGCCATTGTCGGCCGGATGGATTCAACAGGCGCGCACGTCACATTGAAAACCGAACTGGGTGGTGCAACGCATACTCGAGGAACTCGAGGACGATCCGTTGCCGAGGATTTGTTGACCGGCAGCTAACCGGCTTGCGGCAGAAGGGAACGTGCAGTCAGGAACGTTCGTATGTCAGTTTCAACTGCCGCGACCAGTGCGGGTAACGCTGCGGCCGTGACCGTATCGATTGCACTTTCCGGTGTTATCGGTAGCATGTACACCCGTCCCGATCCCGAAGATGATGCTGCGTGGTGGCGCAACGGACAGCGACTCCAGCAGCAGCAGCGCCTGCTGCAGGTCAATGCCATGGCTCGAGGCGACGCCCGCAAAACGCGCAAGTTCCCCCGGATCGATACGGCACACCGCGCCTGCGGCATGCGGGCCGGAGAGCGCATCAACCAGCAGCACCCGCTCCGCATCCGCAACCATTGCCGGCAACAACGCCGGTGCGGCGCAATTACCTGTCACTACCAGGCCAGGTTCGAAATATTCAGCGGGTAAATACTCCCCAAGCGCGTCCACCAGCCGCCAGCCGACCTGATCCAGGCCATTGGGTGAGCCCAGGCCGACTATGTGTACAAGAAATGTCATGGTAAATATGTGTGCATGTGCTACCGATAATAACAGTTCATTTTAATGTTTTTGGTTCTTCCGCAGAATATGTGGGAGCGGGTCTGATTCGGAATATTGGCGATTATGCCCATTGGGACTGCATCTGGATGACAGATGACGATGAAATACTGCTGGCCGAATGAATTCGGCCCTACTCAGTCAGACCTGTAGGGTCGAATTCATTCGACCAACAACCTTGCCATCAGCAGGAATACGTCTCGTCTAAATTGATTTGTTACCCACTCAATCAGGGGAAGATCCTATTTCAATAACATACGTTCAGCGTCAGTAACCTGCTGGCGCAACTTCCTTGCCAAAGATTCCATTACTACCCCCTCTCCCTGGCCCTCTCCCGGAGGGAGAGGGTGACGCACTGTTTAAACGCCCTTCACAATCCTTGTTGATATAACAAATCCCGGTCCCGATCAAAGCAACGTATGAATAACAACAATCCGTAACAACTGGAACTGTTTTGATTATCTATAGCTTACATGTCATTCCAGCTGAACTTACCCACAAATTCTTCGGAAGAGCCATGTCTATATCCATGGTATGACAGACAAGTCAATACATGTTTATGAATCAGCGGTCGCGTGTATGACCTTTAACTTCAAAAAATGCGTTGCACAGGAGATGCACGGGTCATAATTCCTTATCACGGTTTCCGCGCGCAGCCGCAGTTCGTCTTCGGTATGATCGAGACCATATGCCTGTAAGGATGTCCTGATGTCCTGTTCGATGCGCGCCTGGTTCTGGCTGGTGGGCGGAACGATGCGGGCGGTGATGAATGCGCCCGTCGTCACCGGTTTCATAACGATGCCACAGCAGTCCGCGCGGCGCCTCGGTACAGCCGAACCCGGTGCCCGCACCGGGCTGCAGGTCAACTTGCCCGGCAGGCAGGTCCGGCGCAGTGCATCGAGCAGGCGCACGGCCTCGAGTAATGCGTAATAGATCTCGACGGCACGCGCCACGATACTGTGAAACATATTACGCGAGGGAAAACCGATACCGGCCTGCCGCAGAATATCGTGTATGACATCCGGCAACCGGTCAGGATTCAGGTTGACGCGCGCCAGGGGACCGACCAGGTAGGGCTTGCTCATCCAGCAATGCATGCAGCGCAGTCGAGTACGGCACCTGGAATTCGCGGAAATGCCGTTCGTATTCATCAATCGGGATATCCAGACCGCTGCTGGAGATGATGCGCCCTGCGTTCATCGGATATTCCTGCGGATGACGCAGAGATACCGAACAAAATTCCTGCTCGTCCACAGGCAGATCCAGCGCGGCCGTCCAGCGCACCAGTTCCTCTGCATCCTCCAGCGCCGCGACCAGCTGATTCGCGGAGCGCATTCAATTCGGAATCTGCCGGCATCCGGTGAAACCCGCCGACGCGGGCGCCGACCGGATGCACCGAGCGGCCGCCCAGCAGACGTATGATGTCATTGCCCAGCGCCTGCAGGCGCAGGCCACGGCGCACTTCGCGCGGATAGGTCTGTGCCATGGCGGGCGCACTGCCAAAACCCAGGAAGTCGGGCGCCGCCAGCAGATGAATATGCAGGCTGTGACTCTGGATCCATTCGCCGCAATAGAACAGCCGGCGCATGGCGCGTACCCGCGGCCCCGGATCGACGGCGAAGATCTGTTCCAGTGCATGCACCGCACTCATCTGGTAGGCAACGGGACAGATGCCGCAGATGCGCGCCACCATGTCCGGTATTTCCTGGTATTCACGCCCTTCGAGCAGTTTTTCGAACAGCCGCGGCGGTTCGAATATCCGCAGAGTCAAGATGTTCGATCGCCCTGTCCCTGATATGCAGGGTCAGCGCACCCTCGCCCTCCACCCGGGCGAGCACCGGGACATTGATACGAATCTCCCGTTGTTCAGTCATCTCGTCTGCAACCAGTCCCGTCCCGCCGCATGAAAGGCGGGCGCCTCGGGGTTGAAGGAAACGAAAGCGCCGCGCGACCTGCCCGGACGCCAGACCCAGGCGGCTGAACTGCCCGGCCCAGCGCAGCGGTTGCCGGCGTCTCGCTGGGTCCGTAACAGCCGTAGCAGTCACGCCCGGAACGGGGACACAGTGCGCCGCAGCCGGTGCGCGTGACCGGCCCCATGCAGGGCAGGCCCTGCGTCACCATGACGCACACCGCGAGCTGGCGCTTGCACTCCATGCAGACGCGGTCATGCTCGGCGGCCGGCACGACACCGGAAGCAGTGCAGCAATTGCCCCAGCACCTGGCGACCGTTCACCGGACAACCCCACAGCTCCAGGTCAACCTTGACGTGTGCACTGACGGGCGTCACCGACTCCAGCGTGTCGATATAGTCCGGGGTTGCATACACCGAAGCCATCCAGTCAGCTGCCTGCGCGAGGTTGCGCAATGCCTGCAGACCACCGGCGTTGGCACAGGCACCGATGGTCACCAGGTACTTGCGTTCGGGCGCGCACCTGCCTGATCCGCGCCAGCTCTTCGGGCGTTGAGATACTGCCCTCGACGAAAGCTGATCTCCACCGCGGCAGCCTCATCGAGCGGCCCGGCCTCGGCAAAATGCGTGACAT
The DNA here is from genome assembly GCA_963768415.1 of uncultured Gammaproteobacteria bacterium. GTDB lineage: Bacteria > Pseudomonadota > Gammaproteobacteria > UBA9214 > UBA9214 > CAVYHX01. The sequence goes on from CAVYHX010000050.1 coordinate 4,586, forward strand.
CGACCCGCTCGAACAGGGTCAGCAGCGTCCTCGCCCAGGTTCAGGAAGGCCAGCTGACAGCCGTCACAGGAACTGAACTTGTGGATTGCGATCCCGGGTTTCGTGATTGTCAGTAGCCATGTTTGACGAACAGCTCGCTGATAGCCGAATAGCGGAAACACCGGTCCGTCGCGACAAACGAAATCCGGACCGAGCTGGCAGTGACCGCACTGGCCTACCGCACACTGCATATTGCGCTCCACGCTGATCCAGATGCTGTCGCCGCTAATCCCGCGCTGCTCAAGCAAATCCGCGGATGCGGACAATCATCCGCTCCGGACCGCACATCATCACCAGGGTATTCAGCGGGTCGAAGTGAACATGCTCGAACAACAGGGTAATCGGTCCTGTATGCCAGGGCCAGTGCCCGGCGGCGACATCGGCGGCGAGCAATACCTGCGTATGCGGTTGTTTTGCCCAGGCCGCATAGCGTTCACGCCAGATGAGATCGTCTGGAATGCTTGACGCCTTGCAGAGATAAGTCAAGCGGCCGTACTGCTCCCGGCGCCGTAGAATATAATTGATCACCGAGACGACCGGGGCACAGCCAAGCCCGCCCGTGACGATCATGATATCCCTGCCCTGCGCAGCCTCCAGCGGCCAGCCGCGTCCGAACGGGCCACGCAACCCGATGCGGTCACCGACCTGCAGCCGGGTAAGTCCATGGGTTACGCGGCCGACATCGCGAATTGCATGCGTCAGGGTTGTCGGCTTGTCCGGATCGGAGACAATCGAGATCGGGATCTCCCCGATTCCGAACAGATACATCATGTTGAATTGCCCGGGGGTAAAGTGGTAGGCGCGCGCAATATCCGGAATCCGTGAATTGCAGCTTCAACGAGAAGATCGTGGACGACTCCTGCTGCCGGGCAATGATTTCCGCCGTGCGCGGGCAGGTGCGGATTCTGATTCATGTTCCGGTCCCGGCAATTGCGGCAAGTCTCTGCAGTTACATCGATACCGACCGGGCACCAGGTGATGCAGCGCCCGCAGCCGACACAGCCGGAGCGGCCGTATTGTTCATGCCAGCTGCCGAATTTGTGCGTCAACCACTGGCGGTAGCGCAGGCGGGTATCCGGCCGGATGGTCATACCGGTGATGTAACTGTGCCCCTGGGTAAAACACGAATCCCATTCGCGGGTATGCACTGTCACACTGCCGTCGAGCGCGGGTTCGTCCACTTCCCGGTAGCAGAAACAGGTCGGGCACACGGAAGTACAGTTACCGCAGGACAGGCAGCGCGCCGCGACATCATCCCAGCGGGAATGTTCCTGATTGTCAAACAGCAATCCGGACAGGTCACGTCCGGGCAGCGTACGCGCCTGCATGGCAACCGCACCGGCCCGGGCTGCCTGTGCCTCACTCTCCTGTGCCGGTGTAACCGGCATGACCGGGAGCCGGCAAGAACCTCTTCTACCCGCGGCGCTGCCCGCAGACACGATGAAACCTGCGTCCAGTTCATCCAGCACCAGGTCATAACCCGTGGCTGCCTCCGGGCCGTCGCCGGTCGACACACAAAAACAGGTCGCAGCCGGATGACTGCAATTGACCGCCACCAGAAACAGGCCGCGTGCGGCGTGTCGCATAACCGGAGTCAATATACTCACCTTCCAGAAAATGTTTATCCTGCAATGCCAGCGCCGCCAGATCGCAGGCACGCACACCGATCACTGCAAGCGGCTCCGAGTCCGGTATTTCCTCGGTGAAACACAACTCTCCCGTCAGCCGATCGTTGCGCCTGCCAGAGGCGCTCGCGCGGGGCGAACAGAAACGGCTTCAGCGCCTGGGGCCCGTTGGCCCAGTCGAACAGGCGTTCTGTCCCGCCGGTATCCACCCGGTAACTGCCGGGTTCCTGCCGGACCTGAATGCCGCGCGGCAAGTCACCGGCACCGGAGAGCACGTCGTAGACAATTGCACCATCTCGAAGCACCGGTCCGGCACAGCGGTAGCCCCGCCCGTCAACACTGACAGCAGCCCCGCAAACTCCGAGCGCGGAAAATAACCGCGTTCCAGTTGATCTGTATTCATAGCTTCCGCAGGCAGTGTCACTACCTTCATAAAAGCCGGGGTTTTCTGTTGACTCAGTCTAGCCCGGCGGCGCCCCGGTTGTTTGATCGATGTCAATGACACGCATATTAAAGTGATGTCTGATAAACAATTCAAGAACAGATCGAGGCCCGCACGCGCAGGGCCAGTGTGGTCGGCCGAAGGATGGATACGGCTGTCATGCGAATCCTGCCAGGGGCGGGGAGAACCCGGATACATTGATCCATATCAATTCACCAGGACCGGAATGGAACGAGAATCAGGCAGTATTAACAAGCCGCGCGCGAATATCTTACCCGTTACACGCAGGTATCGGATTGCCGGGTACTATCCGTATCAGCAGGATTTTTTCAGCTGGCAGCGCGCATATGATGATAACTATATAATTAAATTGGCAGGGACTCATGAATCAGCGTCCAGTTTTTGATGTCGACCTGATACGTCGTTACGATCAAACGGGACCGCGCTACACGTCTTACCCGACAGCCGCCCAGTTCCACACGGATATCAGCAACGCTGATTATCGCTTGTGGGCACAGCATAGCAACGAAGATCCGATCCCGCGCGGTCTCTCGCTCTATATCCATATCCCCTTCTGTGACACGGTCTGCTATTACTGTGCCTGCAACAAAATCGTCACCAAGGACCACGCGCGCACCGGAGAATATCTCAAGCACCTGTACCGCGAACTGGCATTGCAGGGAAAGTTGTTCGACCCGGACCGGGTCGTGGAACAACTGCACTGGGGAGGCGGCACACCGACCTTTCTGGGCGCCGCCGAGATGCGCGAATTGATGGCAATGACCGGCAGGTACTTTACCTTGCTGCCAGACGACAGCGGGGAATATTCGATCGAAATCGACCCGCGTACGGTCGACGCGGAAAAACTCGGAACCCTGCGCGAGATCGGCTTCAACCGCACCAGCCTGGGTGTCCAGGACCTCGACCCGAACCCGTCCAGAAGGCGGTCAACCGGATCCAGAGCGAGGCACTGACCCGCGAAGTTACGGAACAGGCGCGCAGCCTGGGTTTCAGGTCTATCAATATAGACCTGATGTATGGCCTGCCTTTCCAGACTGTAGACAGCTTTACCGATACACTGAAACGGATTGTCGACATCGGACCGGACCGGATTGCCGTCTATAATTACGCTCACTTGCCGGAGCGCTTCAAGCCGCAACGGCGCATCAATGAAACAGACCTGCCTTCACCCGGTGTAAAACTCGATATTCTCCAGACAACGGTAGAGTTCCTGACCGGCGCGGGTTACGTCTATATCGGTATGGACCACTTTGCCAGACCGGATGACGAGCTGGCCATCGCGCAGAACCAGGGCACCCTGCACCGCAATTTTCAGGGCTACTCCACGCACGCTGACTGCGACCTAATCGGGCTGGGCGTGACCGCCATCGGCAGTGTGTGTGAAAACTACAGCCAGAATGTCCGCGACCTGGACCAGTACTATGCGAAAACCGACGCCGGCACGCTGCCACTGGAACGGGGTGTGGAACTGGAGCCGGATGACATGTTGCGGCGCGTGATCATCACCCAGCTCATGTGCCAGTTCTTTCTTGATATCGAGGCACTGGAAAAGCAGTGGCGCTTTACTTTCAAGGACCGGTTCCGCGCGGAACTCCATGATCTGCGGCAGATGCAAAACGATGGACTGCTGACCATCGGTAAAGATGCCATTCGGGTGTTGCCGAGCGGGCGGTTGCTGGTCAGAAATATCTGTATGGTATTCGACCGATACCTGCGGACAGGCAGGGACAAGGCACGCTTTTCAAAAGTTATCTAGATCGGCCCTGAATAACGCTCTCGGCGTTATGAGGCCATTGTCGATTTACTGTCACGACAGCCTTCTACCATGGTAATCAGGCGGCCTTGATCGAGCAGCACGATTTTTCTCCGGCTGACAGTCAGCAGCTTGTCACTCTGGAAATGGGCGAACAGCCGGCTGACGGTCTCGATTGCCAGCCCGAGATAGTTGCCGATATCCTGGCGTGACATCGGCAGGTTGAACTCTGTCGCGGACAGGCCGCGTGACTTGTAGCGGGATGACAGGCTGAGCAGAAATGCCGCCAGGCGTTCTTCCGCGCTGCGCTTGCCCAGCAACAGCAGCATCTTGTGGTCGGCCGATATTTCCTTGCCAACCACTCGCATCATCTGCCGGTGCAAACTGGGCAGGACCTGGCATAATTCCTCCAGGCGATTAAACGGCAGGGCGCAAACACTGGAGGTCTCCAGCACCAGTGCATTGCTGGAATATCTGTCCTCACTCAGCCCATCAAGGCCAATGACCTCACCAGGCAAGGTAAATCCCAGCACCTGCTCGTCACCGTCTTCAGTTGTACAGTAGGACTTCAGGGCGCCGGAACGTACTGCGAACAGGGAATGGCCCTTGTCACCGGCCCGAAACAGGTGCTGACCGGGCTGGACCGGCGGATGGTGCTTGATGATCTTGTCCAGTTCGGCAACCTCTTCCTGGCTCAAACCATGCGGAAGACACAACTCGGCGAGACTGCAACTGGAGCAGGAGACCTTGATTTCATCGATCTTGAGTGTTGTTTTTTTATGTGCCACGACGCATCCAATAATTATATGAACCCATTCCCCACGGGTCATTATTTCACGGCAATACGCGGGTTGATAGCTCGCTCAAGCGAGATGCTATATTTCTATATCTATCAATTAGCTATAAACTAGCACATTCGTCACCGGAATTAACACCCTGTTAGTCAGGTTTCTTTACAATTCACCCAAGGAAATCCCATTGTACGCATCTTCGGAGCAACGCCTGTCCGCGCTCGTCAACTCGGGGAGCAGCGCCACGCTAGCGGGCGGTAAAACCGGCCTGGAAAAGGAAAGCCTGCGGGTTGGCCCGGATGGCAGCATTGCCCAGACCCCGCATCCCGCCGCGCTGGGTGCAGCACTCACTCATCCCTCGATCACGACAGACTATTCGGAAGCCCTGCTGGAGTTCATCACTCCGCCGCTGGACAGCCCGGTTGCTGCGCTGGCGTTCCTGCGGGAACTGCAGCATTTTGTCTACCTGAAACTGGACAACGAACTGCTCTGGTCCTCCAGTATGCCCTGCGTGGTCGCCGGCGAGTCCAGCATCCCCATTGCGCAATACGGCAAATCCAATGCCGGCATCATGAAGACAGTCTACCGGCGCGGGCTCGGATACCGCTACGGCCGCGTCATGCAGGTCATTGCCGGCGCCCATTACAACTATTCGTTTGCGGACAGCTTCTGGCCGGTCTACCAGCACCTTGAAAAGAATACCGACCCGCAGCAGGATTTCATTTCCGCTGCCTATTTTCACATGATCCGCAACCTGCAACGCTATGGCTGGCTGGTACCCTATCTCTTCGGGTCGTCCCCGGCAGTCTGCAAATCATTCCTGTCCGGCAAACCGACCCAGCTGCAGGAATACAACGAGAACAGTTACTACGGACCCTATGCGACTTCGCTGCGCATGTGCGACATCGGCTATCAGAATGCCTATGAAAACGAGGCCGGCTTCAAGGCCTCTTATGACAGTCCGGCCGCCTATATCGAGAGTCTGACCCGGGCCATTGAGACACACTGCCCGCGCCACGAGGAAATCGGCATCAAGGTTGACGGTAAATACCGGCAGCTGAATGCCAATATCCTGCAGATCGAGAATGAATACTACAGCTCGGTCAGGCCCAAGCAGGTACCCGGGTTGTATGAAAAGCCGACCCGGGCCCTGCAACGCCGCGGGGTCCGCTATGTGGAACTGCGCTCACTGGATATCAATGTGTACGACCCGCTGGGGATCAGTGCAACCCAGTGCCGGTTTCTCGAGACCCTGATGGCATTCTGCCTGTTTCAGGACAGCCCGGTGATTACTGACAGGGAGCGCATGGAAATCGACAGCAACCTGGACGCCGTCTGCTACCGTGGACGTCAACCCGGGCTTGAACTGCGCCAGAACGGCAAGGCGATCGAGCTCCGGCAGTGGGCCGCGGAACTGTGCACGGCAATGGCCGGATTTGCCGAGATTCTGGATAGCGGCCAGACAGCCACACCATACCGGGCCGCACTGCAGGAGCAGACCGAGGTAGCCCGCGACCCCGACCGCACGGCGGCGGCCAGGATTCTGGCCGATATGAAGAAACATAATGAAGGTTACTTCCATTTTGCGAAGCGCATGTCGCTGCAGCATCAACAGTACTTTCTCGATCTGCCGGTCGCACGGGAACAGTTCGAGAAATTCTCAAAGGCCGTCGAAAAATCATTGACTGACCAGCAGGTGCTTGAAGCCGCTGACAAGATTTCGTTTGACGAGTTTCTGGAAAAATATTACGCACAGACGCTGTAGAATAATTGCGGTGATTATTTTTACCACTGTAGGAGCGGTCTCCTGACCGCGATTGGGTTTCAGCCCAATCGCGCCGGAGGACGGCGCTCCTACAGGGTTCTTTATAACCGCCTTTGGGAGCCGCCCCGGTCCGGTGATTCAATCAACCCGCCAGCACAAACCCGACACCGGCCAGATAAAAACCGGCCGGGTAGTGCCAGCGTTGCGGCCGGTCCCTGAGGTATTCCAGCACCAGCGTCAGTATCACGCCCATGATCATGTACAGCGGCACGACCTGGATCGAGGTGTAATGCCGCAAGTCATCCGGCAGGTAGTAGAAATAGAACGTCCCGTAAAACAGCAGGAAAAACCCGTTGGCCAGTATCTCGAGCAACGGGCCGTCCAGGCCGGCGGCCAGTCCCTGCAACCAGCGCGGGCGAATCGTTATCTGCCGGTGATGCAAAACCCGGTGCAGGAAATACACGTAATAACCGTACACCGGCCAGATAATCAGATTCAGCGCCGAGGTATAACCGCCGTGAATCGGCCATACCCGGTATTGCCACAGGGGATCCCCGGTGACCAGGTAATACATCTTGCCCAGAAAGACCTCGCAGATAATCGCGACCAGGAAGGCCACGGCCATGGATAGTGCGAGCTGGTAACAATCGATGCGGATCCAGTGGCGTACCAGCAAGGATCCGAGAAGGTAAAAAATTACGCTCCCGACAAGTGCGCCGGACAGCCCCTGCAAAATCAGAATGCTCATTTGTATCTTGGGGAACCTCTAAGGTGTCGTCATTCCGGCCGGAGCGCAGCGGAATGCCGGAAGCCAGGACATAAAATTCAGCCGGTTACTGGATCCGGGCCTGCGCCGGGATGACGGGATAATTATTGATCAGAGCTTCTCTTAGATGTGCGAGACCAGCTTTGCTTCCGGTACGTACTCCTGGATGGCGCTGGCAATTTCCAGTCGTATGCCGTGTATGGGTTTGATGGACACCCAGAGCAGGTTCAGCTTGAGATTGAACTCGGCAAATACCACCGCATGATTGAAGTGCGTCAGGGCAAGATGAATATCCTGCAGCGTCCTGTTGATCAGCTGCCGCGGCTTTTCCCGCAACCCGGGGACCAGCATCATGAAATCGGCAAGCGGCCTGCCCTCTTCATCATGTGACGGAGCCCGCATGCGCAACGGCTCTGACGAATCCTCGAACTGTAGAGAAACTTTTGGCAGGGTCATGATGTTACTCGCGCCGCTAGTGCACTGACATCATAACCGAAAATCCGGATCCGCGACCTGTAGTGTGAAAATTGCTGCCTAAACAAGGGACAACAAACGAAGAATACGATACATGGCCATACAAGTACCGCGTGAAAGCACAATGTCGGGGGAAATCGTAGGCTGGGCAAAGGAGCACAGCGGCGTGCCCAACCTGCAATTCTGGATCTTCCCCTGATTGAATAGGTAACTTAATCAATTTAGACGCGACGCATGCCTTCTGCCAGCACAGTTGTTGGCCGAATGAATTCGGCCCTACTCAATCAAACGTGTAGGGTCGAATTCATTCGACCAGCGGGATTTCACCGTCATTGAATCAAACGTGTAGGGTCGAATTCATTCGACCAGCGGGGTTTCACCGTCATTGAATCAAACGCGTAGGGTCGAATTCATTCGACCAGATTGATTTCATCTGTCATCCAGATGCAGTTGTTGGCTGAATGAATTCGGCCCTGCTACCCAGTCGGCTGCGGGCGGTAACGCAGTGCATTTCAGGCAGCCAGCGCATCCCTGACCCGTTCCAGTTTCGCGCGGACCTCACCGGCCAGCGCCGCAATCCCTTCCACGGTCCACCAGTCCCAGCACGGCGGCAGGGTCCATAAAACCGACGGTCACCGAGCCGTCGTCCGCGGCGCGGACAACGACATTACAGGGCAACAGCAAGCCGATATCGGGATCGGCGTTCAATGCCTGGTTTGCCAGGGCCGGATTGCAGGCGCCCAGGATGATGTAGGGGTTGCGGTCAATATCCAGTTTCTTTTTCAGGGTCGCGGCAACATCGATTTCGGTCAGCACACCAAAGCCCTCCTGCTGCAGGGCATCCATTACCCGACTCCTGACTTCGTCCATCGTGCCGGCGACCGACACATTGAAACCGTACATAGCTTGTTCCTCCGGGTAGTGTTTATTCGCTTGATCCCGTCCGCCCTGCAGGGACGGGAAATCGGTACAGCGGCAACTGTCAGTCGGTCAGGCGCGCCTGTGCCTCGCGGTATTTCGCCGCTGTTTTTTCGATCACATCCGCCGGCAGCCGCGGACCCGGCGGGGTCTTGTCCCAGTCCAGGGTTTCCAGGTAGTCGCGGACATACTGCTTGTCAAAGCTTGCCGGACTCGTGCCGGGCGCATAGGTGTCCGCCGGCCAGAAGCGCGATGAATCCGGCGTGAGAATTTCATCGATCAGGACCAGCTCGCCGTTCGTCGTCCAGACCGAACTCGAACTTGGTGTCCGCAATGAGGATACCGCGCTCCCGGGCATAGGCGGCACAACTGGTATAAATCTTCAGGCTGACATCGCGCACCTGTTCCGCCAGCGCGCTGCCGATCAGCTCCCGGGTCTTGTCGAAGTCGATATTCTCGTCATGCGCACCGACTGCGGCCTTGGTGGAAGGCGTGAAGATCGCATCGGGCAGTTTATCCGCCATCAGCAAGCCTTCCGGCAGGGGGATGCCACACACCTTGCCGGTCTTCTGATAGTCCTTCCAGCCGGAACCGATCAGGTAGCCACGGACAATCGCCTCAACCGGCAGCGCCTTGAGTTTTTTTGCCACAATGGCGCGCCCCTCGACTTCCGCGCGCGCGGCTGCATCCGGCAATACCTCGGCCAGCGGTCATATCCACCAGGTGATTGGGAACGATATTGCGCGTTTGCTCGAACCAGAAATTGGATACCGCCGTCAGCACGGCACCCTTGCCCGGTATCGGGTCGGGCAGCACGACATCGAACGCGGACAACCGGTCCGTGGTCACGATCAGCAGATGATCCTCGCCCACCGCATAGATATCGCGCACCTTGCCGCGGTGCAGCAACGGCAGGTCAAGCTGGGTCTCGAACAGTACGTCTTTCATTGATGGGCTACCCCGGTCTGGCTTGAACAAGCCGGCGATTGTACCTGTGAACCCGGGTCAATAATAAAATCACCGGGGTCGCGGTACCATACGGCAGTCACCTGCGGGAATTGCTGCGCCCGATCATGCCGGCAGCGCTACCCAGGCTGGCGGCAGCAGCATGCGCCAACACTGCCAGCGCCTGAGAATAATACATTTATAACAGTGATATGAATTAACAGGTAAGATAGCGGATTTACGGGTAAGACAGCGTCCGGGGTGCTGCCAACGTGTCAGGCAACATGAATAACGGCGCGGACGCTGTAGAACTATTCGGACAGGCTTATTTGTTACCGTAAACCGGTTCCGGACAGCAGTGCGTACCAAATGCGTCAATCGTGACCGGTTTACTGAACAAAAAACCCTGGATCACACAACAGCCGCGCGCCCTGAGATACTCCAGTTGCGGCTCGTTCTCGACGCCTTCGGCAACAATTGACAGATCCAGGCTGCGCGCCATGGCGATAATGGCATCGATGATCGGGGCCCTGTCGTTACCGGGCTGGACCTCAGTGACGAAGGAGCGGTCGATTTTCAGTTCATCCAGCGGGAACTGTTTCAGATAACTCAGGGAGGAATATCCCGTACCAAAATCATCGATCGAGAGTTTGATGCCGAGCTCCTTGATGCGGCACAGCGCCTCGATATTGGACGCAGCGTTTTCCATCAGCATGTTCTCGGTCATCTCCAGTGTCAGGTATTGCGGCTCCAGGCCGCTGTCATCCAGGGCCTCACGAATGCTCGTCAGCAGATTGGGATCGAGAAATTGCCGTATCGACACATTGACCGCCATCTGCAACGGGGCCTGCCGCACCGTCTGCCACGCTTTGGCCTGCCGGCAGGCCGCGCGCAGCACCCAGTCACCGATCGGTACAATCAGGCCCGTTTCCTCGGACAGCTGAATGAAATCCAGCGGTGAAACCATCCCCAGCTCGGGATGGTTCCAGCGCAGCAGGGCCTCGGCACCGCAGATCTGGCCGGTCATGATATCCACTTTCGGCTGGTAATGGAGCAGCAGCTCGTCCCTGGATAATGCGTTGCGCAGGTTGTTCTCGATACTCAACCGTTCCATGGACCTGGCATTCATTTCACTGGCATAGAACTCATAACAGTTACGCCCATGCTGCTTGGCATGGTACATCGCGATGTCGGCGTGCTTGAGCAGGGTGTCGATATCGTCGCCGTCGTTGGGATATACCGAAATACCGATGCTGGGCGTGACGAACAGTTCGTGGCCGTTGATGTCAAATGATTCACTCAGGGCGTTCAGGATACGGCGCGCAATCCGTGCGGCGCTCTCGGCGGAATCTATGGTAGGCAGCAGAACCGTGAACTCATCACCCCCGAGACGGGACAGGCTGATGCGGATATCGTCCTCACGGAACCTGCCGACGGCATCACCACCACGCAGCCGCAGTTCCAGCCGGTCGGCGACCGCCTTCAATAGCGCATCACCGACAGTGTGGCCAAGGGTATCGTTGATTTGCTTGAAACGATCCAGGTCGATGTGCAGCACACCGCCGGATACGCCGGTCTGCCTGCTGTGTTCCAGCGCCATGGCCAGGCGGTCAGAAAAGCGGCGCCGGTTAGGCAGCCCGGTCAGGCTGTCGTAATAGGTCAGGTGGTCCTGGTAGGCCTTGGCTGCCAGTGTATTGCGCAAGCGCAGCGACAGTTCACTGGAATCCACCGGCTTGGCGAGGAAATCCGTTGCGCCGAGATGGAGTGCCTTGAGCTTGGTTTCCGAATCATCGGACGAGGTCAGGACGATGACCGGGATATGTTTCAGCTCGGCATCGGCACGTAATATTTCAAGTATCTCGAACCCGGTGACCAGCGGCATGACCAGGTCCAGCAGGATGACATCGGGGTCTTTCTGCCTGATGATACCGACGGCACGATTCGATTCACTGATGGTAATGAAGTTCCGGTAGCCGGCATCCTCCAGATACGTCTGCACGACCTCCATATTGATCGGCTCGTCATCGACCATCATGATGGTTGCATTGGCTATCAGTGATTCATGCTGAAAATCATCGCCAGCCGCAGGGCCCGCGCCGGACGCATCAGCATGCAGATCATCCACTACCGGAGTGTCATTGCATTGCGCCGCGTTGCTGGAAAATAGTTTGTAGCTATCCATTCTGCTGGTTGTCGCTGTTGCGTCCCTTGCACGGAATCATTGTTCCAGCGCTGGTGGATTTACCGATACCGGCCGTGCCGGCATCCAGGATCTGCCTCATCTCATTCCTGTATCGGCGTAGGCGACACTACCTTGAACAGGATATCCTGGCGGTATTCAGGCTGATATCTGCACGTCTGCGGGCACGCCTGCACCCGGCATCTCGACCCTGCGGGCCAGCTGGCATACCTCGAGGAGCTGGGCCTCGATCCGGTCGTCACATTTCTCCTTTGCCAGCTTTTCCAGAGCGCCGGCCGGCTTGGTGAAGGCATCGAAGCCGACCGTGCCGCCGGAGCCTTTCAGCCAGTGCGCCAGGTTTGCCAGTTCGCTGTAGTTGCGTTCCGCCCACGCCTGCTCCATGGCCCTGACCTGTTCATCCAGGCGCCCCACGAACTTCTGGATAATCGCCTGGAAACGCGGATTGTTGGCCGGTAACCGCGATACCAGCGGCGCATTATCAGTCATGCCGGGTTGCGCCTGCGCCTGAACCCCGGTCGCCGGTGGCGGCGCTGCCTGTACCGCAGCCGCTGGCAGGTGGGCCGGTTGCGTATTTTCCACCCGCTGGCCGCCGAGCAGGTCTGCTGACATCTGGATGATGCCGTCGATATCAATCGGCTTGGTCATGTAGCCGGTAAAACCGACGCCCATAATTTCTTTTTCGAACCCCTTCATGGCATGTGCCGTCAACGCAATAATCGGCGTCTGCAGGCCCTGCTGGCGCAGGTAACTGGTCGCCGTGCTGCCGTCCATGACCGGCATCTGGATATCCATGTAGATGATATCGAACGCGGTGTGCATGGCTTTCCCGACAGCTTGCTTGCCGTTTTCGGCACATTCCACCATCAGGCCGACCTCCTCCAGGACCAGCTTCAGCAACTCGCGGTTTTCATCACCATCATCGACCACCAGCACGTGTGCAGGCGGGAATTCCCAATGAGTATCGGAATCCGGCTCTGGTTTCTTCCTGCGCAGCCAGCAGTTCCTGGCCTTCCAGCAGCCTGATGTCCGCCAGCGGGCCGGTGGCGATGGTCGCCGTGAAAACGCTGCCCTTGCCCTGTTCGCTGTTCACGGTGATATCGCCGCCGAGTGCATGGGCCAGCTTGCGGCTGATCGACAGCCCCAGACCCGTGCCACCAAAGCGCCGTGTAATCGAGGTGTCGGCCTGCACAAACTCATCGAAGATAGAGTCCAGCTGGCTCTCGGACATGCCGATGCCGCTATCGATCACATCGATGGCCAGCAGTGGCTCCTTGTCTGATGCATTCAAACGGACAACCACACTGACCCTGCCCTGTTCCGTAAATTTGATGGCGTTGCCAACCAGATTGGTTACGATTTGTCGCAACCGCGCGGGATCGGAGATGACCGTCTCCGGAATGGCGCCCGCAATCTCGAAGTCCAGCGCTATACCCTTTTCCTGCGCCTTGACGTTCAGCACCTGCACGACCTCGCGAACAATGTCATGCGCCGGACACTGGATTTGTTCAATATCCAGATTACCCGACTCGACCTTGGAAAGGTCGAGTACATCGTTGATCAGTTCGAGCAGGTGACTGCCGCTGGCATGGATCGTGTTGAGGTATTTTTTCCAGTCGGCCTCGTCCTTGTGGTAGCCACGCTTGAGAATATCGGTGAAACCCAGGATGGCATTCATGGGCGAGCGAATCTCGTGGCTCATGTTGGCGAGGAAATCACTCTTCGCCTTGTTGGCGGACTCGGCCGCTTCCTTGGAGAGGCGCAACTCGATTTCCTTTTCCTCGAGCAGCGTCACGTCATCGAAACTGATCAGCACACCGCCCTGCTTGCCGCCGCTGCCCAGGATCGGGGAGCAGTTCACGATAAAACTGCGCCGTTTCGACTCGCTGTCGGTCAGATAGATCATGTCGTTGCGCTGCGGCGTGCCCTCGCTGAGCGCCCGGTTCCAGGGATAACTGCCGTCTGCGGGTGACGCCTCTTCGGCAGTGGACCACGCAAAGTCACAGGCCTGTGCGCCCAGCAGGTCATCCGGCGGTTTGCCGATAACCTCCGCGAACGCCAGGTTAGCCAGTACGATATGTCCAGCGCCGTCGACTACCAGCAGCCCCTCGACCATGGTATCGAGCGCCGCGCGCACCCGCGTCGGCACCGCCTGGGAGGGATCCAGGTGGCGCAGCATCTTGCCGAGATAAAAATAAAATATGATGAAGCCGGCGCCCGCGACAAACAGCACCAGTTGCAGCTGCGGGTTTTGCACCAACCCGACCCAGCCCGGCGATGTCAGTGGCTGGACGCGCAGTTCCACATCTCCCCACTTGCCGTCGCCGGCCCATATCGGCACCCTGAGCTGATCTTCAGTCGAGTGTCCGTCTTCAGCATTACTCCAGTCGGAGCCGTGATCACCGATGGTGACAATGGGTGCGCCGTTTACCGGGCGCACCGCGGCCGACAGGATATCGGGATTGCGCTTGACGATGAATTCCAGGCTGGCCTCGAGACTCTGGATATCACCCTGTTCGATGAATAACGAACTGCTCGCGGCCACCGCCTCGGCCAGATTCGCACGCCCCTCACGGATGGCACCGTGCCGGTCGGGCACCAGCCCCAGGAAGATGGCCGACAGCAACAGGCTGACCAGCAGAAAGCCGAGGCCGATGGTGATATGGAACTTGGCAGACAAGCCTTTCATCCAGGGTCCTTCGGGGTATAACTGCCTGGTGTCTTGTCTGGCGGTACGCTCATTGTGTCATTCCTGGTTGTCTTCCCCATCACCGGCCGGACCGTCATCAGCAGGGTCGCCCTTGCTGACCAGCGACTCCAGCGAGTCGTCGTCCCCTTCATCCCCGGAACAACGGCCGGCAAATGCCAGCACCGGCAGGGGATCGATCATCCGCCACGCCGGCAGCGACGACAGCACGCTGCTCAGCAGCACCCCGCCGCGGATCAGCCAGATGACGTAACCGACCGAGAGTCCGGTGGTCACGGTCATGGTCGAGCCGATGACCCGCTGCTCGAAGGTGGCAGTCTCTTGCATCACCTGGCGCGCCTCGTCCAGTTCCTGCACGAAGGCGCTGACCCGCATCAGGGCATTGATGGTCACTCCCGCCCTGCCGTAACTGGGATCGGCCGTTACACCGATAAACTTGACCGGCGGGCCAGGCTCCTCCGGGATGGTGTTCTTCGGGTCGCCCGGACGGTCTGCCTCGGGCACAGGCTCACCCGGCGGGACAGGATCACCCGCGCCGGGGACCGGTTCCGGGGTAACCTCGCCGCCGACACCCGGCAGGCCGGGGTCCTTGCCGGGGTCTTTGCCGGGATCTTTCACATCACCGGGATCGGTATCCGGGGGCCCGATGACCTCCGGATCCGGGGCCGGCTCGATCGTGGGTCCCGGGTCCGGGACCTCGATAATCACCAGTGTCTTGCTGACCTTGAGATCGAACACATCACTCACCGTGCCGCCCTTGCCGTCGTCCGCGGTGATCTTCAGCGTGATCACGCCGAGATCAGCGGCCGTCGGCGTCCCGGACAGGGTGCGCGTCGCCGCATCGAAGTTCAGCCAGCCCGGCAGGGCGCTGCCGTCAGCCAGGGTGGCCGTGAAGGTCAGGTTGTCACCGTCCACGTCATTGAAGGTGTTCAGGGCGAACGTGAACGCAAAAGGCACATTTTCGGTGGCGCCCTGGTTCCGGCACCGGCTTGGCCACCGTCGGCGCATCATTGATGCCGGTGATGGTCACCACCACATCACGGGTGGTGCCGTCTTTGGAGGTCACCGTCAGGGTATCCGTGAGCGTGGCACCGACCGCCAGCGATTGAATGGAATTCTGGCTATTGAGCGCGCTATAGCTCCAGTTACCCGGCGGCATCGATGCGTGAGATCACCGTAGGTGCCGGTGACAGTGCCCGCGGCAAAAACGGCCTCACCGGTATCGGCATCCGTAATCGTCAGGCGACCCGTCGCGGTGAGTTCGCCACCGCTCACACCGGTATCCTCGGTCACACCACCGGTATCGACACCGCCGATGACCGGCGCATCGTTTGTTCCGGTAATCGTAATGACCACATTATGGGTCGTGCCGTCCGCCGTGCTCACCGTGATCGTGTCGGTCAGGGTCGCCCCCGCGGCAAGCGACTGGATCGCGGCCTGGGTGTTGTCGGCGGCATAGAACCAGGTACCGGCGGCATTGATGGTGATGGAGCCATAGGTACCGACGATGGTGCCGGCGATTGAAGGCCGCTTCACCGCTGTCGTCATCCGTCACGGTCAGTATACCGCCGGTCTCGAGCAGGCCATCCAGGTCCGGATCGACGTCCTCGGTCACACTGCCGGTATCGACGCCGCCAATTGAAGGAGCATCATTTTCCGCCGTGATGTTAATGGTGACGCTGTTGCTGCCCTCTTCGCTGAAGGCATCACCGCTCAGGCCCGGGTCCGTCCCGGTGTTGCCCTGATCGTTGACCGTGACGGAAAACACGGTTGACGCACCCGGGTTGTCACTGCCGTTGTAATAGGTAATGGTACCGGCGCCGGTCAGCAGGTTATCGATTTGATCAATGGTGCCGCTTAGCGTGACACTACCGGTCCCGTTGCCGCCGGTGACCAGCACACCCGAGGTGCCGCTCGCGACCGTGATGCTGCCTTCGCCAACACTCAGGGTTGCGATTGCGCCACCCCCGGCATCATCGGCATCACTGACGGAAAACCCGGTCCCGGCAATCTCCAGGTCCGTTTGTTCAGTCGCACTCAGACTGGCAGCCGGCGCCGTCACGACCGGGGCGTCGTTTATCGGTGAACCGTTAACGGAAAAGGTATTGTTACCCGAGGTATAGGTGCCGTCACTGACGGTGAACTGGAAGCTCGCGGATACACCGTCATCGTGCATCCCGGTAGCTGACGCGATTGTTATCGATATCATCCTGGGTGAATGTTCCGCCCAGACCGAGCGCAGATCCATTCAGGCGTACCGAGCCGCCGCTTGGCAAACTGGTCAGTTCGTACACAATCTCATCCGCGCTATTGTCCGCGTCGGTTGTCTGCAGATACGCCGTGGTAATGGTCCGGGTGGCTTCTTCAGGAACGTTTAACGGCTCGTTGGTGACAATAACCGGGGTATCGTTAACACCGTTTATGGTGATACTGACATATTCCCGGGTGCCATCCACCGTATCGACCGCGATCGTGTCGGTCAGGGTAGCGCCGGCAGCCAGTGACTGGATCGCAGCCTGGCTGTTGTCCGCGGCATAGCTCCAGTCGCCGGCGGCATCGATGGTCAGATCACCGAACAGGCCGGTACCCGTACCGCCGATAAAGGCGTCTTCACCGGCATCGGGATCACTCACGGTCAGCGTGCCGCCGGTCTCGAGCAAGCCGTCGAGATCCGGATCGTCATCCTCTGTCACCGCCCCGCTGTTCGTGCCGGCAACCGTTGCGGCGGTGTTCGGGATTGTGTAAGTAATCACCAGCTCGGGCGGTGTCGACCCCTCGCTGCTGTCATAGGTAACGGTTTCGTTGCCGCTGTCCGGACTGCCGATGATAATGCCGTTGTTGACCTTGCTGCCGTCATTCCATGCCGCTGCAAGTGCGGTGATGTCCCAGCTATGCTGTCCGATCGAGCCGGTGTTGAGGGTGGCGACAAGCGCCGGGTCATAGGTGCCGCCGCTCGTGCTCCAGGCGGTCCCGGTCTGCCGCTCGTTCCAGCTGGCGACCCCGGCGGTGCCGTTAGCGCTGCCTTCCACCCAGGCCTCGGTCAGCTCGTAGATATTGATGTTGATTGCGGCGGTGATCGATGTGGCCTCCATGCGGAGTGTGGCGCCCGTAATGACGGCGCCGGCGGGGATCGTGCTCAGGTCGAATTGCAGCAGGGCGCGCTGGTTACCGATATCGCCGCCGGAGTGATTGATGACCAGGCTGGTCGAATCGCCGTAGTTGGTCCCGTTCGCACTGCCATCGATCCAGGTGTCGCCGGCGGCGCTCAGGATGACCGGTGCCTCCGCCTCGTAAGCACCGATGTCCGTCGTGCCGACGCGGTTGAACCCGCGCTGATCGGTGGCGGGCGCGCCGAAATCATCGCCGCTATTGATGGCCAGACTGCCCGTCAGCAGGGCGTGGGTCGGCGTGAAGCCGCCGTTATCGGCGAGCGCGCCCAGTTTCGGATCGAGCGGACTGCCGGTGGTACCGGACGAGTCACTTCCGACAAGGCCATTCGTGTTCTGATCGTCACCGATAAGATTATTGCCCTGGCTGTTCACATAGCCATCGATATCCGCTGCGCTACCCGCAGTGTTGGCCGCAATGATCGAGTTCTTGACATACAATTCCCAGCCATCATCCGAAATACCGCCGCCATTGCCGGCCGTGTTCTGGGTAAAGGTGGAATTGATGATAGCCGCAGATGACCAATTCAACAGCCCTCCCCCATTGCCGGTTGCCGTATTCCCGCTCACGGTGACGTTTGTCAGAGCCAGTCCCCAGGCCGGGGTGTCATTGTGAATGCCGCCGCCATCCACAGCGCGGTTGTTATAAACGGTGACATTATCGAGGAATGCGCTACCCCGGTTATGAATGCCGCCACCATAGGCGGTTGCGGCATCCCCGTTGTTCGAGACCACCACATCGGTCAGGATCATGGTGCCCTGATTGTGATATCCCGCCACCGCTGTCCGCCGTGTTACCGGTGACGATGACGCGGGTCAGCGTGAGTTTGGTGCTGCCGATGCCGACCAGTATGCCGCCACCATTGTCGCTGACTGATCCACCCCGTGACGGTGATATCCGTGAGGGTCAGGCTCCTTGTTGCCGCCGACTTCAAACACGCGATCCAGCCCGTTCGCGTCGATGATGGTGGTCGCTGCGCCTGACCCGAGGATGGTGATATCGCTGTTGATGTTCAGGTCGCCCGTCAGTGCATTATCTTTCGCCGCTCCCGGCAATGCTCAGATCATAGGTCCCTGCGGGCAGGTGAATGGTGTGCGCCCCGCCCTGGAAGTTCGCCTCCATGATCGCGGCACGCAGGGAGACGGCACCGGTGGCATCTGTGCCGGTCCCGTCACCCGGGTTGGCCGCCACCGTATCGGCCGTGGTGTCGACGAAAAAATCCAGCAGCACACTGCCCCATTGCTGTTGCGTCCCGGTGCTGACGGCCACTCCCGCTTCAATGGTTCCGGTGGTGTATTCCAGCTCCCAGTCACCGCCGAGTGCCGCACTGCCGGTCAGGTCATCCGAGGCGGCGACATCGGCGCCGGTCAACTCACCCAGCGCGGTGACCAGCGACTGCCCCGCCGCGCTCGCCGCCAGGTTGCAACCGTAGATAAGGAAGTCGGCCTCAGTGGTGAGGGCGTCGCCCCAGGTCTCGATGAGCCCGGTATTGGCCTGGAGGCTGGCGCTGTCCAGGGTGCTGCCGCCCAGATCGATGCTGCCATCAGCACCATGGGCGATGATATGCACGGCATCCAGGCTGGAGTGGTAGCTGAGGATCTCGGTGACCTGGTGGATGCCGTCACGGGTATTGTCCAGCAGGATGACTTCCAGGTGACGGGTCACGTCCGTATTGGCCTGCAGGTCATCCACCAACTGCTGGTAATCGGGCGTGTCAGTGTCGACCAGCACCAGCTCCTGGCGGATTACACTGGCCGCAACGGTCTCGCCTGCGGCGCCAGATGCCGGGGCCAGTGCATCGGTCAAGGCCGGATCCAGCAGGGCCGTGTGTGCTTCCGGGCCGCCGGATACCAGCCCGCCATCGAGGTCGGCCGAGAACAGCAGCCGCGGCTCCATTTGTTCAAATGCGATTTTCTGTTTTTTATTCACAATATTCAATAAATTACGCGCATACCCATAATTGGCGCCCAAGTTGGTTGAGAAACCGTGCGTAGCGTCACAATTTTGACATCGGCGGATTGGCGGGCATCTTGAGGGGAATGCGGATTATTTGATCAGGGAATGAGTGGCTAAACGGGTCAGCCGGGCAGGAGGTCTCCCCGGCCGCCCGGCAGGCACCTGGTGCAGGGATACTTCGCGACAGGATGCCGGCCTGGTCCACGGCTGCCATGCTGGCGGTGTGACCGCCGTAAACCCGGGGTGTGGTGATCGTTTGCGTATCACACCAGCCGCCAGCGAATCTCCGCGGCCTGCCTTGCAAGCGCTACATCAAGGATCCCTCGAATGATGAGTGCCAGATGTCATGCCAGGCTGTTGCTCACTGCGTTATTCCTGGTCCTCTTCCCCGCCGCCGGCTGAGCCGTCATTAGCTGGATCGCGTTGCGGGCGTGTGCCGCGGCCGCCCTTGTTGACCAGTGATTCCAGTGACTCGTCTTCCGCTTCATCTTCGGAACGAAGGCGTGTAAAGGCGAGCACCGGCAGCGGATCGATCATGCGCCAGGCGGGCAATGAGGACAGCACGCTGCTCAGCAATACCCCGCCGCGGATCAGCCAGATGACGTAACCGACTGAAAGCCCGGTAGTCACGGTCATGGTCGAGCCGACGATGCGCTGCTCAAGGGTGGCCTTCTCGCTCATCACCTGGCGCGCATCGTCCAGTTCCTGCACAAAGGCACTGACCCGCATCAGGGCCTTGGCAGTCATTCCCGCCCTGCCGTAACTGAAATCAGCCGTCGTGTCGAAATGCTTAACCTGCGGGCCAGGCTCCGCAGGTATGGTGTTCTTCGGGTCGCCCGGACGGTCTGTCTCGGGCGCGGGTTCGCCTGGCGGGACGGGATCTCCCGCACCGGGCACCGGTACCGGGGTCACCTCGCCGCCGACACTCGGCAGGCCGGGGTCCTTGCCGGGGTCCTTGACGTCCACGGGATCCGGGTCCGTGGTCCCGACCGGTGGCCCGATAACCTCCGGTTCCGGGGCCGGCTCGATGCCGGGTCCCGGTTCCGGAACGTCGATAATCACCACCGGCCCGCCGGGGTCGTCGCTGACATTGAGATCGAAGACATCACTCACGGTGCCACCCTTGCCATCATTTGCGGTGATCTTCACCGTGATCACGCCGAGGTCGGCAGCCGTTGGCGTCCCGGACAGGGTGCGCATCACGGCATCGAAGCTCAGCCAGCCCGGCAGGGCGCTGCCGTCGCCCAGGGTTGCCGTGAAGGTCAGGTTGTCGCCGTCCACGTCAGCAAAGGTGTTCAGGGCAAACGTAAACGAAAATAATGCATCTATTGTGGCCGCCCGGTCTGCATTCGGACTGGCCACCGTCGGCGCATCATTGGTGCCGGTGATGGTAACGACGACATCATGTGCCGTGCCGTCGCTGGAAGTCACGGTCAGGATATCCGTCAGGGTGGCGCCGGTGGCGAGCGACTGGATCACGGTCTGGCTGTTGAGGGCGCTGTAGCTCCAGTTACCCAGCGGCATCGATAGAGAGAGTCTCCATAGGCACCGCTGACTGTGCCCGCAGGGAAGCTCGCCTCGCCGGTATCGGTATCGGTGATGGTCAGGCGACCCGTGGTGGTGAGGTTCACCGCCGAGCCACGCCGACATCCTCGGTCACGGCGCCGGTATCGACACCGCCGATAACGGGTGCATCGTTCGCTCCTGTGATGGTGATGACCACATCATGGACAGTGCCATCGGCACTGGTCACTGTGATGGTATCCGTCAGGGTGGCGCCACCGGCGAGCGACTGGATCGCAGCCTGGGTGTTATCGGCCGCGTAGGTCCAGTTACCGGCGGCATCGATAGTCAGATCTCCATAGGTACCGTTGATGGTGCCGGCTGTAAAGTTGGCTTCTCCGCTATCCTCATCCGCGATGGTCAGCGACCCGCCGGTTTCCAGTAGTCCATCCAGATCAGGATCCACATCTTCGGTGACCGCTCCGGTATCAACGCCACCAATCACGGCAGCGTCGTTGGTGCCGGTAATGGTAATGACGACGTCATGGGTCGTGCCGTCAGCAGAGCTAACAGTAATGGTGTCGGTCAGGGTTGCACCCGCGGCGAGCGACTGGATCGCGGCCTGGGTATTATCAGCCGCATAGATCCAGTTGCCCGCAGCATCGATAGTGATCGATCCATACGTACCAACGATAGTCCCGGCAGTGAAGTTGGCCTCACCGGTATCGGTATCCGTGATAGTGAGTGCGCCACCGGTCTCCAGCAGGCCATCAAGGTCCGGATCACATCTTCGGTGACCGCACCGGTATCGACGCCGCCGATGACCGGTGGCATCGTTGGTGCCGGTGATCGTAATGACGACATCATGGGTGCGTGCCATCTGTCGTGGTCACGGTAATCGTATCGGTCAGCGTTGCAGCCGGCAGCAAGGTTCTGGATCACCGCCTGGGTATTATCGGCGGCATAGGTCCAGTTGCCGGCGGCATCGATGGTGATCGAGCCATACGTACCGACCACGGTTCCGGCAGTGAAGTTGGCTTCACCGGTATCGGTGTCACTGATAGTCAGTGCACCACCGGTCTCGAGCAGGCCATCCAGATCGGGATCGACATCTTCGGTGACGCCACCGGTATCGACACCGCCGATGACGGGGGCATCGTTGGCGCCGGTAATGGTAATGACGACATCATGCGTCGTACCATCCGTGGTGGTCACGGTAATCGTGTCGGTCAGGGTGGCACCGGCCGCGAGGTTCTGGATCACCGCCTGGGTGTTATCGGCCGCGTAGGTCCAGTTACCAGCAGCATCGATGGTCAGGTCACCGTAGGTACCCGACTATCGTGCCGGCCGTAAAGTTGGCTTCACCGGTATCGGTGTCGCTGATGGTCAGTGCACCGCCGGTCTCGAGCAGGCCGTCGAGATCGGGATCGCTGTCTTCGGTGACTGCACCGGTATCAATGCCGCCAACCGATGCCGCATCATTGCTGCCGGTGACCGTCACCGTAACGGTCGCAGCGGCACTGGTGGCATTAGGCGCACCGCTGCTGTCGGTCGCGGTATAGGTAAAGGTCACATCACGGGTCGCACCAAAGGCCAGGTCCTGAAAATCACTGCCCGGGTCGAAACTGAAGGTGCCATCGTTGTTGTTCGTGACCGTGCCTTCAACAGGTGCACTGGTGATATCGAAGGTGTGTGTATCACCGGTGTCGGGATCGCTGGTCAACACGAAGCTGCCGATCACCACCGGTGCCATCCTCATCGGCATTCACGCTGACGTCACCGACCACCGGCATGTCGTTGACCGGATCGACCGTGATAGCGACCGAGTTCGAGGCACTGTTGAGGTCCGCAGCCAGCGCCGCGATCTCACCGGCCTCCAGTGCCCGGTCGTAGATGCGCGCGTCGTCCAGCCTGCCCGACAGCCCGTAACTACCCGAGGGATGGCTGCCGAGCGTGGTATTCGGATTCAGGTTATAGGCGATCGATCCCGTGTAGTTCGTGGTCATCAGGGCCACACCATCGACGTAGATGGTCTGCTCGTTGGCGGCATCATCGAAGGTGAACGCCACGTGATGCCAGCCGGTGCCACTGACATACACGGAAGAATCGGTGTGCTGCCAGGTCGAGCCGTCCCAGAAGAAACCGGTCACGCCGTCACCGTTGCTGGTATCGTCCAGGCGCAGCGCCACGCTGTTGCCGATGGAGATGAGCTCGTCATTGGTCCGTGCGGCATCCAGTTCACCCAGGCCGCCAGGGTCACATCGGCCGGATCACCGAAGCGGCCGGGAATCTGTATATTGTCATTGCCATTCAGTACCAGCACGTCGCTGTTGCGGGTTGCCGTCGAACACCGTGACCGGGTCACCGGTGACGCTGCCGTCATTGGTTCCCGGGTCACTGTACATTTTCGCCCGGGCTGCTGCCATCGAAGGTGTAATTACCCAGCAGGTGCGCACCCAGGTCCGTGGTGACCTGCAGGTCGGCCGGGCCGTTGTAGCCGCCCGTCGGCGTGAAGGTCAGCCCGTCGAGGGCGGCGTTGATGGCGCTTTCATCTCCATGGATGGTCATGCTGGCCGTACCGTCGGCGCCGCTGTCAAAGCTGATGCCAAGGGTCGTCGCCAGCGTCAGCGTGCCGTTGGTGACCGACAGTGTGGTGCGCAGTTCCGGATCACCGGCGGTACCGTCATCAACGGTAATGGCATTGCCGGTGCCACTGGAGAAGACCAGTGACGCATCCTCATCGACGTTCTGGTTACCCGGGACGGTGTTCGCCACCCCGGTCACCGGTGCCGCGGGGGTCACCGTTATATTAACGTTCGCGGCGGGAAGCGCGGTCGTGCTTAAATTCCCCGTGTGCAGGTTGGCCACATCTGTAGCATTGAGTGTGCCGTCATACACCAGCACGCTGTCCAGCCCGCCACCATAGAAACGGTCCGCGTTTAAACTGTTGTTGGCGCCCAGATGTACATCAGTTCCCGGATTGATGCCATCTGCGCCGCGTGCGGAGCTGTTGCCAAGCACGCCATCGATATACACCTTTGAACCGACGCCTGACTCCACGGTCAGGGTATAGGTGTGCCACTGCCCATCCCCGATCAGGTTCAGGCCGCCGGCACCGATGTCCACGTTTAATACTGCGCCACCATTACCATCGTTGGGATCCTCGATGTTCGTCATCATCATGCCGGCATTACTCGAGCCACTCTCACCGATATAAATATTCAGCGAATTGGTCGCATCCGCGGCAGCGTGACTGTAGATGTACTGATAGAAGCTACCGGTGATGTCATCCACCTTGAAGCGAAACGCTACGGTGAAGTCGTTCGCATAGGAAACATCGGGGATGACGACATGGTCATCGACCTCGTCGAAATCCAGGGCGCCGCCATAGTAGCCGGCAACAGGCGCGGGGCTTCCGACGACCACCCCGTCTCCTGATCCGACGGAGTCCAGCGCGTCGCCATCGAGCTTCCAGTATTGCTGCACCCCGTCGCTGCCGTCGGTGATGAGGTACTGAAAACTGTCGGGACCGGTGTATCCAAAGTCGGGCGTGTAGGTGAGCGTGCCATCGCCATTGTCGGTGACGGAACCGTTGGCGGGCAGGGTGTAATCCAGAACGTTCGCACACCATTGTCGTTGCCGAGGACATCGATGACCACCGGCGTATTCTCGGCCGTGGTGGCGATGTCATCGACGGCCGTCAAGCAGCCGCTGCCTCGATAGGCGCCGATGTCCGACGTACCGACGCGGGCAGAGCCGCGCTGATCGGTAGACGGTGCAAACGGCATCGTTACCGGTATTGATTGCCGTACTACCCGCCAGCAGGGCATGGGTTTGCGTTTGCCCGCCGTTATCTTGCAGCCCCCCAGCTTGACGTCGATGGGTGACGGGATGGTTCCGCTTTGATCGCCTGTACCTGACAAACCTGCCGTGCCGTCGCTGTCGATGTTGTTTCCGGAGGATGTGAGCGTTGCGTCCGAGTTCCCGCCGGTATTTTCCGCAAGGATCGTATTTTGCAGATCGGTTATACCTGAGCCACCTGCACTGATTCCGGATGAATTGAAGGCGATCGTACTGTTGACGATGGTCACCGAGGCATTGAAGTTGCGCAGCGCAGCACCACTCGATGCATTGTTGCCGCTCAAAGTGACATTGATTAGCGATCCAATCGATCCGTTTGCGAAATGGATTCCCCCACCGTTGCCAGCCGCGGTATTTCCGCTGATCGTCACCCGCTCGAGGTTGAGCGTGCCCCTGTTGTAGATGGCGCCGCCACTGGATGATGCGGTGTTGCCGCTGATCGCCACGTCGGTCAGGTTCAGGGTGCTGCCGGATTGGGTACTGATGGCACCGCCAGTGCTCTCGTTGCCGCCCTGAATGGTCACGCCCGAGATGGAAACGTTACCGGAACTGATATCGAATATGCGACTGAGTCCATCACCGTCGATGACGGTCGTCGCCGCATCCGTGCCGACGATGGTGACATTACTGGTGATATCCAGGCTGCCTGTCGATAGCGTGTAATTATCGGCCGGCAGATTGATGATGTTCGGGCCACCGCCGGCGTTGGCATCGCTGATCGCCTGACGCAGGGAGCCGGCACCCGAGTCCGCGTTTGACGTCACATTGAAGATGGCCAGGGTGTGCTGATAGTCGCCCTGCAGCCCGGCACTCAGCGCCACATCCGTCTCCACCCGGCCGGTGCTGTATTCCAGCTCCCAGTCGCCGCCCAGCGTTGCACTGCCGGTCAGGTCATCCGAGGCGGCGACGTCGGCGCCGGTCAACTCGCCCAGGGCGGTGACCAGCGACTGCCCCGCCTCGGTCGCCGCCAGGTTGCAACCATAGATAAGGAAGTCGGCCTCAGCGGTGAGGGCCTCGCCCCAGGTCTCGATGAGGCCGGCACCGGCCTGCAGGCTGGCGCTGTCCAGCGTGCCGCCGCCCAGGTCGATGGCGCCGTCGGTGCCGTGGGCGATGATGTGCACGGCATCGAGGTCGCGGTGGTAGCTCAGGATCTCGGTGACCTGGTGGATGCCGTCACGGGTATTGTCCAGCAGGATGACTTCCAGGTGGCGGGTTGCGTCGTCGTTGGCCAGCAGGTCGTCCACCAGCTGCTGGTAGTCGGGCGTGTCGGTGTCGACGAGGACCAGCTCCTGACGGATTTCGCCGGCCGCGCGGATCTCGCCATCGGCACCCGCTGGCGGTAAGGCCACCAGTGCCTGGGTCAATGCCGGATCCAGCAGGGCCGCGTGAGAATCCGGGGCGCCGGAAACCAGCCCGCCATCGAGGTCAGCCGAGAACAGCAGTCGCGGCTCCATTGGCTCAAATGCGAATTTCGTTTTTTTATCCATAATTATCTGATAAATGCATGCATACCCCTGCAGCAGCGCGCAGGCAGGTCTGGCGACTGTGCGCACCGTCACATTTTTGACATCGGCTGATTGATGGCCAGCTTGAGGGGGGATGCGGGTTATTTTTAGTTAAAAAATGAGGGGCTTATCGGGTCAGCCCGGTGGCCAGCCAGACGCTCACGCGGGCCACGTGCCGGCAGGCATGCGGTGCGGGATTGCATGACGACAGGTCGCCACACCTGGTCGAGACCAGTGCCAACCGGCTCCCAGGCGGGTGCTGTGTCTGCCGACAACACGTGGCGGCAGACACCGTATCCCCGCGGCCTGCCATGCAAACAAATTGCTACCTGGCACAATATGTCTGACATGCCTGTAGCATGCGCACAGGAAGCCAGCCGGCATCAGCTGAATGGCGGTTGCCCGGGACCGCGCGCGGGGTGGTAGAATCGCTGCCTCATTCTCCACTCACCCACACGGAACATTCATTTAAATATGAGCACACCACAAGTCGCCGTCATCATGGGCAGCAACAGTGACTGGGATATCATGAAGCCAGCCGTCGACATGCTGGAAAAATTCGGTATTCCGCACGAAGCAAAAGTCATCTCGGCGCACCGCGCCACCGATTTGTTAATCGAGTATGCCGAGGGCCTGCGCGAACGCGGCTTTGCAGCGGCGATTGCCGGCGCCGGCGGGGCCGCGCATCTCGCGGGGGTACTGGCCGCCAAGACGACCCTGCCGGTCCTGGGCGTACCCATCCCGTCCAAGTATCTGAAAGGCATGGACTCCCTGCTATCCACCGTGCAAATGCCCAAGGGCATCCCGGTGGCAACCTTTGCCATTGGCGAGGCCGGCGCGGCGAATGCCGCACTCTATGCCGCCGCCATCATCGCGGTGACCGACCCGGCCATGGCCGACAAGCTGGCGGTGTTCCGCAAGGACCAGGCAGAAATGGTCCGCAATATGACGTTACCGCCGGCGTGATCCTGCCTGACGCCACGCTGGGCATGATCGGCGGTGGCCAGCTGGGCCGCATGTTCACCATTGCGGCGCGTAGCATGGGTTACCAGGTGATCGTGCTGGATCCCGACCCCCACTGCCCGGCCGGCAGCATCGCCAACCAGCACATCCAGTCCGAGTTTAGCGACCATGCCGCGCTTGACCTGCTGGGCGACTGCTGTGCCGCGATCACCAGTGAGTTCGAAAACCTGCCGGTGGACAGTCTGCGGCGGCTGCAGAAACATTGTCCGGTGCGGCCATCACCGGAAACCATTGCCCTGACGCAGGACCGCCTGGCCGTGAAGAACTATCTCGATGAGCATGAGTACCCCACGGTTAACTTCTACGACATCCAGGGCCTGGATGATCTCGAAGCCGCCATGGACGACATGGAACAGACCGGTATTCTCAAGGTCGGCCTGCCGCGTTACCCCGGGCAGGGACAGCACATGGTCGAGTCGCTGGACGAGGCCGTCATCGCCTTCAAGGCCATGGGCGAACAGCCCTGTGTCCTGGAGGAACGCATCTTTGTCGCCCGGCGTCTCTCCGTCATCCTGGCACGCAGCATCGACGGCGAGGTCGAGACCTACCCGGTGGTGGAAAACTATTTCCGCAGCGGCCTGCTGGAAAGCTCGATGGCGCCGGCGGATATCGACAGCGAGATCGAGGAAAATGCCATCGGGATCGGCGTTGATATCGCCGATGACCTGGAACACTGCGGAGTACTCGCCGTGGAACTGTTCCAGACCGAGGATGACGAATTGCTGGTCGACTCCATTACACCGCGCCCGCACAACAGCGGGCACCTGACAGTCAATGCCTGTGTCACCTCACAGTTCGAACAACAGGTGCGTACCCTGTGCGGCCTGCCACCGGGCGATACCCAGATGCTGTCACCCGTGGCCATGGTCAACCTGATGGGCGATTTGTGGATCAGCGGCGAACCGCACTGGGAGGCCGTCTTCAGCGAACCCGCCGCCATGTTGCACCTGTACGGCAAACGCGAAGCACGGCCCGGCCGCAAGATGGGGCATATCAGTTGCCTGGCGGAAGATGCGGACAGCGCCTTTGAACTGGCGGAGTCAATCCGGGAAAAGCTCGCCCCCTGAAAATTAAGTGTCGCACCGAATTGATCATTAAACGCTTGCCGGTTGCAGTGGTGCCTTATTCACTGCACAGACATGCCTGACAGCAAGACACCTTTCTGGTCGTTTTAAATGTCTACCGTGCTAATGAATTCTCCCTGTGCGCTGCTGCAGTGTGTGCCTGGTTACCGACGGCAGCGGTAACTATCTGATACATGGTGCGCAGCGTACTGGCTGCTGGTGTAACACCCAACCAGAGGATTAAATCCATGGCATTAGCCGCCAACTGAGGCATAATGCCTGACTTTTTTGGAGGCTCGAATGTGGTTTAGAAACCTGCAGCTGTACCGGCTTGACCAACCCCTCGACGCTGACGGCGGAGACGCTTGAGGAGCGCCTGCAGGCGCAGGCCTTTCGCGACTGCCGCAGCATGGAGCTGGCGTCGACCGGCTGGGCGCCGCCGCTGGGCCGCCACGGTCAGCTGCGGGTGCATGCGGTCAGTGGTTACCTGATGATTTGCCAGCGCCGGGCGGAGAAGATCATTCCGGCCGGGGTGGTCCGGCAGTTGCTCGATGACAAGGTGGCGGAGGTCGAGGCCAATGAGTCACGGGATATCTACCGCCGTGAACGGCTGCGCATGAAAGACGAGATCATCACCGACCTGCTGCCGCGCGCACTGACCCGCATCACCGATCGTTATGCCTACATCGACACCCACAGCCAGCTGCTGGTCGTCGACAGCCCCAGTCCGGGCAAGGCCGAGGAACTGCTCGCCAGCCTGCGCATCTCACTCGGCCGGCTGCCCGCCACCCCGTTGCAGACCCGGCACGCACCGCGGGACTTCATGACCCGCTGGCTTAACGGGGAACGCCTGCCCGACGGTTTCGGCCTCGGCGCCGAATGCGAACTGCGCCACCCGGATCCGGAGGGTGGCGTGACTCAACTGCAAGCGCCAGGACCTGTCCGCCGGGGAGATCCGCCAGCATGTGAAAAACGGCAAGTATGCCTGCCGCCTCGAGCTGCACTGGCGCGAACGCCTGGCCTTTGTCCTGCACGATGACCTGTCCATCAAGCGACTGCGCTTCGAGGACGTCGTCCGCGACGCGGCCGAGGACGTGGAGGCGGAGGATTTCGCCAGCCGCTTCGATCTGGACTTTGCCCTGATGACACTGGAACTGGCGGAATTTATACCCCAGCTGCTGCAGGCACTGGGCGGCGAGGAACAGGCACCGGGACAGGCCGAGGGCCAGGCGGCGTAGTTCACCGAATAAAGCTAACTACCTGTTTTTATATCTCCTCTCCCTGTGGGAGAGGAGATATAGTGACTGGCATTCGCGTCCAGTGTGTCATGGCAGTCACTATCAATATTTTCTTTCATCCCGTGACAGTTAATTCAACAAGCAGTGACGGGGCAGCACCGAGCTTGTATATATCAGGCTCTTCCCCAAATCGAGTGGGTAGATTACCGTTGTAGGGCCGAATTCATTCGGCCAACAACCCTGCCATCAGCAGGCGTGCGGCACTGTGACATTGTGTACAATTGGTTGCTATCCGGCTGCCGGGTTTACCCGCTTGAAGCAATTACTCGATCTCACTCCAGCCCAGCTGGCACTGGTATCTGCCAATCTCATTCCGTTGTTTGGCGTGCTCTATCTCGACTGGGATGTCGGCTCGATCGTCGTGCTTTACTGGCTCGAGAATCTCGTTATCGGTGGCTACACCATCCTCAAGATGCTGGTCACGGAAAAACTCGGCGCACTGTTCAATGTCGTGTTTTTCACGGTTCATTACGGTGGGTTCTGTGCAATACACGGGATGTTGGTGCTGGAGCTGATAACGACCGGCGCCGGCAGTCCGGAGACATTGCCGGAAACCAGCTGGCCGGGTCCACTGGTGCTGATCGAAATGTTCATCGACCTGGTGCACCGGTTATTTACTGCCGCGCCTGAACATTTCACCTGGGTCATCATCGCCATGGTCCTGAGTCACGGAGTGTCTTTTGCGCTGAACTTCATCGGGCAGGGGGAATACAAGAG
This sequence comes from uncultured Gammaproteobacteria bacterium, assembly GCA_963768415.1. Classification (GTDB taxonomy): domain Bacteria; phylum Pseudomonadota; class Gammaproteobacteria; order UBA9214; family UBA9214; genus CAVYHX01. Next base: position 35,124 of record CAVYHX010000050.1, read on the forward strand.
CACTAGCGCACAGAAACTTATGACAGCCCCCTACAAGCGGATCGCCGTGCTGCATATCGCGATCATTGCGGGTGCCTTTCTGATCAAGCAGCTCGGTTCACCACTCGGGTTGCTGCTGGCACTGGTTGTATTCAAGATCATCCTGGATATCAAGCTGCATACACGTTCACACCAGCCTGACCGGCCGGAGACCCGGGCCGATGCCGCCTGAGACAACCCTGGCAGGCACGCAGGTCCACGCACGGGGATTGCATGATGGCTGAAGAAGATTTCAGTGCACCGGAACACCGGCATGGTCCCGGGGTGCGGATTCATCCGCCCTTGATCTATGCAAGCAGCATCCTCTGCGGCATCGGCCTGAATCACCCCTGGCCGCAACCCATGCCATTCGGAATACAGGGGACCATCTATGCCGGCGCCATCCTGGCCGCGGTGGTGTTGCTGGCCGCACTGTGTATCTACGAATTTCACCGGGCGGGTACCGATGTGCGGCCGGACAAACCGGACAGTGCCCTGATCACCAGCGGGCCCTATTGCCTGACGCGCAACCCCCTGTATATCGGCCTGACGCTGGTCCAGATCGCCGCCGCCGTCGTGGCTGGACAATGCCTGGGTGCTGGCCATGGCGCCGGTTTCCATGGCGGTGATTACGGCTTATGCCATCCGCCGGGAAGAACGCTACCTGGAACTGGTGTTTGGTCAGGCCTATCTGGACTACAAGCAACGGGTGCGCCGCTGGCTGTGACATGAGTATTTTCGAAAAACTGTTCCGCAGGCGGCCGCGCCAGGCGACACCGGTGGAGCAGGTCAGCACCATCCTCGGGCGTTTCACCACGGCCACCCTTATGGGCGTTGACCGGGAAGATATCGGGCGCTACCCCGCGAAACAACACAAGGTCATGGCCTTCCATTTCGGCGCCATCGAATACCTGGGGGAGCAGTTCGGGCTCGATGAAATACAGATACTGGGCGTGTTTGTCATGTTCCTGGACAAGTACTTCAATATGCCCGTAGCCGAGACCGGCAGCATCAGCGAGCGCCTGCAGGGATTTCGCGACCATCCGGACGAGCGCCGCTATCTGGAGGCCGGCCGGGAGGTATTCCGGCGCTGGCATGAGCAGAATGACCGCCGGGCACCGCTGGAACTTGGCGAACTGCTGAAAGGGTCCTGAACCGGGCGCATGGCAGTCCGCTCTGGTAGAATGCTATATTTCGGCGATATCAGCCCATGACGAATTTCCCGCTACTCGAGACCATCAACTCCCCCGCCGATCTGCGGCGGCTGGGCACCGGGGATCTGCCGGGCCTGTCCGGCGAATTACGCGAGTTCCTGATCGAGTCGGTCGCCAACACCGGCGGGCACCTGGCTGCCGGGCTGGGGACGGTCGAGCTGACCATTGCCCTGCACTATGTCTTCAACACCCCGACGGACCGTCTGGTCTGGGATATCGGCCACCAGGCCTATCCCCACAAGATCCTGACCGGCCGCCGGGATGCCATGCACAGCCTGCGCGAACGGGACGGGTTAAGCGGTTTTCTGAGCCGCAGCGAAAGCGAATATGACGCCTTCGGCGCCGGCCATTCCAGTACCTCGATCAGTGCCGCGCTGGGCATGGCAATTGCGGCACGGCGCGAAGCCGCAGGCCGGCAATGTGTCGCCATCATCGGCGACGGCGCCATGACGGCGGGTATGGCCTTTGAGGCACTGAATAACGCCGGTGATCAGGACTGTGACCTGCTGGTCATCCTGAATGACAACGAGATGTCGATTTCGCGCAACCGGGGGGCAATGCACAATTACCTGGCGCGCATACTCTCCGGGCGTTTTTATACCGGCGTACGCCGGGGCAGTAAAAACCTGCTGAATAAACAACCACGCCTGCAAAAATACCTGCGGCGCTGGGAAGAACACCTGAAAGGCATGGTCTTGCCGGGCACCCTGTTCGAGGAGCTCGGATTCAACTATATCGGCCCGGTAGACGGGCACGACATGCCTACCCTGATATCCACATTGAGTAACCTGAGCAAGGTCGGGGGACGCCGCTTCCTGCACGTGGTAACCCAGAAAGGCAGAGGCTACCATCCCGCCGAGCAGGACCCCTGCAATTATCACGGCGTCACCCCCTTCAACCGTGAAACCGGTGTTCTGAGCAAGGTTGCGGCAAGCAGCAAGACTTATACGGGGGTATTCGGTGACTGGCTGTGTGATATGAGCAGCGCCGACGACCGGCTCATGGGCATTACACCCGCCATGTGCGAAGGCTCCGGCATGGTACGGTTTGCAAAGGAATTCAGCACGCGCTATTTTGATGTCGGGATTGCCGAACAGCACGCTGTGACCTTCGGTGCGGGACTGGCATGCGACGGACTCAAGCCGGTCGTGGCCATTTATTCAACCTTCCTGCAACGCGCCTACGACCAGTTGATTCATGATGTGGCACTGCAAAACCTGGACGTCACCTTTGCCATCGACCGTGCCGGACTGGTCGGTGCCGACGGGGCAACCCATGCCGGCGTGTTCGACCTGAGTTTTCTGCGCTGTGTGCCGAACATGGTGGTCATGGCGCCGGCAGATGAGCAGGAATGCCGCGCCATGTTAACGACTGCCTATCAACACACCGGACCTGCGGCGGTACGCTATCCACGCGGTACCGGCCCGGGTACTGCACCGGGCACGTCACTGGAAGCATTGCCGCTCGGCAAGGCGATCATCCGCCGCCAGGGCGAACAGGTTGCGATCCTCGCCTTCGGCAGCCGTGTAGCGGCTGCACTCGAGGCCGGCGCGGCGCTCAATGCGACTGTCGTGAACATGCGTTTTATCAAACCCCTGGATATCGACATGATCAAACTGGTCGCCGCAGAATACGGACTCATCGTGACGGTCGAGGAAAACACCCTGCAGGGTGGCGCCGGCTCCGCGGTGAACGAGGCCTTGCATGCACAAGGTTGTGTATGCCGCGTGTTGAACCTCGGAATCCCGGACCGGTTCATCGGTCATGGCAGCCACGCGCAGCAACTGGCCGAATGCGGGCTCGATGCGCACGGCATCCGGTCCGCAATCGAGGCATCCAGTGACCCCGCACTCCAGGTGAGCACCCGAACTGCAGCAGAGGCAGGCCTGACATATCGCTGAACCCGCACACCTGAAGGCAACAATTGCCGGGGGTATCCAGACTTGCGGGGTATATTTCCCGGCTGGAAAGAAATGTGTGCGGCGGTTTACTTTTTACCCGTTTTTTCGTCATCCCCGTCCAGCGGCATCTCATAGGACGCCATGCTGGGGCGCGCCATATCATCGTGCTCCGTGGACTTGCGGTCACCACGGCGACTCAAGTGCCGCTCCAGTGCATCACTCTTCAGGGGAATGGTTTCCTCGGCATACATGATCTGGCGGATCATCCGGTCGCCAAATTCCAGCAGCGCCAGATCGTCTTCCAGGATCCTGTCCATGGTCTCCTGGTCAACATCGTAGGTCGTGCTGAAGCCTTCACTCTTCACGAATTCACGGAAGCGGTCCATGTCATAACAGGCCATGAAGAAAAACCTCAGGCTGGTCTTCGACATATTGCCGATGGCCGGGCCGGCGGACTTCACCTTCAGGATCAGCTGCCGCCAGGGTCTGCCAAGCTCATCGTAATCTTCCAGCCCCTGTTCCTCGCGATACTCATCAATGGTGAGCTTGCGATCCTCGAAATGACCGTGGCAGTGGTCTTCGGTGACCAGGGCATAGGACGCGCGATCGAAGTTCTCGTCCTGGCGGCGGGTCGACAGCAGACCGATCGGGTAATAACGGCAGGCGGTCGGGCGGTCCGTGTACACACTGCAGCCTTCAGCGGTGACGAACTGGCACTCATTGGTCCCTTCTTTCGGCTTGTACTTCACCCCGGCGACACTGTTCTTGCCGAACTCGAAGGGCTCGGTGTACAGGCGCAGAAACTCGGTCGAGGTAATCCCGAGGCGTTTTTTCAGCCGAATGATGTCATACGGCGTCAGCATGATGTCGATGTTCTTGCAGCAGGCATTGAAGCAGTCGATGTCCTTGTGGCAGCGGAACTGGATGACAGCATCCCCGAGTAACTGGGCGGGAATGACCGGACTGTCCGGCAGCGGAGATTCTTCGATTAGCTTCTCTTTGTCTGACATCGTGTTGCACCTCAATTTAATACATACATTTTCTTAACTGCAGGTTGGGCAAAGCGCAGCGTGCCCAACATGGCAATCATGAATGTTGGGCACGCTGCGCTTTGCCCAACCTACTTAATGACGGGATAATATTCATTAATCAGAGCATCCTCAATATTTTCGATCGCACAAAAATAAAAAAAGTCCGGGTACCGCAAGGCACCCGGACTTTGTACTATGAAGACAGAATTAAATTCTGTCCCGGACAGCTGTTACTTGAACAGCTTGGACTTGTCGACCAGGTCAACATGGGCGCGCTTGAAGCAGGTCCACTTCTGGGTCTCCTTGTCGTACACGGAGTTCACGAAACACTTCCAGTTTTCCTCATCGACGAAGTTCTTGTCCATGCGGTAGTAGAAGCCCGGGTAACGGGACTCCTGACGGAACTCGATGTGCTTCATGTGCGCTTCAGCCGTGATGATGCGGTGGTAGTTCTCCCAGGCACGCAGCAGTTCATGCAGGTCCTTGGCACGCATCTTCTCGGCATCTTCTTTCAAGAAATCAATCTTCTCACCCGCCACTTCCAGCATGTGGGCATTGGTGGTGTAGTACGTCGCACAGCCGGCTACATATTCGTCCATGATTTTCTGCAAGCGGAACTGCAGCATCTTCGGCGTAATGTAGTTCGGGTTGATATCGATGGCCGTCGTGTAATCCTTGAACTCAAGGTAGTTCCTGACCGGCTTGTAGATCTCGGCAACCAGGTCTTCGACCGAGGTATCCAGCTCCGGCTTCAGGTCCTTGTTGTCCATGCAGTACTTGACCATGGCCTTGGCCGCAATACGGCCTTCGGCATGCGAACCGGAGGAGAACTTGTGACCGGAGGCGCCCACGCCGTCACCGGCGGTCCACAGACCAGCAATACCTG